>CAKPCK010000030.1 GCA_934141555.1 uncultured Clostridia bacterium | reverse complement strand
CTTCATTTTCATAGTTTAAATATTGGTCATTAATATCTCCTAAAGCTTTTAACAATATCATACTACTTTTCATATTTCAACACCTCTTTCATCTAAAAATTTTTTTAATTGATTTCTTATTCGCGATAATGTTGTTTTTGTGTTACTTTCAGTTAATTTATTGTTTTTTGAAATAACTTTAATTGAATTTAAATACCAATATCTTTCTATAAATATTTTTCTTTTATCTTTTGATAAAGTTTCTAAAAACACATTTATATTTTTTATTAATTCTTCATATTCTATTTTTTCTTCAATTCTATGATTATCTGAAATACATTCTTCTAATTCTTCTAAAACTGCTTCTATTGTTCATCCTCTTTTTTTGGCTTTTTTCTTTTCATATTTATTAATTGCTAAATTTCTAGTAATCTTTCCTAAAAAAGCTTTTAATATTTTTGGCTTTTGTGGTGGAATTGCATTCCAGACATTAAGAAATGCATCATTAATACACTCTTTTGTATCTTCTTTATCTTGTAAAATATTATAAGCTATGTATTCACAATATTTTCTATACTTTTTTTCTGTCTCAAATATAGCATTTTCCGATTTATTCCAGTATAAGTTTATTATTTCTTCATCCTTCATCCTTCATATTTTTCTCCTTCTACTTATAAAGACAGAAAATCTTTGAAATGGTCACATATTTTAATTCAAAAATTTGAATAAATTTAATCCAATTTTCTCATCAAAGTATCTATCAACATTTCCTTCTATAATATTTATTACCATTTCACAAGTAGCACTTACAATTGCTTTATTTAAATGTCCTCCAAATACTTCTCCTTTATCATTTCCAGCACTCATGTGAATATGAGTATAAAATTCACCATTCATTGTATTTATTGTTCCTGTTAATGAAACAATTTCAAAGTTTCCTTTAAACTCATTTGAATAATATTTCTTTTCATCAACATTGTAAACACCTACTACAAAATTATTTGTTGCTCCTAATGCATTTATATTTGCTAATTTTATATTTTCTTTTAATGCCACTTCTTTTATTTTTTCAATAATTTCTTCTCCTTTATCTATTCTTACAATTATTTGATTATTAAATTTTCTGTATTCCATTTATATACCTCCTTATTTTAATTTTAGTCCATATTTGAAAGCATTTCCAACAACTTTTTTTAATGCAATCACTTTTGATTTTTTTTGCAGAATATTCATTTGCTATATGCTCTGCATAAATTTTATCTGTATTCATATCAAATACTTCCCTTTCTTTAATTTTATTTTAACAAGTTTGGTATTTATTTTGAACAACATATTTTTAATAATTTGTCGATTTATGCAATACTATTGTTAGACCATAACTGCTACTATTCCAATTACTCCAATCATTGCTAAGCCTAAGCTTGGCATTATAATACCTGGCAAATCTTGAAATTTATCAGGATTAATTTTTCTAAACAACATACCTATAAGTAGAAAAACTATTGAATTTAACAATGCCATCCATCTTGGTACACCTAATGCTCCACTTAATACTGCTACTGCAATACATATATCAGCAATCATTAAAACAGAATATGTCAAAAAAAATGGGAACATTATAGTTTTGTAAAAACCTTCTAGTGTATTATCTGCAAGTTCAAAATTTCTTTTACCATTATCAGTAATTCTTTTATAAACAACTGCTTGAATACATAATAAAGAATGTACAAATAAGCCACCTATGCAACCAATAAAACCAGTCACAAAAATCCAATTAGATAATATTATATTATTTTCTCTAACCATATCTCCTATAGCATAAAATCCAAATCCTAGCAATATTACTCCAAACATAGCAAATATTATAGATAATCCAAATCTCCATTCAGCCATTTTATTCCAATTACTATCT
>CAKPCK010000029.1 GCA_934141555.1 uncultured Clostridia bacterium | reverse complement strand
AATGGAAAATAAAATGATTTTAAAAATATCAAGTAAATCAAATCCAAATAGTGTTGCAGGAGCAATAGCAGGAGGATTACAAGAAAATAAAAGAGTAGAATTACAAGCAATAGGAGCAGGAGCTGTGAACCAATCAATGAAAGCCATTGCAATTGCTAGATCATTTGTAGCTGCAAGTGGAGTTGATTTATTATGCATACCTGCTTTTTGTACAGTAATAGTAGAAAATGAAGAAAAAACAGGAATGAAATTTATAATTAAGGAGGAAAAATAAATGTTAGAAAACTTAAATGAACTAGAAAAAATAGGATTAGCTTTTATAAGTGGATTAGTTGCAGGGCAATCATTGCAAGAAGCGGAGCAAGAAACAGAAATTGAAGAAAATGATAATAATGAAAAAGGAATGAAAGTTGCTGTGGGAAAAATTGAAGGAGAAAAAGCAGAAAAATTTATAAAAATGATGAAGGAATTGGGGGTTGAATAATATGAGTAGTGAATTAGTAAAAAAAGAACAAACAGAATTACAAAAGCAAGAATTGACAGCAAGCGAGAGATTTACAGGAATGGTAATGAAAGAATTTCAAGGGAATATTGGAACATTAAATTTAAATGAATATCAAAAACAACTTATAAGAGGATATTTTATAGGAATTGACAATGCTTTGAAAAAAGCTGAAGAAGCAAGATTAAATAAAAATAGTTGGAAATCAACCAAAGAAGAAGACAAAAACAATTTACCAATTACTTGGCAAAATGTTAATATGAACGATTTAGCAATAGCTGTTGTACATCATGCAAAATTGGGATTAGATATGCAAATACCTAACCATTTAAATGCAATACCATATAAAAATAATAAAACTCAAAAGTATGATATAGGATTTTTGAAAGGATATAAAGGTCTAGAATATATAGCAACACAACTATCATTATACCCAATTAGAAACATAATTGTTGAATTAATATATTCTAATGATGTATTTGAAATAGTAAATAAAGATAATATCACTAGATATAATTTTATAATTAAAAATCCATTTGATAGAGGTGAAATAATAGGAGGATTTGGATATATACAATATGTTGATGAATCAAGAAATAAAATAATAACACTATCTAAAAAAGATATTGATAAGAGAAAACCAGCCTATGCAGCAGCTGAATTTTGGGGTGGAGAAAAAGATAAATGGGAAAATGGCAAAAAAGTAGGAAAAGAAAAGATTGAAGGTTGGTATGAAGAAATGGCCAGAAAAACTATTGCGAGAGCAACATATAATGCTGTTGCAATAGATCCTAAAAAAGTAAATGAAAGCTATGCATATGTTATAGAAAATAATGATAATACTTATGAAAATGTCATAGAAGGACAAGTTGCTGAAGAAATAGAAGAAAAAGCAAACAAAGAATTAATTGATATTGAAACTGGAGAAATAAAAAATATTGAAGAAAATGCATCTGCAGATAACAATATTGAAATGACTCCAATCCAAAATGAAGGGCCAGCATTTTAGTGAAATTAAAAGTATTAGGTAGCAGTTCGAGTGGTAACTGCTATCTAATAGAAGCAAATAACAATGAAAAATTAATATTGGATGCAGGTGTTAATTTTAAAATTGTGCAAAAAGAATTGAATTTTGATTTTAATGGTATTGAAGCAGTATTGATAACTCATGAACATATGGACCATTTAAAATATGCCTCGAATTTTGCTTTATATGGAATAAATGTATATGCATCTGCAGGAACATTAAAAAAACAAAATTTATTTGGCCATAGATTTAAAATTATAAAAGCATTACAACAATTTGAAATAGGAAATTTTATAATACTTCCATTTGATACACAACACGATGCTGCAGAACCATTGGGATTTCTAATTCAATATAAGCCAACTGGCGAAAAACTTATGTATGCCACAGATACATATTATATTAAATATAAATTCAATAAACTAAATTATTTACTATTAGAATGTAATTATAACAAAGAAATTGCAAAAGAAAATGCAAAGAATGGAGTAATAAATAAAACTAGATATACAAGATTATTAGAGAGCCATTTTAGTTTAGAAAATGTAATAAAATTCTTAAAATCTAATGACTTAAGTTATGCAAAAAATATTGTACTATGCCATTTATCAGATACAAATTCTAACCAAACTATAATGCAAGATAAGGTATATGAAGAAACAAAAATAAATACTACAATAGCAAAACCTGGATTAAATCTAGAATTAAAATTATATCCATTTTGATGGAGGTCTTATATGAATAGTATAAAAGCGATAACTCAATTAGAAGAATTAAAAAGGGACAGGCTTAGTTTTATACAAAATGATGAATCTGATGAAATTTATTTAAAGGATATAAAGGCCATTAGTTTAGCAATAAAAGCATTAAAAAAGTGTCCAGATATACAAGACAAATCATTTAATTGTAGAATGTGTGGAAAAGAATTGAAAACATGGAAGAGTATTCAAAAAGGTTTTGGCCCCATATGTGAAAAAAGATATTTAAATGATGTGTATAAAAACCAACAACTGACAGTAGATACGATATTAAAAGAAAGGAGAGGTAATGATGGCAAGTAAAGACGTTTATTATTTTAGCCATGATGCAAATGCATTATCAGATCCAAAAATATTGGGAATGAGATGCGATTATGGATTAGAACGGATATGGATTATATTGGGCCATATTAGAAATGTTAAGAAACGAATCTACATATAAATTACCTCTTAATAAAAATACATATAGGGCTATAAAAATGCAAACTGGAACAACTATTGATGTTGAAAAGTATTTGAATGATTGTATAAATGAATATAGAGATGATGAAAGTGGAAATGGATTATTTAATGCTGATAAAAAAACATTTTGGTCAGCAAGTTTATTAAGAAGAATGGAAAAATATGAAACATTAAAAGAAAAAAGAAGTCAAGCAGCAAATGCACGATGGAATAAAGAAAAGGATAAAAAACAAGAAGCAGACAAAAAACAAGAAAAAAATGCAAAAAAATGCAAAAGCATAAAAAACATATGCAAAAGTAATGCAAATGCATACAAAAAAAGATACAAATGCAAAGCAAATTTGAAAAAATCATATGCAAATTTATGCAAATTAAATCAAATAAAATCAAATCAAATTAAATTAAATAAAATTAAATTAAAAGAAATGAAATCAATCTATCCTTCTAATCATAAACCAGAAGAAAATAAAACCTTAGATGATATGATGGATAAGATGGAAAAAACAGAATTTGAAAGACTTATAAAAAATTGCGAAATGCATATTTTTTCTCCAGAACTTGCTATTGAAATGACTGAAATTCTAAAAGAAATGTATATGACTCCAAATATAAGAGAAAAAGTCCAGGAAATAAATTCTAAAAAACTATGTTATGCATTAAAGAATTTTGCTATTGCTAATACTAGATCACAAATAAAAATACCGAAATCATATTTTAAAAAATGCATATTATCAGCATTAGA
>CAKPCK010000028.1 GCA_934141555.1 uncultured Clostridia bacterium | reverse complement strand
AAATAAGTCAATATTGTTAAATAGGGAAGAGGATTCAGAGTTGAGTCCTCTTTTAAATTTTATAAAAATCATTTGACTTTAATATCTATAAATACTATACTATTATTATAAATAAAAGGGGGAAATGTAATGAAAAAATCTTTGAACTCAAATCAATTAAAACTAATAGCTGTATTAGCAATGATATTTGATCATCTATTATGGGTAATAAAACCAGGTTATAATAATGGAACAATAGTATTACTATTACATTTAATAGGAAGAATTGTAGCACCAATATTTTGCTTTTTCATAGCTGAAGGAGCATATTACACAAAAGATAGAAAAAAATATTTAACAAGATTATTGATATTTGCAGTAATTTCACATTTTGCATATTGTTTTGCATTTGGAATAAATTTTATTCCATTCAAAAATGGAACAAGTTTTAATCAAACAAGTATAATGTGGTCATTAGCCTTAGGTCTTATAGGAATAATGATACAAGACTCAAAACTAAATAATAAAGTAAAAACACTATTTATACTTTTATTATGTGTATTAGGATTTCCATCAGATTGGAGTTCTGTTGCTGTAATGATAATTATATATAACTACGAGTATAGAAATAACTTTAAAAAGCAAATGATAAGTCAAACTATACTTTCAGGTATATATTCAATAGTGTATTGTATTTTTATAAGTATACAATACGGAATCATTCAAATGGGGACAGTATTAGCAATACCATTATTAAAATTATATAATGGAAAAAGAGGAACATGGAAAGGAATGAAATATTTCTTTTATATAATATATCCTGTTCATCTTATAATTTGTGGAATATTAAGATTATATTTATATGGAAATATTTCAACAATGATAGGATAAAAATGTAAAAAACAGATGATTATTTGATAATTATCTGTTTTTATGATATAACAATATAGTAAAAATCAAATAGGAGAATAATATGAATATATCTAAATATAACTTGATACAAATTCAAGATTTACAAAAAGAAATAGAAGAAAATGATGACTTAGAAAAAATAAAACTAGAAGAGTATGAAACAGAAAATATAGAAATTTTAAAAATCACAATAAGTAAATCAATAATAAACAACACAACTATAATAAATAGTAATTTTGAAAAATGCATGTTTATAGATATTCAATTTAACAATTGTAATTTTTCAAATACAATTTTTGAAAACTGTAGTTTTATAAGATGTGAATTTAATAATTGCAAATTAACAGGATGTAGTTTTAATGAAAATACATTATTAGACACAAATTTTATAAATGTTAATATGAATTATACTAATATAACAATATCAGATTTAAAAAATGTATATTTTAAAGAAACAGGACTAAAAAATGCAAATTTACAAAATAATAAAGTAAAAAATATAAAATTTCAAGAAGCGGATTTGACACAAATACAAATATTTCAAACAAGTTTAAATGGAATTGATTTATCAAAATGTAAAATAGATGGAATATCAATTTCTATAGATGATATAAAAGGGGCCACAATCAATCAAGTTCAAGCATTAGACTTAATATATTTATTAGGGGTTAAAATAAAATAGGGAAGGATAAAAGATATTTAATATATGTGGGGAGCAGTAATAGGAGATTTAGCAGGTTCAATTTATGAATTTGAACAATTAAAAGGAATAAAGAATATTCAGATCCAGGAAATAATACCTCCTAAGGCATTTTTCAGTGATGATACAATATTAACAATAGCAATTGCTGAAGCAATTCAAAATGATAAAGATTATGAAAAATATTTAAGAAAATATGGACATGAATATAAAAACTATAAACCTGAATTTAAACCATATTTTAAAACAAGTTTTTCTCCTGGATATATAAAATGGTTGGAATCATCAAAAGAGGGAACAAGTTGCGGCAATGGCGCTATGATGAGAATTTCACCTATTGGGTATTATTTTCAAACAGAACAAGAAGTAAAAGAAAATTCAAGACTTGCAACAATACCATCTCATAATTCAAAAGAAGCAATAGTATATTCTACTTTAATTGCTTTAATTATTTTTTATGCCAAACAAGGAAAAAAGAAAGAAGAAATATTGGATAAATTAGGTTTAAAGTTACAATATAAAAAATTTGATAAATTTAATACTACTTGTAGCCAAACATTTAACAATTGTATATATGCAGCATTTACAAGTAATAGTTTTGAAGAAAGTATTTCAAATATAATATCATATGGCGGAGATACTGATACAAATGCATGTATTACTGGTGCATTATCAGAGGCATTATATGGAATTAATCCACAATTAATAGAAAAAGCAAAAGGATATATCCCGAAGAAATTTTCTTTGATTTTAGAAAATGAATATCAAATGAATCATAAACTTGAAGAAGAAAGATAATTAAAAAATAATATATAACTAAAATATAAATATGGAGGAAATAAAATGACAATAACAGAAGTTAGTAAAAAATATGATTTAACACCAGATACATTAAGATATTATGAAAGAATAGGATTACTTGCAAAAGTTCCAAGAAATCAAAATGGAATAAGAAATTATGATGAAACATCATGTAAAAGAATAGAATTTATAAAATGTATGAGAAATGCAGGAGTTGAAATAGAAATTCTAATAGAATATATGACATTATTTGAGCAAGGAAAATCAACAGTTGAAGCGAGAAAAAAATTATTGGAAGAGCAAAGAGAAAAGCTATTAGAAAAACAAAAGAACATTACAGAGACATTAGAAAGATTGAATTATAAAATAGAATTATATGATGAAATTGTAGATGGAAAAAGGAAAGATTTTACTGAAAATGCACGTGTGTCAATGATGTGAAACAAATTAATATATTTTTCCTGTAATATATTGAATTTGTTTCTTACATTTATGCTATCTCTAGCTGCTTTCTTTTTTCTTTTTGTGTTATACTATTATTCATAAGTGATTCAAGTCTTTTCGTATAATTTGTTTTTCGACAATTCAATTATACTACTTGAATCACTTTTTTTCTATACTTTTTGTTTCACATCAATTGTAACACTACACCTCACAGTGTGTTTGGAGAAGAAAAATTTAAAATGTTATTAATAGTATCATTTTAGTATAAAAGTATGAACAAGGAAATATTAATATAGTATAAGTTTAAAGACTTATCTGTAAGATTACAGTTGAGTCTTTTTATATGTAAAAATAGGAGTGAAAAAATGGGAGTTATTGAATTATTATTATTAAGTATCGGCCTTGCAATGGACGCTTTTGCTGTTTCAGTTTGTAAGGGAATTTCAATGAAAAAAATTAACTGTAAAAAATCATGTATTATAGGATTATGGTTTGGAGGATTTCAAGCACTTATGCCAACAATAGGATATTTTTTAGGTTCAGCATTCGAAAGTCTTGTTACAAATGTAGATCATTGGATTGCATTCATTTTGCTTGGAATAATTGGTGGAAATATGATAAAAGAAGCCTTTAGCAAGGAAGAAGATAGCGAAGAAAGTACTGATGATATAAGTTTTAAAACAATGTTTGTATTAGCTGTTGCTACAAGTATAGATGCTCTTGCTATTGGAATAACATTTGCATTTTTAAGGGTAAATTTACTTTTAGCAATTTCAATGATAGGTATAATAACATTTGTAATATCAATTATAGGTACAAAAGTTGGAAATAAATTTGGTAGCAAATATGAGAAAAAAGCTGAATTAGCAGGTGGAATTATATTAATCTTAATTGGAATAAAAATATTATTAGAACATTTAGGAATTTTGTAACAAATTGTAACGGCAAAAAATGCTATTTAATAAAAGACAAAAATAATGAAAGCTATATTGATACATATACTGGAATGGCAGTAAGACATATTGAAAAAAATAATGAAAATGATTTAGTTATAGATTATGACTACAAATTTAATATAGTTACAGATGATGATATAAAAAAACCAGATATAACTGGATATATTATTGAAGAATAGAATTAAAAGTTCTATTCTTTTTTCTTTTTATTTGAATATTATTTATGAAGGAGGAATAATATGTTCGAACAGAATTTCATAATTGGAAATACTCCAATGATAAAAATAAACTACAAATATAAAGAAAAAAATAAACAAATTTTTGTAAAATTAGAATATTATAATTTAACTGGTAGTATAAAAGATAGAGTTGCATTTTATATGATAAATAATGCAAAAGCGAAAGGAATTTTAAAAGAAAAACAACCTTTAATAGAAGCAACCAGTGGAAATACAGGAATTTCATTATCAGCACTTGGGGCTTACTATAATCATCCTGTATATATTTTTATGCCTGATTGGGCTAGTAAAGAAAGAATACAATTAATGAAAAGCTATGGAGCAAATATATTTCTTATTTCGAAAGAAGAAGGTGGATTTTTAAGATGTATTGAAGAAGCAAAAAAATTAGCTCAAAATATAAATGGATTATTCACAAATCAATTTTCAAATATGGATAACTTTTTCGCACATTATGAAACAACGGGAGAAGAAATATTAAATCAACTTACAAAACCAATTAGTGGTTTTGTATCTGGTGTTGGAACAGGTGGAACTTTGATGGGAACAGGTAAAAAGCTTAAAGAAAAATATCCAAATTTAATGATTACAGCCATAGAACCTGATAAAATGCCACTTATGTCTAAAGGAATAATTTTAAGCCAACATAAAATAGAAGGGATTGGAGACGACTTTATTCCAGAATTAATAGACAAAAATAAAATAGATAAAATAATATTAATTAATGATTATGATGCAATCAATATGTCTAGAAAACTTTCAAGAGAACTTGGAATAGGTGTTGGAATATCGTCAGGTGCTAATTTATTAGGTGGAATTTTATTAGAAAATGATATTGATGGAAACATTGTTACAATTTTTCCTGACGATAATAAAAAATATCTTTCTACAGAATTAGTAAATAATATAGATTTAAATCCAGATTTTATTTCTAATCAAATAGAATTATTAAATATTGAATTTATATAAATATTCAAAATATCTTTTAATAACTAATATCATATGAACTTATGAGAGACTATTATCGTAACTTGCATTATGTTGTATTAAATAATGATACTGAACAAGAAATCAAAGAAAGGAGTAAAAAACTTTTAAAGTTACAAATATTTATTTATAGAATATTTCTTCAAGAAGAATACAATTTTACTCCTAAATCGGAACATATTTTTTTCTTTTGGACTAAAAATGATTTTTTCCTGATAAAATAATAATATGGTTGATTTTTATTTTTTACTTTGATATAATTTTTTTGTCAGAGATATTGCAATAAATATTA
>CAKPCK010000027.1 GCA_934141555.1 uncultured Clostridia bacterium | reverse complement strand
AGGAAGTCCACTTTTTATGAGTAGTGCTAATCAAAGTGGAGAACCTACATGTAAAAACTTAGATGAAATAGAAAGATATTGCCCTAATTTAGATGGAATGATGGATGGAGAAATTTCATTTGGTATAGGAAGTACTATTGTTGATTGTACTTCAAATGAATTAAAAATTTTACGAGAAGGTCCAATTTCTATTGAACAAATAGAAGATATTATAAATTAATTTTAAGTATTGATTTTATTTATAAAATGAAGTATAATGAATATACTAATATTGATAAATTAATTTATCAAATAAATTAGGCGCACAATTAAGCCTTTGATTAATTTCATAAAGAAGTGCAAAGAACACATTAGGTTAGATATGAGCCTTTAGAATGCTAATTCTATAAACGAATATCCTATTAAACATTAGGTTAGAAACGAGCCTTTAGTATTTTTTACTAAAAACGGGTTTCCTGAAAAATTATGGGGGTACTTGAAAAAGTATCTCCATATATTTGTTATTGGGAGGAATTAATGAAAAATCAAAAGAAGATAAAATTAGGAAAATTAAATTTTTTTGTTATAGATGATAACTATATTAAGTATTTAAGCCAATTTGATAAGCATATTGCATATAATAAAAGTGAAAAAAGACCTTATATTGGAGTGGTAATTATTGTTGAATGGCATTATTATTTTGCACCTTTATTTTCTCCTAAGCCAAAGCATAGAACATATAAGAATAATTTAACTTTAAAGTTTAATAGCAGGAATTATTGTATCAATAATCGTTGGAATAATTATAAATATAATTTGTTAATAATGAGAATGGAGGAGTAATATGATAGAGATAGTATTTGAGAAAAATAAGAATAAAGCAATAGCTTATGATAATAAAAAACAAATAGGAGAATGTGATTTTGAAGAAACAAATGATGTTTGGAATATAATACACACAGAAGTAGATAGTAATTATCAAGGTCAAGGAATAGCAAGAAAACTAGTAGAAAATGTTATAGAAAATTCAAAAAAGTATACTAAAAACATAAAAGCAACTTGTTCGTATGCAAAAAAAGTAATAGAAAACAAGTAAGAAAAAAGGCAGCCAAATGAGCTGTCTTTAATTATAAACAAGAATGTTGATAATTAAATATTTTTATGATATAAAATATATAGAATTTATTAAGGAGAGTAAGATGGCAAATAAAGATTATATAGGGAAGATTATTGGTGTAAAAATAGATAGAGAGCTTGGAAGTAAACATCCTAAACACGGATTTATTTATCCTGTTAATTATGGATTTATTCCAAATACAATTAGTGGAGATGGAGAAGAAATTGACTGTTATGTATTAGGAGTTTTTGAGCCAATAAAAGATTTTACAGGAAAATGTATAGCTGTAATCCATAGAATTAATGATGATGACGATAAGTTAGTAATTATTCCTAAATACAAAAATTATAGTAATGATGCCATTGAAGCTTTAGTAGAGTTTCAAGAACGTTTTTTTGAACATATAATTATAAGATAAATAAAGAAATGGAGAATTATATATGATAGACAAAATGAATATGGACATTTTACAAGTTCAGCATTTATTCTTAATAAAGAAAGAACAAAACTTTTGATGATATATCACAAAATTTATAATTCATGGGCGTGGACAGGAGGACATAGTGATGGAGACAATGATCTTTTACATGTGGCTATGAAAGAAGCAAAAGAAGAAACAGGAATAAAGAATGTTAGGCCAATTTCAGAAGATATTTATTCAATAGAAATAGTTACTGTAGATGGACATGAAAAAAGAGGAAAATATGTTGGTTCACATGTTCACTTAAATGTAACATATTTATTAGAAGCGGACGAAAATGAAGAAATACACATAAAAGAAGATGAAAATAGTGGTGTAAAGTGGTTTCCAATAAATGAAGTAGTGAAAGTATCTTCTGAACCATGGGTATGTGATAGAGTTTACACAAAAATAATAGAAAAAATTAAAAAAGATGGAATTGTAAAAAATAATTAATAAATTATGATGATTATGAACATCCATTATATAGAGAATATTATGATGAAAATTCACGATGTAAAATAATATATGAATTTGATAAAAATGGAAACATCACAGAAATAAAAGAAGGAGAATAAATGGAAGCATTTGGAGATATGATAAAATAAAAAAACATAAAATTTTGAAACTTTTTTAAATTTCAACTGTTTGTATATGTGAAAGCAGGGTAAGATATGGAAAAAGATTTAGATATAAAATTATATAATGAATATTTAGATGGAAACAAAGAAGCATTCGAATTGTTGTATAACAAGTATAAAGAAAAAATACAATATTTTATTTATAATATTGTCAAAGACTATCAAAAAGCAGAAGATATAACACAAGATACATTTGTTTATGTTATGCAAAATAAAATAAAAGAAGGATATACTTTCAAATATTATATATATTTAGTAGCTAAAAGCAGAGCATATAATTATATAAATACAGAAAAAAAGAGAACAGAAATAAATGAAACATATGTATTACACGAATTTAATAGCATTGAACAAGATGTTGCTGATATAGTTACAAAAAACGAAAAACAAAAAGAAATAATAAACGCTATAAATATGCTAGAAGATAGATATAAAAATACAATATATTTAACTCAAATTGAAAAACTTACATATAAAGAAACAGCACAAATACTTGGAGAATCAGTTCAAAATGTTAGAAATCTTATCCATAGAGGCAAAAAAGAATTACGCAAAATTTTAATAAAGAAAGGATTTGATGAAATGAATAAAGTTTCAAAAGTAATTATAGCAATATTATGTATAAGTATTTTACTTGCAGGAGGAGTATATGCAACAGCAAAAATTGTAGAAAGTTTTTCAGGAAAGGCAAAAATGGCTCCTACATTTACAAGTAAGATATCATCAATAGATACAAATAAAGTATGGTGTGGAACCTTTAATTTAGTATGGAATGATTTTATGAATGATGTTATTGGTGGAAAAATAGAATTTGAAGATGGTTCATCAGAATTAGCAGATGAACTAAATAAACAAATATTCACAGTAAACGAATTAAATTCTAATTCATACTTTAAAATTCATGGTACAGCATCATTTGACTTAAAAGATAAAATTGAAAATGGAATAAAAGAAAAGTTTAATGAAAATAGTAAAATATTAGATAAAGTACAATGGGGAAATCCTGAAGTTTATGTATTATATGCAATGTTAAAAAAGGAATTTAATTATTTAGAAAAGTTTCCAACTTTAAAAGATAATATCTTTGGAGATTCAGAAGAAAAAGTAAAATATTTTGGAATAGAGCCAGATACTTCACAAAATGCAAGTAAAAATATTGAAATATTATTTTATAACTCAGAAGAAGATTTTGCAATTAAATTAAAAACAAAAGAAGGAGAAGAAGTTTATCTATATAGAACAACAGGAGAAAACAAATCCTTTGAAGAAAATTATAAAGAAATGTTAGAAAAGCAAGCAAAATATACAGGAGATAAAAATTGGAAGAAAAATGATATTCTAAATATACCATTTATTAAAATTAATGATGAAATAAATTATAATGAACTTTGTGGAAGATGGATAAAAGGAACAAACTGGTATATTAGACAAGCAATTCAAACAATAGATTTTGAACTAAATAATTATGGTGGAAGTGTAAAAAGTGAAGCTTTAATAGAAGCTTTAGAAAAAGAAGTATTTGAAACAGGAAGAAAATTTATTTATAATGATGACTTTATTTTATATTTAAAAGAAGAAAACAAAGAAAAACCTTATTTTGCATTAAAAGTGGATAATACTGATGTATTAGTAGCAGGAGAAAATAATTAGATTTAAAGATTAGAAGGAGATAAGTAATGATTTATTGGATTGCGTTATTTATGTGGATAATTAGTATATTGACAGTTATAATTTTTTTAAAATATAATTTTGATGATAAATATTTATTGATAGTAGCTCAAATATATAATTTTATGACAGGTTTCTTAGGGGTGGCAATATATTTTACTTTGATAATGCTGTCTATAAAATATTTAGGGAATATTACTAATATTTATGTATGTTATTTATTACCTATAATACCAATATTGTTATTACTATTGCCATTAAATGTTAAAGTTATGAAAAAAGTAAAAACAAGCATAATTGTCTATTTAATATTATCATTTTTTATAATTATATTTGGATTTTGTATATTTGTTTTTCTATCAAATAAATTTGTAGCAATGATATAATTGGAATGAAAATATAAAAGAAAATTCTAGTAATTTGGAAAATCAAAAACAACTAGAAAAAAGTTACATACCTTAAATGTGAGGTGTGTGACTTTTTCTTTTTTCAAAATTACTCTTGACTTAAATCCTACTTCAAGTGATATGATATTTTTTATTTTTATGAAACTTTTTTAGTAGACTAAGAACTCATATAGATGTAAAATGTGTACATATTATACGGAGGAAATTATGGAAGAATTAGTTGAAAAAGCACAAAAAGGTGACAAAAAAGCATTTACACAATTAATACATACAATTAGACAAGATTTATACAAAATAGCTAGATGTCGATTGTCATGCGAAGATGACATAGAAGATGCTGTTCAAGAAACAATGATATCAGCATTCAAAAATATAAAAAAATTAAGTAAAAAAGAATCATGTAAAACATGGATTATAAAAATATTAGTAAATAAATGTAATCAAATATATAAAAGAAACAAAAATAGAAATATTTCATTTGAAGAGCTAGAAACAGAGTCAAATTGTTCTACTTCAGAAACTTATAATGAATTAGAAAAACTAGATTTTTATTTAATTTTAAAAGACTTAAATTATGATGAAAGAATAGCAATGCTGTTATTTTATCTAGAAGATTATTCAATTAAAGATATTGCAAAAATATTAAAATCAAACGAAAATACAATTAAAACAAGATTAAGAAGAGGAAAAGAGAAAATTAAAAACAAATATATAAAGGGGGATGATTCTTATGGATATGCTAGATAATAAAATAAAGAAAATTTTGACTCAAAATATAACAGAACCAGTTACATATGAAAAAGCTATAAATGAAGCTTTATATAGCAAGAAAAAGCATAAAATAAAAGAATACATTACTAAAATAATTGTAATAATATCTTCTATTATTGGAGCATTAGCAGGAAGCTTTGGAATTGCATATGCAGTTACAGGAGGAAATATTAGTGAAATACCTATATTTAATTCTTTTGGAACAAAGTTCATTGAACAATATAAAAATTATAAACAACCTGTTGAAAATCAAAGTATAGCATATGGAGAAACTACTATTGAATTAACATCAACAATGTGTAATGAAGGAATAACAATATTAGAATTTGATGTAAAATTAAGTCAAGAAGATTATAAAAACTTAAAACTTGATCAAACAATATATAAAGAATCAGATGATGCTGAATACGAACAAAGAAAAGAAGAAGTCAAAAAATCTGTGGTTAATGATGTGAGACATATTTTATGGAGAAAATATCAAAAAGAAGGAAATGAAGAACTTGCAAAAAAATTTCAACTTGGAAATTATGACATAGATACTGATATAAAAAATACTCTAGAATATGAAGAATATTTAGAAAAACAATTAAAGAAAATTGATGAACAGTTAGAAGAAAGAAAACATACTGGGTATAAAATTGGATTAGCACTTAATACAGAACAAGTTGGTGGAATACAAAATTATGACAAATTTAATCCAAATCAAGAATGGTATGCAAGCATTTATATTGATGATATTCCATATTGTGTGAATAATTATCAAAAAGTAGAAAAAATAAATGAATATGAATATAAAGTATATACAATGTATGCTTTAACAGATGATGAATTAAATGGAAAAGAAAATTTTAAAATTTCACTAAAAAATAACAAATTGGTTAATGCAGTAGATTGGAAAAGTATGCAAAATTATTGGTCAAGTAATTGTCAATGGTTTGCAAGAAATTTATTACAAAGTGTAGATGAAGAAAATAAATATATTAAGGATATATCTTTTGATTTTGAAGTTAATGTTTCAAAAAATGAAGTATTAAAAGATAGTAAAGTCATAGAGAATCCACAAATAGTATCTGAATTTAGAAATATTACTCAAACTGTTGAAAAAGTAGTAGATTCTCCAATGCAAACAATTGTACAGATAAATCATTCTGCAAGTAAACAATCTTCAAAAGCATTTGCAAATAGATATTCAGATCATAATATTGAACATTTACCATTAACAAGTGAATATAAAGTATATGATGCAAATGGAAAAGAACTTTCTTGTTTTAGAACTAGTAATAAACATACATTAATATATAGTAATGGATTTAGAGAAAATTACGATCCACATGATATTCCAACTAAAACATATTCTAATGCTGTTTGGGAAACAATTGAATATTTATTAATAGAAAAATGTGATACAGACTATATAAAAATAGTTCCAGTTGAATCAATAATTAATCCTGTAAATGATGAGCAATCATATGGAGGAATATATTATGAAATGGATCCTTTAATTATTAATTTAAAATAGAATAAAAGAGCA
>CAKPCK010000026.1 GCA_934141555.1 uncultured Clostridia bacterium | reverse complement strand
GTGCAATTAATTAATTCAGTAATTACACTATTTTTTCTTAAGTTGTTGACATTGAGCTAGGCTGGTGGATATTTATTAATATTTAATAGGAAATTAAGGAGGAAAATCATGAGACTTTTAGAAGACTTATTTAAACAAATAGGAGATTTTATTCAAGAGAAACCAAAAAAAGAAAACAATGATGTATCAATAAGTGAAAAAGTGAAAGAAATCGCAAAAGAAGTTAAATCAACAGATGGATCTAGTAATAATATTGGAAGTTCATTAAATAGTAGTGAGTCTGTTAGTAGTATAGCAAGCTCTTTGACAAGTGGTGAAACTTCAAATTCTTATATTCAATCAGAAAATATAAAAGAACTTGTTGAAAAAAAATATAATCTTGTTGATAGTCAAAATAAATTGAAGGAAAATTTATTCACTAAATTAATAAATAATGCAAATGAAATTATAGGTGATGCTAATCGTAAAAAAGGAAATACAAAAATAAAATATAATTAATGATTAATTGTAAATATTGTATTATTTATATTATATATTGCAAATTTATAATATTAAAAGAAAGGAGTTAATCAATCATAGATTAATATTTATATATAATTGATTATACGATGAAAATATGTTTGAATTTACAAAGAGTATAGCAGATAAAGTTTCTAGTCAACTAGGAGAAACTAAAAAAAATATGTTATTAGAAGCTGAAAGGTATGAGAATAGTGCGAAAGAGAAAGAATCAAAGGCAATCGAAAATGAAACTAAAGCAATTGAAAATGAAATTGAAGCATCAAAAATTGATCTTAATCCACAAAGACTTGTTGAAGAAACAGAATATGATCCTGAGACTAATTCATATACAAAAACAGGAGAAAATTATGAGCCAGATGTAGCTCAAGCAGAAGCTAATAAAGCTTTGTATGATAGCTTATTAGCAGAGGCAACAGAATTAAGAAAAGAAGCAGCAGACTTGAGAAAAGACGCAGCAAATTTGGCGGGATTAGCAGCAAGTTTAAGATTTTCAGCAGGGGATTTGGAAAGAGCATTAAAAGATTTACAATTAGCAATAGAAATATCAGTAAAAGCAGTTACACAAACTACAAATTTATTAAATGATGGAATATCAATGCTAAGAAGTACAATATTCTTATTCAATTTACCCAATATGGCTGATATAGGTAAATGGATTAGTGATATGGGAAGTAATATATTAAAAATTGCAAATTTTGATGATTTTAGTACCAAAATTCAAGAGGGATTGAAATGGCTTTATGAAACAGGAAAGAAAACAGGTGCTGAAATTGTTAGCAATTTTCAGTCAAACTTAAAAGATTTATTAAAGATAAATAATGGTTTTTCAGAAACAGTTGGAAATTTATATTCAGGGTTAGTTGCTCTTGGAGTCTTTGGTAAAGAAGCCCAACTAAATTATTTTCGAGAAAATATAATGGAAGGTTGTGAAAAATATTTAGACGAATTAGGAATTTCAAAAGAAGAAAAAGAAAAATTCTTAAGTGAATTAGGAGCAAATATGCAAAATATAAAAATATTACCTGAAAAGGAATTTGTTAAATATTTTGGTAAAGGAGCACTTGCAGTTTATAACGATGTAGATAATACAGCATATGTTAGAGGTGGACTGATACCAGTTTTGCAGATGGTTGTTGCACATGAGGAAGCTGGCCATTCAATGGGAACTTTTGTACCAAATGATGCGAGGTTTGAAGAAGATATGGATGGTTTTTCGGTTTCAAAATATGATTCATATGATGAGAGTACATGTAGATTTGTTGATGGATTTAATGAGGTAACAACACAATATTTTGCAAGAAGAATATCTCCAGGAAAAAAAGTAACTAATAAAGAAGGGACAGAGCTTTATTTTTCTGAGGTATGTTGTGATTATAGAGATCGGTGTAAATTTTTTAGAAAGAGTTACAAAATCAATGACAGATAATGGAGCATGTGATGGAGAAAAATTATTATTTGAATCGTATTATGGGGAAGATAAAACAAAATTTGAAAAAAAATTTAATGAAATTATGCAAGATGATGGAAGTTCATATACTGAGTTTTTAGAATTAATGCATTATGTAGCAGGAGAAGAAGGAAACGAAAAAAAATATGATAGTATTCCAAAATTAGAAAGTTTTACAGAAGAATTTGATAAAAAGTGTGAAGAGTATAATAATAGAAAATAATATTTATATTGAATTGTATAGTTGGAAATAAGAAAGGAATGAAATTAGAAATATATGAATGAATTAGAAAAGATATCTGAAAGATTGGTGCAAAATTTTTCTGATGCAATATCTTCTACAGAAGATAAACAAGAGTTAGTAGAAGCATTTGAAAAATATTTATATGAATTGTCTAATTATTTGCAAAGAACTAAAAAACAAAATATAGAAAAATCTAATGATTCAATAATATCTGTGCTTGAATATTCAACTAAAAATATAATAGAATTGCCATTAGAATACAAAAAATAAAAATTAATTAAAGATGAAAATTTTATAGAAATACAAAAAATATCATTAGAAGTCTTTGAGATGGCCAGAAAAATATTGTATGGACAGGCTGTGGAATTTAATCAAGAAGAATTAGATAGAAAAAAGAACTAATGCTAAAAAAATTTGAAAAAGTAAGAGATTTTAACAAAATGCAAGCGGAAATATTAATATCAGAAGGAATATTGGATTTTAATTTTATTAAAGATCCACATACAAATATAATAAGTTTAAGATTGTCTAAATATGTAGTAAAAAAAGTATAAAAATGTATGAAAAAGCTGAAAATATAACAAAAGAGTTAAAAAAAGAATATATATCATAATTCAATAAGATTTCAGAAATATATTCTTTTTTTTATTAAAAAGCATAAAATCAAAAAGAGGTGAGTTTATGCCAATATCATTATCAAATAAAAAGAAAATGAGAAATGGACTATTTGTAGCAATTATAATAATATTATTATTAACAACAAGATTAGGATATATACAATTAGTATGGGGAGCAGAATTAAATGACAAAGCATTAAGTCAACAATCACAAAGCAGAAAAATAACAGCAAAAAGAGGGACGATATATGACGCAACGGGGAAGTATGAATTAGCAGTAAGTTCAAGTGTAGAAGCAGTAACAATAAATCCAGGAAATATAAAAAAAGAAAATAAAGAAAAAGTAGCCAAAACATTAAGTGATATATTTGAGTTAGATTATGAGAAAACATTAAAAAAAGTAAATAAAAGAAGTTCTATTGAAACAATTGTAAAGCAAGTAGAAAAAAATAAAACAGACGAATTAAGAAAATGGATGGAAGATAATCAAATAACTACAGGAATAAATATAGATGAAGATTCAAAAAGATATTATCCGTATGGAGATTTAGCTGCGCAAGTAATAGGATTTTGTGGAAGTGATAATCAAGGACTAGATGGAATTGAAGCAAAATATAATAATGAATTAAAAGGAACAAATGGAAGAATCGAAAGACAAACAAATGCAGCAGGAGCAAGTCTTGGAGATGAAGAATATATTTCAGCAATAGATGGAAATAGTTTAATATTAACAATAGATATGACAATACAATCAATTGTAGAAAAATACTTAGAAGAAGCATGTATAGATAATGTTTGTACAGATGGAGGAAGTATTATAGCAATGAATCCTAAAAATGGAGATATTTTAGCAATGGCAACATATCCAGCATATGATTTAAACAGTCCATATGAACCACATACAGATGAACAAAAAGCAGAATGGGAAACTTTAGATTCACAAGACAGAACAACAGCAATGCAGAAGATGTGGAGAAATAAAGCAATATCAGATACATATGAGCCAGGATCAGTTTTTAAAACAATAACATCATCTGCAGCACTTGAAGAAGGAATAGTAACAAACATAGATCAGCAAGGGCAATTCTGTTGTACAGGTGGGATAGAAGTTGCAGGAGTAAGAATAAAATGTTGGAGGTATTATAGACCACATGGCTCGGAAAGTTTAAGACTTGCATTAATGAATTCTTGTAATCCAGTATTTATAGGGCTTGGGCAAAAAATAGGAGTAACAAAATATTATGAATATTTAAGAAAATTTGGATTATTTAATAAAACAGGAATAAAATTACCAGGTGAAGCCAACAGCATATTTATAAAAGAAGAAAAAGCAGGACCAGTAGAACTTGCAACAATTAGTTTTGGGCAGAGATTTGAAATAACACCACTTCAAATGATAACAGCTGTATCAAGTATTGCAAATAAAGGCACATATATAAAACCAAGAATAGTAAAATCTATTATAAATAGTGAAACTGGTGAAAAAAAAGATATGCCAGTAGAAACTGGAGAACAAATAATATCAAAAGAAAATGCAGAAAAAGTGTTAAGTATGATGAATAGTGTTGTATCAGAAGGAACAGGAAAAAATGCAAAAGTAGAAGGATATCAAGTTGGAGGAAAAACAGGAACATCAGAAGATGGTGTTAATACTGGAAAATATGTCACATCATTTTGTGGAGTAGCAAATACAGATGACCCTGAAATAGTACTTTTGATAACATTATATAATCCAACAGGAGAAGGAGGACACCAAGGTGGTGGTGTAGCTGCACCTGTTGGAGGAAAGATTCTGAGTGAAGTTTTACCATATTTAGATAGTCAAAAATAAAATTTTGAAAGGATTATAAAAAATTATGAAAAAAAAGTATTGGTTTATATTATTAATAATATTTTTAATTGCTATTGCAGGAGTGCTTTTTTATAAAAAAGGTATTAAATCAAATAAAAAAGGTAATAATAAAAGCAGTCAAGAAGTCGTAGATTATATTTTAAATCTTAGTTCATATAAAACAAAAATTACAGTCACAGTTACAAGTAATAAAAATATTAATAAATATATACTAGAACAGGAATTTCAATCACCTAATATAAGCAAACAAGAAGTAATAGAACCAAGTAATATAGCTGGAATGAAAATAATAAATGATGGAACAACTTTAAAATTAGAAAATACTAGTTTAAATCTAAATACAATATTAGAAAATTATACATATTTAGGAAATAATTGTTTAGATTTATCAACATTTATTGAGGAATATAAAAAAGATACTTCAGCAAATTTTGAAGAAAAAGAATCTGAAATAATAATGAAAACAAAAAATAATTCTGATAATATATATATAAAAGAAAAAATATTGCATATAGATAAAAATACAGGAATGCCAACACAAATGGAAATAAAAGATAATAAACAAAAAAATACAATTTACATATTATATAATGAGGTAAAGATAAATATGTAAATTGAAATATCTTTACTTCGAACTAAGAAAAGATACGATATATAAACTTGATATATAGTAAGTTTAGGAGTGAAGAAAATGGTAGTAAAAAGAGGAGATATGTTTTATGCAGACTTAAGTCCAGTTGTTGGATCTGAACAAGGTGGAGTTAGGCCAGTATTAATAATTCAGAATGATTTAGGAAATAAATATAGTCCAACAGTAATAGCTGCAGCAATAACTTCTCAAACAAATAAAACAAAATTACCAACTCATATAGAAATTGGTGAAAATACAAGTGGACTTAAGAGTAATTCTGTTGTGTTAACAGAACAAATTCGTACAATAGACAAAAGTAGATTAAAAGAAAAAATTGGTCATATAGATGATAATACGATAATAAATAAATTAAATAATGCATTAGGTGTTAGTTTTGGATTGGAATGAATTGACATAATAACATAAATGTATTATAATTGAAATGTAAGCCCAAAAGCTTTTTTGAAGAACGGAGGTTTGAAATGAAAAAAAAGCTTGTAATTCGGATTGCAACTATTGTTGTTGCCATGTGTATGGTGATGACAATGACTGCATGTTCCACATCTGATGGAAATGGAAATGGTATTTCCATTGATCCCGTGAGGCAAACATTTGAGGTTAGTAATGCCTCCCAGTGGGGAAAGGACTTTACCATTACCATTGGCGATGAGCTCACCAACATCGGAATCATGAATGGCTCGAGTGTTAGAGTCAGATTTGATTCTGGATATGTCACATTGTGGTTCGACCTTAGAGTTGAATTGACTCAGTGGTCTAAGGATCAGATCGTTGACAGTTTGACAGAGCTGCTTAAGAATTATATTGGCGATTCTGCCAAAGATGTTGCAGTTTCTTCGACAGAGTTCTTCTCTAATGAGAGTCGGCTTAAGTTCTCTGTAACATTCAATCTCGCAAGCTAAACCTTCAGTCGCCCCAACTAAGAACAGTGTTCTCGGTTGGGGCGACATTTCTATTTTTTTATTAAAAATCACAGTTATTTGGTGTTCTTGGATATGGTATAACATCTCTAATATTTTCAATTCCAGTAATGTACATTAGTAATCTTTCAAAACCAAGTCCGAAACCAGAATGAATATTTGTACCATATTTTCTTAATTCAAGATACCAATATAATGGATCTGTTTCAATTCCCATTTCTTTCATACGAGTAACTAATTTATCATAATCTTCCTCTCTTTGAGAGCCACCCATAATTTCACCAGCACCAGGAACTTCAAGGTCAACTGCAGCAACAGTTTTTCCATCTGGATTTACTTTCATATAATATGATTTGATATCTTTTGGCCAGTTTTTAACAAATACAGGACCATTAAAATATTCTGTAATATATTTTTCATGTTCTTTTGCTAAATCTTCACCATAATCAGGTTGGAATTCCCATGTTCTATCAGCTTTTTTCAAAATATCAATAACATCTTTGTGGTCAATTCTAACAAAATCAGAATTTAATAATTTTGTTAATTTATCTTTTAATCCTTTTTCGATAAAATTATCACAGAAATCAATTTCTTCAGGGCAATGTTCTAAAACATAATTTACAATATATTTTAGACAATCTTCTTCAATATCCATTAAACCATCTAAATCACAGAAAGATATTTCAGGTTCAATCATCCAAAATTCATTTGCATGTGTTTTTGTGTTTGAATTTTCACTTCTTAATGTTGGGCCAAAAGTATAAATTTTTCCAAATGCAGAAGCAAATGTTTCACCATGTAATTGTCCAGATCCTGTTATATATGCTTTTTTGCCAAATAGATCTTCTGAAAAATCAACTTTTCCATCTTTTTTTGGTAAATCTTCATCAAGATTTAATGTTGTTAATTTAAACATTTCAGCAGAACCTTCGCAATCAGCACATGTTATTATAGGTGTATGAACATATACATATCCACGTTCTTGAAAATATTGGTGAATTGCAAATGCTGCAACACTTCTAATTCTAAAAACAGCGTTAAATGTATTTGTTCTTGGTCTTAAATGTGCAATAGTTCTTAAATATTCAAATGAATGTCTTTTCTTTTGAAGAGGATAATCTGTAGGGCATAGACTTTCAATTTCTATAGATGTTGCTTGAATTTCAAATGGTTGTTTTGCATTTTCTGTTATAACAACATTTCCAGTAACTTTTATAGTTGAGCTTATTGTAAGCTTTGTAATCTCATTAAAATTTGATAAATTATTATTAAAAACGATTTGAACATTTTTAAAAAAAGAACCATCATTTAGTTCTATAAATCCAAATGTTTTTGAATCTCTAATAGTTTTTGTCCATCCTTCAACTGTAACTTCTTTGTTAGCATATTCAGAAGTTTTTCTAAATAAATCTTTTATTGTTACATTAGTCATAAAAATTCCTTCTTTCTATTGTTAGTATGCCAAAATTATACAATATTATATGGAATTTTACAAGTAAAAT
>CAKPCK010000025.1 GCA_934141555.1 uncultured Clostridia bacterium | reverse complement strand
ACCAAACAAGAGGATGGTTCTATACATTACTTGCAGTATCAACATGTTTATTTGATAAAACACCTTATGAAAACTGTATAGTATTAGGACATGTTTTAGACGAAAAAGGACAAAAAATGTCAAAATCTAAAGGAAATGGTGTAGATCCAATGGTATTATTAGACCAAGTTGGAGCAGATGCAACAAGATGGCATTTCTATACATGTTCAGCACCATGGTTACCAACAAGATTAGGATTAAATAATGTACAAGAAACACAAAGAGGATTTTTAAGTACATTATGGAATGTATATTCATTCTATGTTTTATATGCAGAAATAGACCAATTCAATCCAAATAAATATGCTGATTTCAAATCAGAAAATATAATGGATAAATGGATATTATCAAAATTAAATACTTTAATAAAAGAAGTTGCAGAAAAATTAGACAAATATGATATAACAAGTGCAGCTCTACAAATAGAAGACTTTACAGATGAACTTTCAAACTGGTATGTTCGTACAAACAGAGAGAGATTCTGGGGAGAAGAATTAACAGATGATAAGATAGGAGCATATACAACATTATATAAAGTATTAGTAAATTTAATAAAAATATCAGCACCATTTGTACCATTTATGACAGATGAAATTTATCAAAACTTAGTTGTAGGATTAGATGAAAAAGCACCTGAAAGTGTTCATTTATGCTTATGGCCAGAAGTTGATGAAAAAGCTATAGATAAAAAACTTGAAAATGAAATGGATTTAGCTTATTCATTAGTAAAATTAGGAAGAAGTGCAAGAAATTCAGCAAATATTAAGAATAGACAACCACTTTCAAAAATGTTAATATCTGTAGATACTTTACCTGAATACTATGGAAATATAGTAAAAGAAGAATTAAATGTAAAAGAAGTAGATTTAGGTGCAAACATGAATGAATATGTTCATTTTGAAATAAAACCAAATTTACCAGTATTAGGAAAAGAATATGGAAAATTAATACCAAAAATAAGAGAAGCAATTTCAAAATTAAATCAAATGGATTTAGCAAACAAAGTAAAAAATGGTGGAGTAGAATATATAGATATTAATGGAACACAAATAGAATTAACTTCTGAAAATTTACTTGTTACAATGCAAGGAAAAGAAGGATTTGCATTTGCTGGTGAAGGAGAAATTGGTGTAGTATTAGATACAACTATAACTCCTGAACTAAAAGAAGAAGGATATGTAAGAGAAATTTTATCAAAAGTTCAAAACATGAGAAAAGATAAAGGATTTGAAGTATTAGATAAAATAAACTTATATGTATCTGAAAATGAAATGCTAGAAGAACTTGTAAAGAAATTTGAATCTGAAATTAAGAAAGAAACTTTAACAGAAAATGTTGTATTTAATACACAAAGAGATACTTATACAGAAGTAAGTATTAATGGTGAAAAATTAATGTTAGATGTTGAAGTTGTAAAGTAAAACACTGTCGAAATTTGTCGACTAAAAGTTCTTGACAATAGCAAAATGAGAATATATAATAGAAGCATATTTTATAGATGTGCTTCTATTTTTTGCACATATCAAGGTGTACTTGTGTTGGTTCAATCGAGGATTTAATTCATAAATAAATATTTTAATTTTTTAATTAAATCAATAAAATTTTTAAGGAAGGAATGATAGAATATATGGCAGATAATAATGAAATGTTAATACAAATATTGCAAACATTAAATAATTTTCAACTACAAACAACAGCAGCATTTAGTGAAGTAAGAGCTGAAATAAAAAAGAGTAGAGAAATAGAAAATGAACATTGGCAAGAAAACTTAAGACGTTGGGAAGAGAATGATAGACGCTGGGCTGAAAACGATAAACGTTGGGAAGAAAATTATAAAAATTGGGAAGAAAATAAAAAGCTTTGGGAAGAAAATAAGAAACTTTGGAAAGAAAATGAAATTAATAGGAAAAATGATAAAAATGATATATTGAATATATTAATAAATTATGATATTTCAATTTCAGCACAACTAAAAGATAAAAATGTATCAAAAATGAAAAGATTTCTTAAAGCCTAATAAATTATAAATAGTACACCGAATAAAATTTAAGATAATATTTATTTCTAAAATTAAATATTATCTTTTTTTATTAAGAAAAATCGACATAAAACTTGAAAAGTTAATGAAAAAATAGTACAATATAAGAGTGAAAAAATAGAGAAAAGAAAGGACAGACAATAAAGTGAAACTAACGGAATTTAATTATGAATTACCAGAAAGATTAATAGCACAAGTACCAATCGAAAAAAGAGACGAATCTAGATTAATGGTATTAGATAGAGAAAAACAAACTATAGAACATAAAGTATTCAAAGATATAATAGACTATTTAGAGCCAGGGGATTGTTTAGTAAGGAATAATACTAAAGTTTTGCCAGCAAGACTTTATGGAAAAAAGGAAACAGGTGCAAATGTGGAATTCTTATTATTAAATAGAATCGAAGGAGATATATGGGAATGTATTGTAAGACCTGGAAATAAATTACATGTTGGAGCAAAAGTAATCTTTGGAGATGGAATATTAGAAGCAGAAGTTCTAGATACAATGCCAGGTGGAACAAGAAAAGTAGAATTTAAGTATCAAGGAATATTTAATGAGATATTAGATAAAATTGGACTAATGCCACTTCCACCATATATTCACGAAGCATTAAAAGAAAATGATAGATATCAAACAGTATATGCTAAATATGAAGGATCTGCAGCAGCACCAACAGCAGGATTACATTTTACAGACGAACTATTAAAAAAGATTGAAGAAAAAGGTGTTAAAATTGCAAATGTAACATTACATGTTGGAATAGGGACATTTAGACCAGTAAAAGAAGAAAATATAGAAGATCATGATATGCATTCAGAACATTTTTATATAAAGCAAGAAGATGTAGAGAAAATAAATGAGACAAAAAAACGAGGAAAAAAGGTAATTGCAGTAGGAACTACATCATGTAGAGTTTTAGAAGCAATTGCTGATGAAAATACAGGAATGGTAAAGGCAACTGAAGGAGATACTAGTATTTTCATATATCCCGGATATAAATTTAAATGTTTAGATGGATTAATAACAAATTTCCATTTACCAGAATCAACATTATTAATGTTAGTATCAGCTCTTGCAGGAAGAGAATATATATTAAAGGCTTATAATGAGGCTGTAAAAGAAGAATACAAATTTTTCAGTTTTGGAGATGCGATGTTTATAAAATAAAAATAGAAAGGAATAGATATGAAACCAGCAGTAACATATGAATTATTACACGAATGTAAACAAACAGGAGCAAGAAGAGGCGTTGTACATACGCCACATGGAGATATACAAACTCCAATATTTATGCCAGTTGGAACACAAGCGACAGTAAAATCAATGACTCCAGAAGAATTAAAAGAAGAAGTAAAAGCACAAATAATATTATCAAATACATATCATTTATATTTAAGACCTGGACACAAAATAGTGGAAGAAGCAGGTGGACTTCATAAATTTATGAATTGGGATAGACCAATTCTAACTGATTGTGGTGGTTTTCAAATTTTCAGTTTAAGTGATTTAAGAAAAATAACAGAAGAAGGTGTAGAATTTAAATCACATTTAGATGGAAGTAAGCACATGTTTACTCCAGAAAAAGTAATGGAAATAGAGAATTCGCTTGGGGCAGATATAATAATGTCATTTGATGAATGTTGTCCATATCCATCAACATATGAATATACTAAAAATTCAATGGAAAGAACAACTAGATGGGCAAAAAGATGTATTGAGGCACATGCAAGACCAGAAGACCAAGCATTATTTGGAATTATTCAAGGTGGTTTTTATAAAGATTTAAGAGAAAAATCCGCGAAAGATTTAGCAGAATTAGACTTGCCAGGATATGCAATTGGAGGAATAAGTGTAGGAGAGCCAAAAGAGGAATTTATTGATATATTAAAATATACAGCACCATTAATGCCAAAAGACAAACCAAGATATTTAATGGGAGTTGGTTCTCCAGATTATTTAATAGAAGCAGCAATGGCAGGAATAGACATGTGTGACTGTGTATTACCAACTAGAATAGCTAGAAATGGAACAGCTATGACATCACACGGAAAAGTAGTAGTAAGAAATGCTACATATGAAAGAGATTGGGGACCTTTAGATCCAGAATGTGATTGTTATACATGTAAAAATTATACAAGAGCATATATAAGACATTTGGTAAAAGCAAATGAAATATTAGGAGTAAGATTACTTTCAATTCATAATCTAAGATTCTTGACTAGATTAATGGAAAGAGTTAGAATAGAAATTGAAAATGATAATTTAGGTACATTTAAAGAAGAATTTTATAAAAAATATGGTTATGAAAAATAGGAGGAAGTCCATGGAATTATATGATGAGAATATAATAAATAAGAAAAAATCTAAAATTCCTATGATTATAGGAATATTGATAGTTTTCTTGATAATAGTTACAGTAGCTATTATATATGGAATAATGTATTTGAAAAGTACAGTGATTACAGCAAGAATTGATGGACAGAAAAAAAATAATATAGTAGAAATCTTATATTTTAAAGAAGAAAATGGATCTTCTAAGGTATATATTCCGATAAGAAAAGTTGCAAAGTTTTTGGGGTATGAAGATTATAGAGGAGATTATAAAATAAAGTCAGAAGATGATTCAAAATGCTATGTGAAAAATGAGTATGAAACAGCTATGTTTTCGCTAGATTCAGATACTTTGATAAAAACTCGTGGAGATTCTGATTATGAATACATTACACTAGATGAAAAGGTATTTGAAAAGGATGGAGAATTATTCACAACACCTACTGGAATAGAAAAAGCATTTAATACTTTATTTGAATATAATTCAAGTTCGAATATAATTAATATATATACAATGGAATATTTAAACCAATATTATGCATCAAAATTAAAAATAGGAGAATATTCACAACAGGCGACAAATGGTAGTAATAATACAGAAAAACTTTCAGATGACTTTACAGATAAAAAAGCTATTTTTGAAAATATGATAATACTTCAAAAAGATAAACTGTATGGAGTAATTGATGCAACTACTGGAAAATCAATACTAGAAAATAAATATGAAGATATTAAGTATTTACCAGCTACAGAAGATTTTCTTGTTAAAAGTAATGGAAAAGTTGGGGTATTAGCAAAAGATTCTTCAACTAAAGTTAGAGTTGTATATGATGAAATAAAAATAATGGATAATCAAAATGGGTTATATTTAGTAAAACAAAATAATTTGTATGGTGTAGTAAGTACTAGTGGAAAAGTAATTATTACTCCAGAATATAAAAAAATTGGAATGGATATAACGAAGTTTTCACAAAACGGAATTGAAAATCAATATGTTCTATTAGATGAAATAATTCCAATAATGGATAGCAATAACTTATGGGGATTATTTAATATTAAAGGTGAGAAAATAAAAGATTTTGAACTTACAGGGGTAGGATGTACTACAAACTTAGCTGATAGTGCGTATCCAGCATTAGCAATTCCAAGTTATAAAATGTTAGTTGTAGAAAAAGATAAACACTACAATTTAATAACAACAAAAGGTGAAGAAATATTTAAAAGCAGTTATGTATTGGATGCTGTATATTTGAAAACTAATACTGAAAATGGTGAAAACAAATTTTATATGACATATAATAACAATTCAAGTGTTGTAAATGTTGAAGAGTGGCTAACAAGTATTGGAAGATAAAAATTAATAATAAACGGAGGAAAAGAAAATGGCGATAAGAGATAAAAGTACATGGATGGCAATATTATTTATATTTGCGGGATTAGTAATAGGAGGATTATTAGGAGAAGTTGCAGCTAAAGTTGATTGGCTTAATTGGTTATCATATGGGCAAACATTTGGAATTGATAATCCATTTGTTTTAAATATGAATGTGTTGACTTTAACTTTTGCTTTTGCATTACATATTAATATTGCAAGCATAATTGGAATGGCTATAGCAATATTTTTATATAGAAAAGCATTTTAAACTGTAAATAAAGGAGAAATTTGAAAATGAATTCGGATGGGGAAAATATTATAAAAAAAACTAAAATACCAAGTGCATTAATAATTGGATATATTGTATGTATTGTTCTTATTATTGTAAGTTTTGGCTTGATTAATAATAAAGAAAAAAATCAACCAACTCCAATAGATTTTACAACGAATGGGGCTATAGGCATGGAATCTGGAAAATATGCATATTTAAATGTTGAAGGACTAAGTGGAGAAGTAGCAATATATGGAAATATTGATAATGAAAATGATGAGTCTAATGATAGATATTATATAGCAATAAGTAATGGGTATTGGTATATAGTAGATTTAAATTTTGAAACAATAGATAAATTAAAAGATATTCAAGAATATACATATTCTACTGATGCTAATGCGACAAAACCGGAAACAGTTAAAATATATGGAGTTACAGAAGAAATATCTACAGAACTAAAAAAGAGGATAATTGATTACTATAATGAAGGACTAGAAGATGACGAAAAAATAGATGAAAGTGTTTTCGAAAATTATTTTGGAAGTGTAATGTTAAATGTTAGAAAAAGTCCAGTAGATACTACAACAGAAGATTTGATTATTGTTTTTGCAGGAATAGGATTAATTGTATTGATAATATATCATACATCAATATCTATAGTAAAAAAGAGAGTAAGAAAATATTTAAAAGATAATCAATATGAAGAAGAGTTGATAAATGAATTAAATAATAATGTAGAAGCAAAATATTATAAAGGTGATGTAATATTAACGAAAAACTTCTTTGTTAATAAGAAAAATGGAAGTTTGGTTATATTTAAATATTCTGATGTAAAATGGATATATACTAGTAATTTAAAATATCGTGGAATTATAACAACTTCAACAAGTATTATAGCACGTTTAAAAAATGGAAAAACAAATTTACAATGTATTTCAATTAATGGAAAAGAAACAGCGGAATTTTCTGAAGTATTTAAAAAATTATGTGAAAAAGTTTCTGATGACTGTTTAAAAGGTTATACAGTTGAAAATGAAAAAGAATATAAGGAATATGCAAAGGAAATAAAAAGAAGCGGAAATTAATCCGTTTCTTTTTTGCATATGTAACTTTTTTTTGATAGAATTGTATAAGAGATAGAAAAAGGAGGATTCAAGATGGAAGAAAAGACAGATAAAGAGTTGTACAAAGAATTTTTATTAGGAAACAATAAAAGTTTTGAAGAAATTGTAATAAGACACAAAGATTCTATTATTTATTTTATACAGAGATATACCAAAAGTGTAGACATTGCAGAAGATTTGGCACAAGACGTTTTTGTATATATTTTAATGCATAAAAAGAATTACAGATTTGAATATTCTTTAAAAACCTATCTTTATACAATAGCAAAATCAAAAGCTTTAAATTATATAAAAAGAGAAAAAAGAATAGTAGCATTAGATGAGAATCAATATGAAGATTTAGAAGAATTGGAAGAAAAAGTTTTTAAAAATGAAAGAGCTGAGAATTTGAAAAATGCAATTCAAAAGCTTAAATTAGAATATCAAAATGCTATCTATTTAGCAGACATAGAAGAACTAAGTTATAAAGAAATAGGACATATCTTGAATAAAACAAGTTCGAGTGTAAAAGTGTTAATTTATAGGGCAAGAAAAGCCTTAGAAAAAATAGTTTTGGAGGAGGGATATAAGTATGAAAACTAATAAGCAATTTATTGATGAAATTTATCAGAAATATGATGAATGTCA
>CAKPCK010000024.1 GCA_934141555.1 uncultured Clostridia bacterium | reverse complement strand
AGGAGATTTTTGTATACTCATCGCTAAAGCTTTCTCGAACCCCCAGACTATCTGGGGGTTTTCTAAAAACAAAAAGACAGAAACAATTATAAATGTTTCTGTTTCTTAGAACTATTTAAATTTTACGCACTCTTAAGTTCAAGCCTTAATTTATCGCTAATCATTGCGATAAACTCACTATTTGTAGGCTTTCCTTTGGCTGCTGATATTGTGTATCCAAATATGTTTTCTACTGTCTTTTGTTCTCCTCTTCCCCAAGCTACTTCTATTGCGTGGCGTATTGCTCTTTCTACACGTGATGGAGTTGTATGGAATTTGTTAGCTATCTGTGGATATAAACATTTAGTAATTTGATTTATAACATCAATATCATTTATAACCATTATAATTGCTTCTCTTAAGTATTGATATCCTTTTATATGTGCTGGTACTCCAACTTCATGTATAATATTTGTAACTAACGCCTCAATGTTATCTTCTCTATTTGATGAATTACTTGGAATATCAATATATTGTTGTTTGCTTGTTCCTATTTCTCTTGAAATAAAATTATTGTTTTGTGATGATGGCTTATAATTTTTTAATTCCCTTATTCTTGTTATAAGTAAATCTATGTCAAATGGTTTTACAACATAATATTCAGCTCCAAGTTCAATTGCTCTTCTTGTTACTTTATCTTGTCCAACTGCTGATAACATTATACAAATAGGTTTTTTATTTAATTTTATCATATTCATTTGTTCTAAAACCCCTATTCCATCTAAATGTGGCATTATTACATCTAATAATAATACATCTGGCATTAAACTAGATACCATATCTAATGCTTCATTTCCATCCTTTGCTCTGCCTACAACTACCATATCTTCTTGATTTTTTAAATATGTTGCTAATGTTGTACTAAATTCTTGATTATCGTCTGCTATTAAAACTGTGATTTTTTCTCTCATGTTTTTTCCTCCTATTTTTCAATTGTAAAAAACTTACATTTTGGATTATATTATATTGAATTTAAGATTACAATATATTTTTGGAAGTTTTTGGTATTTCAGTCACTTATTTACTACTATATTTACTATTTTTCGACAGTTTTCGACAATTCTTATTATGTTGATTTTTTGCTCTTCGATATTTTTCAAAAAAATATCTTTTTTCTCTTTTTCCATTTCTATTTTAATTCTTATATTTTCAGCATACTCTATATTTATAATATTTATATTATTATTTTTACAATAATATTTGAAATTTTCTAAATTAGAATAATCTATTTCTATTTCAATCTCAAAACCATCTTTTTGGAATACTAATTCACTTTTTTGAATGGCTCTTTTAGTTGCATCTGAATATGCTCTAACAAGTCCACCAGTTCCAAGTAAAATTCCACCAAAATATCTTGTTACAATAACTATTATATTACATAAATTGCTTCCTTGTAATATATTTAGCATAGGTGCTCCAGCTGTTCCCGATGGTTCTCCATCATCACTTGATTTTTCAATTATTCTATCTTCTTCTACAATTCTATAAGCTATGCAATGGTGTTTTGCATCATAATATTTCTTTTTTATTTCTTTTATTTTGTTTTCAGCTTCTTCTACATTTCTTACTGGATAAATATCTGCTATAAATTTTGATTTTTTTTCAATAATTTCTGCTGTTTCATTTTTTGATATTGTATAAAATTCTTTCATTCTTCTAAATCTCCAACATGCATTCCTGCAGTATAACCTGTTGAATATGCTATTTGTAAGTTAAATCCTCCTGTATATGAATCTACATCTATTATTTCTCCTGCAAAATATAATCCTTTTACTAATTTTGATTCCATTGTTTTTGGATTTATTTCTTTTATATTTATTCCCCCACTTGTTATAATTGCTTCTTCTACCGGTCTAAAATCTTTTATTGTAAGCTCAAATTTTTTTAAAATTTTTACTAAATTTCTTCTTTCTTCTTTGGTTATTTCATTAACTCTTTTTTCTTCATTTATTTTTGTTTTTTCAATTACAACTGGAATCATTTTTTGTGGTAATAATTTGTCTAATGCATGTTTAAATTGCTTATTTTTAAATTCTTTAAAATCTCTTAATATTCTTTCATCTAATTGTTCTTCTGTTAATGCTGGCTTTAAATCTATTTGTAATTTTACTTTTTGATTTTTCATTAAACTTTCAACTTCTTTATATCTTACTAAATGAGCTGAACCACTTAAAACTGTCGGACCTGAAATTCCAAAATGTGTGAATACCATTTCTCCAAAATCTTCATATATTAGTTTATTTTTTGAATCATCAATAATTTTTATTCCAACATTTCTTAGGCTTAAACCTTGCATTTCTTTACATTCATTCTTCTCATATATTACTAGTGGTACTAATGACGGCCTTATTTCTGTTACTTTATGTCCTATATTTTTTGCTATTAAATATCCATCTCCTGTTGATCCTGTTAATGGATAACTTTTTCCTCCTGTTGCAAGAATTATTTTATCTGTTTGAATTATTTCTTTATCTGTCCTTACTCCTAATACTTCACCATTTTGAATTAAAATTTTTTGAACTCTTGTATTAAACAATTTTTTTATTTTTAATTCATTTATTTTTGATTTAAAACAATTTAATACATCTATAGATTTATCTGTAACTGGAAAAATTCTATTTCCTCTTTCTTCTTTTACTTCAAGTCCTTGACGTTTTAGGAAGTCTATTATATCTGTATTTGTATAATTTTGAAATGCACTATACAAAAACTGGCCATTACCAGGTGTATTTTTTATAAATTCACTCATATATAATGAACTTGTTATATTACATCTACCTTTTCCTGTTATTAATAATTTTTTTCCAAAATCAGAATTTTTTTCTATTATTGTTACATTATTTCCATATTCGGCTGCTGCTATTGCTGCCATCATTCCAGCAGGTCCACCACCAATTACAATTACATTTGCCATATTTTTTTCGTTAGACTTTTTGTCCAACTTCCTCCGTTTCTCATTATTACTTATAATATTAACAAATTTTTTATAAAAAATCAAACAATTTACCAAAAATATCTTGACAAATCCACAAAAACATACTAAAATAATTACTGTGTTCACAAATGGACTAAACAATGGTGGATGTAGCGTAGTTGGTTAACGCGCCAGTTTGTGGCACTGGAGACCGTGGGTTCGAGTCCCATCTTCCACCCCATATAATACCTTATATGTGTTGTTTATAATTTCATACATTGGGCTGTAGCCAAGCGGTAAGGCATTAGACTTTGACTCTAACATGCGCTAGTTCGAATCTAGCCAGCCCAACCAAAATAACGAGATATGTTAATATCTCGTTTATTTTTTATATCACAAAAGGAACTATTTTCATAGTTCCTTTTCTTTATCTATCTATAGCTTTATTTTCAACTTCATTTTGAACTTTTTCAATAAATTCATCAATTGTCATTTCTCCTAAATTAGCTCCATTTTTTCTTGCACGAACAGTTACAACTTGTTTTTCTTGTTCATTTGCTCCTATAACTAACATATATGGAACTTTTTCAAGTTGAGCTTTTCTGATTTTATATCCAATTTTCTCATTTGAATCATCTAATTCAACTCTTATTCTCTTAGCTCTTAATTTTGATTTTAATTCTGTACCATAATCAATTTGAGCATCTGTAATTGGTAATATTTTTACTTGTATTGGTGATAACCATAATGGGAATGCACCTTTTGTTTCTTCAATTAAGAATGATATAAATCTATCAGAAGATCCAAGTATTGCTCTGTGTATTACTACTGGTCTATGTTCTTTGTTATCTTCACCAACATATGTTAAATCAAATCTTTCTGGTAATGCAAAGTCTAATTGACATGTTGGTATTGTAACATCATGATTTAATGCTGTTTTTATTTGAATATCAATCTTTGGTCCATAGAATGCAGCTTCTCCTTCTGCTTCATAGAAGTCTATATTCATTTCTTTTAATATTGCTCTTAATTGTGATTCTGCTGTTTCCCACATTTCATCATTATCTATATATTTTGCTTTATTGTTCTTATCTCTTAATGATAATCTGTATTTAAATGAATCTGCTGAAAATCCGAAGTCTCTTTGATATACTTCTTTTATAAGTTTTAATACATTTCCTACTTCTTCTTTTATTTGATCTGGTCTTACAAATAAGTGTGCATCATTTTGGCACATTTGTCTAACTCTTTCAAGTCCACAAACAGCTCCACTATTTTCATATCTAAAGTCATTAGCTAATTCACCTATTTTTATTGGTAAATCTTTGTATGAACGTTGTTTACTTTTATATACTAACATATGATGTGGACAGTTCATTGGTCTTAATACCATTTCTTCATTATCTAATTTCATTGCTGGAAACATATCATCTTTATAATGATCCCAGTGCCCACTTGTTTTATATAATTGAACATTTGCAAGTGATGGTGTATATACATGACTATATCCTAAATCTATTTCTTTATCTTGGATATATCTTTCTAATATTCTTCTTATTGTTGCTCCATTTGGCAAATACATTGGAAGTCCTGAACCAACTAATTCGTGTGTCATAAATAATTCAAGTTCTTTTCCTATTTTTCTGTGGTCTCTTTGTTTTGCTTCTTCTAATAATCTTAAATGTTCTTCAAGTTGACTTGCTTTTAAGAATGATACTCCATATATTCTTTGCATTGAGTCATTTTCTTGATTTCCTTTCCAATATGCAGCAGATGTTGTTAATAATTTTATTGCTTTTATTTTTCCAGTTCTGTTTATATGTGGTCCTGCACATAAATCTATAAATTCACCTTGTTTAAAGAATGATATTGTTTCACCTTCTGGAAGTTCTTTTATTAATTGGACTTTATATGGTTCTTCTTTTTCTTCCATTAACTTGATTGCTTCTTCTCTTGATAATACACTTCTTTCTAATGGTAAATCTTCTTTAACTATTTTTTTCATTTCTTCTTCTATTTTAGCTATATCTTCTTCTGTGAATGGTTTTTCTACTCTAAAATCATAGTAAAATCCATTTTCAATTGCTGGTCCTATTCCTAATTTTGTATTTGGATATAATCTTTTTACTGCTTGTGCTAATATATGTGATGTTGTATGCCATATTGTCTTTTGTAATTCTTCATTTCCTTCTTCCATATCTAAAATTTGTCCATCTTTTTGTATTGTTCTAATCATAATTATACCTCCCTATATTTTTAGGACTTACCAAAAAACACCCCTATAGGTATTTCTACCTATAGGAGTGTTATATTACACGGTTCCATCCATTTTTTAACTTATTTTTAGATTATAACGTATCTTACTCGTCTAACTTATTCGTTAGAAAGCTAAAGAGTTAGTTTTTCAAATACGTTTTCCACAATTAGTTCTCAGCCTGTGACTAATTTTCTCTGTTGGTAACCTTTATTTTACTTTTCTCTTATTCTTAAATATCACTATTTTTCTTTATTACTACAAATGAACTAATTCCTACAACTGCTAATGCTACTATTGCAACAATTGTTCCTGTACTATCTTCTATACCTGTATGTGGTAATGATGTATTTGTTGTTTTTGTTGTTTTGGCAGATGTTGTTGATGTTGTTTTTGTTGTTAAATCTAATGTTGTTTGTGTAGTAGTTGTTGTTGTAGTTGTTGTTTGTGTAATTAAATCACTTGGTGTTAGTATATCAAAATCTTCATCTGCATAAGATATATTTGTTATTGCAAATGCAATAGTCATAATTCCCATAATTAATGTTAATTTAAAAAATCTTTTCATATTATTTACCTCTTCTATCTATTTTATTATTTAATAACTCAATATTATTTATACCACATTTTTTTATTTTTTTCAATACATTTTTTCAAAAAAAATATTTTTTTCACATTTTGCTATTTTATCTTACAATTTACTGAATTTTCAATATATTTTGCATAATATTTGAAAATTCTTTTTCTTCTTTTGTTAAATAGGTTTCTATTTTTCCAATTTTCTTGTTTGCCATTAAATTCTTTTCATTTAAATATTTTTTCAAATAATTTGAAACAGTCCTTCCTGTATTTATTAATTCAACATCATACCCTAATTCTTTTCTTATTACCTGTTCATATATAGGAAAATGTGTACACCCCAAAATAATTTTATCAATTCTCTTTTCTTTAAATGTTTTCATATATTCTCTAATAGCATTTCTTCCTTCTTCTCCTGTTGCTCTTCCCTCTTCTGCAATTGTTGCAAGCATTGGGCAAGCCCTACTTATCACATTAATATTAGGAATATTTTCTTTTAATTTTTTCTCCCATGCACCATTTCTTATTGTACCTTCTGTAGCAATTACTCCTATTTCTTTATATTTTTGTTTTTTTACATATTGTATAGTTGGTTCGATAATTCCTACTATCGGTATATCAAATTTCAAATGCAAACTTTCAATTGCTTGGCTTGTAGCTGTTCCACATGCAATCACTATTATTTTCACATCTTTTTTTATTAAATACTCTACATTTTTAATTGCCAATTTTACTATTTCGTCCTGACTTTTTTCTCCATATGGAAAATTCTCAGTATCTCCCAAATATATGTAATCTTCATTCGGCAACTCTTTTTGAATTTCTTTTAATACCGTTATTCCTCCTACACCAGAATCAAATATTCCTATTGGTCTATTATCCATTTATATTATCATTCCTTCCTTAAGTCTAAATACTATTTTAACATATTAAAAACCTTATTATTATATAATATATTTACATTTTTGGCTAGTTATTATTGTCAATTATTTTATTTTTTTCATATTATACATTAATAGGCTTTGCCTAAATTTTATTAAAGGAGTTTATTTATGGAGATGGATGAAAGAAAACCTGAGCCAATGTGCCCAATAGTTGATATTGATGGTTTTATTGCTGATGGTAAACAATTTGATTTAGATATCACTTTAGCTAATGATCATAGAGATGTTATTTATGGGATTGTTAGAGATTGTTTTAAAGAACCAGTAAAAGATGCTGTTGTTAAACTAGTTGAAATTGAATATAAATGTGGAAAAAAAGAATTAAAACCTGTTTCTCACACTTTTACAGATGAAGACGGAGAATTCGTTTTTGGACCTCTTTGCCCTGGGAAAAAATATGCTGTACAAATTTGGGCTAACCAAGTAAAACACATAAAAATTTGTGCAAAATGTCATCATGAAGGAAAATGTTTGAAAGGTGTTGAATTAGACTGTGACAAAAAAGATTTTCCACATTGTGATAGATGTTCTAAAGATGAATTAGAAATATCTGATTCAGAATAATTTTTTGAGGTTACTTTGTAACCTCTTGTTTATTTTTATAAGTATTGTTCATAATTATTATATAGATTAAAAATTTAATTTTTATTAATTATAGTAAAAATGAAAGGAAATAGAAGTATGAAGAAAAAACGTCATTTAATTAGAAATACTATATTCTTTTTGGCATTATCAATCATATTATTAGTTTCAGCATATTACTTATATAATACATATAATAATATTGAAATCACATCAGAATATGATGTTTCAAAACTTAATTCTTCTAATAATGAACAATCTTTGGCAGAAAAAGAATCAAATGTATCAGAAATGCTTGAAGATGTTTCTTCTTGCGTTGTTGGAATCTCAAAAATAAAATCACATTCTAATGCAATTTTTTCTACAAGCTCTTTAAATGACTTAGGAATTGGTACTGGTATAATTGTTTCCGATAATGGCTATATCTTAAGCAATTGCCATGTTACTGGCGAAAAACTTAGTACATGCTATGTTACATTAGAAAATGGCTATACTTATGATGCTACTGTTTTATGGTGTAATTCAGAATTAGATTTATCTATTTCAAAAATTAATGCTTCTAATCTTAACTATGTAAAATTTGGTGATTCTTCAAAAATAAAACCTGGTGAAACAGTTTATGCAATTGGAAATCCAATTGGTTATGAATTTAGAAAAACTATTACTTCTGGGATAATTAGTGCTACAAATAGAACTATAAAAATTGAAGAAAATAACTCTGTGTCATATATGACTGATTTAATTCAAACAGATGCATCTATTAATCCTGGAAATAGTGGAGGCCCATTACTTTTAGCTACTGGTGAAGTAATTGGAATAAATAGTATAAAGATAACATCTGCAGAAGGAATTGGCTTTGCAGTTCCTATTAATGTTGTAAAACCAATAATCGAAAAATTTGTATCCTCAGGTTCTTTTAATGAAGCTTATCTAGGAATTTATGCTTATGATAAAGAAGTTATTCCATATATATCTTCTGCAAATGTCCCAAATGGAATATATGTTGCACATATTAATAATGATAGTCCTGCATATAATAGTGGATTAAAAGTTGGTGATATTATTACTTCAATTGATGATAAAGCTTTTAACAATATGATTGATTTAAGAGAATATATTTTCAGTAAAAACCCTGGAGATACTATTTTAATTAATATTAGTAGAGGATATATAACTAAAAGTTTTAATGTTACTTTAAGCTCCAAGAAATAATAAAATAGGGCTGAATTTTTATCAATTCAGCTCTATTAAAATTATCATAATATTTTATTGTAATTCTTTTTTGTCAAAGTCATCATACTCTAAATCTGCAAATTCTATGTTCTCAATATTTTCTACTTTATTGTTTTCGTCTAAAACTAGTTTAAATACTTCTGGTGAATTTAGTTTTTTGTTAAATATTGTTTTTCCATTAAAACTAATCTCTAAATTATGCTTGTTATTAACATTATTTAATTTACACCATTTTAACAATAAAAATGTTATTGCATATCCGTGTGAAAATATTGCTATTCTTTTTCCTTGATTTGCTTCTACAACTTCTTGTAGCGCTTCATACATTCTATTTCTAACATCTGCTTGGCTTTCTCCTCCAATTGTTTTGTAATTTTCATCTTCATATTGTCTTACATACCAGTCTGTTACTTCTCCATCATTTGGAATTCCAACTCTTCTTTCATCAAATCTTTCATCTATATTTGCTTTTAAATTTTGTTTTTCTAATAAATATTTTGCTGTTTGTAATGTTCTTACACAATTGCTTGTATATACTACATCTATGTTTTGTAGTTCTTCTTCATTACTTAATATTTCTGCTCTTTTTTCCCCTGTTACACTTAATACTATTTTTTCATTTTTTAATAAAGCGTTTTGTGTAGTTTTATAACTTTCTATCATTTCTTTGTTATTTAATCTTACAGAATGTCTTATTAAATATACTATTGTTTTCATTGTTTACATCCTTTTCTTACTTTTTTCCACTTCAATTATAGCATATTCATTAATTTATAGCAACTCCATTTACATATAATTTATATCCATTAAAATCAATATTACTATATGTTGTGTCATCATCTTCTAA
>CAKPCK010000023.1 GCA_934141555.1 uncultured Clostridia bacterium | reverse complement strand
TATAAATCATAAAAGCCTTTGAAAAAAGGCTCTTTATAAAATATATGCTTGTCTTTTGTAATTATTCTTTATTTATGAAATTTATTTAAAAATGTTCCAACAAAATGTACAATTGGTGTTGAATTATTATTTGCGACTTCTTTTCCTAAGGCTTTTCCACCTACTGTTAAAGATGCAACCATAGCACTTATTACAAATTGTAAGTTCACTCCAAATTTTTCTGTTATTTTTGATGCAATCATTGCACTTATAGCTCCACTTAATACTCCACATATATCTCCTATTACGTCTGCACATATATTTGCAACTCTTGCTGAATTTTTTATTAATTTAATGGATGTCTTAGCACCTTTTACTTTTTTTGTGGCTTTTGCATGAAATTCTTCTTCATTAGCGACTGTTACTGCAACTCCTATAATATCAAATCCAATTCCTATTGCAATAACTAATACTAATATAAGTATTGATGCTCCTAAGTTCAAGTTAGATACTCCATTTGTTGATATATATGAAAAGCATATTGATAACACAAATGTTATTATAAATACTTCTATAAACCACTTGAGCTTCGAGTGGTCTTTTCCTTTTGAATTTTTACTCATTTTTTATTTTTCTCAGTCTCCTTAATAAAATTGTTTTTATAAAAAGGTGAAGATGGTAAAACCTAAGTAAATTTTACGGTTTAGGTCTAGTTGAATTTCTCTATTCTTTACTATGTATTACTACATAGCTGTTTCCATTTAAAAGAACATTCACATATTGCAGTGAACACTAGATCACCACTTAAATCCGTACCTTAATCCTCAGATTTCTATGCTTCTTACCTGAAGCAAACATTCTAGAAGTTTTCCTTGACATGTCTAATATTATTACTAGTCTCTTTTGCAAGTATAATTTCATAAATGTTACTTTAATCCCAATACACTCACTCAAGACAGGCTACTCTATGTATTTTGTGTCTTGGCACTCACCATAGGTTTACTTAAATGATTCTAAGCCTCAACGAAACAGGGGATTCTATATATGCCATTATATATTACCCGTGTCTCTTACCTTCCTGAGAACACACAAAACTGGCATTTCGCGCACAAACAAGAAGCTTCATGTATGCCCTTTAGTGGATTTTTAGCCCCACCCTCATAATAACTAACACGACTAGAATAATGCACCATCAAGTGTTATTATATCATATTCTCTTTTTAGTTTCAAGTGAATTTTTTGTGAAATTTTTTTACTCATAATATTTTCAAAAGAAGAGAAATCAATGTTTTTAGATTGATTCCTCTTCTTTTATTATTTAATATTAAGAATTTTTTAATATTAATTTACAAACTATTAAACTCATATCATCTTTTGTAACACCATAACTATTATCAACAGCCTCATTTAAAATTAAATCAGCTATTTTTTGCACACTTGTTGTTTCTATATCCTCTAATAAATATTTAACCCATAATTCCTTATTTTTATATTCAACATTTGCATCAAGAATTCCATCACTACACATTACAAAAATATCTTGATTTTCTATATCTTTATCATATGTAGTTAAATTAATATCTTTCAATATTCCTGCTGGTAAGCTTAATGATTTTATTATATGAACACTATTACCATTTTTTACATATGTTGGACATGCTCCATTTTTTATAAATTCTACTTTTCCATTAAATAAATCTATTATCATAATATCTAATGTTGCAAATATTTCTTCATTTGCATTCATTATTGTCGTATTTATTAAGTCTATTGATGTATTTTTATCAAATCCAGACATTAATAATCTTTCTAACATTTTTATTGCTATTTGACTACTTTTTCTTGCTTCAGGTCCTGATCCCATTCCATCACTTATTGCTATAAGATATTTTCCATCATTTAATCTAATTTGTAATATGCTATCTCCTGAAACAGGACTACCATTTTTTATTTTTGAGTCTTGACCTATTTGTAATAAATATTTATCAGCTGACATATAGCAAAATACTCTTTTTCCTTGTTTATTTAATCTTTTTGTTTTTACCTCATTAATCATTAACTTTTCATTTAAATTTTTCTCTAATACTGTTTCAATTTTTTCAATGTCTTTATTTTCACTTATTTTACTATCTTCTGTCAAATATAATTCAATATATGTTCTCTTTTCTTTTGTAGTAATTTCTAAATTTTCAACAAAAATGCCTTTAATTTCTAGCATCTCCATAATTTTCTTTTTTTGATCAATATATGTGTCTTTAACATTATTTTCTTTTTCTATTTTTACAGCAATACTTGAAATTGCTTTTGAAACTCCATCTAGCTGTGCTTGTACATTTTTCTTATTTGATTTTACTTTTTCTTCCCAAATAAAATCTTTTTTACTTGTTTTATATGCATAATTAATTGCTTTTACTATTTGTTCTATTTCTTTTTTAATTTTTTTATTATCTGGTGTAACTATATAATTATCAAATTTTGCAAATACATTTATCAAATCTTTTGATGTCATTTCTTGCTTATCTAATAAAACTTCAAATATTTCATCTACAATTCCATTTTTTGTATTTGATATATCATCATATAATAAATTATCTTCCAATCCATCTAAGTTATTTAATAATTCTGTTATAAATGTATTTCTATTTTTCTGTTTTGCTTCTTCTGTCGTGCTATCTAATTCGTAAGTATCTGCAATATCTTTAATTGTTTCAGACACCATATTTAATTGATTAACTGTTTCATCACCTTGTGATAGTCTATTATTTTTAAATGATGGAAAATAGTTTTCTCTTGGATTTAATTCTTCTATATCTATTCCAGCCCAATTTGGAACTGCTAATAATCCAATTGCTGCAACTAAAATTTCTTTAAACATTGCAAAATTGCTTGTATCTCCTTTTGCAACATATATTAAAATTCCATTTCCTATTACAAATCCTGCGACTACACCAATCTTTCCATATTTATTAAATAATCCTGCTATCATTCCTGCCACAGCATATTCAGCAACTATTATTGGATCATTTTGTGCAATAATTCCTAATGTAACTCCAATTGTAACTCCTGCCGTTGTTCCTATCATTACTCCATTTCTCCATCCAAGTAATAATACCATAAATATACTTAATATATTTCTTATGGACAATCCAAATATTAATAAATTTCCAAATGCAGAGCATGCTATTGATACTAAAAGACTTGCTCCTATAATTTCTTCAATTGAAAATGCTCTTCTATCTGTAATCTCTTGAATTACTATTAGAGAATTTACAAAAATTTTATAAAATACAACAGAAAGTACAGCTAAAGTTATATGTAATAGTAAATCTCCTATTGTAAATTTAGTTAGTATAAGTTTTGCAACCATAACTAAAATAATACTAAAAAATATGTGTTTTGAAATTTGCATTTGTTCATCTTTATATTCATCATTTTCTTTTGGTGGCTTTATACACATTGTTATCAGCAACATTAATATTATTAATATATAATTTAATGCTCCAATTGTTCCCACTCCAACAATATTACCTATTAGTCCAACAATTAATACCACTATTGCTGGAACTTTACTTGCTAAACAAGCTCCAACCATCGCAATACTAAATGGTGATACGTCTTGTCCCATTCCTACCATAGATACCATAAATGCTAATACATATATTATAATATTTTTAACACTAAATAGATTTTTTATTAATTCTTTATTATCTTTTAACATCCTTTAACACCTCATGTAACATTTTAATACTTGTCTTATGTGTTTTTTGTCTTTTCTTGTAGGCAAATACAAAAAATTTTCTTACATTTTGTGATATATTATCTTATTTTTTTAACAAATATATTATATTAATAATATTAATTATAAAACTTGCAAATAGTAACATTACTACTAAAATATTATTATTTGTGTTTTTTTCTATATTCATTTCTTTGTATAAAATATCAAATTTATTTTTTGTATCAAAATATATATTGTCTAGTTCTAAAATATCTTTTAAATGTTGATAAAAAATCGAACCAGTGTCATCATCTGTAACTTCATTTATCCATATTTTTTTTGTAAATTTTATAAATTCTTTTCTTGTTTTGTTTATATTTATTTCTTGTCTAAATTTTAAATTTATCTTTTTTAAATATAATTTAATATATATTGCTAATATATATGTATAAAAATATTGTTCTTCAAAATTGCTTGGAAATATTGTATAGTTATTTATATCACAACTTGATCCAAACAATGTTACACTTTGCTTTGTTACCCCTAGTTTTGCATATTTCCATCTTGAAATTATTTTCATTTCTTCTTTCGAATAATTTACACTATTATCATTTGGTAATATATTTAAGAATTTGAAATATTGATCTTTTATTTTATCAAATTCATTAATATCATTCCATCCAGCTTCATCAATACATACATATGAATATGTCAATGCTCTTTCTGTATCTATATCTAATTTCATAGATTCTGTAACCGGTCCTGTTATTTTTTCAACAAATTCTTTAAAATACATTACATCACTAAAGCAATCTGTTTGTATTCTTATCTTATCATAATTCTTCATGTTAGAAAATTCTTGATTTATATCTCTAAATTTATAATTAAAATTTAACAAATCTGAAAATTTATCACTATCTTCTATATTTGTTTTTACACACAGAAAACAAATTCCTGTATTAAAACATATAATTTCTACTCTTGGTATTCTAAAAAATATACCATTTTTTTCTTGTACTTTTCCTTGAATATCTCTTGGTATTGTGTATTCAAACATTGTACAACCATTTCTTGCAAGAATCGCTGCTTTTGTTTCAAGTGGTAATTCATCTAATTGTTTAATCTTATTTTTACTATAGTTAAATGTTCCAAACATATACTCTCTTATTCTATGTGAGAAAAATGAATATATATCCATATCTTTGTCTTTTCCAAATATTCTTAATTCACAATTTTTGTCTTTTAATAATTTCATTAAATATTTTGAATACTTATTTTCTTTTATAACATAAGGATAAATAAAATATGTATATTCATAATTTGTTTTTAATTCCATCTTTTGTTACCTCTTTCTAAATTATTATTTGTCACAATAATAATTTACACCTATTTCTTCTCCTAAATACCATTTTCCTATAAAGTCAATTTTTAAATTATTTTCTAAATTATATTTTGGTTCTATTACTGTTTTTCCGTTCTTGTCAATTGATCCCCATAATCCGTCTTTTTTTACTGAAACAAAACCACATTCATTTTGTTCTGTTGCATCATCATAAACATAGTCTACTACAACATTTCCTTTTTTGTCTACATATCCATATTTTCCTTCTTCTTTTTTCAAGAATAATGTATTATTTGGTAATGCTTCTTGACTTGTAATTTCTTCTAAATTCAAGTTATAATATTTGTAATCACTATCAACTCTCATTCTTATATACTTGTCATTTACATTTAGTTCTACTAGAACTCCATTTAATTTTGTTTCATATTTATCATTAATTATTGTTGTTTTATAATTTTCATCTTCTGCTAAAAATAAATTTGCTTTTTCGTTATAAATAATTCCTGTATATTCAAATGGAACTTTTTCTTCTTCGTTTTCATCTATAATTCCGTATTTTTCATCTTTTTTGGCTATATAAATTCCTTCTTTTGCTTCTTTTAAATCTTGATATTTTGCTTCTATTAATATATCACCAGATGTTGACATTTCTCCATACAAATCTTTGGTTGTAAATATAATTCCTCTTTTTGTACTTGATTTTATATCATCAAATCCTTTATCTAATAATGTTTCTCCTGATTGGTTTATTAATTTTTCTTCTCCATCTTCTACAACATAATAATTGTCATTTAAATATACTTGTTTTATTTCATCATATTTGTTTTCCAATATTTGTTTTTTTGTTGTACTTATAACACCATATTTCCCATTTTCATCTATTGTTATATATCCTTCTTTGTATGTTGATCCTAAGTTTTTTATATCAGAATATTTTACATCTATTAAAATTGTTCCAGAATTATTTATAAGTCCTACATAGCCGTCTTTTTTTATTAACAAACTATTTTCTATTCCTTTCATTGCAACAATTTCATCATATTCACAATCTAATAATTTTTTACCATTTAAATCAATTAGCCCGTATTTTCCATTTTGCATTACTTTTAGTACATTTCTTTCATACCAGATGTTATCATTATTGTCTATATTTTCAAAAACTTGAATTTGATCATATTGTGTAAATATTTCTTCATTTTTTCTGTTTAGAGCTTTAGTTTTATATGTTCCATCTTCTTCATTTATATCATATGTACATATAAATACATCTTTTGTTTTATCTGGTATTACTATCATTTCTTGATATGATGGATTTATTACTATTTCTCCATCTTGATCTATTACTCCCCATTTGTCTGCTGAAAATGCTGTGAAATACTCATATTCCTTGTTCAATTTTTCTCTTTGTGAAAATACATTCTTTATTATCATTATTACCATTGCTATTACAATAATTGCAATAACTACAGCAAATACTTTTTGATAATTTAGCTTTCCTTCAGTTTCATATCTTCTTCCTCTACTCATATATAACATCCTTTCATATTTATATTTTGTATTATTTAGTGTCTGTTTTAATGCCTATAATATATCATAATTTGAGGTAGATTACAAGAATTTTATAGAAATATTGCTTTAATTATAAGAATAAAAAATGGGCTATTAATAGCCCATTTTTTGAATTAAATTTATAATGTTTAAGAAATTTAAATTTTGTAAATTAGTCTTTTTTTATCAATGACGCTGGCATTTTTGGTTGATGTAACCACCATAATATTGCACATGCTGTATTTGTTGATTTGGCATATTTTTCTGCCATTTTTGCTAAGAACTTTATCATAAAAATTCCTCCTTCTTCCTTTTACCAAGGATTTTATAACATAAAAATGTTGCTAGCTCACATTTTTACATCATACATATTTAATTATTTGCATATACTTCATGTCCATATTTGCTTCTAGTTATATTATATGCAATTCTTGTAATCGTTAATGTTTGTATAAAGTCACCAAATATAATAATTTCTGATATTGTATAATCTTTTACTATTATCGCTATAATAATTTCTATACTTAAAATTATATATGAAAATATTTGTTTTTGTTTTCTTTCTTTTTTTCTAAGTATTGGTAAATTTTCTGTATCTGCTGGTGCATAAAGTCTTATCATTATAATCCCAAATCCCCATACAATTAAAGCTAATATATATTTTATATTTTCACCTATTACAACATATTTACCAAATAAAGCAGGCAAACTATATAAAAGAAATGATGTGATAATACATCCTATATGTGTTTTCATATGGATTCCACCAGATACACACCTATATGGTGCAATAACTAATGTTGATATTAGTGTTAACTTAAAAATCCCTAATACATATGCAATTGCATAAATAATAATTCCTTTGGGTAATTCTCCTATTATGTTTTGTAATCCATACATTATTATTTCTGCTCTTTCATCATCTATTTCAGGCATTTCTTTTCTAATTTTTTTAGTAAGATATACACAAATTTTATCTATCATATCTTATCTCCTTTTTTCATTTCTTTTTGTATATATATAATTTATCACTAATTTGTTTATTTTGTTGATTTATTTTATAAAAAGTATCATTTTATACATAAAATTTCACTTTTTTATTTTTATATATTTTTTCTATATATGTAAATCTAATTTAACAATTTTTATCCAAAAAAGAAAAAGTTTCAGATTAATCTGAAACCTTTTCCTTTTTTGCTTCTATCCAATCATTTATAATGATCTTAAATACTGCTGCTATAGGAACTGCCAAAAACATTCCTAAAACTCCAAAATACGCTCCTCCTATTGTTACTGCAATAATTACTAACAATGGACTTATTTCTAATGAATCACCTATTATTTTTGGATTAATAATATTTGAATCTATCTGTTGTAATATTATAACAACTAATGCCATCCAAAAAGCTTGTGACAATCCACCAGTAATTATTGTTATTAATATACTCAACCCAACAGCAACTATCGCTCCAAAATATGGTATTATATTAAACAATCCAATCATAAATCCTAACAATATAGAATATTTAACTCCTATGATACTCATTGCTATTGTAACCAATATTCCAACCACTACAGCATCTATTAGTTGCCCACTTATAAATTTGAAGAAAATTTGATTTGAATTATGAACATATTTACTTATTTGGTTATACATTTTTTCTCCAAATATTGCAATTGTTACATTCTTAAAAAATTCAATAATTCGTGTTCTTTGTAATAATATATATATAGATACTATTATTGTTACAAATACATCAAAAATACCACTTGCAACTCCTAAAACTCCTTTTATATATTCAATAATTTTCTCTGGATTTATGTATTGTTTCAAATCTATATTTTGAATATTTTTTCCTATCTCTCTAATTGCTTCTGTTACTTTTTCACTTTTTAAAAATGAATCTTCTGGTAATTCGTTTAATTTACTTATTGTTGTATTCCAATAATTTTGAAAATTATTTACTAGTTCTATTACACTTTCTATTACTATTGGCAATATAACGTTTACAAGTAATATTATTAGTAATATTGCAATTGTAAATGTTATAAAAACACTTAATCCTCGCGCTTTTTTCTTTAAAACTTTCTTTTTTGACTTCAATAACTTTTTTTCAATTCTTGATGCTGGTATATATAACAAATATGCCATCAAAGCCCCTGCTAAAAATGGTGATATTACTCCAACAAATTTTCCTATTGCATTTCCTATAGCTGTAAAATTATCCAAGAATTTGTAAACTAAAATTATTGCAACCGCTAGTAAAAACCAATACATCCACTTTGAAAAATTCTTTTTTACTTCATTCATTCTCATAACTCCTTTTATTCAATTTCTAACCCTATAGGACAATGATCACTGCCTAATATTTTTGTATATATTGTTGCATTTTTTATCTTTTCTTTAATATCATTTGACACAATGAAATAATCAATTCTCCATCCTACATTTTTTTCTCTTGCATGTCCCATATATGACCACCAACTATATTCCACTTTTTCAGGATACAAATATCTATATGAATCTATAAAACCTGAGTTTAATAATTCTGTCATTTTTCCTCTTTCCTCATCTGTGAAACCTGCATTTCCTTTATTCGTTTTTGGATTTTTTAAGTCTATTTCTTCATGTGCTACATTTAAATCCCCACACATAATTACTGGTTTTTTCTTATTTAATTCTAATAAATATTTTCTTATTTCATCTTCCCATACCATTCTATAATCTAATCTTTCAAGTTCTCTTTTGGCATTTGGTGTATAATTTGTTACTAAATAAAAATTTTCAAATTCTAATGTTATTATTCGTCCTTCTTTATCGTGTTCTTCTATTCCAATTCCATATGTTACTTTTATTGGCTTCTTTTTAGTAAATATTGCTGTTCCAGAATATCCTTTTTTCTCTGCACTATTCCAATAACTTGTATATCCTTCAAATTCCAATTCAATTTGTTCTGGCTGACATTTTGTTTCTTGCAAACAAAATATATCTGCATCTGCTTCTTTAAAAAATTCTGAAAAGCCTTTGTTTAAACATGCTCTTATTCCATTTACATTCCATGATATTAGTTTCATTTGCTTCCTCCATAAATGGATTATAACATATTATTATATAAAATAAAAGAATTATAAGTAATTTTTGTGTTTGTAAAATAAATAAATATCCACCAGCCTAGCTCAATGTCAACAACTTAAGAAAAAATAGTGTAATTACTGAATTAATTAATTGCA
>CAKPCK010000022.1 GCA_934141555.1 uncultured Clostridia bacterium | reverse complement strand
TTATTCCTGCTAATATCAACATTACTATTATTGTTACTGCCAATGCTATTAATGTTATTCCTTTTTCTTCTTTTGATCTCTTCATTTGTATTCCTCTCCTTTTATTTATAATATATCATTATTATCTAATATCTATTTTTTCTTATATTACACCACTTATGCATCAATTATAAAACAATTCGTTTTAAAACACAATAGAATATATTGCTTTATTTTATAATTTTTCTAGTTTAATTGTTGAAAGGATTTTATATATGGAAACTAGAATAAAAAATCTAAGAGAAGATCATGATCTAACTCAAAAACAATTAAGCAGTTTCTTAAATATTTCACAAGTAGCTTATTCTTATTATGAAATAAATAAAAGAAGTATTCTTTTAGAATTGCTCTCCAAATTAGCTGACTTTTATGATACTAGTATTGATTATTTATTATATAGAACTGATAATCCAACTCCTTACCCCAAACATTCTAATAGTCCAAAAATTTCTTTACCATTGTTCTAACTTTCAAGTAAACAACATTGATCCACCAATCAACTGCTATTATATTTGCATTTTTAAGTAATATATGCTATAATTGTAATGTATTTGTAATTTTAGAATATTTCTCTAATAACAAAAACATTAAAAGAGGTGTTAAATATGGCATTATTAATGATAATATATATATTAATTTTCGCAATATTTGCATTATGTGGATATGCTGTAATGCAAATAAAATTAGCAGGGATGAATGTTAAAGATTTTTGGAGCTTTATTGAAGCAAACCAAATTTTAGATAAATTATATGAATTTTCACAAAAATATAAAACACTTAACAAACAACAACAAGTTGTTTATTTAATGGAAGCAGAAAAAGTTTTTAATGCTTTTGACAAAATTCCAAATATTATTTGGGAAGATGAATTTAAAAAATATGATGAAGTTCTGAAAAAATATAAAGAAATAAAAATGGAAAGATGGATATCAAATTAAGATAACCATCTTTTGTTTTATAATTTAAATATAAATTCTTTATCTCTAACAATATTTCCTTGTAGAATTTCCTCTGAGAGTCTATCTTCTACTAGTTCTTGAATTTTTCTTCTTAAAGGTCTTGCACCATAATTTTTATCAATTTCACTATTTGCAATAATTTCAGCCACAGAATCATCAATTTTAACAAAATACTTCTTTTCTTCTAATCTTTTTTCAATTTGTTTCAACATAATTTTTGCTATATCAACAATTTCACTATTTTCTAATTTATGAAATACAATTATCTCATCAATTCTATTAATCAATTCTGGTCTAAATTCTTTTTTTAATTCTTTAATTATTTCATTTTTGCTTTCATCATATTCTCTTTTTTCTCCGCTTCCAAAACCAAGATTTTTTCTATCAGTAATATATCTTGCACCAATATTAGATGTCATTATAATAATTGCATTTTTAAAATCAACTTCTCTTCCTTGTGCGTCTGTAAGTCTACCATCTTCTAAGATCTGTAATAATAAATTCATTACATCTGGATGAGCTTTTTCAACTTCATCAAATAATATTAATGAATATGGTTTTCTTTTAACTTTTTCAGTTAATTGACCTCCATCATCAAAGCCAACATATCCAGGAGGTGCTCCTATTATTTTTGATACAGAATGTGGCTCCATATATTCGGACATATCTAATCTTATCATATTATCTTCATTGTCAAATAAATTCTCTGCTAATGCTTTGCATAATTCTGTTTTTCCAACTCCTGTAGGTCCTAAAAATAAAAATGAACCTATTGGTCTTTTGGGATCTTTTAAACCAATTCTTCCTCTTCTTATTGCTTTTGCTACTGCTTCTACAGCTTCATTTTGCCCAATTACTCTTTTGTGTAAATTTTTCTCTAAATTTTTTATTTTTTCATTATCATCTTCATTTAATCTTTGTACAGGTATTCCTGTCCATTTTGATATTACTTCTGCTATATTTTCTTCTTTTACCTCAACAATATCTCTTATCTTATATTTTTCCCATTCACTTGAACTCTGCCCAAGTCTAATTTTTAGTTCTCTTTCTTTATCTCTTAATTTGGCTGCATTTTCAAATTCTTGATTATAAATTGCATCTTCCTTATCTTTTTCTATTTTTTCTAACTCTTCTTGTAATTTCTTTATTTCATCTGGTTCTATATATTTTTTTATTCTTATTTTTGATGATGCTTCATCAATCAAATCAATTGCTTTATCTGGTAAAAACCTATCTGTTATATATCTTTTAGAAAGAATTACAGCTGATTTTATTGCATCATCTGTAATTTTTACATTGTGATGTGCTTCATATTTATCTCTTATTCCTTTTAAAATTTCAATTGTTTCCGATTCTGTTGGCTCATCAACTTGAATTGGGCTAAATCTTCTTTCTAATGCAGAATCTTTTTCTATATATTTTCTATATTCTTCTACTGTTGTTGCTCCTATTAATTGGATTTCACCTCTTGCAAGTAATGGCTTCAAAATATTTGCTGCATCTATTGCACCTTCTGCAGCTCCTGCTCCAACTATTGTATGTATTTCATCAATAAATAAGATTATATCTCCTGCTTTTCTTACTTCTCCTAATGCCTTTTTTATTCTTTCTTCAAAATCTCCTCTATATTTTGTTCCAGCTACCATTCCTGAAATATCAATACTTATAATTCTTTTTTCTTTTAAATTTTGTGGTACATCACCTATTGCAATTTTTTCTGCAAGTCCTTCTACAATTGCAGTTTTTCCAACACCAGGTTCTCCTATTAAACATGGATTATTTTTTGTTCTTCTAGACAATATTTCAATCATTCTTTCTACTTCTTTTTCTCTACCAATTATATTATCAAATTTTCCTTCTTCTGCTTTTTCTGTTATGTCTTCTCCAAATTGATTTAATGTTGTTGTTTGATGATTTTTAGACTTACTTTTCGAAATATCTTTATTTATCTCATTATCAATTTCTTCTTCATTTATAACTTTTGCTACTTCATTGTAAATTTGAGGTATTTCTACATTTAACTCTAGAATTATTTTTATTGCAATACAATCTCCTTCTTTCATAAGTGCTAATAATAAATGTTCTGTTCCTATATAATTATATCCTATTCTTTTGGCTTCAAGAAAAGCATTTTCTAATACTCTTTTACTTCTTGGAGTAAATCCTAAAGATTCTTTTATTTCTTTTCCATGTCCTAACATTTCTTTTATCTCTTTTAAAATTTTTTCAGAAGTTACACCTTTATTTTGTAGTACTTTTGATGCAATTCCTTCTCCTTCTTTTACTAAACCATATAATATATGTTCTGTTCCTATGTAATTATGTCCTAATTCTATTGAGATATCATTTGCTATTTCTATAACTTTTTTGGCTCTATTTGTAAATTTATATATCATCTTTTGTCCTCCTTCTTTTTTGTCATATTTGATAATTCTTTCGCTTTTTCTTTTTGCCTACTTGGCTGTAACCATGCAAAATATGAACACACAAATTCTCCATATTTATCTACATCTTCATTTTCATCTATATGTTTCTTATCCATAAACTTTCCTCCTATAAAAACGGATTTAATAAAAAAAGACACTACCTTTATATAAGGTATGTGCCGTTTTTCATTTTTTATTCAATTATTCTTTTATTCCGAATAAGAATTTTACAATTCCTCTTAAGCATTTTGGGACTTTTTTTACTACAATAGTCATATGTACCTCCTTCTTAAGCTTTTAGCAGAGTAACCATAATATTCCCACTAATATTACTATCACCCCTATTAAAAATAACCATCCTGTAATTGGAAGGAATAATACTAGTAAGATTCCTATTCCTAAACCTACTAAACATACTCCAAATGTCTTTTTTAAGATTTTCATTATGATTTCCTCCAACTTATTTATATATTATATTAATCTTATTTAATTTTGTGATTTATTATGTAATTTCAATTCATATTATTAAACCTATTATAATATTATTAAAGCGAAAGGTTATTATGTATGAAAAAACTTAAAATTTTTATTTTTAACACTTTAATTTTATTATTTAGTTCAGTTATTTTACAAGTTATTGCTACATTTTTTAGTGTATATATTTCTAATACAATTGGTGAAGAGGCTGTTGGAGTTTTTTCATTAGTAATGTCTGTTTATCTATTTGGTATAACTCTTGCTTCTGCTGGTATTAATATTGCTTCAACTAGAATTGTTTCTGAGGAATTAGCTGCAAATAATGAATTAGGTAGTAAAAAAGCTGCTAGTAGATGTATATTTCTTAGTCTTATTTTTGGTTGTTGTGCTAGCTTGATTTTTTTTATTTTTGCTGATTTTATTACTTTAAAATGTCTACATAACAGAGTTAGTAAAAATGTTATTTATTTAATTTGTATTGCCTTACCTTTTATTGCTATGTCTTCTGCCATAAATGGATATTTTACAGCTGTAAGAAGAGTTTATAAAAATGCTCTTTCTAAGTTTTTTGAAGAGTTCGTTAAAATTGTTTGTACTGCATTTTTTCTTAGTCTGATTATGCCTAAAGGTATTGATTATGCTTGTTATTCTTTAATTTTAGCTGATGTGATTTCTGAAGTACTTTCATTTTTTGCTTTATATATTTTTTATAAATATGATAAAAGAAAAAATTTACTTGAATCTAGATATAGAGATATTGATTCATATACTAAAAGAATTTTGAGGATTACTATTCCTGTTGCTCTTACATCTTATTTGCGTTCAGGACTTTCTACTTTGAAACAATTAATAATTCCATCTAGTTTACAAAGAAGTGGTATGAATTCATCAAATAGTTTGATCTCTTATGGAATTGTAAATGGTATGGCTATGCCTATTATAATGTTTCCTGTAATACTTGTTACAAGTATTAGTAGTTTACTAGTACCTGAATTCTCAAGATTATATGTTGAAAAAAATAATACAAAAATTAAGAGTATTTCTATTATTATTTTAAGTTTTACTCTTATTTTTGCAATATTTATTACTATTTTTATATTTACTTGTTCAAATTTCTTGAGCACTACTATTTATAAAAAAATTGAAATTGCTAAATATTTACGTATTCTTTCACCTTTAATTATCATAATGTATCTTGATATTGTTATTGATGGTATTTTAAAAGGATTAGACGCTCAAGTTAGTGTTATGGCAATTAATGTTATTGATTGTATTATTAGTATTGGGTTTATTTATTTTTTTGTTCCCATACTTGGCTTTAGTGGATATATTATTTCTATTTTTATTAGCGAAGTTATTGATTTTACTCTTAGTGGACTTAAGTTACTACATATATTGAAAAAATCAAATTAACTAAAAATTTTATTGACTTTTTTCTTATTTATAGTAAAATTATATAGTATTAAAAATCAGTAATGTATATATATATTAACAAAGGAGAATTTATAATGGCAAGTTTACCAATAGTTATAAAATATTTAATAGTTTTTTTCATATCAATGGTACCAATTGTAGAATTAAGAGGTGCTATTCCTATTGCTGAAAGTCTAAAATTGAGTATAGCATTATATTATCCAATAGCAATAATAGGAAATATGCTACCAGTTCCAATTATATATTTATTTGCAAGAAAAGTACTCGAATGGGGAAAAGATAAAAAATTCATAGGTAAATTTTTCACTTGGTGTTTAGAAAAAGGTGAAAAAGGTGGAGAAAAATTAAAAGCTTCTGCTGGAAATAGTGGAATATTTTGGGCTTTACTTTTATTCGTAGGTGTTCCTTTACCTGGAACAGGTGCTTGGACTGGAACTCTTGCAGCAAGTTTTTTGAAACTTGATTTTAAAACAAGTATCACAGCTGTAGCTTTAGGTGTTATATTAGCAGGAATTATTATGTCATTAGGAAGTAAAATTGTTGCAATTTTAGGATGGGCTGGAGTAATTGCAATTATCACAGTTATTTTAATAATTATTGTTGTATCTATTTTACTTAAGAAAAAATCTAAAAAATAAACTTATTTTAAAGCATCATTTTGATGCTTTTTTTGTACATAACACAATATGTAAAAAGAACTTTCATTGTTAAGTTTACATATTATATCATAAAGATATTTTTAGATTGGAGATATTTTTATGTTATTAAATTGTATTTTATTGGCTCTTTCAGTTAGTATAGATTCTCTTGGAATCGGAATTTCTTATGGAATAAAACATACAAAGATTTCAAAAACAAGTAATTTTATATTATTTATTATTTCATTTATAGTAACAAGTATTTCTATAATTATTGGAAATACTGTCTCTTCCATATTATCAGAAAAATTTTCTGTGTTACTTGGTTCAACATTTTTAATGCTTTTAGGATTTTATGGAATTTACAAAAAAATTTCAAACAAATCTTCTAATTATGATTTCAACAATTCAAATGAAATTGATAAAAAAGAAGCTATTTTTTTAGGATTAGCTTTATCTATTGACTCATTTTGTGTTGGACTTGGAAGTGGTATAATTGGCTTCAATGACCTTTTATTGCCTATTTTTGTTTCTGTATTCCAACTATTTTTTATTAATTGTAGTACAAATATTGCTAATTTATTATTGTCAAAATTTAATATTTCAGACAATATACTTTCTTATGTATCATCTTTCTCTCTTATTTTATTAGGTACATTAAAAATTTTGTTTTAATTTGTCACATTTTCTCTGATTATACATATTATTATATAAAATAGACTATCAATTTGATTGTCAGAAAGGATACTATTTTTTATGATAAGTTGCATATTACTTGCTATATCTGTTAGTATAGATGCTTTAACACTTGGAATTACATATGGTATAAAGCATTCTAGAATTACTAAAATTAGCAATTTAATTGTTTTTTCAATTGCATTTGTTTCAACATCAATTGCAATTTTCCTTGGTAAACATATTTCAAAGCTTTTTTCACCATTTGTTGCAACCATTATTGGTTCTGCTTTATTAATTTTACTTGGAATATATTCTATTTATAAAAGTTTTAATAAAAATACAGAAGATTATGATTTAGATCATTCAAATTCTATTGATAAAAATGAAGCAATATTATTAGCATTGGCTGTATCTACTGACGCTAGTTGTGTTGGACTTAGTTGTGGTATAATTGGTATAACTGGATTTATTTATCCACTTTTTGCAGCACTGTTTCATACATTATTTATAAACTGTGGAAATATTATTGCATATTCAGCTAGTAAAAAAATAAATATTTCTGATAAATATTTATCAATTTTTTCAGGAATTGTTTTGATTTTAATAGGATTAATAAGATTATAAAAGAAGCTACTGATTGTAGCTTCTTTTGTTGTTTTAAGATTCCTTTAATTTCATTGATAATAATTTTGAAATACCCTTTTCTTCCATTGTAACACCATAAATAGTATCTGCTGCTTCCATTGTTCCTTTTCTATGTGTAATTACTAAAAATTGAGTATCTTTAGTAAATTTCTTCAAATATTCAGCATATCTATAAACATTAACATCATCTAAAGCTGCTTCAATTTCATCAAGTACACAGAATGGTGCTGGATTTATTTTTAATATTGCAAATAATAATGCAATAGCTGTAAATGCCCTTTCTCCACCTGAAAGTAATAACATACTTTGAAGTTTCTTTCCTGGTGGTTGTACATTTATTTCTATTCCACTTTCAAGAATATTATTTTCATCTGTTAATGATACTTCTGCCATTCCTCCACCAAATAATTCTTTAAATACTTCTCCAAAATTTTTATTAATAATTTCAAATTTTTCTTTAAACTGTGTTTTCATAACATCTAGCATTTCAGCAATTACTTTATTAAGTTTTGCCATAGTACTTTCCAAATCTAATCTTTGTTCACACATAAAATCATATCTTTGTTTTAAATTCTTGTATTCTTCAATAGAATCAACATTTACACTACCTAATTCTCTTATATCTGTACGTAAATTATTAACTTTTCTTTGAGTTAATTGTACATTTTCTGGCATTGGATAATTTCCTGCATTATTAGGAGTTAATTCATATTCTTCCCACATCTTATTTATAATTTCTGTAATATCTTCTTCTATTTTGGTTTTCTTAACTTCTAATTTTGTAACTTGTGCTTTTAAGTCCTCTATTACCTTAAATTCATCAGTTTGTTCATCTTCTTTTTTAGTTAACTTTTCATTTTTTGAAACTCTATCTTTTTTTAATTTTTCAATATTTTCACCACTATTAGAAACTTGAGATTTTATTTCTTCTATTTGTTTTTTTGTATCTTCTATTTGTTTTTCTAGTTCAATATTTTCTTTTTCATCTTTTTCAATTTGAGCTTTTTTAATTTCAACATTTTTTGTATGTGTTTCAATTTCTTTATTAATCATTTCTGACATTTCTTGAATTGACATTTCACTTTCATTAAATGATGATACAGATATTTTTAAATCTGTAATATCTTCATTTAAGTTATCTATATATGTTTGACTATCTTTGTTTGAACTTGCAAATTCATCTATAATTGCTTGTTTTTCTTCATTTTCTTTTGAAATTTTAGCCATTTCTTGTTCATCTAATTCTTTTGAATTTAACAATTCTTTTTTACTTTCTTCTGATTTTGAAATCTCGTCTTTTTGTTTATTTATTCTATCTCTTATAATTTGGATATTTTCATCAATTGACTCAACTCTTTGTTTTTCTGTTGCATAAGAAATTTCAATTTCTTGTAATTGTTTTTCTAAATTTTCTGCCTCTTCTAATACATTTTCTGATGAATTTTCATATTCTTCTTTTGATTTCTCTAATTTAGAAATTTTTTCTTTTATTTCAATAATTTGTGCATTTAATTCTTCAATCTCTTTACTTCTACCTAAAATATTAACTGTTTTTTTAGTTACTGATCCACCAGTTATTGCTCCAGATGGATTTATTACATCACCTTCTAATGTAATTATTCTGAATGAATAATTATTTTCTTTTGAAAGTTTTATTGCATTTTGCATATTATCAACAATAACTGTTCTTCCTAATAAATTTAATACAATTTGCTCATATTTTTTATCAAATTTTATTAAATCACAAGCAATACCTACTACTCCATCTTTTTTGCCTTTTATATTATCTAATTTTTTTCCTTTTACAGACGTAATTGGCAAGAATGATGCTCTTCCTAAATTATTTGTTCTCAAATACTCAATTAGTTTTTTTGCATCTTCTTCTGTTTCTGTAACAATATTTTGTAAGCTTGCTCCTAAACACATTTCAATTGCAATTTGATATTCTTTTGGAACATCTATAATATTTGCTAAAACACCATGCATACCTTTTCCAAGTTCTTTTGCTTTTTCACAATCTATTAGTAATGATTTTACACTTTTGGTATAACCTTCTTTTTCCTTTTCTGTTTCTACAAGGAAATTATATCTTGATGTTTTCATCCTCATTTCATTTGTTAAATTAGCAATTTGAATTTCGAACTCTTTAATTTTTGTTGTAATTTCATTTTTTTGTTTTCTTATTTCTTCAAGCTTTTTCAAAATATTATTTCTATTTGATTCTGTTTCATTAAATTCTTTTGCTATATCTTCTTTTTTTATTCTAATTCTATCTATTTCAAATGTTTGTGATGATATTTCTTGATTTAACTGACTTTTTCTTTTTTCCAAATTCTCTATATTAGCTTGTTTTTTACTTATTTCTGCTTGTAATTCATATTTTCTATCTGTATTTTTTTCTATAATCTTTTTAATTTCTTCCATTTCAAGTTCTTTAGAACTTAAATTTGCAGTTAACTTTGCTAATTCTTCTTCTTTTTCTTTTAATTCATTTTCAAATTTTGCTTTATTTTCTTTTAAATTGCTTTTCTTTGATTCTTTTTGTTCTATATCATTTTTTAAACTAGCGATTTTCTCTTGTAATTCAGATATTTCTATTTTATTTCTTTCTGCGATTTCTTTATTATTTTGAATTTTTGCTTCTGCTACATTAATATTAGAATTACATTGTTCTATTTGTTTTTGACTCTCAAATCC
>CAKPCK010000021.1 GCA_934141555.1 uncultured Clostridia bacterium | reverse complement strand
CAATATATGGTGATATAAATACAGATGGAATAGTTGAAGATATAAAAACAGAGTTAACAAAACAAGGAGAAGAATGTGGTGGATTTCCTGGAATAGGAAAAAGTACATTTAAAGGAAATTTTGATGGTAGAAATAATTATATAAAAAATTTATATCAAAATGATAAGAATCAAAAAGATATAGGATTATTTATAAATATACAAAATGCAGAAATTGAAAATTTGAGTATAACAGGAAGTATAACAGGAAAATGGCATACAGCAGGGATTGCATCAGGACTAATTTTGAATTCAAAATTAGAAAATTGTAATAATTATGCCAATATAACAGGATATAATATGGTTGGAGGAATATTTACTTATTTGAGATATTCAAATTCAACAATAACAGTTTCTAATTGTAATAATTATGGAAAAATTAGTATAACAGGAAGAGCTTATGGATATGGTGGAGCAGGAGGAATTTCAGCTAGTATTTCAGATGGAAAGATTGAAAACTGTACAAATAATGGAATTATAGAGAATTATAGTGACAATAACAATAGAGATAATAATTGTGGAGGAATTGCTGGTGTAATGTCAAATGCTATTATAAATGGTTGTATAAATAATGCAAAGTGTAAGAATGGAATTGTTGGTTGGATTGCTGGCGGAGAAAATGGTAAAATTATAAATTGTTACAATTTAGGTGAATGTACTAATGGTATTGCTGGAAGTTTCTCTGGTGCTAGTTGGGGTAGTATATTAAAAATTGATATGCAGAATTGTTATAATTTGGGAAAATGTGAAAACAGTGGTATTTTAGGAGAACAAGGGACAGTATGTGCATCAGTAACATTAAATATGCAAAACTGTTATAATGCAGGAGAATGTCCTAAATCTATAATTGGAAAAATTTCAAAAAGTAATTCTACAACAACTGTAACCAATATAATAAACACATATTATGATAAAAATAAATCTGAATCTGTTGGTGCTATATCTGAAGGAATAACAGAATTAGATGAAGAAAATATAAAAAATAATGAAGAATTTGTAAATTTATTGAATAACAATATTGGAGAAAATAGTGAATTAAAAAGATGGATAATTGGAAGTAACGGATACCCAACATTTGAATAAAAAATATTTGACTAAAAATCATTTTGTATAAAAACAGAATGATTTTTTTATTTTTTGAATATTTAAAATATAAATTAATATATTAATAAAAAGGAGTGATTAGATGACGACATCAATTTCAAATATTATAAAAGGAATTATAATATCATTTATAACAACGATAATATTTTTGTTAATATTTTCAATAATTTTAACATATACAAACATAAGTGAAACTTTTATAACACCAACAATAATAGTAATAACAGCAATAAGCATATTTATTGGTAGCACAATATCAAACTCAAAAATCCAAAGAAACGGACTATTAAATGGAGCTATAGTAGGAGGAATATATTTAATAAGTATATATTTACTTTCAAGTATAATAAATCAAAGATTTGTATTATCAATGCAATCAATAATAATGATTATATCTGGGATAGTTTGTGGAATGTTTGGAGGAATATTGGGGGTAAATAAATCTAGATAATCTATTGAAAAATTTGAAGTAAAAATATATAATAATTAAATACACAAATTCAAAAGATAGGAGAAACATTATGAAAGAAAATGAAAATAGATTTGAAATAACAAAAAGAGTAGGATTATTTGGAATAATAGGAAACATATTTTTACTTTCAATAAAAGCAATTGTTGGATTTTCAACAAAAAGCCAGGCAATGATTGCAGATAGTATAAATAGTGCAGGAGATATATTTGCATCAATAATGACATCAATAGGAAATAAAATTGCAAGTGTCCCACGTGATGATGACCATAATTTTGGACATGGAAAAGCAGAATATATTTTTTCACTTTTTATATCAATATCAATGATATTTGTATCTATAAAAACAATAATAGATGCATTTAAAAGTTTAATAAATGGAAGTGAATTAACATTTTCTTGGTGGCTTGTAGTAGTATGTATTGCAACAATTATAACAAAATTATTCTTATATATTTATGTAAGAATATCATATAAAAAATGCAAAAATATTTTATTACAAGCAAGTATGGAAGATCACAGAAATGATAGCATAATAACAACGTTTACATTAATTTCTGTACTATTATCTTTAAAAGGAATACAATGGTTTGATGGAATAGTTGGAATTGGAATATCTGCTTGGATATGTAAAACAGGTGTAGAAATATTTATAGAAAGTTATAATATATTAATGGATAGATCAATTGATGAAAAAACAAAAGATACTATATTAAATGTGTTACATACATATAAAGAAATAAAAGCAATAAATGATATTTCGTCAGCACCTGTTGGATATCAATATGTTGTATTTTTAACAATAGCTGTTGATGGAAATATGACAACATTTCAAAGTCATAAATTAGCAGATAAAGTTGAAAAAGATATGACAAAATTAGATAATGTGTATAAAGCTATTATTCATATAGAACCATATTTGAAATAAGAAAAAGACCTCATTAAAATTTGAGGTCTTTTGGTTTTATTTTTTATCATCTTTTAAGATTTCTTTTACAGCACCTAAACTACTTAATGCACTTGTTGCTTCAAATGGGATGAATACTTTGTTTGCATCACCTTTAGCAATTTCTTCAAGAGCTTCAAGAGACTTAATTTGAACAAGTTTTTCATCTGGGTCAGCAGATTTTATTGCATCATATACCATTGCAATTTCTTTAGCTTTAGCTTCTGCAACTTCTTTAATAGCTTGTGCTTCACCGGCAGCTCTACGAATTCTAGATTCTCTATCAGCTTCAGCTTCAAGAATAGCAGCTTGTTTTTTACCTTCTGCAATAGTAACAGCAGATTGTTTTTGAGCTTCAGCTTCAAGAATTAAAGCTCTTTTATTTCTTTCTGCATTCATTTGTTTTTCCATTGCATCTCTAATATCAGCAGGTGGAGTAATATCTTTAATTTCAACTCTATCGATTTTACATCCCCATCTATCTGTTGCATCATCAAGTATTGTTCTTAATTGAGAGTTTATGCCATCTCTTGAACTAAATGTTTCATCTAAATCCATTTTACCAACAATATCACGTATTGTAGTAATTGCAAGATATTCAATACCTTTCTTTAAACTTTGAATTTCATAAACAGCTTTTGCTGGATCTGTTATTTGATAAAATACAACAGTATCTATTGTAATTGTAACATTATCTTTAGTAATAACTCCTTGAGGTGGAACATCCATTGTTTGTTGTTTTAAACTTACAACACTTCTAACATGATCGAAAAATGGAATTATTATTGTAAGACCAGCATCAGCAACTTTGTGAAACTTTCCTAATCTTTCAATAATATAAACCTCAGATTGTCTAACAACTTTAATTGATTTGAATGCTATAATTAATATTATAACAAGTAGTACAATTAAAAACCACATAATTTCCTCCTTTTGGCAATTATATATTGCCTATATATAATATTTTTAAAATTTTTTTCTTAGGTAATATATATAATATTAATAACAATATAAGTATTAAGACATTATGTTAGAATTGATTTTTAATGGTTTAACAAATGCTTTTACACCTTCTATTGAAACAATTTCAACTTCACTTCCTACAGGAATATTTACTTGTTCTTTACTTTTTGCAGACCAAACTTCACCTTCAAATTTAATTAGACCTTTTCCAGTAACCCAATTTATTTCTTCTGTTACAATTGCTTTTTTTCCAATTAAAGAATAAACATTAGTTGGAACAACATCTTTTTTGCTTATTTTATTAACTAATGGTCTTGTTGCAAAAATTAATAATCCAGAAGATATTACAAATACAGACATTTGAACAATAATGTTTGAAGTAAATAAACTAACAATCATTGCAATTAAGGCACCAACTCCTAGCCAAAAAACTAAGAAACCTACAGTAATTATTTCACAAATAAAAAATATTCCAGAGGCAATTAACCATATTTGCCACATAAAAACCTCCATTCTAGCAAAAAGCTTTTATAAAGATTAATTTTATTTTTAATAAAACACTACATTTCTATTATACTACATATTTGAGAAAAAACAAAGAGATTTATTAAAAAATCTTGTAAAAATAGGAAAAAAATGATAATATAACATCAAAGATTTTTGGAGGGAAAATATGCAAATGAAAAAAAATGAAAAAGGGGTAACATTGATTGCTTTGGCAGTAATGATAATAGTAATAGTAATAATTGCATCAGTTACAGTTTATTCTGGAACAAATAGTATACAAAATGCAAAACAAAGAAGATTAAAAGTGGAACTAGATATGGTACAACATGCTGTTCTTGAAAATTATATTAAATATAAAGAATTTGATGATACGAAATATTTGCTTGGTACACCATTAACAAGTATAGAACAAATACCATTTGAGAGATACAGAATTTTGCTTTTAAATGGAAATGTTGCATTTAGATCAGATGCAACAGCAGAAAATAAATATTATAAATTAAATAAAGAAGCAATGGAAGAAATGGGACTAGAAAATCCTACATTTGAGTATATAGTATGTTATAAAACAGGAGAAGTAATGAATTCTAGAATACATACAACAGTTGATGATGATCCATTATATGTGTCAAAATAAGGATGAAAGGAATTAATTTATGAATATAAATGAAATAGAAAAAATAATTCCAAAAGAAAAAATCTTGCAAAATGTACAAATGAAAAAATATACATCTTTTAAAATTGGAGGGGAAGCAGAAGTTTTAGTAAAAATTTCAACAGTAGAAGAATTAACGAAGATAATAAAATATATAAAGCAAAAAAATACTCCAACTTTTATTTTGGGCAATGGAAGTAATTTACTAGTTAGTGATGAAGGAATAAAAGGAATAGTATTAAAAATAGAAATAAAAAAATTAGAAATAGAAGAAAAAAATAATAAATTTAAAATAACAGTAGGAGCTGGTGTAAAACTAGGCGAATTAGCACAAAAACTAGCAAATAAAGAAATTTCAGGATTTGAGTTTGCAAGTGGAATACCTGGAACAATTGGTGGAGCTATTAGAATGAATGCAGGTGCACATGGTTCTGAGATGAAAGACATAATAAAAACAATAACATATATTGATAGAAATGGTGAAATACATAAGATAAATAATGAACAAGCAGAATTTGAATATAGAAATAGTATGTTTGCTAACAATGAATATATTATAGTTGAAACTGAATTAGAATTAAACAAAGGAAATAAAGAAGAAATACAAGCAAAAATGCAAGAATATGCGAACTTTAGAAAAGAAAAGCAACCTATAGAATATCCAAGTGCAGGAAGTACATTTAAAAGAGGAACAGATTTTATAACAGCAAAATTAATAGATGAATGTGGACTAAAAGGATATCAAATAGGGGGAGCACAAGTATCTGAAAAACATGCAGGATTCATAATAAACAAAGGAAATGCAACATCTAAAGATGTTGAAGAATTAATTAAACATATAAAGCAAAAAGTTTATGAAAAATTTGGAAAAGAAATCGAAACAGAGGTAGAGATAATACATTAAAAGGAAGGTATAAAAATGAAGGGAATAATGCATTGGTTAAAATCAAGTTCGAAAATGAAGAGATGGATGTTTTTAATATTAATAGGAATAATACTTACATGTTATGGAATATCTGATATATTAGTTCAAAAAGAAATGCAATTTTCAGAGGCAGGAAAAATAATCGTAATATTTGCAATTGGATTTGTTTGTATAGTTATAGGACTTATAATGTTAAATAAAAGAAATATGGAATTGTTTATAGAAGCAACAGATGACAGAATGAAAAATAAAAAAAATGTAAATGTAAATTCATTAATTTTTGATAGAACAATATATGAAAAAGGGCCTAAAGTAGTAGTAATTGGTGGAGGAGCAGGACTAAATACAGTGCTTACAGGAATGAAAAGATATACAAATAATATAACGGCAATTGTAGCAGTATCAGAATATGGAAAAGAACAAACACTTTCAAGAAGAAGATTGCAAACAGCCTTACCATTAGAAGATATAAAAGACAGTATAGTAGCACTGGCACCAGAAAGAAAAGAAGATATTGGAAGATTAATGAATCATGAAATGATAAATCCAGAATTAAGAGGATTAAAATTTTCAGACATTTATTTTACAGCAATGAAAGAAGTTTTTAGAAACGATGTAAGAGCAATAGAAAAAAGTGATTCAATATTCAATATCACAGGAAAGATTCTTCCAGTAACAAATATAGAAATGAATATATGTGCAGAGTTAGAAAATGGATATGTTGTTGAAAATAAAGATATGATACCACAAGTTGTATCTGATAATATGACAAGAATAAATAGAGTATATATACAACCATCAAATTGCAAACCAGCAGAAGGAGTATTAGAAGCAATAAGAGAAGCAGATAGTATAATAATAGGACCTGGAAGTTTATATACAAATATAATACCAAACTTGCTAGTAAATGGTGTTGCAAAGGCAATAAAAGAAAGTAAAGCAATAAAAATATATATAAATAATATTATGACTGAATTTGGTCAAACAGATAATTATTCTGTTGCAGATCATATAAAAGCAATAATAGAACATTGTGGAGAAGGATTAATAGATTATTGTATTTATGATACAGGAGAAGTTATTCCAGAATACATAAAGAAATATAATAAAGAAGGTGCAGATTTAGTTGAACAAAATCTAAATGATCCAAAAATAAAAAAGATTAAATTTATTAAGAAAAATATTTCTACAATAATTGATGGAAAAGTTAGACATGATCCATATATGGTAGCAGAATCTGCAATAAAATTAATATGTAATGATTTAAAATATGAAGATAGAGAAGATGATCCAGAATATGTAATGCTAAATGCAAAATTAAAATCAGATAAACGTATTAATAAAATAAAGAAAATGCAGGCTAAAATGGAGAAAAAAGAACAAAAGAAACCACAAGACAAAAATAAAAAACCTGTTAGAAAAAGTAAATTTAATTCAAAATATAGTGATAGAATACAATCAATTAGAGAGTCTGATGAAAAATTCAGAAGAAATCATCAAAAATAGAGGAGGAAAGTGACTAAAGTTTGTAGACTATGCAAATTTTAGTCACAAATAATAAAATGAAATTTGCAAAAGAAAACTTAAATTTAGAAAAAGGCTTAAATAAAGAATGGGTAATAACAAATGGACTTGGAGGATTTGCATCATCAACAATAATAGGAGCAAATACAAGAAGATATCATGGTCTATTAATAGCCCCACTTATGCCACCAGCAAGAAGAACATTAATATTATCAAAATTAGATGAAAGTATAGAAATAAATGGAAGCAAAACAGATTTATATACAAATATAGGCAAAAATTTTATAACACATGGATATAAATATCAAGAATGTTTTATAAAAGAATATATGCCTATATTTGCATATAAAGTTGGTGATGTTGAAATAACTAAAGCAATTTGTATGCAGCATTTTAAAAATACAGTTGCTATTTTTTATAAAGTAAAAAATGGAAGCGAAAAAGCAAAATTAATATTAACACCTGTAATGGATTTTAGAAATGCACATGGAATGAATAAAGACCATGTTTTTGATTTGAAACAAAAAATTAATAAAACAAAACTTGAAGTTAAAATAGATAATGGTGTTCCAATATATATGATGTTGTCAGAAGGAAATTATATAGAACATTATAATGATATATTCAAAAATATGTTTTATATAGAAGAAGAAAAAAGAGGATTTGAAGCAGAAGAAAATCATGTAATACCAGGAAGATTTGAAATAGAAATAGGACCAAATGAAGAAAAAGAAATTTCAGTAATTTGTTCATTAGAAGAAAATATTGAAGAATTAGATGCTAGAGCAATTATTACAAATGAAATTGTAAGACAAAATCAAGAATTTGCAAAATCAAAATTAATTGATATTTCAAAAGAAGATAAAACAGAAGAAGAGGAACAAAAAGATAAATTAATAAAACAATTTTTAATAGCAATAGATAATTTTATTATAATAAGACCATTTTTTAATACATATTCAATGATTGCAGGATATCCATGGTTTTTAGATTGGATGAGAGATACATTGATTTCATTTGAAGGATGTTTATTAGTTACTAAAAAATATGAAATAGCAAAAAAAGTTTTAAGAGGTTGTGTAAGAGATATAAAATATGGTTTAGTACCAAACTCATATAGTGAAGATGATTATAGACCATTATATAATAGTGTTGATGCATCATTATTATTATTCGAACAAGTAAAGAAATATATAGAATATACAAAAGACTATGATTTTATTATGAATGAAATATATCCAAGTTTGGAACATATTATTAAAAATTATTCAATAGGAATAGATATAGATGATAATAATATTTATTTAGACACAGATGGACTTATTGTTTCAGGAACACCATATACACAAAATACATGGATGGATGTGAAATATAATGGAATTCCTGCAACACCTAGAAATGGTAAGCCTGTTGAAATAAATGCAATGTGGTATAATGCTCTAAAAGTTATGGTAGAATTAGCTGAATATCAAAAAGATGATAGCAAAAAAGAAAAATATGAAAGAATGGCAAATAAGTGTAAAAAATCTTTTAGAGAAAAATTTTATAATAAATCAAAAAAATGTTTATATGATGTACTTGAAGATGGAAAAGTTAGACCAAATCAATTATTTGCATTAAGCTTGTCATATCCAGTGTTAGATGTAAATTCAAAAGAAGCAAAAGAAATGTTTGAAACAGTAACAAAAAAATTATTAAATAAATATGGTTTAAAAACATTAGCAAAAGGAGAAGAAAATTATATAGATGTATATGAAGGAGATAGCTTTAAGAGAGATTTTAGCTATCATCAAGGAATTACATGGACGTGGTTGTTAGGACTATATTATAATTGTTTAAAAAGATTTGCAGCAGAGAGTAGAACAGGTAAGAAAAAATATAGTACACAATTAGAAGATTTTATACAAAGTGTTACAGAAACATTTTCAAAAGAAATTAATGAAAGAGGTTGTATTGGAAGTATTGCTGAAATATATGATTCCAAAAGACCATTTGAGCCTAAAGGTGCTGTGGCACAAGCATGGAGTGTTGCAGAAGTATTTAGAATTATTACTAGAAGTTAAAAATAGTAAATTTCGCGGACTAAAATCGACAAATACCACGGAATAAAAAATAAAAATATCACGGATTAGAATTGACAAATATCACAGATTAATGTAAAATAGATATATAAAGAGTTGATATGAGAGGTGATATTAGCTATGAAAATAGAAAAATATAAAAGAAGGATATTAGATGATAAAATAGAACATTATTTAAAAATATTTGGAGCCATTAGTATTGAAGGACCAAAATATTGTGGAAAAACATGGGCTGGAAGATACCATTCAAATAGTGAAATTCTTTTACATAAGACAACTGGAGGGCAATCAAATAATGTTGAACTTGCAAAAATTTCTCCATCAATTGTATTAGAAGGAGAAAAACCTAGACTAATTGATGAATGGCAAGAAGCAACAAATTTGTGGGATGAAATAAGAATTGATGTTGATAAAACGGGACTAAAAGGACAATATATTTTAACTGGATCTTCTACTCCTAATAGAAAAGGAATAGCGCATAGTGGAGCTGGGAGATATGGAAAAATACATTTAAGAACAATGAGTTTATATGAATCTGGTGATTCTACGGGAGAAGTATCATTAGAAAGCATATGCAAGAATGAATTTAAAGGTAAAGCAACAGGAGAAGTTGATTTAAGAAATTTAGCAAGATTAGTAATTAGAGGTGGATGGCCTGCAAACTTAGATTATTCTGCTAAAGATGCCAGTGATGCAATAGAAGAATATATAAATTTAATAATAGATGATGATTTAAATAGATTAGACGGAATTAATAGAGATAAACATAAAGTTAGATTATTATTAAAATCATTAGCAAGAAATGAAAGCACAACTGTATCAAATATGACTTTAAAGAAAGATATTAATGAAAAAGATAATGAAGATATAGATATAGATACATTAGCCTCTTATTTAAATGCATTAGATAGATTATTTTTGTTAGATAATGACGAACCATTTTCAACTAATGTACGTTCATCGGTAAGAGTAAAACAATCAGAAAAAAGACATTTTACAGATCCGTCTATTGCGTGTGCATTACTAGATATTAAAGAAGAAAGCAAACTCATAAATGATTTGAATACATTTGGATTTTTGTTTGAAGCTATGGTTGAAAGAGATTTAAAAATATATGCAGATAGTTTTAATGCTAAATGTTATCACTATCAAGATTATCAAGATAAAGAAATTGATAGTGTTATAGAATTGGAAAATGGAGATTGGTGTGCATTTGAGATAAAACTTGGAGCAAATCAGATTGAAAAAGCAGCAAATGATTTATTAAATTTAAAGAAACAAATTGAAAAAGAAAAAGGAAAAGCACCATCAGTTCTTTGTGTGATTTGTGGATTAACAAATGTAGCATATAAAAGACCAGATGAAGTATATGTAGTTCCAATCACAGCTTTGAAACCATAAAATGGTTGATTTTGTGTCAATAGTTTTACAAGAAGTAAAAAATAAATTATAGGAGCATATTTAAAATATGTTCTTATTTTTTGTTCTATAAAGTTGCAAAAATCCTATATAAATTGTATAATTTAAGTAATTTATATAAACATATTGCACAGAAAATTTATGTGAAAAATTTTGTGCACGAACAAATCAAAGAAAACTTTTCTTATTTGTTATATAGAGATAAGGAGAATAGAGATGCTAAAAGTAGAAGAACTTGAAAAACAAGTAAATAGTGGAGTTGCAGAAGGAATATATTTATTTTATGGTGCAGAAACTTTTTTATTAGAACAACAAGTAAAGAAAATGAAGAAAGTTTTTGGTGAACTAGTAAAAGGAATAAATTATATAATAATTGATGAAAATAGTATCCAGGAGTTAATTGCTGACATAGAAACTCCTGCTTTTGGCTATCCTAAAAAATTAATAATTGCTAAAAATACAGGGATATTTAAAAGAGAAGGAAAAGGTAAAACAGGTGGAGCAAGTAAAGAATTAAAAGATAGAATAAATGAATATTTAAAAGACAATGTAGAAATGATAAAAGAATCAGTTTTGCTAATATTTATTGAAGATGAAGCGGAAAAAAATTCTATTTTTAATACAATTGAAAAAATAGGAACAATATGTGAATTTGAAGAGCAAAAGCCTCAACAAATAATAAAAAGATTAAAAGCAATATGTAATGCATATAAAGTTCAATTTGATGAGAAAGATTTGCAATATTTAATAGAATGTTGTGGGACAAATATGCAAGACTTAATAAATGAAACTAGAAAATTAATTGAATATGCAGGTGAAGGTGGAAAAGTTCAAAAATCAGATATAGATGCATTATGTACAAAAAAAGTAGAAAGTGTAATATTTGATTTAACAGACAATTTAGGACAAAAAAAGACAAAAGATGCAATTGATGTATTACATAATTTAATTGCATCAAAAGAGCCAATTCAAAAGATTTTAATAACATTATATAATCATTTGAAAAAATTATATTTTGTAAAAATAGCTATTGCAAATAATAAAGATGTTGCTACAAGTTTAAATTTAAAGCCAAATCAGATGTTTTTAGTAAATAAATATAAAATGCAAACTCAAAAATTTAGTGAACAAGAGTTAAGAAAAATAATTCAACAATTGGAAGATTTAGATTATCAATATAAAATTGGGTTAATTGATTTGAATATTGGATTAGATGCAATAATTTGTGCGATTTAGATGAGGGAGTAAAATGGTAAATAGAGAACAATTTGAAGAAATATGTAATAAATATGGATTAGATAGTAAGAAATTAATAAAAAATAATGAGAATGTATTGGAAAAAACAGATTATAATAGCATTTGTTATGTACTTGACTTTTTAAGAGATACTTTGAAAGTAACACCAAATAATATAGAAAAATGTCCAAGTATATTATATTTAAAAATTGAAGC
>CAKPCK010000020.1 GCA_934141555.1 uncultured Clostridia bacterium | reverse complement strand
CTCATAACCCGAAGGTCCACAATTTATACTAAAGTAACCCAAAAATAAAGAACAAGCATCAATAATAAAATTCACATATCCATGTTTCACCAAATACAAAAATACAAAATAAAAAAATTACCTCATCGGGATACATTAATAAAATTAGAAAAAAATTAAATCACAAATAAGTAAGATTCAAAAAACTATTTAAAACCATCATTAAAAATGTTATAATAAAAAGCAAAAAGAAAAAGATTAGGAGAAAAAGCATGAGTCGAAAAGAAAGCAATGAAATCACAATAAAAATCAAATGTGAATTAAACGAATTCTATAAGATAATAGAAGCAAAAGGATTCAAAATAATAAACAAATTCTCAATGGACGACACATATTTTATACCAGAAGAAACAGATATAGAAAAGCTAAGTATAAGAGATATTTTAGCAAAAGCAGTATTAGTAAGAGACATTATAGGAAAAACATCAAAAAAAAGAACAAAACTAATAACATTTAAGATCAAGAACTTTGATAAAGCAGGAAATATATTAAATCAAGAATCTATCAATTGTAACATTTCAGAAACAGAAGAAGCAAAAAAATTATTAAAAGCAATAGGATACAAAGAAATCATGAATATAAAAGAAGACGATATAGTATATGAAAAAGATGGATTTGAATTAGCAATTAAAGACATAAAAAATGGAGATAATTTAATAGAAATAGAAACTGAAGAAACAAAAGATTTAGACAGTATAGAAAAGTTAATTCAAAAAGTCAATGAAATAGAAATACCAATTTATACAGATAATTATTTTGTCAAAAAAGCAGAAATAGAATTGGAGAAAAAATTAGAGAAAAGCACTAAAAAAAATAAAATATAACAATATGACTTAAGAAAGGAAAAAATAACATGGTAAAAAACATAGTAAAAGATGTAATGTTCTTATCTCAAAAAGCAGAAAAAGCAACAGAAGAGGACAAATATATAGCCAAAGATTTACTAGACACATTAAAAGCCAACAAAGACAGATGCGTAGGACTTGCTGCAAATATGATAGGATATAATAAAGCCATAATTTGTGTATCAGGAGGATTATATGACTTTATAATGATAAATCCTGTTATAACAAATAAAAAAGAAGAATATCAGACTGAAGAAGGATGTTTATCATTAATTGGAGAAAGAAAATGCAAAAGATATAAAGAAATTGAAGTGGATTATTTAGATATAAATTTTAATAAACAACATGCAAAATATAGTAGTTTTATTGCTGAAATAATACAACATGAAATAGATCATACAAATGGAATAATAATATAAATTAAAACAATTGACAAAAACGAATAAAAAATGATATATAAAGGAGAATAATATGAAAACAACAGTATATTTAATAAGACACTCAGTAAGAATTAACACCAAAAATTTAATAGAAAGTTGGAAAACAAGTCAAGACAAAATAGTAAAAAGCGAGAAGATAATATTAAGTGTAACGGGAGAAAGAAGAGCAGAAATACTAAGTAACGAAGAAGAACTACAAAATATAGATGTAGTATATACAAGTAATTGTGTAAGAACCTTGCAGACAGCTAAATACTTATTAGAAAAACAACATTTAAAAGCAAATATAGATGAAAGATTTGATGAAAAAAGAGTAGGAAAACCAAATGATAAAGAATTTCCAGATTGGTATACAAGACAATATGAAGACGAAAACTTCAAAACAGAAGGAGGAGAAAGCCAAGCAGAAGTAAGAGAAAGAGTAAATGAAGCATTCCAAGAAGTTGTTAGTCAAAATAAAGGAAAAAGAATAGCAATATTTGCACATGATTATGCAATAATGTATTTCTTATTAAAATGGTGTAAATTAGAAAAAGTAACACCAAATAGAGAACTAAAATTAAGTTTTAAAGGCAAAGTAGTATTTGATAAAAGAATAAATTCACCAGAAGTATTCAAATTAACATTAAATGATTCAAAGGAAATAGAGGAAATCGAAAATATTCCATTTGCTGATTTAGAATTTGATGATTTTAATAAATAATAAAAATAAAATAGATCTAATATCCAGTAAGTCAAGTACAATATTAGTTCTATTTTTGTTACTGAAATTTACAATATTTTATTTTACAAAAACAAAAAGAATGTTATAATTAATAAAAAAATTTAATTAAGAAATAATATGAACATTTAGATAAATTTTAAATTATAAATCTATTATACAAGGAGGAAAATATGTGTACAGCAGTAACATATAAAACAAAAGACTTCTATTTTGGGAGAACATTAGATTATGAGGTTTCTTATAATGAAGAAGTAACAATAACACCAAGAAATTATCAATTTAATTTTAGAAATAAAGAATCAATAACAAATCATTATGCAATAATAGGAATGGCTTATGTAGCCGATAATTATCCATTATATTATGATGCAATAAATGAAAAAGGATTAGGGATAGCAGGATTAAATTTTGTTGGTAATGCTTATTATAATGAACCACAACAAGAAAAAGATAATATTGCACAATTTGAATTTATTCCATGGATTTTAAGTCAATGTGCAACAACAAAAGAAGCAAGAAAATTAATAGAAAAAATCAATTTGTTAAATATTTCGTTTAGTGCTCAATTACCATTAGCACAATTACATTGGATTATTTCAGATTCAGAAGAATCAATAACAGTAGAAGCGGTAAAAGAAGGAATAAAAATATATGATAATCCAGTAGGAGTATTAACAAATAATCCACCATTTGATAAGCAATTATTTGCACTAAACAATTATATGAACTTATCTAACAAATCACCAAAGAATACTTTTGCACAAAATCTAGAATTACAACAGTATAGCAGAGGAATGGGAGCAATCGGACTTCCAGGAGATTTATCATCACAATCAAGATTTATTAGAGTAGCATTTGTAAAAATGAACTCTGTATCTGGTGAAGATGAAAATGATAGTGTAAGTCAATTTTTCCATATACTTAATTCAGTAGATCAGCAAAGAGGGTGTTGCCAATTAGATGATGGAAAATATGAAATCACAATTTATACATCATGTTGCAATGTAACTAAAGGAATATATTATTATACAACTTATAATAATCATCAAATAACAGCAGTTGATATGCATAAAGAAAATCTAGATGGAGAGAGCCTTATTAGATATCCATTAATAAAAGGTGAGCATATCAATTATCAAAATTAGTAATAAATATCCACAGATAGAGTAAATTTTGTGGATATTTGTGATATAAAAATAAGGAAAAGGAGTGTAAGAAGATGGATTTAACTATTGATGTTGAAGATTACAAATTAAATGTGAGGGCTACAGTAATAATTGAACATAATGGAAAGATTTTAGCACATAGAAACGTAAATTCTAACCATTATGCTTTAATGGGAGGAAGAGTTAAAATTGGAGAGGACTCAGAAACTACAGTAAAAAGAGAAGTTATGGAAGAATTAGGCAAAAAAATAGAGGTTACTGGATATGTTACAACAATAGAGAATTTTTTTGAAATGAATGGTACTAAATATCATGAAATATTATTTGTACATAAAGCAGAGTTTGTTGATGAGACCGATAAGAAAATAGATTACACTTTAAAAAATGTTGAAGGAGAGGACTGGCTTCAATATGAATGGTTAGACATTTCTAAAATTGATGAATATCCATTACTTCCAACATCAATAAAAAATGTATTAAAAGAAAATAAATTTCCTGTTCACAAAATTAATAAAGATATCTAATTAATAGTTTTAGCAAACTATAATATAAAGAAATGAGGAAAATTATGGTAGAATTTTGGGATATATATGATGAAAATCGAAATAAAACAGGTAAGTTAGCAGAAAGAGATGTATATGAATTTAAAAATGGAGAATATCATATTGTTGTAACTGGAATAATTTTTAATTCTAAATACGAAATATTGATAAGTAAAAGAGCACCATGGAAGAAATATGGCGGATTATGGGAATGTAATGGTGGTTCAATATTAGCAGGAGAAACCAGTTTAGAAGGAATTTTAAGAGAGTTAAAAGAGGAATTAGGAATAACATTCTCAGAAAAAGATGCTATCTTTTTGAAAGAAGTCAAGAGAGATAAAAAGGTACCAGATTTTAAGGATTTATGGATATTTCAAAGAAATATTTCTATAAATGAGATTACATTTCCAGATGGAGAGGCAACTGAAGCTAAATGGGTTACGATTGAACAATTTATCAATATCTATAATAATAATGAAATTGTTCCAACAATTGATTTTGGAGAAGAGGAATATAGATTGGCTGTTGAAATTTTAAAAAAGAAAAAATTAGAAAGGTATTATGATAATACGGAAGCAGATATTCCAAGGAAAAATGTAAGATATTTTATAGAAAATATAAAAACAATTCCTAGTAAAGCAATTGATATAGGATGTGGAGCTGGAAATGATACAGTTTATTTAATAAAAAATGGATGGAATGTTACTGCAATTGATAAAGAAGATGTAAAAGATAGAATTTCAAAAAGATTAAGTTCTGAAGAAATGAAAAGATTTGAATTTCAACAACAGAATTTGGAAGATATACAATTAAAAAAAGCAGATCTAATTGTGGCTAATTACAGTTTATCATTTTGTTATAAACATGGATTTGATGAAATGTGGAAAACTATAAGGAAAAGTATATGTAGGGATGGTTATTTTGTTGGAAATTTTTTTGGAATAAATGATTCTTGGAATAAAGCTGAATCTAATATGACGTTTTTTACAAAAGAGCAGGTACTAGATTTATTTGATGAATTTGATATTATTAAATTTAATGAAGTAGAAAAAGAAGGTTTAACAGGTCTTGGAAATATGAAATATTGGCATATTTTTAATGTTATTGCAAAGAAAAAATAATTAAAAAGCACTATATAGCAAAATGTAGTGCTTTTTATAAATTTAAAACCCAATAATCTCATTATAACAACTAATACCAAAATTATCAGTCATCCCAGAAATATAATAAACAATAGCCCTATAAAAATCCTTAGAATCATACATATTAAACACAACTCTATTCCTCAAATTAGAATCAGACCTATCAGTCAAATTCCAATACTTCTTAATCCAATCAACAAAACTAGAAATAAGAACAGGATAGAAAACCTTAAGAGAATTCAATTTTTCTAAAGTATTTTCATTATCATCGCACTCAGCTAAAACGCTAAAAATCTGATTAATAACAAGTTTAAAATAATCAAAAGGATATTGCAAATGTTTATTAAAATAAATATGTTCATAATTGAATTTTTTAATATCATTTAATAATTTCAAATTATCATCAGAAAAACAAAGACCATTTTCAGGAGAAGAATTTAAGCAAATATCATAAATTAAAGTATTAATAATATTTGAATTATTAATTTTTTGAGATTTATCATATTTCAACAAATCATAAAGTTCATCTAAATGATTATCAATAATATGCAAATATATAGCATCTTCAATATCACGAATTATATAAGAAATCTTATCAGAAATTTTTACAACACAACCCTCCCAAGTATAAGGATTATATTGATTTGGGTAAGTATAATCATTTAAATCAATATAATTATCTCTAGGTTTTATACAATTTTCATCAATTTCGCCACAATGTGAAATAATTCCATCCCTAACAGCATAAGTTAAATTCATATTCTCAAGATTTGAATCACAATTTTCTAATAGTTCTATATTATCAATTATATTAACCCCATTTTTTTCATGCCAAAAAGAATTTCCAATATATTTTTGAGATATTTCAGATAAGATTCTTTCACCCTGATGTCCAAATGGTGCATGCCCCAAATCATGTCCAATAGCAATAGCTCTTGTTAATTCGGTATTTAACCCCAATGTATTGGCAATAGTATAACTAATAGAAGCCACATGGCTAACATGTTCTAATCTTGTACAAATATGATCACTTGTAGGTGAAAAAAATACTTGTGTCTTATGCTTCATTCTTTTATAAGCATTAGAATGTAAGATTCTATTATAATCTCGTTCAAAATCACTTCTTAAATCATTTTCTCTTTTATAAATTTTATTTTCTCTATGTATTAAATTATTCCATTTTGAATTATTAATATTAGCTTGTTCGTTTATAAATTTTTTCATAAAATCAATCCTTTCTCAATAATGTAGTAAAATTATATATTAAAAAAAATGAAAAAGCTAGATATATTATAAAAATAGATTGATTAAAAATTATAAAAAGTTTATAATAAAAATATAAAAAATAAAAGGAGGATAGTTTTTATGAAGAAAAGGAAAATAATTATTTTTAGTATTATAATTTTATTGTGTTTGATAACGTTTTTTTTATTCAAAAATGAAAAGTCAGAATTGAAAAATATAAAATCAGAAAAAGAATTATTGAACATATATAATTGTGAGTATTCAAATGGCAATGAAATATTTTATAGAATAATAGGTATGCCATTTAGTTTTGGAAGTTGGGTACAATCAAGAATAGATAGTTCCATAGATGAAATAGAAAGTGCCAATGGATTGCTAGATAGTGTAGGTACAAATTCATCTAGTTCATCAGGTTCTTCAAAAGGAGAATCTTCATCAAAGGAATATTCAACAACAAATATTCAAGTTGAAAATGTAGATGAAGCTGATATTACAAAAACAGATGGAGACTATATTTACTCAATTTCAGAAAATAATGTAGTTATTACAAATGTAAAAAATCCATCAGAAGTAAAAATAGAGAGTAAAATAACTGATTCAAAAGGAATTCCAGAAGATTTAATATTATATGATAATAAATTAGTTGTAATATTTGCATATCAAGAAAAAAATCAATACAATACAATTGTAAATATCTATAATATAGAAGATAAAACAAATCCGCAAATATTAAAAAATTATGAAATGTATGAGCCATATTATACATCAAGATGTATAAATAACCAATTATATGTTATTTCATCAGGAAAATTAAGAAAAGAAAATGACAAAATTGTAAGGGCGTATAAAGAAAATAGTATTGAGCAAAAAATAGAATTTGACAAAATGTATCATTTAAAAGATGTAAAAACAAATAAACAAACAATAATTTCAACCTTAGATTTGGAAAATGTTACAGATCCAGTAGATATAAGTTCATACTTAATAGATATTTCAAATGCATATGTATCAGAAAATAGTATATATTTATTAGAACAAAAATATAAAAATAATAGTGATAATCTTCCAATTTGGAAATTATTTGGACCCAAAGGTGTAATAGGATTTTTTGAGAGTTTAATTAATGAAGACTATTCAAGGGATTATGCAACAGAAATATTTAAGTTCGATATTTCAAAAAACGGAAAAGTTACATATGATTCAAAAAATAAAATTGATGGAAAAACAATAAATCAATATTCATTAGATGAAAAAGAAGGACATTTAAGAGTAGCATTATATGATAACAAAGGTGCAAGAGTAGTAATATTTAATGAGAATTTAAAGCAAATTGGTGCAACTAGTTATGTTGCTAGTGGTGAAAAAATGTATTCATCAAGATTCATGGGAGATAAAGCATATTTAGTAACATACAAAACTATTGATCCATTATTTGTAATAGATTTAAGTGATGAAAAAAATCCTAAAGTATTAGGGGAATTACACATTCCTGGATATAGTACATATTTACATCCATATGATGAAAATCATTTGATTGGAATAGGAATTGAGACAGAAGAAGTTATTAATAGAAATTCAAGTGGAAAAGTAATATCAACAACAAGTAAAATAATTGGAATGAAAATGGCTTTATTTGATGTTAGTGATGTAAATAATCCAATTCAAATATCTCAAACAGTAATAGGTGACAGAAGAACAACATCAGCAATTTTAACAAATCCAAAAGCATTACTATTTTCAAAAGAAAAACAATTAATTGCAATACCTGTAAATAATTATAGTGAAGAATTTTCTGTAAATTCGTATGATAACAATTATTCTTCAATGATAAATGCATATTCAAGTTATAATAAATCATATATTGCCGAAGGATATTTTGTATACAAAATAAATTTGGAAGAAGGATTTAATTTAAAAGGAATTATAACACATGAGACTTCAGCCAAAAAATATCCATCATATTACTATAATAATTCTAAATTATTAAGAGGTTTATATATTGATGATAATATATATACAGTATCTGAAAATGCCATAAAAGTTAATAGACTTGATACATTAGAGCAAATTAGTGAATTAAAAATAAAATAAAAGTGGGAGGATTTTATATGGAAGAAAATGATAAAAGAAAATCAGGAATGCCTGTTGCATCACTAACTTTAGGAATAGTATCTATTGTTACAGCATTGTTTTGGTATATTACATTGCCAACAGGAGTATTAGCAATCATATTTGGAGCAATATCTGCTAAAAAGCTAGGAAGTAAACTTGGAAAAGCAGGATTGATAACAGGAATAGTTGGACTAGCAATGTTTGCATTTATTTATATAGGATTAACAATTCTTATAATTTTATATAATAATTTATAATAAAAAAATTTCACTTCCAAAAAGAGAAGTGAAATTTTTTATAAATGAAGATAAATGTATTATAACAGACTAACAAAGAGCCTATTAAAAAATTTCTACCACTGAATATACTATTTTACTAGAAAATATGATATTATAATTAAATTAAAAGGAGTTGAATCTCTAACAGAAATTATGTAGAAAGGAATAAATAATATGGAAGTAAAGCCGATGAAAATTTTGATTATAGAAGATGATATTAATGATTGTAATAATTTTGTGAATTGTGCCAAGATGAGAAAAGATATAGAAATAGTAGCAATAACTGATTCTGATATTGATGGATTAAGATATGTAAGAAACTTGAAACCAGAAGGAGTTATTTTAGATTTAGAATTAAATAATAGTTCGACAGGTAATGCAGATGCTTTGAGTTTTATAACTGATTTGAAAAATTTGAATTTAAATTATGAACCTATAGTTATAGTAACAACTCATGTAAATTCTAAGAGAACATATGACATTTTACATAGAAAAGGTGTTGATTTTATATTATATAAAGATCATCCAAAATATTCTGCAAACCTTGTATTAAATCATTTTATAAATATGAGAAATGCAGAGTTAACGACAGAACAAAAGAAATCTGTTGAAGAAACATTAAAAGATGAAAAAAGCAAAATTTCTAGTTGTATAAATAAAGAGTTAGAACTTGTAGGGATAACTTCTAAACTTAAAGGAAAGGCATATATTCATGATGCAATATTGTATTTGATACAAAATGAAAATAGTAGTGCTAATCTTATTCAATATTTATCTAATCTACATAAAAGATCAGCAACAACAATTACTAATGGAATACAAAATGCAATTTTTCATGCTTGGAGAGTTACTCCAATAGAAGATTTAACTAAATATTATACTGCAAGAGTAAATTATGAAACAGGTGTGCCAACACCAATGGAGTTTATTTATTATTATAAAGATAAAGTAAAAGAAATAATATAAAAAGAACTGATTTTTATAGATCAGTTCTTTTTTTTGTTTTCAAAAATAGTAACAAATAGTATTTTTTGAAAAAAACTGAAAATTGAGAAAATTAAATGTTTAAAGTAAGAAAATTTACACAATCTGTAAATAAGATAAAAATTGGAATAAAATTCCAAAAAGATAACTAATAAAATTTAAAAATTACTAAATTTTTTATATATTCTCTATCACCGAAAACTGCTTGTATTAAGGCTTTGAATGATATTTTTATTATGTCAAAAGCAATACGGATCGAGCACAAAAGATAAAAAGGTGGTGAAAGAGAATGGACTGGTGGGATGAATTAATGGATTGGATTGGAAAATGGTGGAGATAAAAACCAGATAGTAAGCAATATAAGAATTTCTTATATTGCTTATATTTTTATTTTAATGTATAATAATATTTGAAATGGAGTTGATAACAATGGATTTTAATTTAGCTAATATTGTTGTAGATGTATCAATAAAATTATTACTTATCTTTTCCACTCAAATAATAATTTTAAAAATATTAAATGATAATAAATATTTTACTCTAAATAAAATATTTGGATATATTATTTTGATTATATTAGAGCCTGTAGTAGAATGGGTTAATTATAAAACTAATTTCTTTAGTAGTACAGTTTTTCTTATTTTTGCAATAAGTTGTGTTTCTACAGTAATGACTAAAAAGAAATTAGGATATAGTATATTTTTAACAGTTATTAGTTTAGCAATAAGTTATGTAATTTATTTTGTATCTCTAATCATAGGATTTATTATATATAAAATGATAATAAATTCTCAGAATGATATTATAAATTTAATAATAATACTATTAATTGATATATTTATTACAATAAAAATATTAAAAAATAAGAAATTTAAATATGGAATAATTTCTTTACAAGATGGAGCCAATAATGAATATATAGACATTCTTATATTAAGTGTTAGTGTAGGAATTTTAGGTATAGGTGTTGTATTTTATAATAGAAATAGGCTTTCAACTAATAACTCATTTTGCATTTTTATAATTTTTCTAGTCTTAATGTTTATAACTATACAAAAATCTTTGCAATTATATTACAAACAAAAAATGTTAATAAAAGACTTAAATGAAACGAAAGAAGAATTGGAAAACAAGAAAAAAGAAATTGCAGAACTAGAAGCTGAAAATATCAGAATAAGCAAGAAGAGACATACAATAGTCCATAAGCAAAAATCATTAGAATATAAATTATCAGAATTATTAACAAAAACAGAAATAAGCACAGAAGATGCTACGGAAATAAAAGAAAGGTTAGAAAAACTAAAAAATGATATTTATGATGAAAAAGAAATAATAGAATTAAATAAAACAGGAGTTACAATAATAGATGATATGTTAAAATGTATGCAAGCAGAATGTCAAAAATATAAAATAGAATTTACACTAGTGCTAAAGGGAAATATACATTACATGATCAATAATTTAATTTCAGAAGAAGAACTAGAAACATTATTAGCAGATCATATAAAAGATGCAATAATTGCTATAAATCATACAGAAAATATAAATAAAAGCATATTAGTAAAATTAGGAAATATAGATGGAACATATGGAATATATATTTATGATTCAGGAGTGGAATTTAAAAAAGAAGTATTAGACAATCTTGGAAAGAAACCATATACAACATATCCAACTGAAGGTGGTACAGGAATGGGATTCATGAATACATTTGATACCTTAAGAAAATATAAAGCAAGTTTAATAATAGAAGAGATAGGAAAAACAAGTGTTGAAAATTATACAAAAGTTTTAATGATTAAATTTGATGGCAAAAATGAATTTTTAGTAAATAGTTATAAAGAATGTAAATAATATGAAAAGGGACTTGTTTATAGTTCCTTTTTTTGTAATATTATAAAAAATATTGACAAATTACCATAATTCGTAGTATAATGTTAGCCATAGTTAACAAATAATAAAAAGAAGGAGAAAACATGATAACTAAAACATCAGAAGAATATTTAAAAACAATGTATGTATTAAAAAAACAAAATGGTAATATTAGAGTAACAGATGTTGCCAATAAAATGAATTGCACAAAACCAAGTGTAAATAAAGCATTAAATAATTTAAAAGAAGAAAAATTAGTAAAATACGAAACATATGGAACAATAGAATTAACAGAACAAGGAGAAAATTTGGCACAAAAAATTTTAGAAGCATATGACATAGTTTACTTGTTCTTAAAAGATGTATTAGATTTAGATGAACAATCTGCAAAAGATGAAGCAGAAAAAATAAAATTAGTAACAACAGATGAAACAATAAATAAATTAGCAAAATATGTACATAATGTTTTAGGACTAAGAGAATTAAATTGTAATTATGATATAAATCAAGAAAAATGTAGATGTTGTGTAAAAAGAACAAAAACAAAGAAAAATAATAATATGCCAAACTAATAAAAGGAAGGAATAATAAAAATGAGTAAAGAGTTATTAGAAATAAAAGATTTACATGTAAATGCAGGAGAGAAAGAAATCTTAAAAGGATTAAACTTAAAAATAAATAAAGGTGAAGTACATGTAATAATGGGACCAAATGGTGCAGGAAAATCAACACTTGCAAATGTTATTTTAAATAATCCAGAATATACAAAAACAAGTGGAACTGTTGAATTTGAAGGTGAAAATATAAATGATTTAAGTACAGATAAAATAGCCAAAAAAGGAATATTTATGTCATTTCAATTACCAGAAGAAATACCTGGAATTTCAACAATGAACTTTTTAAAATATGCCAAAAATAAAATTACTGAAAAGCCAGTAAAAGTATTTGAATTTAGAGATACTGTAAAAAAATATTCAGAAGAATTAAACATGAATCCAAAATTAATTGAAAGAAACTTAAATGTTGGATTTTCTGGTGGAGAAAAAAAGAAGAATGAAATATTACAAATGCTTGTATTAAATCCAAAACTTGCAATATTAGATGAAACAGATTCAGGATTAGATGTTGATGCTATAAAAATAGTTTCAAAAGGAATTGAAATGTTCAAAAATGATGATAATGCAGTTTTAATAATAACACATAATACAAGAATATTAAATCATTTGAAAGTTGATTATGTACATGTTTTAGTAAATGGACAAATTGTAAAAACTTCAACAGCAGAATTAGCAGAACAAATTGAAGAAACAGGATATGCACAATATAAAAAATAATTGTCCCGATTTTTTGTAAAATCAGGACATGTAGTGTTACTTCTTATGTTTAAGAATGGGATCAATGATAAATTCAGCGATACACATTCCAATGGAAAGGCTCAATCCCCATTCAACAAGATCTTGTGAATGAGTGATGATTCCTAAAATGGATATTAAGATTGTGATAATAATTACAAACTTTCTGCCATTCATAAAGTAAACTCCTTTCAGTTGTAACGTATACATAATTATATGATGCGATTGAAAAAAAGTCAAGAAAGAAAGGAAATTTATATGTCAAAAACACAAGTAAATGAAATAAATAGAAATATATATGATATAAAAAATAAAGATGACTATGAATTTAAAATGAAAAAAGGTTTAAGTAGAGAAATAGTTGAAGAAATATCAAAAAGAAAAAACGAACCAGATTGGATGTTAGAAATTAGATTAAAAGCATTAGAAATGTATGAAAAATTAGAACTACCAACATGGGGACCAGATTTATCAGAATTGAAAATGGATGAAATAGCAACATATGTAAAACCAAAAACAAATTTAAATAGTTCATGGGAAGATGTGCCAGATGAGATAAAAGATACATTTGATAAATTAGGAATACCAGAAGCAGAAAAAACATCATTAGCAGGAGTTGGAGCACAATATGATTCAGAAGTAGTATATCATAGCATGAAAGAAGATTTAATAAAACAAGGAGTAATCTATACAGATATGGA
>CAKPCK010000019.1 GCA_934141555.1 uncultured Clostridia bacterium | reverse complement strand
ATTTCTGATAACATTTTTCTATTTACTGTTACATTAGCTTTCTTTAATCCAGCTATTAATTTGCTATATGTTGTTCCATTCATTCTTGCAGCAGCATTTATTCTTGCTATCCATAGTTTTCTGAAATTACTCTTTTTATCTTTTCTTCCAACATATGCATATGATAATGATTTTAATACTGCTTGATTTGCATTTCTAAATCTATAGTGTTTTGCACCATAATATCCTTTTGCTTGTTTTAATACTTTTTTATGTCTAGCTCTTGTTGTCATTGCTGATTTTACTCTTGCCATTTATATTCCCTCCCTATTTTAGTTACCATATGGTAATAATTTTTTAATTGTATTTTCACATGTTTTATCTGCATAAGCACCTGGGCGTCTGCTTGATAATTTTTGTCTTTTTGTTTTGTTTGCTAATAAGTGTCTTCTATTAGCTGTTGTTCTTTTTACTTTACCTGTTGCTGTTAAAGAATATCTTTTCTTTGCAGCTTTGTTTGTTTTTAATTTTGGCATTGTAATTGCTCCTTTCAATTGTTTTTATATTATAAGCTTTAATTAGCTTTTTTAGCAAGTATAATAAACATATTTTTTCCCTCTAATTTTGGGGCTTTTTCAACTACTGCTACATCTTCAAGTTCTTTGGCAAAATCGTTTAATACGTTTTCTCCCATTTTTACATTGTTTAATTCTCTTCCTCTAAATCTAACAGTAATCTTTACTTTGTTTCCATCTTCAATAAATTTCTTGGCATTTTTTGCTTTAAATCCAAAGTCATGTTCTTCTATGTTTGGAGTTATTCTTAGTTCCTTTGTTTCTTGAATTTTTTGTTTTTTCTTTGCCTCTTTTTCCTTTTTAGCTTGTTCAAATTTGTATTTTCCATAATTCATTATTTTACATACTGGAACTTGTGCATTTGGTGAAACTAATACTAAATCTAGTTTCTTTTCTTCTGCTATCTCTAATGCTCTTGCAATTGGTAGCATTCCTAATTTTTCTCCATTATCACTAATTAATTGAACTTCTTTGGCTTTTATCTGACCATTTATTGGTAATTCTTGTTTTATATAAAACACCTCCTAATGTTTTGCAATTTTCTTTATATAATAAAAAAATTGACTTTGATACAAGTCAATTCCACATAAATATAGATATATTTTTTCAATATAATAATAAATCTAAATTTCTAACCTTTTCCCTGTGAGTTAAGGTGAGAAGTGGAAACTTCTTCTTGTAACATCATTTATTATACAACCTATTTAAAACATTTGTCAAGTATTTTTCTAACTTTTTTCATATTTTTTCTTATTTTACTTGAATTTATTTTACATTTGTTATATTATAGTGATAAATTATTGAGAATAAATACTTAGGAGGAAGAAATGACCAAAAAAACTAATGATTTAGATAAATCTTCAAAAACAAAAATTGAATCAAAAGAAATTCAAAAAAAATCAACAAACACAAAAATACCTGCAAGTGTAAAAGCTATAATAAAAAGTGCTGAAAAGAATATAAAAAAACTAGAAAAGAACTCAAAGAAAGTTTCTACTACTTCTTCAAAATCAGAAAAAAGTAAAACCAAAACTTCAAAAACAAAAAAAACTACAAAAACAGAACCAATATCTATAATTGAAAATTATGAATTACCATATAGATATAATGAAACTATTGTAAAAATTCTTTATCAAACACCTAATACGTTATTTGTATATTGGGACATTTCTGATAAAGATAGAAAAAAATATATTGAACAATATGGAGAAAACTTCTTTGAAGTTACACACCCTATTTTAATAGTTTATAATGATACATATAATTATAGTTTCGAAATTCCAATAAATGATTTTGCTAATAGTTGGTATTTAAGAGTAAATGATAGTAAATGTAATTATAGAGTTGAACTTGGAAGAAAACCAAATTATGTTCCTCAAACACAAGCACAAGTTTCAAATGTTACAGAATCTATAACTGAAGAAAAAGTTGAAAAAACAAAAACAATTGATACAAATTATATATATATATCAACATCAAATTTAATAGAATTGCCTAATGACCATGTATTATTTAAAACAAATGAAAATAATACTATAAAATTTAGGAATGTAAAAACAAAACAAGAACAAAACATACCATTATATGACATAATTAAAAATTTACCAGTTGCAGAAGGTTCTGAAATACCATTAGTAAGCAAAGAAATTTTAGAAGGCTTATATTCTGCTATTTATAAAAATGAAGATACATCATTCTTTGAAAATATTAATAACCCTTCTTCTGGTAATCCGTCTTCAAGCAGTATGCCACATAGTTAAAATGTCGTAGGTTTTCCCTACGACTTATTTATTGAATAAAAACAAAAAATATAAATTAAGGAGTTAAAAAATGCAAAAAAAAGGATATGTAAGCTTCGTTTTACATGCACATCTTCCATTTATACACCACCCAGAAAGTGATGATTATTTAGAAGAATCTTGGTTATATGAAGCAATCTCAGAAACATATATACCATTATTACATAATTTTCAAAAACTAGTTGATGAAGGAGTTAATTTTAGAATAACAATGTCTATGACTCCTCCTCTACTTTCAATGTTAGATAATAAATTGCTTCAAAAAAAATATATCCATTACTTAGAACAATTAATTGAATTATCTGAAAAAGAAATAAAAAGAACAGAGGGAAATGAAAGAGTTAATAGATTATCACATTATTATTATGATAGATATACATCTGATTTACATTTTTTTAAAGATGAATGTAATTGTAATTTAATAGAAAAATTTAAATACTTTCAAGATATTGGCGTTTTAGAAATAATTACATGTGGTGCAACACATGGATATTTTCCTATATTATATGTTACTGAAGAAACTGTTAGAGCACAAATTGCTGTTGGAGTTCAAACATATGAAAGATATTTTGGAAAAAAACCACGTGGAATATGGCTTCCAGAATGTGGATACGTTCCAGAAGCAGATAAATATTTAAGAGAATTTGGAATCGAATATGCAATTGTAGAATCACATGGTGTTTTATATGCTGATCCAACTCCTATTTATGGTACTTGTGCCCCTATTACCTCTCCTGGAGGCTTAACTTGTTTTGGACGTGATATGACATCATCTCAACAAGTATGGAGCTCAATTGATGGATATCCTGGTGACTTTAATTATAGAGAATTTTATAGAGATATTGGTTATGAAGCTGATTATGATTATATTAAACCTTATATCGCTCATAATGGTGTTCGTGTTCATACAGGAATTCGTTATTATAGAATTACAGGAAAAACTGAACAAAAAGACATTTATGATATTCAATGGGCTAAGGATTCTGCTGAAAGACAAGCAGGTCATTTCTTAAATTCTCGTACAGAACAAATTGAAAATACCTCAAAATATATGAATGTTCCCCCTATCATTTTGTGTCCTTATGATGCAGAATTATATGGTCATTGGTGGTATGAAGGTCCATATTGGTTATACATTTTATTTAAAAAGATTTATTATGATGAATGTAATTTTGAATTAATTACACCATCTGAATATATTGACAAATATCCAAACATACAAGTATGTACACCTTGTCGTTCAAGTTGGGGTGCGAACGGATATAGTGGAGTATGGCTTAACCCAACAAATGATTATGCACATCGTCACCTTCATAAAGCTGGAAATAGAATGGTTGAACTTGCAACTTCATATCCTAATGCTACAGGTATTCAAAAAGATGCTTTAAATCAAGCTGCTAGAGAATTACTACTCGCTCAAAGTAGTGATTGGCTATTTATAATAACAAATGGTACTATGGTTGATTATGCAAAAAAGAGAATCAATAATCATATTGGACGTTTTACAAAATTATATAATCAAATAAAAAATAATAAAATTGATAAAATATTTTTAAAAGACATTGAGAAAAAAGATTGTGTATTCCCTGATATAGATTATCACATTTATACAAAATTAAATTAATTATTAAACATAGAGTTTATTCTCTATGTTTTTTATTTTAGCTCAAAACACTCTATTTTACAATTTTATAAGCTATCTTTATAAAGTCCAAGTTTCATTTTTTTATTTTTTGAATATTATATCTTAGTTATTGTATAAACTTTATTTTTTCGTAAATAATATACAAAGAAAAAAAGAGAAAGGATTGTGTGATGAGTTCATTATGTATAAAAACTAACAATGACGAAATTTTAAAATACTTACAAAACGAATTCAAAGATTTTAATATGTTAAATGTATCTTTTTCTTCTAATGAATTCAAAAATTATAAAAATGTAATAATTCATTATAAAGGATCTGATACAGAACTTTTTTATACAAAACTCGCAACAATTCTAAGTTATTTAGTAATTGAATACTTTGAAAATTCTATTATAAAAACAATTCTAATTTCTAATTACTTTTATTTTGATAATTATGAAATTGAAAAAATTTTAAAACTTTGTGAAGAAAACATTTGTGATGACTATGAATTCTCTTTTCAAAGTAGAGAAATGCTATTATTTGATGCTTTTTTTGATTATATAACACAAAATAAAACTATTATTCTAACTGGTTTTATAAATTTTAGACTAACAGCTTATAGAACTTTATTAAATGAATTAGTAGATTTTTCTGTTGAAGAATATATAATCGAAAAAGAATATTTAGAATTCATTTCATTATTAAAATTATATGTCAATTCTCAATTTCCTATAACTCCTATTATACATTTAGTTTCATCTAACTTAGGAATATTATTATTAGATGAAAATCTTAATATTATTGAATTAGACAAAAGCAATTTAAATACAAAATATTTATCAGATATCAGTTTTTCTGATAATGATTATGTTCTAAATACTTTATTAAATCTATTACCAAGAAAATTATATTTACATCTTGCTAATAACTCTCCTGAAAACTTTGAATTTATAAATACTATAAAATTAGTTTTCGAAAATAGAATTGAAATTTGCACAGATTGTGATATTTGTAATCTATATAGTAAAAGAATAACAACTTCTAAAACATAATAGAAGCTGTTATTTTTTTCCTCATAGCTTAAACTGCAAAATTTATTCCTCTAGCAACAATATCTTTCATATTTTCAATTAAATCATCAATTTCCTTTGGAGTTACTATCATATTGTATTCACCTACATTTAAAGCTTCTTTTACTTCTTCATATTTATCATCTTGTTGTAATTTATTAAGATATTCATTTGATTCAGCTTTTTCTTGGAGTCTATCTATAAAAATATCTATCCCATCTGATACAAGTGTTGCTAATTCCACAACAGTAGGAATTCCTATTGAAATTACAGGAATTCCTAAAGTTTTTTCACTAATTTCTTTCCTTGTATTTTCTACACCAGCTCCTGGAACTATTCCTGTATCTGAAATTTGAATCGTACTACTAATTCTATCTATACTTCTTGATGCAAGTGCATCAATTACTATTAATAATTTTGGATTAATATTTTCAACAATCCCTTTTAATATCTCAACAGTTTCAATTCCAGTTGTTCCTAATACCCCTGGTGCAATTGCACTAACTGGTCTTGTTCCTTCTTCAACATATTGTGGCAAATATTTTATAAGATGTCTTGTTACATCTATTTCATTTATAACTTTAGGTCCAAGGGCATCTGGAGTTACATATATATTTCCAAGTCCCACAATTAATATATCTTCTTGTTTTTCTACATGTTTATCCAATATTTCTTTTAATTCTTTAGATAATACATCAGAAATTTTTTGAATTTCATCATCATCTGCAACTTTTAATCCTTTTACATCTATTGTAATATAATTTCCTATCGGCTTGCCAATTGCTTTTTCACCATTTGAATTTGTTATTTTAACTTTTGATACTTTTATTTTCTCACTTATATTTTCTTCTATACTTTCGACTCCATCAATTTCATTAAGTTTGTTTACTTTTTTATAGATGTCTCTTCTTTCTAAAGCTAAGTCTGTTCTAAAATTATACATATTTTGTCCTTTCTAATGCAAAAAGCATTTTATCTTTAGTATTTCTATTTAAATATCATTTATTCAAAAAAACAGGTATATTATTTAGATTTACAATTCCCTCTTCTACAAGTTCATACATTTTCATATCATTTTTAAATTTTTTATTTTCCATAATTGTAATAATCCATAAAACTACACAAATTAGGAAATATGCAATATTTTTAAAATATAATATTGCAATACTACACACAAATGTCAATAAAAACATTGCGACATTTGATATTTCATTAATATATTTTTTTGAATTTTTATTTCCATATTTTATATGTAATATGTTTTTGAAAATTCTTCCTCCATCAAGTGGATATATTGGCATTAAATTAAACAATAATATTAAAATATTAGAATATACAGCATCTTGTTTGGTTATAAAAATTGGATCTATGTATAAAAAAACTACAGCTAATACTCCACTCACAATTGGACCAGCTAAAGCAACAATTAATTTTTTCACTTCAAGTAAACTACCGCTTCTTTATTTTTTTATTAATATCACTAGGATTAATTTTAAATGAAATTGACAAACCATATGGCAATATTTCCAATTTTTCTGGTCTAAAATTTAAAATTATTCCTGCCATAATATGTCCAAACTCATGTATTGCACAAAATGCTAACATCGTTAAATATATTTCTATTTGTTTTGTTAAAAAAAATAAAACAAAAAAAATAAGAATTTTTAAATCAATTTTTACTTTCATAATATTCCTCCAAAAGAATTACTATTTAATAGTATTCATTTTACTTGGAATTATGCCTATTTTAAAATTCAAGAATTAATTCTGGATCTATTAATCTATTTTGATACCTTATTTCAAAATGCAAGTGTGGTCCTGTTGCATTTCCTGTTGCTCCTACTTCTGCTATTTCTTGCCCTTGTTTTATAGTATCTCCTTCATTTACATATAATTTATTGCAATGTGCATATATAAAAATTGCTTCACCATTTTGTATTTTTAGATGATTTCCATAATCCCCTTTTGAAGAATTTAATATAACAACTCCATCTGTTGCGGAAATTATCTTTGTTCCTGTAACTGCTGCCAAATCAATTCCAGTATGATTTTTGGGTACTGTAATAGTTGTCGGATTTCTTAAACCATACCTTGAACTTATCGTTCCATTTATAGGTTTTATAATATTAATGTTTTCTTTTATAAAATTAACATCTTGCTCCATTTGACTTAATTCTACTTCTTCATTTTTTTCTTGTTCATTATTATCATTAGTTGTTATTTCAACATTATCCTGTTTCTTTATTTCTTCTATTTCTGATGTATCTCCAACTTGTAAATCAATATCTTCTATAGCTCCTCCTATATTTTCATTATTATTTTGAATATCTTCTATCGTATTTTCAGTATTCTTCTCATCTGAATTTTCTTTTTTATTTTGAATATTATCAAAACATTTTTCTATGTTATTTTTTATATTTAAACATAATTGTGAAAAATTTATATCTGTATTTAATATTTCTTGTGTTTTACTTTTTATATCTCTTGAAAGTAATGAATCATTATTATTAATAAAATAAAATATTCCATATATAATTAAACATATCATAATTTGTAATATCAATTTTTTCTTAATATTCTTTTTTGATTTTGAAGTTGTAATTTTCTCTGTATCATTCTTTTTCTGATTATTATTATAATTTTTTTCTATCTCACCATATTTTTCATTTGATATATTATAGTATCTTTGTTCTGCTCTTCTTATTCTTTCTTCAACAGACATACTTTTTTCCATAACATTTCTTCCTTTCGCATAATATTAATTTTAATTAATGTTATGCTAGTATGAATATTTTTATGTTATTATATGAAATTTATTACTAAACTGATTATAAAAAGTATTGTTATTATAATACTATATTTTCTTAAAAATTTATTATCTAATTTTTTATCAAAAATGTTTTGTTTTTTCTGTCCTTCTATTTTTTTTATATAGTCATTAACAAGCATTTCTGCTTCTTTAAATATTATATCTTTTGATTTTCCTTTTCCTTGAATTTGATTTATTTTATTTGATTTATTTATAACATCTTTAGCTTTTATTTTTGATGTTTCCTTAAATATAATTATAGCTTCATCTACCATATTTGATGGTAAATTTCTTAATACAACCATATTTTTCATATTACTAGATTCCATCCACATTTTCTTCGCAATTTAATTACAATTCATTATATATTTTCATATTATGTATTATAATTTTTATACGAATTTCTCCCTTCACTTGAATTATTATATAATCTAATTTTTTCCAAGTAAAAAGGTTTTATTCAAGATTTTCTAATAATTATAATTTAAATTTTTTTCTTTTGCTTGTACACACCTCCTATATTCAGGCTCATTTTCAACACATGTTATAAGTGTTAATACATTTTCTTCTGTATTATCTAATACCTTTACATCTGTATCTTTAATTATTTTGTTTTTTACCACTTCATATACTCTTTCTATTTCTTTGTATTTATATATAATCTCATCACCTTCTATTACTTCTTTTAGTCTAGAAAAATAATTAAAATCATATCCCCTGTTATGTGCTGCAAGTCCAATATTTCCATTTTCTAATGGTGTTTCTATAAAATGTCCTACGTATTTATTTAATGTTTCTTTATCTGTTCCATCTCTTATATCTGCTATTAATTCTATACTTGGGATTTGAATTTGCCATACACTATTAGTAGCTTCTGTTTTTTCATTTATTTTATTATTTTCTTCTTGTGATTTTAAATTAAAAATTTCCACCCCAATCTCTGTATTTGATTCTAATTCTGCTTGAAACTTGTATATTATAATTTGAAAAATAATGAAAAAAATTATTGAGATTATAAACATCATTCGAAATATAAAAGTTTTACTAACTTTCATTTATTTCACCTCTTATTAAATTTTTGAATTAACTAAACTTTTTCGAAAAAATTTTATTGACTATAAATTTTAAAGAATTAAATTCTATATTTAGATTAACACCCTTTTTTTAAGTTGTCAAGAATTTTTCATTGACCAAATTCGACATTTATATATTCATCTCATAAAATATTATTATGAAAAGTTATTCATAATAATTATTTTTTTAGTATTGCACATTTTCATTTTTAATGTTATATTTAATTTAGAAAACGTTAAATGAAAGGATTTATAAATGGAACAAGAAATTAATATAACTGAACATTTTGATTTTTATGATCAAACTTATTTAAAAACATATAATTTAAATAATTCTATTAGATACCAACTAAACTTATTAGATTCTTTAGATATGTTTACAAGAAAACATTCTGAAAATGTAGCAACATTGACTTGTAATTTATGTAAAAAGCTTCACTGTTCAAAGGGATTTACAGAATATTGTGTAACATGTGCATATATACATGACATTGGAAAAATGTTTATTTCACAAAAAATTTTACAAAAAAAAGGTATATTAACAAATGAAGAATTTGAAATAATGAAAACTCACACAACTTTAGGATATCAATTATGCTTAAAGGACAAGGCTTTAAGACCTTATTATGCTGGTCCATATTATCATCATGAAGCACTTGATGGAACTGGATATCCTCAGGGATTAGTAAAAAAAGACATTCCATACGAATCTCAAATAATTAGAGTTGCTGATGAATTTGATGCTTTAGTTAGTAAACGTCAATATAAATCACACGTTAATATTTCAGATGCTTTAAAGTTGATTATAGAAAATACTCACCCATCTCCTAATGCTCCAGAAGGTACAGGATATACAGATGCTGGTAAAAATAATAAATTGGTTGTGAAAAAGTTAATAAGTGTTGTTTTAGATGATACTCAATATGAAATTGCTTGTACTATGAATTATATAAAATATTTAAAAGAACAAATTGCTAGGTTTGATGATATTTCAAAATTAATAAAAAAAATGAATTCTTCAACAAAACAAGTTGATATTGATTTTTATAAAGACTATATTCCTAGTTTATTAAAAAATAACGAATCTCTTGAAAATTTTGATCAAATTCGTCAAGAATATATTGATACATATAATTCAAAACAACAAGCTATAAAAAATTTATTTGTAGAAATTAAAAAAATCAAAAAATTAAAAGTTTAAAAGTAAAAAAACTGAGAAAATTCAAATTTTCTCAGTTTTTATTTTTCTATTTATTAATAAACCTTCAAAGTAACTGAACCTGTTGCTGAAAGTGTTTCTGGCACTGTATTTGATAAATACAACATCAATCTAATTTTCGAATATTTTTTATTTTGGTGTGTTAGAGAATTATTATGCGCTGTTGATGATGCTGAACCATCCATAGTATCATTTTTTACATCATGTATATCTCTAAATCCTTGTATACTCTCATTAATTGTACTTGAACCTGATGTCAACCAAGTTCCATATTCTCTTGTTCTCTTATAGATTATATCCCAACTCCTTCCATTATAAGCTTCAATTTTTACACCAAATGTACAGAACATTTCTTCTCTTCCATAAGATGTCATATTAATTTTTATTGAACCTGATAAAGATTGTATATTATAGCTTCCTCCTAAATCATATGATGCCCATTCTTTATATCCCGTAAATGATCTCTCACCATAATCTGCTAGCCAATTTCCATAATATTTCTTTGGTGAATATGATTTGGCTTGAACTGGATTACTTACTGTTATTGTACAAGTTGCTGATTTACCACCAGTAGAACTCTTTACAGTAATTGTAGCTGTTCCAGAACTTTTTGCAGTTACAAGACCATTTGACACTGTTGCAACTGATGAATTACTTGTTGTCCATACTATTCCTTCAGTTGCAGTACTTGGATTTTTAGTTGCTGTTAATTGTACTTTTTCGCCCGTTTTTAAAGTTTTGGAGTTTGGACTTACTGATATACTAGTAATAGATGTTATTACCGTTATTGAACAACTTGCACTCTTTCCATTTCCTGTTGTTGCTGTTATTGTTGTACTTCCATTTTTTACTCCTGTTACTAATCCACTTGTACTTACTGTCGCTATACTTGTATTGTTGCTCTTCCATGTTATTCCATTTTGTGCATTTGCTGTATTTGGTGCTACTGTTGCTGTCAATTGTACTGTTTTTGTTCCACTCATATCTAATGTTGCACTTGTTTTATTTAATGTTACACTTGTTGGCGTTGTTTGTACTGTTATTGTACATGTTGCACTTTTTCCATTTCCTGTTGTTGCTGTTATTGTTGCACTTCCATTCTTTACTCCTGTTACTAATCCACTTGTACTTACTGTTGCTATACCTGTATTACTACTCTTCCATGTTATTCCTTTATTTATATTTGCTGTACTTGGATTTACTGTTGCTGTTAATTGTACTGTTTTTGTTCCACTTAAATCTAATGTTGCACTTGTTTTATTTAATGTTACACTTGTTGGCGTCGTTTGTACTGTTATTGTACATGTTGCACTTTTTCCATTTCCTGTTGTTGCTGTTATTGTTGCACTTCCATTCTTTACTCCTGTTACTAATCCACTTGTACTTACTGTCGCTACACTTGTATTATTACTCTTCCATGTTACTCCATTATTTGCATTTGCTGTATTTGGTGTTACTGTTGCTGTCAATTGTATTGTTTTTGTTCCGCTTAAATCTAATGTTGCACTTGATTTATTTAATGTTATTCCATTTGGACTTGTTTGTACTTTTATATCAACTGATGCTGTCTTTCCTGTTGTTGAACTCTTTACTGTTATTTTTACTGTTCCATTTGATTTTCCAGTCACAACTCCACTTTGACTTACTGTCGCTACATTAGTATTACTACTTGACCATGTCAAACTTTCTGTTGTGTTTGTTGGTGTCACATGTGCTGTTAATTGCATTGTTGTTCCTGTTTCCATTGTTGTCTTTGGTGCTGTTAATGTTAATGATGTTATTCTTGTTTCTACACCTATTTTACATGTTGCACTTTTTCCATTTGCTGTTGTTACAGTTATTGTTGTGCTTCCATTCTTTATTCCTGTCACTAATCCACTTTGACTTACTGTCGCTATACTTGTATCATTGCTCTTCCATGTTACTCCATTTTGTACATTTGCCGTTCCTGGGTTTACTGTTGCAGTCAATTGTACTGTTTTTGTTCCACTTAAATCTAATATTGCACTTGTTTTATTCAATGTTACACTTGTTGGTGTTGTTTGTACTGTTATTGTACATGTTGCACTTTTTCCATTTCCTGTTGTTGCTGTTATTGTTGCACTTCCATTTTTTACTCCTGTTACTAATCCATTTTTATCTACTGTTGCTATTTCTGTTTTACTACTACTCCATGTTATATCTCTATTTACATTTGCTGTCCCTGGATTTATTGTTGCAACTAATTGAACTGTAGATGTTCCATTTAAATCTAATGTTTCATTTGTTTTATTTAATGTTATACTTTCTGGACTTGTTTGTACTGTTATTTCACATGTTGCTGTCTTTTCATTAGGTGTTTTTGCTGTTATTGTTGCTTCACCAGGTGCTATAGCAGTTACCAATCCATTTTCATCTACTGTTGCTATTTCTGGTGCACTACTCTCCCATGTTATTGTTTTATTTGCATTTACACTAATAGGTTCATATTCAACTTTTAATGTTTCTGAATTTTTTGTACTTGTATCTAATAGTATTTCACTCGGATTCAATGATATTGATTTTGGACTTGTTTGCACTAAAATTTCAAATATCCATTTTTCACCATTTGGTAGTTTTGCCGTTAGTGTTGTTTTACCATTAGTTACCCCCAATATATCAACTTCTTTTATATTACTAATATTTACATTTATTTTAGCAATTTTTTCATTATCACACTTCCAATTTATTGTAGAATCTGTTTCTGTATCAACTGAAACACTTTTATGTTCTCCTACTTCTACTACTATTGTATCTTTAAATCCTGCCTTAAATTTATTATCATATTCTTCTTGTGTTAATACTGTTCCATCTTCTAAAACAATGTATTTATTTCCAGTTGCTACAAATGTAACATTGTAATGTCTTTCCTCTTTTTCTAATAAATAATCTTTAGTCTCTTCTCCAACATTTTGATTAAGATAGTTTTTTAAATATGGTTCTTCAACTTTTGCTTTTTGACTTTTTCCAATTGAAGCAGCTGCAGATGTATTTAAAATTTCTTTTTCTTCAACTTCATTAGATCTATTTTTTGAATCTCTTGCTCTACCTATTATACCATTTTCACCTGTAAATGATGAAATTGTTATTCCTGAGATTATCAATAATACTATTATTGTTACTGCAAGAGCAATTAAAGTTATACCTTTGTTCTTTTTTAATTTTTTCATATCAACTTCCTCCTTTGTTATAATTTCTCCTTCGTATACATCTTATATTTATTATATCAAAAAGATATTTTATCTTCAATAAAAAATAAAAATTTTTCTATTTTACTGAATATTTTTACCATTTTTTAATACAATATATTTATGAAAGGACTTGTTATGAAATCTAAATTTTTATGTTGTTTTATTTTATTAATTATTATTTTATCTCCTATTACTTTTGCATATTCCACAACAAGCTATAGTTGGTCTGTTTTAGATAGTACTATTGAGACGTCTGTTCAATATTCTGCAACTATTCAAGATGATAATTTTCTTAATTTAGATGCCGAAAGCGCAATTCTAATTGAACAGAATTCTGGTCAAATTTTATATAGTCATAACATTCATGAAAAATTGCATCCTGCTAGTGTTACAAAAATAATGAGCTTATTATTAATTATGGAAGCTCTTGATTCAGGAAAAATAACTTTGGAAACTCAAATCCCTTGTAGTGAAAATGCTGCTAATATGGGTGGTTCTCAAATTTGGCTTGACCCTAGAGAAAATTTAAGTGTTAATGATATGTTAAAAGCAATTGCTGTTGTTAGTGCTAATGATTGTGTTACTGCTATGGCAGAATATTTAGGTGGTTCTACAGAGAATTTTGTAAAAATGATGAATGAAAAAGCTAAAGAACTTGGAATGAATGATACAAATTTTGTTAATTGTCATGGACTTGATGAAGATGAACATTTAACTTCTGCATATGATATCGCAATAATGTCTCGTGAATTATTAACAAAACATCCTCAAATAACAAATTATACAACAATTTGGACTGATTCTCTTAGAGATGGAAAATCAGCGTTATCTAACACAAATAAATTGGTACGTAATTATTCTGGATGTACTGGTTTAAAAACTGGTTCAACCTCTAAAGCTTTATTTAACCTATCTGCTTCTGCAACTCGCAATGATTTATCTTTAATAGCTGTAGTTATGAAAGCTCCTACTTCTGCAATTAGATTTTCTAATGCTTCTACTCTACTTGATTATGGATTTAATTCATTTTCTTATAAATCATTTGCTACACAAGGAGAAATTTTCAAATCTATTCATGTAACAAAAGGAACTTTTGATTCAATAAATGTTGTTTATGAAACTTCTCCATCTTTTTTAATAAAAAAAGGAGAAGAATCTAATATCACATATGAAATTAATCTTCCAGAAAGTATTCAAGCACCAATAACTCAAGGTCAACAACTTGGTACAATTTCGTATTATTTAAACAATGAGAAAATAGCTGAAGTAAATCTTATTGCCGAAAATTCCATTAATAAAATTACTTTTATTAATATGATGAAATCTTTATTCAGTAATTGGTTTAATTTAAACAGAAGTAGTTAAATTTGCTAAAATAAATATCCACCAGCCTAGCTGGTGGTTTTTCAATTACGCCCATAGGGCTTCTCTACTAGCTACGTCTAAAGAC
>CAKPCK010000018.1 GCA_934141555.1 uncultured Clostridia bacterium | reverse complement strand
GAGCATGTACTTATAGAGCATTAGTAAGAATAAATGAAAATGCCAAAAATTCAAAATGTAGTGTAAGTTGTGAATCATTAATGTTAGATGATATTTCAAGATCTGATACAATACCAGTAAATGATATTAGAACAGATGAAGTAGAATTTTCACACGAAGCCAAAATAGGAAAAATAAGTGATAAAGCAATATTTTATTTGATGTCAAGAGGATTATCAGAAGAAGATGCAAAAGCAATGATAGTAAGAGGATTTGCATATCCTATTTCAAAAGAATTACCTGTAGAATATGCAGTTGAAATGAATAATTTAATAAATCTAGAGTTAGAGGGGGCAATCGGATAATGGAAAAATTAAAAGTAAATGATACACCAGTGAGAACAGCAAGAAATTTTTTGATAAACAATATTGAAGTCGAATTAGAAATACCAGAAAAGATTGCTGAATTTAGAAATGTAGAAATTGTTAGTGATGGAAGCATAATTGATAATAAAACAACAAATCAAGCATTAACATATGGAACTGGTAAGATTTTAGAAGAATTAAATTATGAAACAGCAAATAATAAAATAAGAATTCGAACAGGAAACAAAAAAGAAAACATTAGAATAAGATATACATTTGATGATGAAAATATTAATTTAATAAATCAAATAGAAATTATTGCAAATGGAGATACAAATCTAATAATAGAATATATATCAAATACTAGTAAGAAATGTTTGCATAATGGAATTATAAGAACAATAGCAAATGCCAAATCAAAATTGGATATAACAATTGTAAATTTATTAAATGAACAATCAGAAAATTTTGAGGCAATAGAAAATAAGTTGGAAGAAAATTCAAATGTAAAATATACAATTATTGATATTGGAGGAAAAACAAGTATATCAAATTATTATTCTAATATTATTGGTGATAATGCAGATAATAATTTGAAATCTATATATTTAGGAATAGATGATCAAAGAAAAGATATCAATTATATTGCAGAATTAAGAGGAAAAAAGACAAACATAGATATTGATGTTCAAGGAGCTTTAAAAGATTCTGCAAAGAAAAACTTTAAAGGAACAATTGATTTCAAAAAAGGTGCAAAAAAATCAAAAGGTAATGAAAATGAATATTGTATGCTATTATCAAATAAGGCAAAATCAATAGCATTACCAATGCTTTTATGTACAGAAGAAGATGTAGAAGGAAATCACTCAACAGCATCTGGAAAAGTTGATGCAAAACAATTATTTTATTTAATGACTAGAGGATTGAGCTATAAAGAAGCGGTAAAATTAATTGTTAAAGCTAATTTCCAAAAAATAATTGATAGAATAGATGATGAAGAATTAAAAAATGTGGTATTAAAAGAGATTGATAAAAAGCTAGATTAAAAAAGCTCCCAATCCCGCAGTGCGAGAAAGGGAGTGAACTTTTAAATTGCCAACATAATAATCGGGATGCCGAAACTAATCAATGCTCCTCCACCAATCAGGTGGAGCAAAAAATGCTGGCGTCTGTCAGACATACACCAAATTCCGATGCAGATACACATGAGCCCTAAAAGCATTAGGGCGAAGTTGAAATCTACTGTGATGTAATGCATAATTAAGTTCATTTTTATACCTCCGCGAATCATTAAAGAATTCGGTCAATCTTTATTATACCATTAATTGATGAAAAAGTCAAAGAAAGGATTGCAAAAATGAATATTGAAAATATAAGAAGAGATTTTCCTATATTAGAAAATCGAGATATAGCATATTTAGATAGTGGTGCAACAACTCAAAAGCCAATACAAGTAATAAATGCAATAAAAGAGTTTTATGAAAAAAATAATGCAAATCCACATAGAGGAGCATATACATTAAGTATTGAGGCAACAGAAGTATATGAAAGTACAAGACAAAAAATAGCCCAATTTATTAATGCTAAACATCCAGAAGAAATAATTTTTTCTAAAAATGCAACAGAAAGTTTAAACTTAATAGCATATTCTTACGGAATGGATAATTTAAAGAAAGATGATGAAGTAGTAATATCTATAATGGAACATCATTCAGATTTAGTACCATGGCAAAAAGTAACAAAAGCAACAGGAAGTAAATTAAATTATATGTATATTAATGAAGAATTTGAACTTTCAGATGAAGAGATTGAAAACAAAATTACTGATAAAACAAAAATAGTTGGAATAGCACATGTTTCAAATGTTTTAGGAACAATTAATAATGTAAAGAAAATAATAAAATATGCACATAAAAAAGGTGCAGTAGTAATTGTTGATGCATCACAAAGTATTCCACACATGAAAATAGATGTACAAGACTTAGATGCAGATTTTCTAGTATTTTCAGGACATAAAATGTTGGCACCTCTTGGAATTGGTGTATTATATGGAAAAAGAGAAATCTTAAATAAAATGACACCATTTTTAATGGGGGGAGATATGATTGAATATGTATATGAACAAGAAACAACATATGCACCATTACCAAATAAATTTGAAGCAGGAACACAAAATGTAGAAGGTGTTGTAGGATTAGGTGCTGCAATTGACTATATTCAAAATCTTGGATATGATAAAATGCAAGAATTAGAAAATGATGTATTAGCATATGCAAGACAAGAATTATCAAAATTAGATTATTTAACATTATATATGACGCCAAATGAAAAAAATCATTCAAGTGTAATTTCATTTAATATAAAAGGTGTTCATCCACATGATGTAGCAAGTATATTAGATTCAGAAGGGGTATGTGTACGTTCAGGAAATCATTGTGCACAACCACTTATGAGATTTTTAGGAATTGATTCAACATGTAGAGCAAGTTTCTATTTCTACAATACAAAAGAAGATGTAGATAGACTTGTACATGCTTTAAACAAGGCATATGATATGTTTAAAAAATTTATAAAATAAAAATTAAGAAAGGCTGAAAAATGGAAGATTTAACAGATGTATATAATGACTTAATAATGGAACATAGTATGAATTCATACAATAAAAAGAAACTAGAAAATGCAGATTATTCTGAAATTGGTCATAATCCAAATTGTGGAGATGAAATAACACTAGAATTAAAATTAAATGGAGATAAAATTGAAGACATGGCATTTTCAGGACATGGATGTGCAATTTCACAAGCTTCAACATCTATAATGATAGATACTTTAAGAGGTAAGACAATTAAAGAAGCAAAAGAAATTATAAAAACATTCATAGAAATGATAAAAAGAGAAATAACAGATGAAGAACAATTAAAAAAATTAGAAGATGCAATAGCATTTAAAAATGTATCAAATATGCCAGCAAGAGTAAAATGTGCATTATTGGCATGGCATACAGTAGAAGATATGTTAAATAAAAAAGATGAAAATGGAAAAGGAACAATAAATTGTTGTCATTAATTATTAAAAAGGAAAATGAAATGGAAAATAAAAAAGTATTATTAGGAATGAGTGGAGGAGTAGATAGTAGTGTATCTGCGTTACTCTTAAAACAAAATGGATATGATCCAATAGGAATGACACTAGAATTATTTGCAGGAAGTAGTTGTTGTAATATAAGTACATATATAGATGCAAAAAATGTATGTAACTCAATTGGAATACCACATATTACAGATGATTGTAAAACATTATTCAAAAAATGTGTAATACAAGACTTTATAGATTGTTATTCAAATTGTAAAACACCAAATCCATGTATAGAATGTAATAAATATATGAAGTTCGGATATATGTGGGAAAAAGCAAAAGAATTAGGATGTGAATATATAGCAACAGGACATTATGCCAAAACAGAATATAGTGAAAAATATGGAAGATGGGTGTTAAAAAAATCAAGGGCAGGAAAAAAAGATCAAAGTTATGTATTATGGAATATTCCAAAAGAATTAATAAAACATGTGTTATTTCCACTTGCTGATTTTGAAGACAAAGAACAAATAAGAGAGATTGCAAGAAAAAATAATTTAAAAGTTGCAAATAAGCCTGATAGTGAAGATATATGTTTTGTTCCAGATGGAAACTATAAAAAATTTTTGGAAAATAATTCAAATTTAAAACCCAAAACAGGAAATATAGTAACAACAAAAGGAGAAGTTTTAGGAAAACATACAGGGCTATATAATTACACAATAGGACAAAGAAAAGGTCTAGGAATATCTTATAAAGCTCCATTATTTGTTATAGGATTTAATCCACAAGAAAATGAAGTAATTGTTGGAGAAGAAAAAGAATTATATAAAAAAGAAATAACAATAGGAGATATAAATTTATTATTGTTTGATGAAATAAAAGAACCAATTAAAGTAGATGTAAAAACAAGATATTCATCAAAAGTAGCAAAAGCAACAATCATACAAAATGAAAATTATATAAAAATAGAATTTGATGAACCACAAAGAGCGCTTACACCAGGTCAATCTGCAGTATTTTATATTGATGATATTGTAGTTGGTGGCGGAAAAATATTGTAAAAATACCAAAGGCATTTTATTTATCGTATAAATATTAAAAAAATACAAATAATAAATAAAAAATATTTAATTATGAAAGGGACTAAAATGCCAGATTTAACAGAATTAGAATTAGAGCATATAAGACAAATAATCTTTTTAAATGAAACAAAATATCAAAAAATAAACACATATTTATCTCAAATACAAGATTTGCAAATACAACAAATATTTAATAATATTGCACAAAACGCATTAAATACGAAACAAATCCTTACAAGTTTTTTAAATAATTAATATATGGAAGGAATAAGATGAATATGGAAGAAAAAGTAATGGTAAATGATATCATACAAGATTTAAAATCTAATGTAAAAGATTATCAAGAAGCAATATGTGAATGTGACAATATAGGTTTAAGACAAACAATACAGCAAATAAGAAATAATGAAGAAAGTTTGCAATATGATTTAGTGAAAATAGCAAATTTAAAAGGATATTCAAATCCATCTGCAAAAGCAGAAATAAAAGAAATTGATAATTTAAAAAAGCAAATTCAATAATCAAAATAAGATTCAAGTTTCCGTAAGAACTTTGAATCTTATTTTTTATATAAAAATGAGAAAACAAAAGAAAAAAAGATAATAAAAGAGAAAATGAAAAGATATGTTGCAAAAATGGTAAATAAAGAAAATTGCAAAAAATAGTAAAAGTAATATACAATATAAAAAAATATGAAATAAATAATAAAAAATGAACAGGAGAAAAAATTAATGATAAAAAAAATACTAGTATTAGCAAGAAAAACGATGAAACTTACAATACTTTTAGGAATTTCAATATTATTAATAATTTGTGCAGTAGCTTTATTTTTTAAACCAATATATAGTGTGTCACTAAATGGAGAACAATTAGGATACAGCAAAGATAAAAGTAAATTACAAGCTGAAATTAATAAATATATGGAAAGTGGAGATGGACAAGAAAATGTAGCATTTGTCCAAATGGAAGCTATGCCAGAATATAAAATGTGTTTATTAAAAAGAAATATAGTAACAAATGATGATGAAATATTTGAAGCCGTAAAAAAACAAGGAATTTTATATTATAATTATTATGCAATTTCAATTGGAGAAGAAATTAAAGCATATGTAAAAGATTTTGCATCAGCTGAAGAAGTAGTAAATCAATTAAAAGAAAAAGAAAGTACAAATGCAGACGAAATAGTAATAACAGAAATGTATGAAACAAGTCTAGAACAATTTTCAGATGTAGAAACAGTTGTAGCAGATTTATATGTAAAAAAAGTAGAAGTACCTAAAGTTGCAAAAAGTTCTGGAAAAGTAAATACATCAGCAAATTTATCATATCAAAGTATAGGAATAGGATTAAACTTAATTAGACCAATATCAGGAACAATAACATCTAGATTTGGTTCTGTTAGTAGAGTTAGATCTGGGGCACATACAGGACTAGATATAGCAGCATCAACAGGAACACCAATAAAAGCAGCAGCATCAGGAACAGTAATATTTTCAGGAACAAAAAGTGCATATGGAAAAATGATAGTAATTTCACATGGGAATGGAATTGAAACATATTATGGACATTGCAGTAAATTATATGCAGAGGTAGGAGAAAAAGTAAGTCAAGGAGAAACAATAGCAGCAGTAGGTTCAACTGGAAATAGTACAGGACCACATTTACATTTGGAGATAAGAGTAAATGGAGTCGCATATAATCCACAAAATTATGTATATTAATAAAAAATCAAAGGAATTAATATTCCTTTGATTTTTTGCATATTATAGAGCAAAAGTATTTATACATTCATTTATAGCATCAGTAATAAAAACGTTTTTTCCATATTCATTTAAAATACCTAAAAAACCGTGAAGAAAAATCTTTTTTATTACTAAATTCACAAAGAATAGTATCTAAATCATTAGAAATATTATTAAATGAGTGTAAATAATAAGTATTATTTAATAAAAACAAAGAAAATGATTCAAAAACAGACCAATTCATATTTTTTATATATGTACAAAATGCTAAAAAATCTTCAAAACTATTAAATTTATAAAAAATATTATTTCCAACATTTTCAATAAAATCAGAATCAACTTTAGTAATAGTAAAAACACACCCATCATTATAATTTAAAATTTCAACTAAAATATTTTCATCATCAACTTTAAAATTAAGATTTTGTTCAGCAGTTTTCAAAACATATTGTATAAAATTTTGTGAAAATGGATTATTTGAAAATAATATTTTTTTCGAAATATGATTTTTACTCATATCATCAAAAGAAAAAAATATTTTAATTTTAGTATCAGTTATTTTTTCAAATCTCATATAGAAACCTCCAATATATTTATATTATACAATGAATAAAAATATTTTTAAAGAAACAACATTTTCCAAAGACACAACTTTTCTAGAATAAGGTAGAAATGTGTTTCAAATATTATTATATTTGTAAAATAATACTTGAAAAAAACATAAAAGCAATGTATAATGATAACACAATAATAGGGGGCTTCCGTAAGAAAAAATAGAAGAAGATTGGTATGACAAAATACACAAAGCAAAAAGAAAGGAAGAATATAACATGCCAATTAAAATGAAAAATTTACCAATAACGGAAAGACCATATGAAAAATTAGAACAATATGGAGAGAAAAATTTAACAAATGCAGAATTATTAGCAATAATAATAAAAAGTGGAACGAGAGAAGAAACATCAGTACAATTAGCACAAAAAATCTTATTATTAAACGAAAATCAAGATAAAAATAATTTGAATTTTTTAAGAGAAATAACAATTGAAGAATTAATAAAAATAAAAGGAATTGGAAAAGTAAAAGCAATTCAAATAAAAGCAACATGTGAACTAGCATCAAGAATGAATTCAATTGATAATTACAAAAATATAACAATAAATAAACCAAGTGATGTTGCAAATATACTATTTGAAAAAATGAGATTTGAAAAACAAGAGATGTTGAAAGTAGTAATACTTGGAAATAAAAATAAATTGCTGAAAATAAAAGATATAGCTAAAGGGTGTGGAAATTTTGTAAAAGCAAGTATAAAAGATGTACTTAATGAAGCAGTTAAAGTACAAGCAATGCAAATTATACTTGTACATAATCATCCATCAGGTGATGTAACACCAAGCAAAAATGATATTGAATTTACAAGAGAAGTAAAAAAAGCTTCTGCAATATTAGGAATAAATTTAATTGACCATATAATAATTGGAGGAAATAGTTATATTAGTATTTTTTCAAAAATAGGTGTAGATAATATATAAAAACATTTGGAAGGAATGGGGAAAATGAGTTTTTTATCATTAAAGTCTAGAGATATAGGAATAGATTTAGGAACTGCAAATATTTTAGTTACATTAAACGGAAAAGGAATTGTTTATAGAGAACCAGCAGTTATAGCAATAGAAAATCAAACAGGAAATGTTATAGCAATAGGAAATGAAGCAAAAGAAATGCTAGGAAGGACACCAAAAGAAATAAGTGCAATAAGACCTTTAAAAGATGGAGTTATTGCAGATTTTACAGCAACAAAATTATTATTAAAAAGAATAATGGACAAAGTATGTAGAAAGTATAATGCTGTAAGACCAAGAGTAATAGTAGGAGTTCCATCAGGAATTACGGAAGTAGAAGAAAGAGCTGTTGAAGAAACAATAATACGTGCAGGAGCAAAAGAAGTCTATTTAATTGAAGAACCAATGGCAGCAGCAATTGGTGCAGGAATAGAAATTGAACAACCAAGTGGAAACATTATTGTTGATATTGGTGGTGGAACAACAGAAGTAGCTGTAATATCTTTAGGAGGGATTGTATTAAGTAATTCAATAAGAATTGCAGGAGATGAACTTAATGAAGATATTGTAAATTATGTAAAAAGAGAAATGAATTTAGCAATTGGAGAAACAACAGCAGAAAACATAAAAAAAGAATTAGGATGTGCATTACCACTAATGTCACAGATGAGTATGAAAATTAAAGGAAGAGATCTTACAACAGGATTACCAGCAACAGAAATAATTACATCAGGACAAGTAGAAGAAGCAATAAAAGATTCAATTGCACAAATTGTTGAAGTAGTAAAATTAACATTAGAAAAAACACCACCTGAATTAGCTTCAGATATTATGGAAAAAGGAATAATGTTATCAGGAGGAGGAGCATTAGTACAAAACATAGACAAGCTTATTAGTATGGAAACAGGAATGCCAACATATGTTGCAGAAGATCCATTAGAATGTGTAGTAAGAGGAACAGGAAAAACATTACAAGAAATAGATAAATTAAGGACAGTACTAAAAAATGCAAGAAAGAGATAATTTTTGAAAGGAATTTGTATGGAAAGAAATAGCAAAAGTGGAGTAATAGGAGTAATTATAACAATAATTATATTAGTATTACTTGTTGTATTTACAAATAAGAATACGGAAAATATATCTACAATTGAAAATTTTGCAAATGTTGTTATTGTACCAATTCAAAATGGTTTAACATATTTGAAAAATAAAATAAATAATAATGACAAATTTTTTGAAAATGTAAATGAACTCAAAACAGAAAATGAAGAACTAAAACAAAAAAATAGTGAACTTGAAAAAAGCTTAAGAGAATTTGAAGTAATGAAAACAGAAAATGAACAGTTAAAACAACAATTAAATTTAGCTGAAAAATATGGAGAATATACAACTGTTCCAGGAACAATTATATCAAGAGATATAGGCAATTATTCAAAAACATTAGTAATAAATATAGGATCAGATAATGGTGTAAAAGAAAATATGACAGTTATTGCTAATGAAGGGCTTGTAGGATATATTGTATCAACAACAGCAAAAACAGCAAAAATTCAAACAATAGTAGATAGTGCAAGTTCTACAAGTTGCTTAGCAAGTACAACAAGAGATGTAATGACATGTAAAGGAACAATAGAAAGTGAATCAACATTAAAAGCAACAAACTTAAAAATAGGTTCAAATGTAATCCAAGGTGACAGTGTAGAAACATCAGGAATGGGAGGAATCTATACAAAAGGAATACATGTTGGAAGAATAAAAAAAGTTGAAATAGGAACAAATAAAATTGATTCATATGCTGTAATTGAAACAGCCGTAGACTTTAACAAACTAGAAACAGTACTTGTAATAATAAAATAATGAAAGAGAGTTTTAATACATGAAAAAAGCATTAATATATATATCTTTAATTTTCGTGTTTATATTTATCTATTTGTTACAATCCTTATTTTTTGTAAATTTCACAATAGCAGGAGTAAAACCTAATATAGTAATAATATTAGTACTTTTCATAGGACTATTTATTGGAAGAAGTAGAGGAATAATATATGGAATAATATATGGGATTTTTATAGATTTATGGATTGGAAAAAATATAGGAATAACTTCAATATGTTTAGCAGTAGTTGGAATTATAGGAGGAGCTTTTGATAAAAATTTTTCAAAAGATAGTAGGATAGTAATTTTATTAATAGGAGCATTTTGCACTATTGTATATGAAACATTATTATATGTTTTTCAAATAATATTTTTTCAAGTTAGTGTAGAAATAATTCCGTTTTTGAAAATTTTGGCAATTGAAACAATATATAATATATTAATAATAACAATTATATATCCACTTATGAAAAATATTGGATATGAAGTTGAAAGTGAAATAAAAGGAGACAAAATTTTAACAAGATATTTTTAATATAATAGAAAGAAGGTGAAAAATTGAACAAGAGAATTAGCTTTGACAGAGACACATCATGGGAACAAGAAATGGGAGTAAAGCAAGTTAATTTTAGATTTAATATAATAACAATACTTGTATATGCAATTGGGATAATTCTTATTGCTCAATTATTCAGCTTACAAGTAGTACATGGTGAAAGTTATAGACAACAATCAAATACAAGACTTTCAAGAATAAGTAAAATAGATTCTGTTAGAGGATCTATTTTAGATAGATCTGGAACAGAATTGGCAGGAATTAGAGCAGTTAATAATGTTGAAATATATAAAACAAATGTATCTGATGAAGAATTAAATACAGCAATATTAAAATTAGTAAACTTATTAAATGAACAACAAGCTACATATTCTGATACTTTTCCAATAAAGATATCACCATTTGAATATACAATATCTGATAATACATTAGAAAAATGGAAAAAGAAATATAAACTTTCAGAAAATGCAACAGCAGAAGAAGCATTTTATAAATTTAAATCTAAATATCAAATTTCAACAGACAATATAGAAGATATAAGAAAAATAATTTCAATAAGATATTTAATTACAACAACAGGATATAGTGCAACTAAGCCAATAACAATATCAAAAGATGTAAATGATACTGTTGTAGCACAAATAAATGAAAGAAATGGTGAATTTCCAGGAATAAGTATAGATACAACTGCAGAAAGAGTGTATAATAATGGAGCATTAGCAGCACATGTAATTGGATATACAAGAACAATAAGTGATGAAGAATATCAACAAAGAAAAGATAAATATGATATGGATGATATTATTGGTAAAACAGGAATAGAATCTATGTTTGAAGAATATTTAAAAGGAACAAGTGGACAAAAGCAAGTAGAAATGTCTGTAGATGGAACAATAACAGGTGAAAATGTAACAAAAGAAGCAGTAGCAGGAAGTAATATAATGTTAACAATAGATTCAACATTACAATCAGTTACACAAGAGGCATTAGCAAATTGTGTAGAAAAAATTAGAAGTGGTGGATTTTCTCAAGTCTATGATGCAAAAGGTGGAGCAGCAGTTGTTATGAATGTAAATACAGGAGAAGTTCTAGCAATGGCAAGTTACCCATCATATGATCCACAATGGTTTGTAGGAAAATTAGAATCAGATAAATGGAATTATATGAATGACAGTGAAACACATCCATTATTAAATAAAGCAATACAAGGAACATATGAGCCAGGTTCTGTATATAAAATGATAACAGCAATTGCAGGACTTGAAACAGGTGCAATAACATCAAGAGAGAAAATTAATGATACAGGAATTTATACAAAATATTATCCACCAAGAAAATGTTGGTATTATACAAGTTATCGTAGAGGCCATGGATATTTAAATGTAACACAAGCACTTCAACATTCTTGTAACTATTTCTTTTATGAAACAGGAGATAGGATGGGAATTGATGCAATAGCAAGATATGCTTTACATTTTGGACTAGGAAAATTAACAGGAATAGAATTACCAAGTGAAAAAACAGGAACATTAGCTCAAAGAAAAGATGGTTGGGGACCAGGAGATACATTAAGTGCAGCAATAGGACAAGGTGATAATAGTTTTACACCAATTCAAATTGCAAAATATATTTCATCAATAGCTAATGGAGGAACAGTTGTACAACCAACAATAGTTAAATCTATTTTAAATTCAGATGGAACAGAAGTATCACAAGAAGAAATTAGAAAATTCGTAAATGACAAACTTGGTATAACAAATCAAGATGATGGAATAGAAATAAATGCAGAAAGTATAGAAATAGCAAAAGAAGGAATGAGAATGGCAACAAGTGAAGCAGGAGGAACAGCATATAATATATTTAAAAACTTTATTGTAGAAGTAGCAGGAAAAACAGGTTCTGCTGAAACAGCACAAAGTGACATAGTAAATGCATGGTTTGTATGTTTTGCACCATTTGATAATCCAGAAGTTGCTATAGCAGTAATGATAGAAAATGGTGGACACGGAAATTACGCAGCAGAAGTTGCAAGAGATGTATTAACACAATATTTTGGAATGAATGAAACAGAAGAAATAAGTGAAAGCTTAAGTGCTGTACCATATACAGAACAGATGAGATAAAAAGTTGTAAATTTTGGAGGAAAGTTTAATGAGTTGTATTAGCATAAACTTAAAAAAAGAAGAAACATTAGTAAAAATTGAAGATAATGCAACAGAAGAAGAAATCATGGATGAACTAAAGATAAAAATAGCAGAATTAACAAGATTATATCAAGATGAAAAAACACCGATTAGATTTACAGGAAGAATATTATCAGAAAAAGAATTACAAGATATAAAAGATCTTGTAGAAAAATATTTAGATGTAAAAATAGTATTTGATACTCCAACAAGCTTAGGATTACATAGTATTATAAGAAGTTATAAAGAAAAAATAGAAAATTCTGATACTATTTTTCAAAGAGGTTCTGTAAGATCTGGCCAAAAAATTGAAGCAAAAGGTACTGTTGTAATTATAGGTGATGTTAATGCAGGAGCAGAAGTTATTGCAGGTGATAATATAATAGTACAAGGAAATTTAAGAGGATTAGCACATGCAGGAGCAAAAGGAAATAAAGATGCTATAATAACAGCAGGAAACTTAGAAGCTGTACAAGTAAGAATTTCTAATATTGTAAAAGAAATTGATAAAACAGAAAATTTAAATGTTAATAGAGCATATATATGTGTAAAAAATGATAAAATAGAAATAGAAAAATGGTAGATAAAATAGAGGCAAGGATAATTTATAAATCCAAGCCTCTATTTTTGTGTAGAATAAAATTTTTCGCATCTTAACTAATAAGTAATAAAACTAAAGAAAGAAATAAACCTTCATCTTTAACATCTTCTTTATATAAAAAATATAATAAACTTAAAATAAGAACATCATCAAAATATAATTTTATTCCAAACAAATCTAAAACAAAATCTTTATTTGGAGGAAGATTTTGTTCTATAGAATTATGAGAAATTTTATTTGAAGTGTTAGAATCATCAACAACATTATTTAAATGATCTTTTGGAAAATTATTACAATTTGAAATTTCTGAATAATTAGGGGAAAAAGCCCTATGAGTTTGTGGAATAAAATTATTTCTATAAAATCTATTGTAAAAAAAAGGTGAAGAATTTCTATAAAAATTTTGCATAAAACCTTTCCTCCCTAAGTGTATAAAAGAATTAATCCTTTTGATTGTTATTATTAGGTTTATTCATAATGTCCGCAATTTTGCTAATATTTAACATATTTACATATTGATCTACTTTATTTTTTTTACTATCTCTTAAATACGGTTTTAAGGAATACAATAAATTAGCTCTAGGATCATTTTTATTATTCATATTTTCCATAATAGACTTCATTTTCATAATAGTATTAATATCTAAGTTTAGATTATTTTGGCTAGAATTATTACTATTTTGTGAAGTAGAAGAATTCGAATTAAGCATAGAACTTAGATTATTAATCATTTCAGGAGAAATATGGCTTAAAACATTATTAATATCCATGTTTTCAGAACTTGAAGCATTAGAATTATTATTTTTCATATTATTCATCATTTGTTGAATTTCTGGTGGAATATTCCCACTATCAATCATATTTTTTACATTATTAAGCAAATCATCCATATTATTAGCCATAATATCACACTCCCATCAATAAAAAATATATGTTTTATTAACTATAATATGAGTAATATTTAACAATTGTGAAAAAATAAATATTTTTAATTGACTTTTAAAAAAGAAAATAGTACAATATATGTTGTATAAATGTTGAAAAAACATGAATTATAAAAGTGGAAAGGAAAAAGAAAATGAACAAGAAAAAGTTAAAATTTGTAATAGCATTTATTATATTTTTTAGTATGATTTTTGGATTATTAGTAAGCCAATTTGGAAGTTTTGCTGCAGTTGCAGAAAAACCAATCTATATTAACTTAGGTAAATCTAAAAATGTTAATGGAAAAAATATAGGCTATGGGGTAAATGATCCAACAGAATCTGGTGGAAATTATATTTGGGAGATTAATCAATATAATTCAAATAATGTAAATGATAAAGTAACAAACCCAAGAAATCTATATTGTATAAAAGCAGAATATGGAACATCATGGGTAAGTACTACTGGAAATGAAAAAAATATAGTAGAATACAACTTATCATATGATTTAGAACAACAACGTGAAGAGATATTGAGAAAATTAGGAAATTTTAGTGAAAGTACAAGCCAGAGTACAAGTGATAGTAATACAGTAATAAAGAATTTACTAACTTCTGAAAAAGGAGCATATAATCAACTTTTATGGATACTAGATAATGCATATATTCCAGGAACAACAAATAAAGAAGAATATTTACAAAAATTTAATGCAACTTATACTGTTGCAATGGGAGATACATTAACAGATGAAGACATAATAGCAATTCAAAAAATGGCAATATGGTACTTTACAAATTATATAATTCATGACGATATAACATATAATCCATCTGATAGATGGAAAATATATAACCAAACAGATTCAGAAACAAATTCTTGGTTAAAAATAACAGATGATGATTGGACTACACAAGCAAGTATAGGTAGTTATAGAGATAATGAAGAAAGAAGAAAAAAAGAATCAGATTTATTATATAAAAGCTTAATAAAAGCTGCAAATGAAGGAGCACGTGAATATAACACAGTAAAAACACCAGTAAGTATAAATAAAGAAGGATTAACAGAAATTGCAGATAATAAATACAAAATAGCAATAAAGAAAGTTGGAGAAAATTATATATTAGGACCAATAAAATTAAATGGAACAAATACATCATCTTCACAAATAACATTAAAACTTACAGACAAATCTGGAAATGAAATAAAAGATTATAAAATTTCAGATTCAGAAGGAAATGAACAAAACAAAACAATAAATGATTATATAGGAAATACAGATGGATTTTATATAAAAGTTTCATCAACAAATGGAAAAACAATAAAAGTTTCTCTTAATATAACAAATTCTGGAACAAAGAAAACACTATGGTTAAAAGGAACAGAAACAGATTCACAAATAAAATTAGATGGTGAACAACCATTAGTAGAAATAACAAGAACACCAGAAACAGTAGAAACAGAATTAACAGCAGAATATACAGAATTTGACTTAGCATTACGTAAATACATAATAGAAATAAATGGTAGAAAACTAACAGATTTAGATCAACCAGCAAGAAATCCAAGAATAGATGAAAGCACATTACAAACAGGGACAACAGCAACATATAAACACAGAAAAGATCCAGTTGAAGTTAAAGAAAATGATGTAGTAACATATTCAATAACAATATATAATGAAGGAGATATTGATGGATATGCAAGTAAAATTATTGACCAATTGCCAACAGGATTAATAGTATCTCCTGAAAATCCAGAAACAATAACATCAATAGGAAAAGATGGAAATGCTAAAAACCAATATAAAATAACAAATGGATTGCCAACAGCATCAACATCAGGTGCTCCAGCAAATGCAATAGTGTTTAATATAGTAACACCAGCAAATAGTTTAAAAGCATATTCAGAAGCAGATGGATTAGATTATGAAACACTAACATTTAAATGTATAGTAAAACAAGAACCAGATACTAAAGTTAATAAAATATTAACAAATGTTGCATGGATAGCAGATGCAAAAGATTCAAATGGAAATAGTGTAACAGATAGAGATTCATCACCAAGCACATCACCAAATGTAAATAGAGATAATATGGAAAATTATACAGGAAATACATCAAA
>CAKPCK010000017.1 GCA_934141555.1 uncultured Clostridia bacterium | reverse complement strand
AACATATTGGTATTTTTAAAATAAATATTCTTCATTTTTTGAACTATTTGTATTATAAATCCTGATAAAGACCAAAAGACCGCTACTGTTCCAACTATTCCCATTAAAATAGGTGATAAAATTTTATCTGCTGTTGTAAAACTACTAACATCTCCTGTTACTTTCCAATAAGCATATCCAAGTATAACTACAGCTCCTAAAAATACTAAAATACATATAATAGGATTTTTTATTTTTACATTTTCATTTCTCTTACTTGCATTTAGCAGATTAATTAATTTGTATCTTGAAACTGTAAATGTATTAAAAAACATTACAGCTACATACATTACGGCAAAATAGATACAAGTTTTTATACAAGCATCTTTTGAAAATACAAATTGAAATTTACTCATATTTGATTCAAACATTTTAGCAACTAATATTGACATGAATTGTGATGCAAATATACCTATAATTAACCCTACAATTAGTGATATAATTCCTACTAATATTGTTTCCATTAATATTATTTTTGATATTTGTCTTTTTCCCATTCCAAGTGTCATATATATTCCAAATTCTTTTTTTCTTCGATTAATTAAGAAATTATTTGCATATACAATTAGTAATCCTAATACTACTGCTACAAATACTGACACATATCCAAGCAATGAAATCATAAGTTTTATAATATCTCTTGTTGATTCTGATATTTCTAACATTGCTTGTTGACTATCTATTGAATTAAACATATAAAATATTGCTACACCTAATACTAATGTTAAAAAATATATTGCATAATCTTTGAAGCTTTTTTTCATATTTCTTATAGATAACTTAAATAACATCGTTCAAATCACCTCCAAGAAGTGTTTGTACCTCTATTATTTTTTCAAAGAATTGTTTTCTTGTATCATTTCCCTTTACTAATTCATTAAAAATTTTTCCATCTTTTATGAATAAAATTCGATTAGCATAAGAAGCGGTAAATGCGTCATGTGTTACCATTAAAATTGTTGCATTCATTTTTTGATTTAATAATTCAAAATTTTCTAATAATTGTCTTGCTGCTTTACTATCTAATGCTCCTGTTGGCTCATCTGCTAAAATTAATTTTGGATTTGTAATAATAGCTCTTGCTGATGCAATTCTTTGTTTTTGACCACCAGATACTTGATAAGGATATTTTTTTAGAATTTCTTTAATTCCTAATTTTTCTGCTATTTCATTTACCCTTCTATCTATTTCATTTGCCTTTACTTTTTGAATTGTTAATGCTAAAGCTATATTTTCATAAGCTGTTAATGTGTCTAATAAGTTAAAGTCTTGAAATATAAATCCTAACTCTTCTCTTCTGAATTTGTTTAGATTATTTCCTTTTAATTTTGTGATATCTTCTCCATTTATAATAATGTGTCCTGCTGTTACTCTGTCTATTGTGGAAATACAGTTTAATAATGTTGTTTTTCCTGATCCACTTGCTCCCATAATTCCAACAAATTCACCTTTGTTTACATCAAAATTAATATTGTCTATGGCTTTTGTTAAATTTGATTTGTTTCCATAGTATTTTTCGATGTTTTTTACTTCTAATATTTTTTCCATTTTTATAACTCCCTTCTTTAATTTCATTATAAATATTTTGATGTAAAGTTGCCATCGATTTAGCTTACAATTTCCTTACATTTTTGTAAGGTAAGTATAAAGCAAAAATAAACTTCGTCTTGCGTTGTTAAACTTCATTTAAAATTTAATCAACGTGCAAAAGCACGCCTCATAAATTTTAAATGAAGTTTGCCTAGCAATACTCGTTTCTTTTTACTTTAATTCAATATAGCTATCTTTTGGAAACACTAACTTGACTTCTGTACCTTCATTTTGCACTGAATTTAGTTCTATTCCTATTCCTAATTTATTGCATAACTTTTTACACAAATATAATCCTATTCCTGTTGATTTCTTATTTGATAATCTTCCATTTGTTCCTGTAAATCCTTTTTCAAAAACTCTTGTAATTTCTCCTTGTTTTATTCCTATTCCGTTGTCTTTAATATATAAAATCACATTTTCTTTTCCTTGATTTGCATATATTTCGATTACAGAATTTTCTTTTTTTCGGTATTTGATACTATTTTGTATAATTTGATTTAATATAAATACTATCCATTTGTTGTCTGTATTAACTTCTATGTCTAAGTCATGAATATCAATAGAAATCTTTTCTTGTATTAAACTACTTTTATTCTTTTTAATACTTTCATTTACAATTTCTTTTAAAACCACTTTTCTTATATAATAATCTTTTTCTACAGTATTACTTCTTGCATAAAATAAAGCTTGTTCAATATAATTTTCTACTTTGTCTAGTTCTTCATCTATACTTTTGGTTATAGCATTTTTATTGTTTTCTATTACCATTTTACTAGTTGCTATTGGTATTTTTATTTCATGTATCCATAATTCTATATATTCTTTATAATCTTCTGTCATATATTTGTATTTGTTTACATTTTCTAACATTGATTTATCAATTTGTTCTAATGAGTTTTTAAATATCTGTCCCTCTAAAAAATTAGGAGTTTTTATAATTTCTGTAATTAAATATTTTTCGTCTAATTCTTCTAACATGTTTAATAAATTATTATAGAATTTTTTTCTTTTAAAATATTCTATAATAATTGAAATCATATATAATCCCATTATTATAAGTGGGATATATATTTTTATGAACATTCCTACATTATATGCCATTAAAAATATTTCTATTGTAATAAGTCCAAACAATAGTAATAAAATAGTGCTGGCTTTCTCTCTTAAAAATAATTTAAAATTCATTTAGTTTTCTCCTCTTTTAAAAATATATCCTTGTCCTCTTTTTGTTTCTAATAGTTCTTTTAATTCTAACTCTTCTAATTTATTTCTTAATCTCGTAATATTTACTGTTAATGTATTATCATCTATAAAGCTTTCACTTTCCCATAAACATTCCATTATATCTTCTCTTGATACAATTTTTCCTCTATTTTGTACCAGATATTTTAAAATTTTATATTCATTTTTTGTAAGTTCTATTACTTTTCCATCTTTCTCAATAGTATTATTTGATGTATTTAATATAAAGTCTTTAACATCTATTTTGTCATTTGCTTCTCCTTGCATATTTGTTCTTCTTAGTAATGCTCCTATTTTTGCAAGTAGGATTTGTATGTTAAATGGCTTAGTAATATAATGATCTGCTCCATTATTGATTGAAAGTAATTCATCTATTTCATTATCTCTACTTGTTACTATAATAATTGGCATATTTGATTGCTTTCTAATTTCTTTACATATATACTCTCCATCTGTGTTTGGCAAATTTATATCTAATAAGATTAAATCTGGGTTTATTTTTAATATGTCATTTATTGTATTATCAAATGTTGTTAGTGTTGTTGCTTCATATCCATTTTTATTTAAAAAGATTTTTAATTCTTCTCTTAATTTTTCATCATCTTCTATTATTAATATTCTTGGCATTTGTTTTCCCTCCAATGTTATTATATCATACTTATTGCAAAAGAAACCTTACATTTCTGTAAGGTTTTATGTATTTTATTTATTAGTTTTCTATTCATTGTGTATTCATTTTTAAACATCCTTTATGTCTCGCCCCTTTTACTATTTTATCTTATTTGTTTTGCTTCAATTATACAGCATAACTTGGATTATCGTTCAAAATTAAGTTCTTTTCACAATATGTGATAACCCTTTAAGATAATCTCCATTTATTAACATATCTCTAATATTAGTAGGCCTTAGATCTATATCTTTTAATTCTTCTGAAGTAACCCATTTAAGCTCTAATAATTTTTCTTCGCCTTTATCTATTTCAACTTTTTCACAATCAATCATTTGTAATTGTTGTTTAGGTTTAATTATATAATAAAATTCAATTCCATGACATTTTCTATTATTTCTTATCCAAAAATTCTCTTGAATCACAAACAAATTTGCTTCTTGAACATCACAACCAATTTCTTCTTTTATTTCACGAATAACTGCTTCTTTTGAGTCTTCTCCAATTTCTATATGTCCTCCTGGTATATGAAAATAAGATGTTTTATTTACTCTCATAATTAAAAATTTATTTTCTTGCTTGATTATTCCACATGTTCTTCCATGAAATTCTTCTGTTTCAGTCTTAATTTTTAAATCCATATCCAATCTCCTTTTCAAATAATATTTATCACAAATTTTACTATTTTTTATAAAAATGGAAATCACAACAATCTCCATCATAACCTAATGTTTTTGTTCTCTTAAAGCCTATTTTTTTCAATTCGCCATATGTCACATTATCAACATCACAGAAAAGCTGGCATAATTCTGCACAATCATTTTCTACACAAGCAGTATGCCAAAGACACTTCTTCATTGTTACATCAAAAAACTTCTTATCATGCTTTTGAGTACTTTCCCACAAGTCTGTTTTACGCACAACTCTAAGAAATATATTACTATAAAGAAAATAAAAACATGGCACCTTTTCCATTTTTTTCATAGACAAATGCTTTTGTTTTGCAACTATATCAATCATGTATTTTTGCATATGTTGATATACTTTTTCTTCATCAAATCCTTCTTCCAAAGCTTTATATAATGCTATTCGAGGAAGTATTGTTTGAATAAGTGTTTCCATTTGATTTTTTGATTTGTTTTTTGTATTTTTTATAATTTCATCAAGTATTTTCTCTTGCTTTGCAAATAATGTATTACCATTATCTACTCCGAATTCTTCTATCAAAAATGTTTTTATTTGATTTTGTTGTTTTATTTTCATATTCATCCCTCCATCAATTACTATCTTTCATTTTATATCATAAAAGCAGATAATTATCAACCAATTACCTGCTTTTAATATTATTTTCCTTACCCTCTTTAAAACCATTCATACTCCATAACCATAGTGGAGTATGTATATCAATAGGGTTATACTTAGTCCCTTTAAATAATTCATTCCATCTCTCAACAACTATCAGCTGTACATCACTTCTATTTAATTCTTCATCAGTTATTAGTCCTAATTTATGTGTTGCCTGAATAACATGTGTATCAGGTGCAACTGTTAACTGATTAATGTTTTTGTATTTTCTATCTGTATATTGATATATAACATATAGCCAATAGTTACATATTTTTGTTCCAGATAAATATGGAAATTTCTTTTTATTTTCCTTTTGAATAAAGTTCTTTATCTTATTAACATCATTATCTAATGAATCAAATAACTTTCTAATATCTCCATCATATAATTCTACAAACGTTTTACATAGAGATAACCATATTTCAGTTTGCTTTTGTTTTTGTAATGCTATTTTATATTTTACAAGTGCATATTGTACATCTTCAAAAGTCTTTTCTAAACATATTTTAGGATTAAATACAAAGTTAGTTTCCTCATCATTATATGTATTTAATGCACTTTCCCATAATTTATATGAATTTCTTTGATAGTTCAATGCCATAGGTAAAGTAAAATAAAGATAATTTTCCAGCGAAGATTTCTCTAAATGTGGATTTGCATCTTCTGGCATGACTTCGCCACCAAGGCTTCCTTTCTTCCACATATTATATAAAATATCTACTTTTCGTAATATTTCCTCTTTATTATACATTTTACACCTCAACCAATCATTTTTTATGTTTCTTGATATTTCTATTATTTATATAATCTAAGAAATTTCTCTAAATCATTTTCATTTTCAAATATTGATTCAAAAATATTATATAAAGTATCTGTCGCTTCATATTCTCCTATAGCATAACATTTTTTACCTAAGCCATATGCAATTCCAGCCTCAATATGTGCTGCTTTGCCTGCTGGCAATACTAATAACAAATTTTTTGAATTTTTTTCTCCATCTAAATCCTGATTAAATAAATTAAGCACAACTTCACTTTTTAAGCCAAGAGACTCAAATTCTCTTTGTTTTTCTTCTGGAGTTTGATTTGAATTACCATATCCCCAATTTTCTTCATTTTTCAAAAAACAATAATAAGAAATATTGTATTTATCAAATAAATCACATATTTTCAAAATATTTTCTTTATTTCTAGCTCGTCCAGCAATAAAAAATTCATATCTATTATTCATTCTTTCCTCCTAGTTAATTTCTTCTTATTATATATCATAAAAACAACTACTTATCAACACTATTTTTCTTAAAACTCATGTCATTGACAATAATACAACATTATTATATAATTGATTTCATACAAAATTTTCAATAAATAATTTCAAATTTGAAAGGGGACAAAATTATGATGGATTTTTCTGAAGCACGGTCTTTTAATGATGGTATAGAATTTTATGGAAAAGATATAATCATAATTGCTACACGCAAAGATGATAAAGTAAAAATTGAAAAAAGTAAATCTCCACGTCTTAAATACTCTAATAAATTTGTTAAGACTATTATTTGTTTGCTATTAACAATCATATCAAATCTTATTTTAAATACTTTTCAAGATTTCAAAGTTCAAATCTTACTAATAATTGCTTTATTTTGGAGTAGTGTTATATGTTTTTTCTTTTTTAATTCTCGAAATGATAAAAATGTACAATGTTATAAATATCATGCAGCAGAACACAAATTTTTAAATTATATTGATAAATACAAAAAAGAACCAGAAACATGTGAAGATGTAATGAAAATGAGTTCATATTCTTATCGGTGTGGTTCTACAATATTAGTAGTTATTATGACTTTATTAACTTTATGTATATGTGGAATTTTATATATTCCTACATTGATTTTAAAAATCTTATGGATTGCCTTTAGTATTTTTATCACATTATATTTGTGGGCAAATAATAAATGTGATTTTCTTCAAAAGTTTGTAATTTTAGAACCTAGCTATTCAGAAGTAGAAGTTGCATTTATTGGCGGAAATGATTATTTAAAAACAAAACAAAATATATCATAATTTATCTCAAAAATCCTCAATAGACATATTTAATAATATATCTATTGGGGATTTTTCTAACTTCTTATTCTTGGCAATCTATTGCCTAATCTACTCAACAATTCGTTTGTAATTGTATCTGCTTTTATTGCAAGCTTTTCTGAAGATAAATTAATATCATTACTATCAATTATATAAACAACATCTCCAGTTTTAATTTCTTTAACATCTGTTACATCAATAACACATTGATCCATACAAATTCTGCCAATTACTTTTGCATAATAACCATTCACTTTTACTAATATATCTTTATTAGATAAACATCTAGGAATTCCGTCTGCATATCCAATAGATATTGAAGCAATTTTCCTATTCCTATCTGCTATATATGTTCTGCCATAACTTACACTATCATCTTTATTAATTTCTTTTACACTTGTGGCTCTTGCTTTTAAAGATAAAACCGGCTTTAAATCTAATTTATTTTTTTGATATGATGTATTATCACTATTAACACCATACATGAGTATTCCTATTCTTACATAATCATAAGTTTCAGTATTATAATTTATAGTACCATAACTGCTTTGTAAATGTATTTTTCCAACATCTTGTCCATTTTCTTTTAATTGTTTTATACATTTATTAAAATTTTCTATTTGTTTCTCTGTAAATTTAATATCTTCTTTTTTATCTGAATCAGCAACACATAAATGGCTAAATGTTCCTAAAATATTAAGCCTTGGATTTTCATAAATTTTTATTAATCTGTCCATATTATCATATCTTTCTCCAATACGATTCATTCCTGTGTTTATTTTAATATGACAATTTAATTTTTGACTTAATTTTAACTCTTTGATTTTTTCAGAATAATTATAATCAACTATTGTTTGAATCAAATCATATTGTATTACATATTTTAAATCTTCAAAATTAGTATATCCTAATATCAAAATATTTCCTTTAATATTATGTTTTCGCAATTCAATTGCTTCATCTAAAGTTGCAACAGCAAAATCGTTAATTCCAATTTCAGATAATTTTTCTGCAATTAAAATACTTCCATGCCCATAAGCATTAGCTTTTACTACTGCCATGATTTTCGTTTTAGGTTGTATTACTTTTTTTATTTCATTTATATTATGTTCTAAATTTTCTAAATTAACTTCAACCCAAGCTCTATCTGTTAATAAACTATTTTCTTTATTCATTTTTATTACTTCCTTAATTTTTTCTATTAAAAATGCAAATATTGTTGTTACTACTGCTATGATTAAATAAAATATAAAATTATTGTCAACAATGTATTTTTCAACTTTACATATTCCAGAAATAAATCTTATTCCAACAATAAATAATGGATGAAAAATATAAATTATAGTTGATACATTTCTTAATTTTAAATTTTGTGTATTACTTATATTTATCAAATAATCAAATAAAAAATACATTGTTGGAATTAGCAAAATATACATACTATCATGTTTTTGTAAATTAAATTTATGAAGAATCATTCCTTCTATTATCATTCCTATAAAAAATATAACACTATATAAAAATGATTTTTTAATATTTACTCTTTTTACTTTTATAAAATATCCTAAATATAAGAAAATTGAAGCATAAAATAATCCGTTTCTTGTATAATCACATATTTTAAAGATAAAATCATATATATAGCTTAAAATATATACATTTTGTGCTACCCAATAATAACTATCACCTAATAATCCTATAATATATAAAACTATTACTGTTATAAATGTTTTTCTATTTCCTAATTTTTTTATAAAATAATATGTAATCCATATTCCTAATATAAGTGCTGGGAAATACCATAAATGATATAATGTTCCATTAATCAAAATGTCTTTTATAATAGAAAAAATACTTATATTATTGAATTTTCCCATATAAATATTTATTGGTAAATAAAGTATTATACAAAATAAATATATCTTTAATATTTTAATTGTATATTTTTTTAATTTGTTCTTATCTTTTAAACATCCATCTATTACAAAATAACCTGTTATCATAAAAAATAATGGTACTGCAATTCTTCCTAATATTCTTGTAAAAAAGAAATTGAAGTCTTGATTTATATTAATAAATGGCGAAATATGTATTGCAATTACTAAAAAACTAACAACAAATCTTGCTACATCTATATTAATTTTTTTATTCATCACTCACTCTTTCTGATAAAATAAATCCATCTACATTATTTCCAGAAATCATTTGATTTTCTTGTAATATAATTGTTTCGTTTTGATTTTCATACGGAATATAAGAAATCTTATATCCATAGCTATTTAAAAATTTCGGATATTTATATTCTTTTAAATATTCAATATATTCTTCTAAACATAAATCTTTATTTGTTATAATTTTTGAATGAGGATAACCTACAAATCTAAAATGCCATTCTTCTTTAGCTATTTTTGTAATGTTCTTTTTTTCATCCTTGTATCTTTCAATAAAACCAAAATTTGGTGCTATTTTTCTAAATTCTTGGCATATACCATTATATGGAAAACTTGGACATATAAAATCTATATTAGGTTTATTTAATGCTAAATCAATTGCAAGTCCTGTTTGATGTTCACTTGCATTTGGTAATGCTACAAACTTTTTTGTATATTCTTCACCATTTTCTATTATTGAATCTGTATACAATCTTTTCTGTTCTTCAAAAGTTCTAAATCCACTTATTGGAACTATTTCATCATTTGCATTTATACTTTTTAATGCTTTTTGCAGTTGACTATTTGCTACTTGGTCTAATTCTATATTTTTATATTTTTCACTATATGACATTAATTTAATTTCATTTGTTTTTAATAAATTATCTGGATTTATTAAAATAAGATATCCTTTATGTACATTTTCATCATTTAATTTTACTTTTTTCATCTTTCTAATCCTAACTTTATAAGTTTATCTATTACTTCTGGAAATGATATTCCTATTTTGTTTAACATACTTGGATATCTCGAATGTGATGTACAACCTGGTATTGTATTTACTTCATTAAAAACAATTTTTTTATCTTTTGTATAGAACATATCAACTCTAGCAAATCCAGTGCAACCTAATATTTTATAAATTTCAAGTGCTGTTTTCTTTATTTTTTCTCTTTCTTCTTCACTTAATCTTGCTGGTAATATTATTCTACTTGTTTTTAAGTTATATTTTTCAAAATAATCAAAAAATCCATCTTGTAATTCAATTTCATCAACTTCTCCTACAACTAAATCATAATTTCCTAATACTGCACAACCAACTTCAAATCCATCAATATTTTCTTCAATAATTACTTTATTGTCATATTTATAAGCTTCTTCTAATGCCTCTTTTAAATTATCTTCACTTTTAATTTTTGTAATTCCAAATGATGAACCTGCTTTTAAAGGCTTTACAAATAGTGGATAATGTAAATTTTTTATTTTATTTCTTATATCATCATAACTATCATTTTCAAATAAATAAGATATTGGTGTAAGAATCCCATTTGTTGCTACTAGCTCATGAGCTAAATATTTATCCATACATATTGCTGATGATGTCATATCACATCCAACATATTTTATTCCTGCTAATTCAAGTAATCCTTGTAATCTTCCGTCTTCTCCATTTTGTCCGTGTAAAACTGGAAAAACTATATCTAATTTTATAATTTCATTAGTATCTAATATAATTATTCCATGATCACTTCTATTTGTAGATATCGTGATTTTTTTACAAGACTTATCATCTTTCCATTCGTTTTTCTCTATTTTTTCTATATCTCCTTGATATAAATAAAAATCTCCTTGTTTTGTTATACCTATTAAAACTACATCATATTTCTCTTTATTAATATTTTTTATTACTGATGTAGCAGATACAAGTGATACATCATATTCACTTGAACATCCTCCAAATATTATTCCGACTTTTGTTTTCATAACTATTACCTCTCTTCTATTTTTATATCTTTTGAAAGTTCATAAGTAATTTCTACTTTTTCACTATATAATTTTTCTTTTTTTATTTGCATATTTGTGTTTTTATCAATTTCTGTTCTTACAATATCAACAATTTCATATATTTTATTATTTTGTCTTACATATCTTAAATTTTCATTTGATATTACATAAGCAACATCACTTTCTTTATTTGATAATATTTTTCCATACATATATTCTTCATCAAAATATATATCAATTTGGTAAATATTGTTTGTTTCATTTTTTACTTTTAAGTCTAACCATCCACTGCTTATTGTTGAATCTATTCCTTGTATTGCTGTTTTATCTGGATCTGGAAATGATTTCATTTTATGTCCATGTCTTTCTATTACAGTAAGAGGACTCATTAAAAATAAGTAATGTAACATATTACTTAAATGACATAATCCACCTCCTTTTTTGGCGACTATTTTTCCGTCTATCAATATAAGTCCATCTTTGTATTTTCCGTACTTTTTAGCATTTTTTATAAGATAACAAAACGAAAATGTTTCTCCTGGATATATTAATATATGATTCATCGTTTTACTTGCAATTTTTAGGTTATCAACTTTGTTTTTTTGATAAATTATGTCTTGCCCACTATTTTTATTAATCATTGATGTTTTGGTATTACAAATTTCATATTTTAATAAATCTCCAAATTTATTTGAATATGTATTTTTGTCAAATTTCATTTCAATATTGTAAAATAGTTTTCTTTGCCCTACTCTGATTGGTAAAAGAAACGGAAATATTTGTGTTAATCTTTTTCTTTTCATACTATTCCTCTTTTCTTTATGATTCTTGCATATATTATAAAAGTTCAAATCTTTAAGATTTTGCAATAAAAAAATCATTGTAAATCAATACAAATATATTGTACTAACTTATCAATGATTTTTCTTTAATTTCTTCTTATGAAAAGCTTAAAACTTTCTTAAGCTTGTTCTATTATTGGTAATATAACACTAAAAGTTGTTTCTTTCATATCACTTTCTGCATAAATTCTTCCTCCATGAAGTTCTACTATTTCTTTAGCAATAGCAAGACCTAGCCCACTACCTCCTGTTTTACTTGTTCTCGAAGAATCTAATCTATAGAATTTTTCAAATATTTTATCTAGTTTTTCTTTTGGAATTTGTTTTCCTTTATTAGTAATATTTACAGTTACTTGATTTTCTTTATTTATTATACTTATATCTATATCAGTGTTTTCTTTGCTATAATTTACTGCATTTTTTATTAGATTATTAAATACTCTACTTAATTTATCAGGATCTGCATATAAAATTGTTTTTTCATCGGAAGTAAAGTTAATTTTTTTATTCATTTCTTTTAATGTAGGATAAAAATCATCTGCAATTTGTTCTAACATTAAATTCAAGTTTATTTCTTCTTTTTCTAAAACAATTTTTTCTGAATTAAATCTAGCTACATCAAATAATTCATTAATCAAATCTTCTAATCTATATGATTTATCAAGTGCAATGTCAATATATCTATTTCTTTGCTCTTGTGGCATATCTTTTATTTCACTTAATAATGATAAATATCCTATCATAGATGTTAATGGTGTTTTTATATCATGTGCAAGATATACAATTAACTCATCTTTTTTCTGTTCATTTTCTCTTGCAAGTCTTTCATTTTTTATTGCTTCTGTTTTAAAATGATTTAATTTTTTCTCTACTTCTACCATTTCTGGCGGTAAATTTATATACTCTACATTTTTGTCAAATAATTTATCTGCTGATTCTGAAACTGCAAACACATAAGAAAATATTTTATTTAATAATTTATATAATAAGCTTAAAACTATTATTAATGTAGTTCCAAATATAATAAATATAAAATATGCTCTTTCAAAAACTAATTCATATATATTATCAAGTAAATCATATAAATGTGGAAAAATATTGTATAACCACTGAAAGTCAAATATTGCTCTGCTTTCTGCTAAAATTATCATAATTATTCCCATTATAGTTAAACTAATCATACATTGGACTATAAAACTCCAAAATGTACTTTTTACTATTTTTTTCATATCATTATTTTTCAATCTTATACCCCATTCCATAAACAGTTTTAATATACTTCGGATTTCTTCCACCATCATTCATCTTTTCTCTTAAGTGTCTTATATGTACCATTATAGTATTATTATCTCTTTCAAAATACTTTTCTCCCCAAACTTTAGAAAATAATTCATCACTTTTTACAACATTTCCTCTATTAGCACATAATTCCCATAATATTGCAAATTCTGTTTTTGTAAGTTCAACAAGCTTTTCGTTAAAGAAAAACTCATGTGTAGAATTATTAATTCGTATTCCTCTAAAATCTATCTCATTTGTATCTAACTGGTTATCTTGATTATTATATTTTTTGTATCTTCTCAATTGGGCTTTTACTCTTGCTATTAGTTCAAGAGGTTGGAAAGGTTTTGTAATATAATCATCAGCCCCAATACTAAGACCTGTAATTTTATCTATATTTTCTATTTTTGCAGTTACAAAAATAATTGGAAAATTATATTTTTCCCTTATTTTATTACATAATTTAAAGCCATCAATATCAGGCATCATAACATCTAATATTGCTAAATCTATTTCTAGTTTATCTATGTTTTTTAATAAATCTTTACTTGAATAATATTTATATACATTATAGTTTTCATTTTTCAAGTATATTTCAACTAAATCTGCTATTTCTTTTTCATCATCTACAATTAATATGTTTGCCATCCCATTTCCTCTTTTCTTTTTCTCATTAAATTATTATAACATACTTTTAATTTCCAATTATTAATTTTTTCTTAAGAACGTAACAAAAAAACAGATAATTATAAACTAATTCCCTACTTTTATATCAATTTGTCTCCACAATAATTTAGTATCTTTATGTCATAAGCATATTTACATAAATGTTGCTTTTAATATAATAATATGATATAATACTCATGTTGACAAGAGTTGTCACACCTTTGAAAAAAGGAAAACTTTTCGGAGGTGTAAGCCTCCGAGCAATGTAAGGAGGTTTTCATGAACCACGATCAAAAGTATAAGTTGTCCAAAATTTTAAGCTACATTGTTATACTGCTGTTTTTAGGAACAGTAGCATTTTGCATGGTAGCCACAACGACTAAAAGGAACGATAACATAACAGCAAAAACGTCCGCCCCAAGCATTCAAGACTATGGGGATTACTATTTGTTTGAAACAACAAAATCCCAGGAATACCTGGAATTCATCGCAACTTTTAACAATGATGAGTACGAAATTATAGACATTTCCACCAGTTTAAACGTATACTTTAGAGGGTCCGATGAATTCTATATGGTAACATATAGAAAAATTGTATAATCAAAAAAGCAGATAATAGTTGGATTGAAATTCAACTATTATCTGCTTTTTAGTTTACACTTTACTAAAACAGCAACTATTATCTAAAAATTTTATAACCATTTTTCAATTTTATCTTTAGAAGATTTTGCATAAGCTCCTCTAATTGCAATACTATCTTCTAAAACATTTGCACCTTTACATACTCTTTTTACTTGTGATGGAATAGATCCTAATCCTGAACCTTCATGTGTAGTAAAGATTCTAACAACTTTTCCTGAAAAGTCTAATTTTTCTAATTGTGTTATCATCTCTTGTGGCATTATCCCCCAATATACAGGTGCTCCAATATATATAACTTCATATTGTGATATATCTTCTATGTATTTCTTCAACTCTGGTCTTTCATTTTTTTCTTGCCTTTCTTTTGCTTCTTCTATACATGTTTGATAATCTGCTGAATATCCTTTAACACCTTCTATTTTAAATAAGTCAGCACCTATAATATCTCTTATATATTCTGCAACTATTTCAGTATTACCTTTTTCAATATATCCAACTGCATAGTTTTCATAAGCTCTTGAAAAATATATTACTAGACTTTTTTTATTTCCAAATAAGCTCATTTTATCACTTCCTTATATATTTTTTCCCATTTCATAAGCTTGTTTTAAACTTTCACTATATCTAGCTTCTCCTTGATCATTCAAATTTAAACCATAAACAATTCCTTTTAAATTTACATTTTCAACACATCTTAAAAATCCTTTTACTGTTTCCACTGCTCCATCGATACTTTCTTTTGACGGATCTGCACTTGAACCTATATAATAAAAATCTTTGTTTTTTATTTTTGAATATTTTGCATAGGTTCTGTCAATAAAATTTTTCAATGTTCCATTAACACTATAATAATATGTTGGACTTGCAAATACTAATACATCTGCATCTATTACTTTCTCCATGTACTTGGCAACTTCCACACCCTACACATGGTGCGATTCTGTTTTCTCTTAATGATATTATCTCAACTTTGTTTTCTTTTTCTTCTGCTCCTTCTTTAAATGCTTGTGCTAATCATTTTCCTCTAACTTTTTGAAATCACAAATATTAAATTTCTTTCTATTTTTTTTCATTTAACCCTAATCTATATACTTCATTCGCCATTTTCTTTATTTTCTCTCTATTTATATTACAATAATGTAATTCTTTTCTTAATAAAATTTTATATTTTTCATCTTCTTTCGAAAAATCTTTTTGACTCAAATATTCTATTGGACATGGAAACATAAAAGAAAACCTTAAACTAGATATTGCTTTTAATTCTTTTGTTTCTCTATCTTTATCCATAATTAAAAATGATGTATGTACTTTTTTATTATAGGAAGATACTGGGGCAAAATAGTTAAAATTATTAATTGTTAAAACTATTCCACAAAAAAATTTCTTATGCTTTTCATATTCTATATTTGGAATCTTTTGATCTCCATTCACCCTCAAATATTTTATATATTCACCATCAACTTCATAAAATTTTAAATTCATATCTACATTCTCCTAAATAAAAATGGAGAGCTAAAAAATTAATTTTAACTCCCCTTAATTAAAACAGGTTATTTCTTTGAGCTAACCCTTGCTCGAATATATTGTTCGCCATCTTTTATGAGTTGCGAAACACTCGAATATATCGTTCGCCATTTTTTATGAGTTGCGAAACACTCGAATTACTAAATTGCAATTCTCTATTAGTATATTTATTATACTACTCTTTTATTCATTATGTCAATAAAATAATATATTTTTTTATTTTCTTTACAACAATAATACCTAAAAATATTAATCTTTCGACATTTCTCTTTTAATCCATAACATCAATATATTTACAACATAATCAATTTCTTCACTTGAAAGTTCATGTCCCTTTTTTATACCATGAATTCTCTCTAAACAACCTCTACAACAACAACCTGTAGCATGTTGTGCAATAAAAACTGGATGCACCTGTCTCATTGGTGTTTGTTTCCCATCATTATTTGGATTTTCTGGTGCTATTCTTTTGGTTATCAAATCTCTTGCATCTGATTTGATTTTATCAAATCCTTTTTCTTTTACATAATCCTTCATTTTTTTATTCAAATGAAATGAACCTCTAAATTTACTTTTAGATAAAGAATCTAATAAATCTTCAATATTATCTTTCAATTTTATCATTCCTTTACTATATCATCAAATTTATAATTTATAACCTTTTCTAAAGCTTTTAATTCAACTTCAACCTGATATCCTATTTTGCCACCACTAAATATTATTTCATTAAAATTTTTAGCCGAAATATCTATTACAACCTTAAATGGTTTCTTTAAACCTATTGGAGAACATCCACCATGAACATATCCTGTTAGTGGTAATAAATCTTTTTGAGGAATCATCTCTATACTTTTTTCATTAACACTTTGAGCACATTTCTTAAAATCTAATTCTTTTTCAACTGGTATCATAAATACATAATTTTGCTTAGATTTTGCAATAGTTACAAGTGTTTTAAATACTTTACTTGCATCTTCATTTTAAACTTTTGCAACTTCAACACCACTTATTGCATTTGTATCTCCATAAAAATATTCATTATATTTTATTTTCTTTTGATCTAATATTCTCATAACATTTGTTTTTTCCATAAAATCACATCCTTTTATTGTTTCTTTATATCACAAAACCAGATAATTATCAACTAATTATCTGGTTTGTATTAAGCATTACTTTTTCTGTTTTTTTCATATTTATCTAATATCAATGTAACCCATCTAATTACTGAAAATTCTGCTATTGCAAACAATGTAACAAGTATTGCAGATCTTTCTGATATTTCTTTTATTGCAAAAAAATTTGGCATTATATTAATTGTTAAAATAATTCCTAAAATACATAAAAACATAACACTTGTCCTATATTTATTTAATGGTCTAATAATCTTATATAATATTAAAAATCCTCCAGTAAAGAATAAATAACTACAAGCTGTTGTAATTTCTTTTACTCCAACATTAAATAAATTTGAAAATTTAACCATTGCTACAATTGCTAAAAAAGATGTTATTGCAGCTGGAAGTGAATTTGTAAATACTTTTCTCATAAAATTTCCATTTTGTTGTTTCTTTTGATTTTCTTCAAATGTTAATAAAAATGCTGGAATACCTATTGTAAATGCACTACCTAAAGATACTTGATTTGGTTCTAATGGATATTGCATTGCAAAAATTATTGAATATATAGAAAGTAATAATGAAAATATATTTTTATAAGTAAATAATGATGCAGACCTTGTTATATTATTAATATTTTTTCTTCCTTCATAAACAATATTTCTCATTTTTCCAAAATCTGAATCAAGTAATACAACTTGTGCTGTTCCTCTTGCCGCATCTGATCCAGATCCAATAGCAATTGAACAGTCTGCTTCTTTCATTGCTAAAATGTCATTTACTCCATCTCCTGTCATAGCAACTTTTAATCCTTGTTCTTTTAAAGCTTTAATTATTTGTCTTTTTTGTTCTGGATTAACTCTACCAAAAACAATATATTTTTTTACTGCTTTTTGTATATCCACATAATTCTTTAATTCTCTACAATCAATATATTTTTCATATCCTTTAATTCCTGCTTGTTTTGCAATTGATGATACAGTTATTGGATTATCTCCAGAAATAACTCTAATTTGAACTTTTCTATTATCAAAAAATTCAAAAATTTCTTTTGCGTTTTTTCTTATTTCATTTTTCAAACTTATAAATAAAATAGGAGTAGTTTCATTATTTTTTACTTCAATAAAAGCAATTAATCTTTCGCCATTTTTTGTTCTCTTATTAACTAATTCTTCATATTCTTTATTTAATAATATTTCTGGTGCTCCAAGTTTATATGTTACATTTTCATCTATTTTTATAAAAGAAAATTTATTTTTTGAATTAAAATTTTCTTTTTCTATATTAGATAATTTTTCTGTAGAAACTCCATATAATTGTTCTTTTATAGCATCAATTGTTATGTTTTTATCTTCAATTGTATTTATATATTTTGCTAAAATTTTTAAATCTTCTTTTTTGTCTATAAGACTATTTCCATTTTTATCAAATATGTCTAGAACTTTCATAGTATTATTTGTAATTGTTCCAGTCTTATCAACACATAAAACATCAACTCTTGCTAAACTTTCAATACTTTTCATATCATGAAGAAGTATCTTATTTTGTGCAAGTTTCATTGAACTTAAAGCTAATGCAACAGTTGTTAATAAGTATAATCCTTCTGGAATCATTCCTAATAATGCTGAAACCATTGAATTTACACTTTCCTCATAACTACAGCCATTTACACCATAAGATCCAATAAATAATAATATTCCAATAGGAATTATTATTATTCCTGCAAATTTAACAATATTGTCAATTGCTGAAATCATCTCTGATTTTGTTTCTTTTATTTTTTTAGATTCTTTCATTATTTTAGCAGAAAAAGATTCATCGCCTACATTAGTAAGTTTTACTACTGCTCTTCCAGATATAACAAAACTTCCTGACATAAGATTAGAATTTATGTTTTTCTCAATTTCATTTTGTTCTCCTGTTAATAATGATTCATTTACATATATTTTTCCTGAAACTACTTCTGCATCTGCTGGAATTTGTTTTCCAGCTTCTAAAATTATAAAATCTCCTTCAACCAAATTATCTGAATCTATCTCTTCTTCTTTTCCATCTCTAATTACTGTATATTTGTTTTTGTCTAATAATGATAATTTATCTAAAGTGATTTTTGACCTGATTTGTTGAATAATTCCTATTAAAATATTTGTTATTATAATACCTAAAAATGTTAAATTTCTATATGAATGTGATGTGATAAGTAATATAGTTAATATTAAAAAGATAAAATTAAAGTATGTAAATATATTCTTTCTTAATATTTTTAAAATACTTTCATTTGTTTTTATTTTTACTTTATTTGATTTTCCTTGCTTTATCTTTTCTTCTACTTCTTTATGTGTTAGACCTTTTATTGTTTCCATTATATTTCTTCCCTTCATTGTTACACAAATGTATTTCTCTCCAATGATTTATTATAACACATTTTTTGGTAATTGTTTATTAATTTCTTCTTAATAACAGAACAAATAAGAAAAATTTCCAATTTTTCTTTGATTTGTTCTCGCCCGATTTGAGTTTCTGAGCGAAGCGATGAAATCTCAAAGGGCTAGCGATTATAGCTTTTTATATAATAGGAAAGTATAACTTTCCTATTATATAATAAATAAATATCCACCAGCCTAGCTGGTGGTTTTTCAATTACGCCCATAGGGCTTCTCTACTAGCTACGTCTAAAGAC
>CAKPCK010000016.1 GCA_934141555.1 uncultured Clostridia bacterium | reverse complement strand
GAAGACCAGGTTCAATGGGACCAACATCAACACCAGGTAGAGTATTTAAAGGTAAAAAATTACCAGGACATATGGGACATGTTACAGTAACAATACAAAACTTAGATGTTGTTAAAGTAGATATGGATAAAAATGTAATATTAGTAAAAGGTAGTGTACCAGGAGCTAAAGGTGCTATCTTAAAAATAAAATCAGCCGTTAAGGCACAATAATTTAGTAAAGGAGGAAAGACGAAATGCCAAAAGTAGATGTATATAACATGCAAGGTAAAAAAGTTAGTGATGTAGAATTAAGTGAAGCAGTATTTGGAATTGAACCAAATGAAAATGTTGTTCACAGTGCATTAGTAAACTACTTAGCTAATCAAAGACAAGGTACACAAAGTACTAAAACAAGAGCAGAAGTTAGTGGTGGTGGAAGAAAACCATGGAGACAAAAAGGAACAGGTAGAGCAAGACAAGGTAGTATACGTGCACCACAATGGATTAAAGGTGGTATTGCATTAGGACCAAAACCACGTTCATATTCTTATAGAATAAATAAGAAAGAAAAACAATTAGCAATTAGATCATTATTAAGTGCAAAAGTATTAGATAATGAATTAACAGTTGTTGATAAATTAGAAGTTAAAGAAGCTAAAACAAAAGTTATGGCTAAAGCTTTAACAGATTTAAAAGTTGAAGGAAAAGCATTAATAATCTTAGCAGATAGAAATGATAATGTTTTACGTTCAAGTAGAAATATAGAAGGTGTTAAAACAATTGAATTAAACACAATAAATGTATTTGATTTATTAAATTGCAATAAATTAGTTTTACCACTAGATACAGTTAAAAAATTAGAGGAGGTGTATGCATAATGTTACCAGAAGAAATTATAGTAAGACCAGTAGTAACAGAAAAAAGTAATGATGAATTACAATTAGGAAAATACACTTTCGAAGTTAACAAAAAAGCTACAAAAGTTCAAATAGCAAAAGCTGTTGAAAAACTTTTTGAAGTTAAAGTATTAAGTGTTAACACAATGATAGTTAAAGGAAAAACAAAAAGAGTTAGATACCAAGAAGGTAAAACTCCAGATTGGAAAAAAGCTATTGTTACAATAGACACAAATCCATCTGACAAAACATACCTTGGAAAAGGTGGAAAATCAGTTAAAGTTTCTAAAAAATACAAAGATTCAATCGATGAATTCATGGGAGCTTAATTGAAATAATGATATCGAGAGATAACTCGGATAATAAAGAATATCTGTAGCGGAGCAGGAAAGAATCCGCAAATAAAAAGATTTAGTAGAGGAACTTTCAAAAACGAGTATTACTAGGAAAACGACTGAGAAATCCGCAGGCGTACATTGGTACGTTGAGGACATTTCGAAGGAGTTTGACAAAGTAAGACGAAGTTTTTTCAAAGTTCCGAGAAAGGAAAGTAGAAAAATGGGAATGAAACATTTCAAAGCCTATACACCTTCAAGAAGAAATATGGCTGTATCTACATATGAAGAAGTAACAAAAACTTCTCCTGAAAAATCTTTATTAGAAAAGAAAAGAAAAAATGCAGGAAGAAACTCATATGGTAGAATAACAGTAAGACATCAAGGTGGAGGAAACAGACAAAAATATAGAAAAATTGATTTTAAAAGATTAAAAGATGATATGGAAGCAACAGTAGTTGGAATCGAATATGATCCAAACAGAAGTGCAAACATAGCATTAGTAAAATATGAAGATGGAACATTAAGTTACATCATAGCACCACAAGGATTAACAGATGGTGATAAAGTAGTATCAGGAGAAAATGTTGATATTAAAGCAGGAAACTGTTTACCAATAGCAAATATTCCAGTTGGTACATTAATTCACAATATCGAATTAAATCCAGGTCAAGGTGGAAAATTAGTAAGAGTTGCTGGACAAAGTGCTCAATTAATGGCTAAAGAAGGAAAATATGCACATGTAAGATTACCTTCAGGAGAAATGAGATTAATATTAGCTAAATGTAGAGCAACAATCGGAGTTGTAGGAAACGCAGATCATGAAAATGTTAAATTAGGTAAAGCAGGAAAGACAAGACATTTAGGAATCAGACCATCTGTAAGAGGATCTGTAATGAACCCAGTAGATCACCCACATGGTGGTGGTGAAGGTAGAGCTCCAGTTGGACATTCAGGACCAATGACACCTTGGGGTAAACCAGCATTAGGATATAAGACAAGAAATAAGAAAAATAGAACAAACAAATTTATCGTAAAGAGAAGAAAATAGAATAGGAGGAAAATCATATGTCAAGAAATAAAATGCCTTTCGTTGCTCCAGAATTATTAAAAAGAGTTGAAGCAATGAACGAAAGTGGAAACAAAGAAGTAATCAAGACATGGTCAAGAGCTTCAACAATATATCCACAAATGGTTGGACACACAATCGCTGTTCATGATGGTAGAAAACATGTACCAGTTTATATAACAGAAGAAATGATAGGTCATAAATTAGGTGAATTTGCTCCTACAAGAACATTTAAAGGTCATGCAGGAGAAAAAGCAACTACAAAATAAATATAAATTAAGGAGGGAATTGTAGTGGAAGAAACAGCAGTATTAGAAGCTAAAGCAACTTTAAAATATGCACGTATTTCAGCTAGAAAAGTTAAAATAGTTGCAGATTTAATAAGAGGAAAAAATGTTGATGAAGCTTTAGCAATTGTAAAATTTACACCAAAAGCATCATCAGAAGTAATTGAAAAATTATTAAAATCAGCTATTGCAAATGCTGAAAACAATCATGGAATGAAACATGAAAAATTATATGTTGCTGAAATATTTGCAAACCAAGGTCCAACATTAAAGAGAATAAGACCAGCTGCAAAAGGATCAGCAGTTAGAATTAGAAAAAGAACAAGTCATATAACTATCGTAGTTAGAGAAGCAGAATAGGAAAGGAGGATTCTAGAAAATGGGACAAAAAGTACATCCAACAGGTGTTAGAGTTGGAATCATAAAAGATTGGAATGCTAAATGGTATGCAGATTCTAAGAATTTTGCAGATTACTTAGTAGAAGATCAAAAAATTCGTAAATTTTTAAAGAAAAAATTATATACAGCTGGAATTTCAAAAATTGAAATTGAAAGAACAGCAAAATTTGTTAAAGTTAATGTTTATGCAGCTAAACCAGGAATTATAATCGGAAAAGGTGGAGCTGGAGCAGAAAGCTTAAAAGCAGATGTAACAAAATTAATCGGTAAAGATGTAAATATCAATATAGTTGAGGTAAAAGCAATATCAACAGATGCACAATTAGTTGCAGAAGATATAGCTAGCCAACTAGAAAGAAGAATTTCATTCAGAAAAGCCATGAAACAATGTATGCAAAAAGCTATGAAATCAGGAGCTTTAGGTATCAAAACAGCTGTATCTGGAAGATTAGGTGGAGCTGATATGGCAAGAACTGAATTCTATAAAGAGGGAACAGTTCCTCTACAAACTTTAAGAGCTGATATTGACTATGGATTTGCTGAAGCAGATACAACATATGGAAAAATCGGTGTTAAAGTATGGATTTATAAAGGTGAAGTTCTTCCAACTAAAAAAGTGGAAGGAGGAGACAAATAATGCCATTAATGCCAAAAAAATCTAAATTTAGAAAAATGCAAAAAGGTAGAAATAGAGGAAAAGCAACAAGAGGAAATAAAGTTACAGACGGAGAATACGGATTACAAGCAGTTGAAGCTGGATTAATTAAGGGAAACCAAATTGAAGCAGCTCGTATTGCTATGACACGTTATACAAAAAGAGGTGGAAAAGTTTGGATTAAAATATTTCCAGACAAACCAATAACACAAAAACCAGCTGGAACTCGTGGTGGTAAAGGTAAAGGTAATGTTGAATATTGGGTAGCTGCTGTAAAACCAGGAAGAGTTATGTTTGAAATGGCAGGAATTCCTGAAGAAACAGCTAGAGAAGCCTTGAGATTAGCTATGAACAAATTACCAATCAAATGTAAGTTCGTAGCAAAAGAAACTGAGAACAAGGTGGGTGATAGTGATGAAGATAAATAAGATTAGAGAAATGTCTTCACCAGAATTAGAAAAAGAATTAGGTGAACTAAAAACAGAATTATTCAAATTAAAATTTAGTTTAGCTACAAACGGATTAGATAACCCAATGAAAATCAAAGAGGTTAAAAAAGATATAGCTAAAATAAATACTGTATTAACAGAAAGAAAAATAGCAAGTAAAAAGGAGGATTAATCTATGGAAAGAAATCTTCGTAAAGTTATGGTTGGTACTGTAACATCTGACAAAATGGATAAAACAGTAGTTGTTTCAGTTGAAACAAGTGTAAGCCATAAAATGTATGGAAAAACAGTTAAAAGAACATATAAATTAAAAGCTCATGACGAAAACAATAGCTGTGAAATAGGAGATAAAGTAAAAGTAATGGAAACAAGACCACTTTCTAAAGATAAGAGATGGAGAGTAGTTGAGATTCTTGAAAAAGGAGGAAAATAAGTCATGATACAACAACAAACAATATTAAAAGTTGCTGACAATACAGGTGCAAAAGAATTAATGTGTATCAGATGTATGGGTGGATCATATATGAAAACAGCTAACATCGGTGATGTTATAGTTGCCTCTGTTAAAACAGCAACACCAGGTGGCGTTGTTAAAAAAGGTGATGTAGTAAAAGCTGTTATAGTAAGAAGCAAAAAAGGTTTAAGAAGACCAGATGGTTCTTATGTTAAATTTGATGAAAATGCAGCAGTATTAATAAAAGATGACAAAACACCAAGAGGAACACGTATATTTGGCCCAGTTGCAAGAGAATTAAGAGAAAAGGATTATATGAAAATATTATCATTAGCACCTGAGGTTCTATAATTATTATTGAAGAAGGAGGTTAAACTCAATGAGAATAAAAAAAGGAGATACAGTCCTAGTTTTATCTGGAAATGATAAAGATAAAAAAGGAGAAGTATTAGAAGTTATGCCTAAAGACTCAAAAGTAGTTGTAAAAGGTGTAAATGTAAGAAAAAAACACATCAAACCTAGAAAACAAGGTGAAGAGGGTGGAATAATCCCAGTTGAATGTGCTATCAATAGTTCAAAAGTTAATGTAGTATGTCCAAAATGCGGAAAAGCTACAAGAATTGAATATAAAGTAGAAGATGGAAAAAAAGTTCGTATTTGTAAAAAATGTGGAGCTATAATCAAATAGTGAAAGGAGGAAACAAATAAAATGGAAAAACTTAGAGAACAATATGAAAAAGAAGTTGTACCAGCTTTAATGAAAAAATTTCAATACAAATCTATAATGCAAGTTCCAAAGCTTGACAAAGTAGTTATAAATATAGGTTTAGGTGACACAAAAGAAAATCCTAAATCATTAGAAAATGCAATGAACGATTTAACACAAATCACAGGTCAAAGACCTATGATAACAAAAGCAAAAAAATCAATTGCTGCATTTAAGTTAAGAGAAGGAGCAAACGTTGGATGCAAAGTAACATTAAGATCAGACAAAATGTATGATTTTGTTTACAAATTATTCAATGTAGCACTTCCAAGAGTAAGAGATTTTAGAGGTGTTTCTGCTGATTCTTTTGATGGAAGAGGAAACTACTCTATGGGTATTAAAGAACAATTAATATTCCCAGAAATCGAATATGATAAAATTGATAGATTAAGAGGAATGGATATCATATTTGTAACAACTGCTGAAACAGACGAAGAGGCAAAAGAATTACTAACATTATTAGGAATGCCTTTTAAAGCATAATTTTAAGGAGGAGTAAATAACAATGGCTAAAAAATCATTGAAAGTAAAACAAGCTAGACCACAAAAATATGCAACAAGAGAATATAACAGATGCAAAATTTGTGGAAGACCACATGCTTATATAAGAAAATATGGAATTTGCCGTGTATGTTTCAGAGAATTAGCACACAAGGGTGAAATTCCAGGTGTAAAAAAAGCAAGTTGGTAGAATGCTGAGGCTGTTTAGGCTTAAGCTAATTACGGTCATCAGTATGTGAATGATAAACATTTACAACACATATAAAATAATAGAAAAAAGGAGGAAAGTAAATTGAATACTACAGATCCAATAGCAGATATGTTAACAAGAATAAGAAATGCTAACAGTGCTAAACATAAAACAGTTGATGTACCAGCATCTAAAATGAAGACAGCAATAGCTGAAATCTTATTTAGAGAAGGTTATATCAAATCATTTGAAGTTATTAGTAATGAAAACCAAGGAATCATAAGAATAACTTTAAAATATGATGAAAAAGGTACAAGAGTAATCGATGGAATTAAGAGAATAAGTAAACCAGGATTAAGAGTATATGCTGGTAAAGAAGAATTACCAAAAGTACTTAATGGTTTAGGTATAGCAATAATTTCTACATCAAAAGGATTAAAAACAGATAAAGAAGCTAGAGAAGCAGGAATGGGTGGAGAAGTTTTAGCTTATGTTTGGTAATAAATAATTATTATCAAAGGGAAAAATTAACCTAAATGCGAAAAAGTATAAACTAATTAACGTTAGGCGAACGCCCTACAAAAAAGGAGGAAAATAAAAATGTCAAGAATAGGTAAAAAGGCTATTACAGTACCAGCTGGTGTTGAAGTAACTGTTAATGATCATAAAGTAACAGTAAAAGGACCAAAAGGTACATTAGAAAGAGAAATACATAAAAATATTTCTGTAACAGTTGAAAATAATGAAGTTAAAGTTACAAGACCAAATGACGAAGCTTTAAATAGAAGTTTACATGGATTAACAAGAACTTTAATTAATAATATGATTCATGGTGTTGAACATGAGTTTACAAGAGAATTACAAATAAATGGTGTTGGTTATAGAGCTGCAAAACAAGGTGCAGACTTAAACTTAACATTAGGATATTCTCATCCAGTAATATTCAAAGCACCAGAAGGAATATCTTTTGATGTTCCAAATCCAAATACTATCATAGTAAAAGGAATTGATAAAGAATTAGTTGGTCAAACAGCAGCTGATATCAGAACAAAGAGACCACCAGAAGTATATAGAGGAAAAGGTATCAAATATGCTGAAGAAGTTATTAGACGTAAAGAAGGAAAAACAGGTAAATAATAAATAAAAAGTTATATTCCTTGAAGATATAAGGAAAGGAGTTAGAAAATGGTTAGTAAAACAAATAGACAATTAGAAAGAGCAAGAAGACATGCAAGAGTAAGAAATAAAATTTCTGGAACAGCAGAAAGACCAAGATTATGCGTATTTAGAAGTAATACAAATATATATGCACAAATCATTGATGATGTTGCTGGAAATACAATAGTTTCTGCTTCAACATTAGATAAAGAAGTAAAAACAAAAAAATCAAATGTAGAAGCAGCTAAAGAAGTTGGAACTTTAATTGCTAAAAGAGCAGCTGATAAGAAAATAACAACAGTTGTATTTGATCGTAGTGGATACATTTACCATGGTGTTGTAAAATCATTAGCAGAAGCTGCAAGAGAAGGTGGACTTGAGTTCTAATTCTATAATATATATAAAGGTTTAAAGATACATTAACCTAAACTAAAAAGGAGGGAAAAACAAAACCTATGGAAGAAAACAAAATGCCAGAGTTAAAAGAAAAAGTAGTAGCTATAAACAGAGTAGCAAAAGTTGTAAAAGGTGGTAGAACATTCAGATTTAGTGCTGTTGTTATTGTAGGAGATGGAGCAGGACATGTAGGAATTGGAAATGGTAAAGCTGCTGAAGTACCAGATGCTATTAAAAAAGCTATTCAAGAAGCAAAGAAGAATTTAATAGAAGTTCCTATCGTTGGAACAACAATACCTCATGAATTCGTTGGAGAATTTGGTAGTGCCAAAGTTATCTTAAAACCAGCTGCTGTTGGTACAGGACTTATTACTGGAGGAAGTGTAAGACCAGTACTTGAACTTGCAGGATACAAAGATGTTCGTACAAAAGTTCTTGGAACAAACAATCCAAGAAACGTTGTATATGCAACACTTGAAGGTTTAAAAAACATGAGAACTATTGAACAAGTTGCTAAAAAGAGAAATAAAAAAGTAGAAGATATTTTATAATTGTTGGTATAGCAAACTTGTTAAAATCAAACTAACAGGTTTGACTATAAATCAACACTAAAGTTAAAAACAGGGAGGTGCAAAAAATGAAGCTAGGAGAATTAAGACCAGCTGCTGAAAAAGTTGCAAGAAAGAGAGTTGGACGTGGAATTGGTTCTGGAACTGGAAAAACATCAGGAAAAGGACATAAAGGACAAAAAGCAAGAAGTGGTGGAGGAGTAAGACGTGGATTTGAAGGTGGACAAACACCATTATATAGACGTTTACCAAAAAGAGGATTCACAAACATTCATGCTAACAACTACACAGAAGTAACATTAACAATGTTAAATAAATCAAAAGCTACAGATGTAACAGCAGAAAGCTTATTAGAAGAAGGAATAATAGGAAAAATAAATGATGGTATAGTAGTTTTAGCTACAGGTAAATTAGACAAAAAGCTTAATGTAAAAGCTGTAAGATTTACTGCTAAAGCAAAAGAAACAATAGAAGCCCTAGGCGGAAAGACAGAGGTGATTTAGTTGTTTAAAACGATAAAAAACGCTTTAAAAACACCAGATGTAAGAAAAAGATTATGGTACACTTTAGTATTAATAATATTATTTAGACTAGGATGTTATATAACTGTACCAGGAGTTAATACTATAGTATTAAATGAAGCTATGACTTCAAATAATGGTTTTGCAGGATTTATAGATATAATTTCAGGAGGAGCATTTTCTAGATTTTCAATTTTTGCTATGTCAATAAGTCCTTACATAACTTCATCAATCGTTGTTCAATTATTGGCAATGGTAATACCTTCATTAGAAAGAATGGCTAAAGAAGGTGGAGAAGAAGGAAGAAAAGTAATGAATAGATTAACTAAAATAATAACAATTCTTTTAGCATTAATTGAAGCAATTGGAATCTATTTAGGATACAGATCTTCTGGAGTATTTATAAATGCAGGATGGTTAACTGGAATACTAGTTGTATCATCATTAGTTGCAGGAACATCTTTACTAATGTGGTTAGGAGAGCAAATCACAAGTAAAGGTATTGGAAACGGAATATCAATAATAATCTTTATAGGGATTATTTCAGGTCTTCCATCTGGAATAACAACTATTTGGAAAATGATATTTACAAGCACAGGATTTAGTACTACAGGATTAATTACAGCATTAGGAATTATAATTGGAGCATTATTGTTAGTTGCAGGAGTTGTATTTGTACAAGATGCTGAAAGAAGAGTTCCAGTGCAATATTCAAAGAAAGTAGTTGGAAGAAAAATGGTAGGAGCTCAAGGAACACATATTCCTTTGAAACTTGCTATGGCAGGTGTAATGCCAGTAATTTTCGCTTCATCATTTATGACATTTCCAGCAATGATAATATCTATATTTGTAAAAGATGTATCAACATTAACAGGATTTTGGTCAGGGGTATATAAATTTTCTATTGCCACATCATCATCAAGTGTTGGATGGGGATATTCATTAGCAAATGCAATAGTATATTTATTATTAATATTGGGATTCACATATTTTTATACTTATGCTACATTCAATCCAGCAGAAGTATCAAACAATATTAAGAAAAATGGTGGATTCATTCCAGGAATAAGAGCTGGAAAACCAACAACAGATTATTTATCTTCAATAATATCAAAATTAACATTATTTGGAGGAGTATTCTTGGCAGTAATTGCTATACTTCCAATGTTATTGAGATTTACAAACTTAAATGTTTCATTTGGTGGAACATCAATACTAATCGTTGTAGGTGTTGCTCTTGAAACAGTACAACAATTAGAATCTCAATTAGTAATGAGACATTATAAAGGTTTCTTGGAATAAAATAAAAGTAAATGAGACGGAATAATTAAATTCTGTCTCAAGAGATATAAAATTTAGGAGGGATTAAGATGGCACAACCAAAAAGAAGATGGTCAAAAGCTAGAACACACTCAAAAAGATCAACATGGAAAGTAGAAGCACCAAAATTTGCTACTTGCCCACATTGTCATGAACCAGTAATGCCACATAGAGTATGCCCAAATTGTGGATATTATGATGGAAAAGAAGTAGTTGCAAAAAAAGAAGAGAATTAGTAAATAGGCAGAACACCATTTAGGTGTTTTTGTCGTGTAGAAAAAATGAATTAAAATTTATACTTTACGACATACTAATTAAAGGAGGATATTAAAGTGAAAAGTTTAAGAAAAACTAAAATAGTAGGAACAATAGGACCTGCAAGTGAAAATAAATTAGAAGAATTATTTGATGCTGGATTAAACGTATGCAGAATAAATTATTCTCATGGTAGTTGGGATGAACAATCTGAAAAATCTCTAAAAATTGCTGAATTAAGAGAAAAATTAGATTTACCAATTGCTTTATTACTAGATATGAAAGGACCTGAAATAAGAACAGGTATGTTATATACTGGTAAAAATACAAAAATTCAATTAAAAGATGGACAAAAATTCACATTAGTTAATGAAGACATTACTGGTGATGAAGAAAAAGTTTCTGTAACATACAAAGAATTATATAAAGATGTAAAACCAGGAACAAAGATTTTAATTGATGATGGTGCAATAGAATTAAAAGTTGACGAAGTTGTTGGAAAAGACATAGTTACAACAGTTGTTCATGGAAATGGATTAGGAAGCAGAAAAACTATGAATTTACCTGGAACAGTAATTAGATTACCAGGTCTAGCTGAAAAAGATATCGCAGACTTAAAAGCAGCTTGTGAACATGATTATGATTTTGTTGCAATTTCATTTGCAAGAAACTTAGAAGATATAAGAAATGTTAGAAAAGTATTAGACGAAAATGGTGGAAAAGATATCCAAATAATAACAAAAATCGAAAATGTTGAAGGTTTATCAAACTTAGATGCTATTCTTGAAGAAGCAGATGCTCAAATGATAGCTCGTGGTGATATGGCTACAGAAACAGACTTTACAGAACCACCAGTTGTTCAAAAGAGAATAATAAGAACATCTAATAAATTATGCAAACCAGCAATAACAGCTACTCAAATGTTAGAATCAATGACACATCAACCATTACCAACAAGAGCTGAAGCAAGTGACGTAGCAAATGCTATTTATGATAGAACAAGTGCTATAATGCTTTCAGGAGAATGTGCTCAAGGTGATTACCCAGTTGAATGTGTTAAAACAATGGTTAAAATTGCTAACAGAGTTGAACCAGAAATACATTACTGGAAGAGATTCTCAAACAATGAAGATCTTGACTTATCAAATGATGTAACAAAAATTGCATATTCAGCATGTGTTACAGCTAAAAATATGAATGCAGACGCTATTGTGACATATACACACACAGGTGATTCTGTAAGAAAATTAGCAGGATTAGGAGCAGGATGCCCAATCTTAGCAATAACAGATAATAAGAGAACATTCCATCAATTAGCATTAGCTTGGAATGTAACACCAATCTATGTAGAAGCAGGTGCTACAATCGAAGAAACAATTGATAAAGGAATTGAAAAATTAAAGAACAAAGAAATACTTGAAAAAGGTGATGTTGTTGTTCTATCAGGTGGAGCAAAAACATTTTCAAGTGGAATTACAAAAAAAGTGATTGGTGGAATTTTAAGAATTGACTAATCTTATATAAAAGAATATACTAGATGTAGAAGAAACTTACAAGGTTTACTTTATATCTAGTATTTTTCTTTATATTAATTGTTGCTAATTTTGAGATTTTTTCAGATAGTTAAAAAATCAAATTTAGCAAGAATAATCTAAAATGAAGGAGTGAAATTAATTATGAACAAATTTATGAAAATAGCAAAAGAAAGGTCAATAAATGGATGTAGAAATCACGAAGGTGGACCATTTGGTGCAGTGATAGTGGACAAAGAAGGAAATATAATAGCAGAAGGAAATAATAGAGTTTTATGTGATTTAGATCCAACAGCACATGCTGAAGTAACGACTATAAGAGAAGCTTGTAAAAAATTAAAGACATATGATTTATCAAATTATATTTTATATACATCATGTGAACCATGTCCAATGTGCTTATCTGCAATTATTTGGGCAAATATAAAAGAAGTATATTATGGATGTACGAAAGAAGATGCTGGAAATATTGGTTTTAGAGATGATATAATTTATAAATATCTTGAAGGTAAAAATAAAGATTTAATAAATTTGAAACAAATGGATAGAGATGAATGTATAGAAGCTTTTAATGAATATAGTAAAAATAATGGAACAATATATTAAAAATGAAAGATGAAGCTGATATTTATCAACTTCATCTTTTCTTTTTCAAATTATACAAGAACAAAGTGTGTGATTACATTGCTTTGTTTTTTATTGATTTCCTCATAGCTTGTTATGCCCAATAGCTACATATAAAAATAATAATTCCACCTATCAAAAGAAGAAGATCTAAAGTAATAGATTTAACAGGTTGGTTAGAAAAATAGTCAGTCGCCAGGAAAACTATTGTGCTAAAAATCAAAAAAGCATTTGAAAGTAGCCGAGCAGCTTTCCAGTTTGACTTTGGATAGAATCTTTGACATAAAAGGGTAATTCCAAAGACAATTGCTGAGAATACGGTTAAGAATGTAAACATGGGACCAAAAGCTTCAAACATAATTTTCCTCCTTATAACTTTTGTTGAAGTAAAATGATTATATATGTAAAACTAAAAAGTCAGAGGAAATCCTCTTACTAATTAGTGAAAACTTAGTTCACCTAGTTAGTATTATATAATGGTTTTAGAGAAAATGCAAGTAAATTAATGAACTATAGTAAATTTTGTAATTTAATATGAAAAGAAACCTAATAAACTTTATTAGGTTTCTTTTTGTTTAAATATAAAATAATTGGTGGAGATGAGGGGAGTCGAACCCCTGTCCACTATAAGATTCACACAAACTTCTCCGAGTGCAGTTTATTTTTAATATTCATTTAATAATCACAAACAAACAAGCAATTATTAAATATATCTATTAAATACCCACTATTTCCATAGAAAAAAATAGTTTTGTATCCCACTAAATGACACCAACTAAAAATATGTGGGGATATTTCTAGTGGCGACGTTGCAACTAAGCAGCGTATGCTAATTCTGTATTATCAGCGTTTATATTTAATTTCTCGTTTTTATAGTGGCAAACGAGAATCCACTACTCGCTATTCATGCTTCAGATATAATGTCGAAACCATTACATCCCCATGTACATAATTATTATAATATATTTAAATGATAAATTCAACTGGTTGAACTAAAAATGTAAAATAAATACATTATATAATTTGTCGAAAAGGGTTGAAAAAAATTAATTGTAATGATAAAATGAAAAAGACGCGAAAGCGATAATAAAAATATTTTTATAGGGGGAATTTTAAGGTGAACATAGAATATGCTAATGAAAATGTAATTAATAATGCACCTAAAATAAAATCTGTTCCAAATACAGATTATGTTATAAAAGCACAGAGATATATAAAGGTAAAAAGAATAATTGATTGTATACTATCAACAATAGCACTAATACTATTATCTCCAATATATTTAATAATAGCGATAGCAGTAAAGATTGATTCACAAGGTCCAGTATTTTTTAAACATACAAGAATAGGAAAGAATGGAAAGATTATAAAGATATATAAATTTAGAACAATGGTTACAAATGCAGAAGAATTAATAAAACAATTTACTCCAGAACAAATGAAAGAATATAAAGAAAATTTCAAACTAGAAAATGATCCAAGAATAACAAAAGTAGGAAAATTTTTAAGAAAGACAAGTTTAGATGAATTACCACAATTATTAAATATTATTCAAGGAGATTTAGCATTAATTGGTCCAAGGCCAGTTGTAAAAAGTGAACTTGAAAAATATGGGGAAAATGCAGGAAAATTTTTAAGTGTTACACCAGGGCTTACAGGAAATTGGGCTGCGAGTGGTAGAAGTAATACAACATATGAAGAACGTATGGAAATGGAGTTATGGTATGTTGATAATATATCATTTAAGACAGATCTAAAGATTTTCTTTAAAACAATAATAGCAGTAATAAAAAAGGATGGAGCAAAATAAGAAAAGGATATTATAAAATAAAATTTGGGAGTGAAAATGAAGGAGTTAATAAGTGTTGTTATACCAATTTATAATGTTGAAAAATATTTAAGAAGATGCATTGATAGTGTTATAAAACAAACATATGAAAATTTAGAAATAATATTGGTGGATGATGGTTCACAAGATAACTGTGCTGAAATATGTGATGAATATGCAATAAATGATAGTAGAATAAAAGTTATACATAAATTAAATGGTGGACTTTCAGATGCAAGAAATTCGGGAATTGATATAGCAAGTGGCAAATATATTACATTTATAGATTCTGATGATTATGTTACTAAAGACTATATTGAAGTTTTATATAATGCATTAAAAGCTGATATGACAGATCTTGCAATTAGTTCTCATAAAGTAATTTATGAAAATGGAACAGTTATAGAAAAAGCAACTGGAGAAAAATCTATATTAAGCTCAAAGGAAGTGCTAGAAAGAATCTTATATGATGATGGTATTGATTTATCTGCTTGGGCAAAATTATATAAAATTGAACTTTGGAATGATGTAAGGTATCCTAAAGGAAGACTGTTTGAAGATTCAGCAACTACATATAAGCTTATAGATAAGTGTGATAAAGTTACAATTATATCTAAAGCAACTTATAATTATATGATTAGGAATTCCTCTATAACAAATGTAAAGTTTTCGAATAAAAAACTAGACTTAATAAAGTCAACACAAGAAATGTGTACATATGTAAAAAAAAGATATCCAGATTTAGAAAAAGCTACTAATAGAAGATTGATGTATGCTTATTTGAGCACATTGACTCAATTGATAAAGTCTAATGAAAAAAATGATGAAGTAGAGGAATATTTATATTCTTATATAGAAGAAAATTCAAAAAAAGTTTTAATAGATAAAAAAGTTCCTACAAGAGATAAATTAGCATTGATATCAACAAAATTTGGGTTGAAATTTTATAAAATAATATGGAAAATATATGAAAAAATTACAGGGAGAAGATAATGGAAAATGAAAAAATTGATTTTGTCATAATATGGGTTGATGGTAATGATGTCGAATGGCAAAAAGAAAAAAATTTATATGATAAAAGTACTAATGTTAATAATGACTCACGTGAAATAAGATTTAGAGATTGGGAAAATTTGAAGTATTGGTTTAGGGGAGTCGAAAAATTTGCACCATGGGTTAACAAAATACATTTTGTAACATGTGGTCAAAGACCAAAATGGTTAAATGTTGAAAACCCAAAATTAAATCTTGTTAATCACTCCGATTACATCCCAAAACAATATTTGCCAACATTTAATTCAAATGCTATAGAAATTAATTTACATAGAATAAAGGGATTATCAGAACAATTTGTATATTTTAATGATGATATGTTTCTTATAAACAAAGTTGAAAAAAAAGATTTCTTTTATAAAGGAAAGCCTTGTGATTCAGCAATATTAAATGCAAACATATCACACCGAAAGAATAATAATCATGCAGAATCAGCTAATATGGATATAATTAATGATTATTTTAAAAAAAATGAAGTATTAAAAAAGAACTTTTTTAAATGGTTCAATTTTAAATATGGGAAGCAATTAGTAAGAACGATATGTTTGCTTCCATGGAATGATTTTCCTGGAATATTAAATTCACATTTGCCTAATGCATTTTTAAAGTCTACATTTGAAACTGTTTGGAAAAAAGAAAAAGGTGTATTAGAAGAAACATCTAGTCATAAATTTAGATATATATTGGATGTAAACCAATGGATATTTGAAGACTGGCAGATAGCCAGTGGAAATTTTCATCCAAGAAAATCTAGCATAGGAAAAACATATGCAATTTGTGATGATGATAGTTTTAATAAAAAAATCTATGATATAATTAGAAAACAAAAAATGAAAATGATTTGTGTAAATGATATGGTGTTAAATACGGATTTCGAAACCAAAAAACAGCAATTAATAGAAGCTTTTGAAAAAATTTTGCCAGAAAAGTCAAGCTTCGAATTATAGGAGGAAATATATATGTATGTAGTATTATTAGGCGTATTAATTATATTAGCGATTATATCGTTTTTTGTTAATCAAAAAGATGTATTGTCACCATCTTTTATTTCATGTGTTGCCTATATGTTATGTGATATTTGTGCAATAATTGGAAAACTTTCATGGAATAATATTGTAATATCATGGAAAGTAATCGGGATAATGATGATTGGATTATTAGCTTTTATTTGTGCAGAATTTATAGTAAGAAAAATATATAACAAAAAAGCAAAAAAGACAGATAAAATCAAAGAAGACAAAATACTAAAAGTAGAAAAATGGAAAATTATATCATCTATTATTTTAATTATTATCGAAATAATATTGATGTTTGTTGAAATTAGAAGAATCGTTGTTGCAACGGGATTTGATGGCAATAATATATTAGAAATGTTTTCATTCTATAGAGATAAATCACAATTGTTTAGCACTGAGCTGGTAAATAAAGGATTAAAAATTAACATAATTGTTTCACAACTTAATAAATTATGTACGGTTTTAGGGATGATATATATATATATATTCTTAAAAAACATAATAAACAAAGATAAGATAAAAAATAATATAGTATATATTATTCCTGTAATTTTATGTTGTGTTTTAGCATTAATGACGGGAAGCAGAACGCAGATATTAAAATATGTAATAGCAACGTTTATAATGGGATTTATATTATTAAGTAAAAAAGACTCATTAAAAATATTATTAAAAAAAGTACTTATTATAGGAACAGTATTACTTGTTATAATATTACCACTGTTTTATGCAACATTACCATTATTAGGAAGGAAACAAGATAAGGACTTTATACCTTATATGACATTTTATTTAGGAACTTCAATTCCTTCATTTGAGAGTTATTTAAATAATCCGCCAGCAAAAAGTAAACAATTTGGTTCTGAATCTTTAAGAGGAATTAATTCGCTTTTAAATAAATTAGGAATAGTAGATGAAGTTACACCAGTTTCTAGAGAATGGACAAAGTTTCCAGGGTCAAATTATTCTAATGTATATACGGCATTTAGAAGATATCTTCAAGATTTTGGAATAGTTGGTGTTATTGTTTGCCAATTTTTATTTGGAGCAGTGTTTTCAATTATATATCTATATGCCAAAAATAAAGAAAATGGTATTTGGTTAATTTTTTATGGAATGTATTCATATATGTTAATAGATCAAGTGAGAGATGAGTTATTTTTTACGACATTTGTACATATAAATATATTTATCAATATGTTCTTTATACTTGTTTTATATTGGATATTAACAAAATTTGAATTTAAAGATCTGCCTCAATATAAAATTAAATTGATGAATTTACTAAAAAATGAGAGGAAAAAAAATGCGAACGAAAAATAGTATAATAAATTTAATTACAGCAATTATAGGACAAGGTTTTGGAGTAATTATAAGCTTTGTGAGTAGAATATTTTTTATTAAATATTTAGGAGCAGAGTATTTAGGAATTGATGGATTATTTACTAATATATTAACTATATTATCATTAGCAGAACTTGGGGTTGGTTCTGCTATGACATTTAGTTTATATAGACCTATAGCAGATGAAAATAATGAGAAAATTAAAAGTCTTATGGATTTATATAAAAAAGCATATAGAATTATTGGGATAGTTGTAATTGGTTTGGGACTATGTATGGTACCTTTCTATAGAATGCTAATGGATGAGGTTCCTAATATTAATAACTTAAATATAATATTTATGTTATTTGTTCTTAATACAGCAATTTCATATTTTTATGCTTACAAAAAGTCTTTGATTATATGTAATCAAAAGAAATTTATAACAACTATCATAAAATATTTATCATATTTTATGATGAATGTAATTCAAATTATAATATTAGTATTTAGTAAAAATTATATTTTGTTTTTAATTTGTCAAATAATTTTTACGTTACTTGAGAATATATGTAATTCAATAATTGCAGATAGAATGTATCCATATTTAAAGGAAAAAGACGTTGAAAAACTTGATGTGGCAGAAAAGAAAAAAATAAAAAATAATGTATCTGCAATGCTATTTCATAAATTGGGAAGTGTAATAGTAAATTCAACAGATAATATTATAATTTCTAAATATGTAGGACTAATAGCAGTTGGACTTTATTCAAATTATTATATGGTAACAAATGCATTAGTAATTATAACAAATCAAATATTTGATGCTATTGTTGCTAGCATTGGAAACCTAGGAACTACAAAGGATACATTAAAATTGAATGAAGTATTTAATAGAGTATTTTTTCTTAATTTTTTTGTATTTGGAATGTTAGCTTCAACTATGGCTGTTGTAATGAATGATTTTATTACTATATGGGTTGGAGAAAAATATCTTTTTGATATATGGATTACATATGTGATTATAATATCATTTTATTTAAGAGGAATGAGGAAAAGCTGTATAACTTTTAGGGATGCTTTACGGAATATTTTGGTATGATAGATATAAGCCAATATTTGAATGTATAATTAATTTGGTTGTATCAATAGTATTAGCTAAAAAGATCGGAGTTTTAGGAGTATTTTTAGGAACAATTATTAGTACAATTACAACATCACTTTGGATAGAACCATATGTGTTATACAAACATGGGTTAAAATCAAAAATAGAAAAATATTTTTATAAATTTGCAATATATACATTAGTTACAGTATGTTCATTTATTGTTATGAAATTTGTATGTGGATTTATTAATGGAATTTCTTTATTGACATTTATTCTAAAAGGAATGATATGTGTAGGTATATTTAGTATTGTAGTATTATTATTTTTCCATAAATCAGAAGAATTTAAATATTATATAAATTTAATAAAAGAAATAATAAGTAAAATAATAAATAGGAGAAAAGTACATGAATAATATAAAGAAGACTAGAGATTCTAATATAGAATTATTAAGAATCATATCAATGATAATGATAGTTGTACATCATTATGAAATGTATGCAGGATTTACTAATAGTGGAAATTTATCATTAAATTCATATATAGAGATTGTATTATATTCATTTGGAAAATTGGGAGTAAATATATTCGTTATTATAAGTGGGTATTTCTTAATCAATTCTCGATTTAATACAAAAAAACTTATTAAGCTTTGGATGCAAATATTTTTTTATTCTGTAAGTATAATGATAATATTAAAAATGTTAAATATAGTGAATGTTACTACTAAGGAAAATTTTAAATATTTTTTTCCGATATCATACAAAAAATATTGGTTTGCATCTACATATATGTACTTATATTTGATATTTCCATTTTTAAATAAATTTGCTCATGGGATAGATAAAAAAACTTACAAAGTTGTACTAATATTATTATCAATGATGTTTTCAATAACTTATTCTATTATATATAAGTCTAATTCATTCCAAACAGGCACAGGAACATTTGAAAGTTTGGTATGGTTTGTATTTTTATATTTATTAGCAGGATACATTAAAATATATGGAATAAAATTTTTAGAGAATAAAAGAAAAAATATTATTTTTACAATTATATTACTAATTGTGTTTTTGGGGATATTATTCATATCTCACTTTATATATATTAAATTCCATAAACTAAAAAATATTATAAATTATTATACTAGAATGAATTCTATATTTTTATTGCTTTTAGCAGTTACAATTTTTTATGTTTTTAAAAATATAAAAATAAAAAATAACAAAGTAATAAATTTAATAGCTAGAAATAGTTTTGCTGTTTATTTAATACATGAACATGAATTAATAAGAGCTCCTATGTGGAAATTTATTAAGTCAATAGTAATGCAGTATGGTAATGAATATATAATTATATTATGTTGTATTGTTATATTTTTTACGATAGCAGGAATTATAGAAAAAATAAGAATGTTTTTAGAAAAACATGTATTAAAAATTAAAATATTTGAAAAGATATTTATAAAATATGATGATTTAATGAATGTTGATGAAAGGAAATAAATGGAAGAAAAAGACAAAGAACAAAAAATAAACTATGTCTTTAAGTTTTTATATACACAATAGGAATTATTTTTATAGTAGCTGGACATTGTAAAAATGGAGGAATATCGATATTTTATGAATGGTTTCCTCCATATGCATTCCACCTAGCATTATTTATGTTTGCATCAGGATATTTTTACAAAGAAAGTTCAGAAGAAAATATAAAGAAATATATATGGAAAAAAGTTAAAAAATTAATTATTCCAATGTATATTTGGAATTTTGTTTATGCTATTTTTACAACCCTAATAAAGTTAAAAGGTTTTTCAATAGGAAAACAATTAAATATATATAATATTTTTGTAGCACCAATTGTAAATGGACATCAATTTGTTTTTACTATGGGATTATGGTATGTAGTTCCATTATTTGTGATAGAAGTATTAAATGTATTGATTAGAAAAATTTTAAAACTAAAAATAAAAAATGTAAACGAGTATGTTTTATTTGTATTTTCGTTATTATTTGGAATGTTTGGGATATATTTTGCATCTAAAGGTTATAATAAAGGTTTTTGGTTATTTTTAGATAGAATTTTATATTTTATACCATTTTTTAGTTTAGGAATTCTGTATAATAAAAAACTTGACAAATTTGATAAATTGAATAATACAATATATTTTGCTATTGTATTTTTAATACAACTATTGATTATTACAATTAATGGGAAAACAGTTACATATACTCCATCATGGTGTAATGATTTTGATGGAAACGTAATTATGCCCTTTATAGTTGGAACTTTAGGAATTGCATTTTGGTTAAGAATTGCTCAAATTTTAGAGCCAATAGTTCGTAGTAGCAAAATAGTTAATATAATATCAGAGAATACTTTTTCGATAATGGTACATCAATTTTTAGGTTTTTTCTTTGTAAATACAATATATGCAATATGTAGTAAATTTATTCCGTTTTTTAATAATTTTAATTGGAAAAGGTATAAAACAGATATATGGTATTGTTATCTTCCAAAAAATTTAAGACAATGGTATATAATATATTTAGTAGCAGGAATTTTAATACCAATATTTATATCATATGTGTTAAAAAAAATGGAAAAACTGGTTAAAAGATTTATAAAAAAGTATAAAGAAAATAAAGGAATAGAACATGAAAAAAAATAGAGATTCAAATATAGAAATGTTAAGAATAATAGCAATGTTGTTTATATTGTTTCATCATTATGCACTATATAATTCTTTATATAATCTTGATATAAGCAATATAAATAAATATATAGGTATAATATTATTCTCTTTAGGTAAAATAGGAGTGAATATATTTATATTAATAACAGGGTATTTTTCTATACAAAAGAAATTTTCAATAAAAAAACTAATTAAATTATGGTTAGAAGTTGTATTTTACTCAGTTGGAATTACTTTGGTGTTTTCTATTAGTGGAGTAGTACAATTAAATTTTAAAGAGATAGTTAAATTTATTTTTCCTATTTCATTTAATAAATACTGGTTTATTACTATATATATTGTATTATATATATTGATGCCATTCATAAATAAATATGTAAATAAAGTTAATAGAGAGCAATACCAAAAGTTGTTAATTATTCTATTTATTTTATGTGTAGGGTTATACAGTATAATGTATAGTTCAATAACATATTCAATGAATGAATCATTACCGCTTTCAAACATAATTTTCTATATATTGTTATATTTAATAGGAGGATATATTAGGATATATGGAATAGAAAAAATAGAAAATATTAGTTGCAAAACAACAATTAGATATACATTGTTGCTATTTGCTATATTTATAATATTTTTAACATTTTCTGAAATAATAGATTATAAATATAATAAGTTAGGAAATGTATTATTTTGGTATACAAGGTCGAATTCAATTTTTATATTTACTATATCAATATTAATATTTTATATTTTTAAGAAAATAAGATTAAGAGAAATAAAAATAGTTAATTTGTTGGCTAGTTCATGTTTCGGAATATATTTAATACAATCTCATACATTTATAGCTGGTCAAAGATTATATAAAAATATAATACATACAGATTACTTTGTTAAATCTCCTTTATTAATAGTTCAATCTATTGCAAGTATAGTTGTTATATACTTTATTGGATTTTGCATAGATTTAGTTAGACAAAAGGTTATTGAAAAAAATTTTATGAAAATAAATAAATTTGATAATTTTTTTAATAAAGTAGATAAATTATTCAATGACTAAAAATCATGATAGAATAGACAAAAATGTAAAAGGTTGAAAAAATTCAACAAAAAATATAATAGCAATTATTGTTATACAATTATTTTTTATAATTTCAAGTGTTTAATATATAAAGGAAAAATAGGATTCAAATGAATTTTTTTAGAAAAGATACTTAAAGGTATTGATTCCATTTCTATTTTGGGCTACAATAAGGTTTAGATGAAAAATATTTATAATAATATTTAATAAGTTTATTAAGTGGAATGATGTTGAAGAAAATACCGATAACAAAAAGAATATTACCATAAGTGAAAAAAAATATAAATTATTAATGAGAAAAGAGGTATGAATATGGGAAAACATAATGAAACCAAGAAAAAATCTGGAGCATTAAAAATA
>CAKPCK010000015.1 GCA_934141555.1 uncultured Clostridia bacterium | reverse complement strand
GTGAGCTATCCGCGACTCGAACGCGGGACAACTTGATTAAAAGTCAAGTGCTCTACCACCTGAGCTAATAGCCCGTAAACAATGTATTGAACATTGCTTAATTATAATACTACAATCAGATTCATTTGTCAATACATTTTTTAAATTTTTTTGATTTTTTTTAAATTTCGCCAAATTTAGTCTAAATCTAACACATTTTATTATTCCTCATTTAGCTTATTAACAACCTCTTCAACATCAATTCCATGTACTTCACAAGCTTCTTCTAATGTTTCCATTTGTGATGCAGGGCAACCTAAACAATGCATTCCAATTTCTATTAATATATCTGCTTTTTCAGGAGCCACTTCTAAGATCTCTCCAATTTTTGTATCTTTATTAAATTTCATTTCATTATCCCTTTCTATAAATATTATTTTTATTATGCCTTTTTCTAGCTTATTTATTCTACTACATTTTTATATAAAAATCAAGAATTTATAAAACAATTTCAGATTTACTTATACTTCTATATAATATTTAATTTATTTTAATTAATATATTATAAAATATAATTATTAAATAAAAAACAAATTATTAAAAAATTTGTAATTTTTTGTCATATTTTTTATTGATTTTTTTTAAAATAATATAGACAAATTAAAAAAAATATTATATTATTTTTTTAGTTAGGCGGTGATTTTTATTTCTAAATTAATTAAACTTTTTTTCATAATTTATTTTTTGAATTTTTTTATATTTATTTATTCTATTTATACTTTTTTTGATATTATATTTTTTCATAATTTACAAGGTTCAAAATTAAAACTAAAAAAAGAATTTTTAAATAAAAAAAATAATTAATTATTTTTTTATAATTATTTTTTCTGTATTATTTTTCCTTCATACTTTCATAAATTTTTATACGAGGTGATTAAATATTAAAAAATTTGTTCATATTTTTTTCTATACTTTGCTCTCTTTTCTAAGCATCCAAAAACTTTTCTTTCCTCTATATACCTCTTCTGAAATTATTATATCCTCAGGATTAAATCAATTTGATATTTGTCAACAAAACCTTAACTTATGGAATTTTTTAAAAACAAGTTTTTGCTTTTTATACATTCTAATAAACTTACTATTAATTTACTTATTAATAAATAAATTAGAAAAATATTCCACACATTTTAATTATCAAAAAAATATAAATAATATTTCAAAAAATAACATTAATTTTCAAAAAAACAATAAAAAAATAAATTTATTAATTGGAAAAGAAATTAATTCTCAAAAAAATATTATTATTCCTGAATTAGGATTATATCAAAATTTTTTAATAACTGGAACAATTGGCACTGGAAAAACTTCTTCTGCAATGTACCCATTTACCGAACAATTAATTAAATATAATTCTTTAAATAAAAATAATAAAATTCCTATTTTAATTTTGGATGTAAAAGGTAATTATTTTAATTATATAAAAAAAGTATTAAATAAATATAATTTAAAAAATGATCTAATTGAAATTGGATTAAATTCAAAAATAAAATACAATCCTCTTCACAAACCATATTTAAAGCCTGCTGTATTAGCCAATAGGTTAAAAACCGTTTTATTATTATTTTCAGAAAATAATTCCGAAAGCTTTTGGTTAGATAAAATTGAGCAAATTTTAACAGAAGCCATTAAACTTTGTAGACTATATAACAATGGATATGTAACATTTATTGAATTACACAAATTAATTACTATGCATGATTATTATAATTCAAAAATAGAAATATTAAAAAATTTATTTAATAATAATAAATTTAATCATAAACAAATTTATGAATTAAATTCTGCATTAGATTTTTTTGAAAAAGAATTTTATTCATTAGATTTAAGAACAATGGCTATATTAAAATCAGAACTTACGCGTATTACGAATATTTTTGTTTCAGATTATAATATATCTAAAACATTTTGTGCACCTATTGAAGAATTAAATTTTAAAGGATTTTCAACTATGATCAAATATGGAAAAATTGTAGTATTAAATATGAATATAGCAGAATATAAAAATCTCTCAAAATTGATTTCAGCATACTTAAAATTAGACTTTCAATCTGAAATAATGTACAATTTATCTCATAATAATGTAAAACCTTCTGCTTTTATTTGTGATGAATATGCAGAATATGTTACAAAAACAGATGCAGATTTTTTTGCACTTAGCCGTGAGGCAAAATGTATAAATATTGTTTCAACTCAGAGTTATTCATCTTTAAAAAATACTTTAAAAGATGAAAATGCAGTAAAAGTAATTACTCAAAATTTAATAAATAAATTGTGGTTTAGAACTGATGATATTTATACAATTGAAGAAGCCCAAAAACAACTAGGAAAAGAAGATAAACCAAAAACTTCTTCAACAATATCTGAAAATGCTAGAGAAACTTATTTTAGTTATATTACAAATTCTTTAAATTCTAAAAATTCAAATATTACAGAAAGTTATAATACATATACTCAAAATGATTTTATTTTTGATACTAATTTTTTTACTCAAAATTTAGAAATATTTTCTTGCCTTTCTTTTTTATCTGATGGAGAAAAAATTTTAACTCCACAAAAATTAAAAATGTTTCCATATTTTAAATAATATATTTATTATTTAATTATTTATTTAATTATTTATTTGTTTAATTAATTATTTATTTAATTATTTATTTAATTATTTATTTTATTAATTATTTATTTTTTATTTGTTTTTTATTTATTTTTTTATTAATGAATTGGAGGTTCTATGAAAAAATTTATTTTTAATTTTATTTTAATTATTTTTATTCTGTCAATTTTATCTTGTCAATCATTTGCTTCAACACCTAAATTGGTAAATAAAGTAAATGATGCATTCAAAGAAATAGAAGGTTGGATCCTCAAAATATCTACGCCTGCAGCAGCTGTAGCAATTTGTTCTGGCGCTCTTATGAGAAAATTCAGTTTTGGCGATGAAGAAAAAATTAGAACTGGAAAAAAACTTATTACAGGTTCGTTATTTTCTTATGCATTTATTTTAGCAACTGATTTAATTTTATCTGCAATTCAATCTTTAATTAATTAATAATTTATTTTAATTAATTTATTATTTTTTTATAATTTAATATTTATTTTTTATAATTATTAATTTCTAATATTTATAAAAAATATTTTATTAAATATTTTAGGAGGCATAATGGAAAATGCAAAAAATATTACACAAATAATTATTGAAACAATTAATACAATTTTACAAAATTTATTTTCATCAATTGATAATAATTTATATAAAATTTTAGATGATATTATTTTTATAAATCAAAATATAATTTCCGATTCTTTTTTTGAAAAAATATTAGGAACAAATTCTCATACAGGAATTATTTTAATTTGTAATTCTTTATTATTTGGATTTATTTTATATTATTCAATAAAATATTTATTTTCACATTTTAATTATAATCAAATTGAAAAACCAACACAATTTATTTTTAAAATAATTATTTTTGGAATATGTATTAATTTTTCATATTTTTTTATTAAAGAAATATTAAATTTTACATCAAATATTACTTTAGCACTTCGTGGAATTGGCGAAGATTTATTTCATAAAAATATTTGTTTTTCTGAATTAATTTTAGAAATAAACAAATCTATAGGAATTTCGTCATCATCATTGGACGTTTTTTCTTTAGACGGTATTATAAAAATTTCTTTATCCTCTTCACTTTTAAGTTTAGTTTTCACTTATGCCTTTAGATATATAATGGTAAAAATATTTATTCTTTTAACACCTGTTGCTTTTTTATCATTAATTTTACAAAATACATCCTGGTTCTTTAAATCATGGATTCGTAATTTATTTTCATTATTATTTATTCAAATTATAGTATCACTTATTTTATTAATATTATTTTCTATGGATTATTCATCTGGAAATTTAATTACAAAATTTATTTATATAGGTGCTATTTATGCTTTAATAAAAGCTAATTCTTTTTCACGCGAATTTTTAGGTGGTGTTTCCACAACTATTTCACAAAATGTGAATAACTTTTTCAGAAAATAATATTCATTGTGGAAAATTATTTTTAGAAAGGACTAGAATTTTATGAAATTTATAATACCTCAAAATTATAACTTTAGAAATAAATTATTTGGAATTTTAGATTATTCAACAGTAATTTTTATTACTATCTGGTGTTCAACTATCTTTGGCATTTTACACTTTCTTATAAAAAATTGGAATATAAAAATTTTTCTTTTTATTTCTCTATCATTTCCAATTATACTATTTAGTATAGTTGGAATGAATGGAGAACCTATTATTTATATTATAAAATATTTATTAAAATACATCTTTCGACCAAAATTATATTTATATAAAAAGTTTTGACTTTTCACTTGATTTTCTGACCATACATGATATAATTCTAATGACATTTTAATATAACAAAAGGAGGTTCAAAATGAAACTAACACAATCAGATTTACCACTATTATTTTCTGAAACTATCATTCCTGATATATTCTTTGCCGAATACTTATCTCAAATGCCAGCAACAAGTGTAAAAGTATATCTTTATATCATATTTCTTTCAAAATATGAAAAAGATGCAAAATTAAATGACTTATCAAAAAATTTAGCATTACCTTTAAAAGACATTAATGATGCTTTTGCATATTTAGAAGAAAATGGTTTTATAATCAGAAAAGAAAATGGTTTTATAATATCAAATTTACAAGAACAAACACTTAATAAATTATATAAACCAAACTTAACAATGTCTCCTGAAAAAGTTGCAGACATTGCCAAAAACAAGGCTAGAGCAAAAATTATCGAACATATTAATAATACATATTTTTCAGGAATTATGGGGCCATCATGGTACAATAATATTGATATATGGCTTACAAAATACAATTTTGATGATCAAGTTTTAATTTCACTATTTGATTATTGCTTTAGACGTTCTGCATTAAATATGAAATATGTTCAAACTGTTGCAGAAGCTTGGGGAAGCAATAAAATCCAAACATGGGAAGATTTAGATTCTTATTATCAAAAACAAGATGCTTTAGTAAAAATAAAGAAAACAATAGCAAAAAAATTAGGAAAACAAACATTAACACAATACGAAGAAGCATATATTGAAAAATGGTTACTTGATTATGGTTATAATTTAGATATTATTGAAATTGCTTTAAAGCGTAGCGTTTATAAATCAAACCCAACATTTGAATATTTTAATAATATTATAACTAATTGGCATGAAAGAGGACTAAAAACACCTGAAGAAGTCTATGCATTTATAGAACAACGAGAAAAACAACGAAAAGATACAAAACAATTAGAAAAGCAAGTTAATAAAGCATCTTATGAGCAAAGACAATATAGTAACTTATCATTTTTATATGCAAATTCAAATATGCAAACAAACAATAATAATCAATTTCAAATAAACTCAAACATTACTTCCCCTAATGTTGCAGCCTCAAATATTACAGGAGTAGAAGGAGATATAAATGTCTAATGATATTTTAACATCACTTTTAAGTGATTACGAACAAAAAAAACGTAAAGCAGAAGTTGAATTTGAACATCAAAAAACAGAATTATATAAAAAATTACCTCGTCTTCAAGAAATTGAAGACGAATTAAATTCTGTAGCAATAAATGAAACAAAAAATATATTATTTGGAAATCACTCTTCTTTAGAAAACTTACATATAAAACTTGAAAAACTTAAGGAAGAACGAAAAGAGATTTTATCCAAAAATAATCTTTCATTAAATGATTTACAACCAAAATATGAATGTTGTCTATGTAATGATACAGGATATATAAAATCCGGAACATCAGCAACAGTAATGTGTTCATGTTTAAAACAAAAATTACTAAATATTTCATATAATAAATCTAATATGACAAATTTAAGCAAAGAAAACTTTGAAAATTTTAATCCAAATATATTTTCAAATGAAATTTCTAGTAACTTTAACATTTCACCAAAACAAAATATATTAAATATTAAACAAAAATGTATTGAATTTGTAAATGATTTTGATAATGCTAACACAAAAAATCTTTTATTTACAGGAAATACAGGTTTAGGAAAAACATATATGTCTAACTGTATAGCAAATGAACTTATTAAAAAAGGAAAAAACGTACTTTATCAAACAGCTCCTGTTCTATTAGAAACTATTATTGATAATAAATTTAATAAATATAAAACCGCTAATAAAGATAACTTCTATAAAGATGTTTTAGAAGCAGACTTACTTATTATTGATGATTTAGGAACTGAATGTTTAAATAGTATGAAACTAAGTGAATTATTTACAATTTTAAATACTCGTATATTAAATTTAAATAATAAGGTTACAAAAACTATAATTTCGACCAACCTTAATATTAATAATATCTTTAAAAGCTACGAGGAACGAATTGGATCAAGAATCGTTGGATATTATGACATTTATTATTTCTTTGGTGAAGATTTACGTTTTAAAAGAAAATAGCAAAAATAGAACTCATTAAGATTTTCTATCTTAATAAGTTCTATTTTATTATTCTTCAATATCATCCATATCTGGAGTTAATGTTTCAATACTTACAACTTTTCCACCATCTGTTGTTCTCATTAAAGTAACACCTTGTGTTGAACGTCCTAAAACACTTATATCCTTAACCTTTAATCTAATTATTGTACCTTTATCTGTTATAAGCATTACATCTTCATCATCTGTTGCAATTCTAACTCCAACTAATTTTCCTGTTTTTGGAGTTATTTTATATGTTACAACACCTTTTCCTCCACGAAGTTGTACCCTATACTCATCTAATTCTGTTCTCTTACCAAATCCATTTTCAGTAATTGCAAGTAATGTAGCTTTTCCTCCAGAAATAATTGATTCCATTCCTATAACTTCATCATCTTCATCAATTCTAATTCCAATTACACCTTGTGAAACTCTACCTATAGGTCTAACTTCTTTTTCATCAAATGTAATACATAGTCCGTTTCTAGTAACTAATACAACATTATCTTCTCCATCAGTTAAACGAACACCTATTAATTCATCATTTTCTTTTAATGTTATTCCTAAAAGTCCTGTTGTTCTTGATGAATCATATTCTTTTAATGCTGTTTTCTTTATTAATCCATTTTTTGTTGCCATTAATAAATATTTTCCTTCAGCAAAATTTTGAATTGGTATAACAGCTGATACTTTTTCTCCTGGATCTAAGCTCAATAAATTAACAATTGCAGTTCCTTTTGCAGTTCTACCAGCTTCAGGAACTTCATATCCTTTTAATTTATATAGTTTTCCTCTATTTGTAAAGAATAATATCATATCATGTGTTGAAGCCGTAAAGATTTGCTTTACAAAATCTTCTTCTCTTGTAGCTGCACCAATGATTCCTTTTCCTCCACGTTTTTGACTTCTATATGTATCTATTGGCATTCTCTTGATATATCCAAAATGTGTTAATGTTATTACAAATTGTTCATCTTTAATTAAATCTTCGTCTTCGAAATCGCCTTGTGCCGCAACTATTTTAGTTTTTCTTTCATCTCCAAACTTATCTCTTATTTCAATAAGCTCTTCTTTTATAATATCAAAAACTAATCTTTCGCTTGCAAGAATTGCTCTTAAATGTGCTATTAATTCCATTAATTGTTTATATTCTTCTTCTATTTTTTCACGTTGTAATCCTGATAATGTCTTTAATCTCATGTCCAAAATAGCTTGTGCTTGGATATCTGTTAATCCAAACCTTTTCATTAACCTTTCTTTAGCATCATCATATGAACTACGGATAATTGCAATTACCTCATCAATATTATCAATCGCAATTCTTAATCCTTCTAAAATATGAGCTCTTGCTAATGCTTTGTCTAAATCAAATTGAGTTCTTCTTAAAATTACATCTTTTCTATGATCTATATAACAATCCAAACATTGTCTTAATGTTAAGATTTTTGGTTCATTATTTACTAACGCTAGCATAATTACACCAAATGTATCTTGCATTTGAGTATTTTTATATAATTGATTTAAAACTATATTTGCATTTGCATCTCTTTTTAATTCGATTACAATTCTTACTCTATCATTTCTATCAGATTCATCTCTTAATTCTGAGATTCCTTCAATTCTTTTTTCTTTACATAGATGTGCTATATTTTCAATTAAACGAGCTTTATTTACTTGATATGGTAATGATGAAACTACAATTCTTTGCTTGTTTCCACTCATTTCTTCAATTTCAGCTTCAGCTCTCATTATAATTTTTCCTCTACCAGTAGTATAGGCTTCTTTTATTCCTTCTCTACCTAAAATTAATCCTTCTGTAGGGAAATCTGGACCTTTGATAATTTGCATTAATTGTTCATCTGTTACATTATCATCATCTATGATTTTTATAATACCATTTATAACTTCTGTTAGATTATGTGGTGGTATATTTGTTGCCATACCTACGGCAATACCAGATGATCCATTTATTAATAATGTTGGTATTTTTGTTGGTAATACTGTTGGTTCTTGTAATCTATCATCATAGTTTGGCATAAAATCGACTGTATTTTTTTCAATATCAACTAACATTTGCTCAGCAATTTTTGACATTCTTGCTTCTGTATACCTCATTGCCGCAGCTCCATCACCATCTATTGATCCAAAATTTCCATGTCCATCTATTAACATATATCTCATTGAAAAGTCTTGTGCCATTCTTACCATAGCATCATATACAGATGCATCACCATGTGGATGATATCTTCCTAATACAGATCCTACTGTATTAGCACATTTCCTATAAGGTTTGTCTGATGTAATTCCATCTTCATGCATAGCATATAAAATTCTTCTGTGAACTGGTTTTAAACCATCTCTTACATCTGGCAACGCTCTAGAAACAATAACACTCATGGCATAATCTATATAAGCAGTTCTCATTTCTTCATCTATATCTCTTTTGATTATATTTCCATCTTGTCTTTCTTCCATTGTTTCAACCTCTTTCTTCTTACTTTTTCTTTTGTATTATATTATAATAACTCTTATTTTGCAAGGATTTTGTGGAATTATTTTTATAATTTTTTCATATGATTTATTATAAAATCTATACCATCTTTAAACCCCTCTTTATAATATAATTCAGCAATTATTCCTTGTTTAATATTCTCTCTCTCTTCTAAATTTTCCTTTTTTATATCTTTTATTCTCCTATGATATTCATCACTTATTTTTATATCCACTTTTTCTTGATTATTTTGATAAATTTGGTTTAAAATTTCATCACTCAGCATAATATCACTCCTAATAATATTTTTCGCCTTATTTTGGCATTCTATTCTTTTTTATCATAACTGTTTATATTTTCAAAACCTTCAAATTTCTGGAAATTGCTATTTTGCAAATGCCAATTTTAAATATTCGCTTTTTGCTTATTATATGTTGACAAAATTCGCTATATAATGTTAAAAAAATTTGGAGGAGTAGATTTATATGCATTTTAATCAAGATGACATAAACACGGGTGAAAGATTACGTGGAATTAGAGAAAGTATGAAAATGAATAGAGAAGAATTTTCAGAAAAAATTGATATAACAGATTCTTTTTTAGGTCAAATTGAAAGAGGAGAACGAGCTTTAAGTGTAAAAACATTACGAAAAGTTGTAAAATATACAGGCGTTTCTGCAGATTATCTATTATTTGGAAAAGATACAAACAATGAAACAATTCAAAAAATAAATAATATTTTAACAGTCAATTCAGAAGAAACATCAGATTTTATTTATCATATTGTTATGTATTCAACTGACTTCTGCAGAAAATTAAATGAAAATTCAAAACAAAATAATTTATAAAGGTATAAAAACTATACCTTTATATTTTTTTTATAATTTCTAATTCATCTTGGCTTAACTCAAAATTATTTCCATTATTTTTTATCAAATTATAAATATTTTCAATTTGTCTTACTTGTTTTAGTATATTTTCCAATGGAATTATATTTTTTAAATTGACTTGTATTTTCTTCCATTCTTTCGTCATTCCATTAAAATCTTTATTTTTTAAATATTCATTAAAATTATCCACATATCTTCCTATATTTTGTATACTTCTTTCCTGAAAATTCATTTCATTTTTTATATTACTAGTAACATTATTTAATATAATATCTTTTCCACTTGTTATTACCGACTTTATTTGTCTACTAATTATTCCTTTTTGGTATATTTTATTTGAAGCTTTATCTATCAAATCAGAAAAAGTATCAATTACTCCTCCACTTCCAATTGCAGTTTGAACTTGTGAAATATTTTCAAATTTTCCAGTAAATATTCCAGAAATGCTTTTTCCTATATCAATCACACATTCAGTTGCTGTATGTATACCATCTTTTATTCCATTTTCTATTAAAGCGTCTTTTATTTCTATAACTTGGTTTTCTATTACATCTGGTAAAATTGCTCTTAAACCGAAAATCCAATGCTTTATTTATTATTTTTCCAAAACTTGTATCAAAAAATTTATTTTGTTCTTTTTCTAATTCACTATTTATATTATTTTCTAATTTATTTTCTAATTCCATTTTTATTTTTCCTTTCATAAAATATTTGAATTATTTTTTTCTTCAATTATTTTTTTCTCAAAATCACTTGCATTAATTTTTATTAAAATATGTTCATCACCAACAAATGTTAAACACTCACCTCTTCTTAAAGATTTTATTTCTATTTTTTCTTTCTCTGAAATATTTGAATATTGTGATAATAATTTTATATTTTCTTCTTCTAATGAAAAAAATGTTTTTATACTTGAATTATTTAAAATACTTTTTCCATATGCACCATTATCCAAACTAAATAAATCTGAAATATCTTGTGTAATTGCTACACTACTTCCACCATATTTTCTAATTGTTTTAAATATTTTATAAATAAATTTTGCAACATCTTTATTTGATGTTACTCCAATTAATCTCCAAATTTCATCTAAATAAATTGCTTTTTTTATTTTTCTATTTATTTTTATTTTATCCCAAAATAATTCAACAAATAAATACATACCAAATTTCATATTTTCTTCACCTAATTCATAAACATCTGCAATAATTAATTTTTTATTTAATTCAATATTTGTATAATTATTTAAAAATTTTAATGATCCTTTAATAAATGGAATTAATTTTATTTTAAATTTTTTTGTTTTTTCATCATTTAATAAATTATAAAAATCTTCTAATATTGGCATGTCTTTTGTAGATTTAAATTTTCTATTTTTGTTATATAAAGATTTATCATTAAAATTAATTTTTTTATTTTTATAAACTTGAATTATTTTTTCTTCCAGTATTGCTTTTTCTTCTTCATTTAATTCTCCAAAAATTAAATTAAAAAATCCAATTAATTTTCCTATTTTCGTTGCAAGATATCCATGTTCATTTTCTTCTATACTTTCTTTTCTTATATCAAAAATGTTTATATAATTTTCAGATGTAGGTCCAAGTCTTATTATTGTACTATCTAAATTCTTTGCTAAGCTCTGATATTCCCTTTCTGGATCTATTACATATTGTTCTACTCCAAGAAGTACATTGCGCAAAATAATTAATTTTGTGTAAAATGATTTTCCCGCTCCACTAGTTCCAAATATGCACATATTAGCATTTTTATATTTATTTGTATCATATCTATCTATTAACACTAATGAATTATTATACATATTATCACCAATATATATTCCGTTTTCATCAAATATTAAAGATGAAATAAATGGATATGTACTAACTAAACCTGATGTTAAAATATTTCTTTTGGCTACTGTTTTTATTTCTTTTTTATTTTCTAATAATGGCAAACAAGAAATAAATAACTGTTCTTCTCTAAAAGTAGATCTTCTTGTTTGTAATCCTCTACTTTGTAAAATTCCCTCAATTTTTTCAATATTATATTTTAATTCTTTTTTATCCTCTGAAAATAAATTTAAATAAATATATAAAAAATACATTTCTTCATTATTAATCTGAATTTCTTTTCTTATATATTTTGCATCATTATAAGTAAATGCTGCAATGTCTATATCTTGTCTATTATCATTAAATTGTTTTAGCTCTGCCCCTACGTTTCCAATGTTATATGTTAATTCTTTTATTACTTTTGAAGTGTCACATTTTTCATAAAAAATAGAAATATTCATATTTATATTTGTATCTAATAATGACTTTAAAATTAAATCATTATTTTCTCTAAAATAATTTGTAATAATAATTCCTGAATAAAAATAATTATCGATTTCTAAAAATTTTGGATTATTTAAATTAATATATGTTGGAGAAAAAAAATCTTTATCTTGAAAAAAACCTTCTTTTATTTTTATATTATTTTTTTCTTTTTTTATTTTATTAAATATTTTATTTATTAAATATTTATTTTTTATTTTATTATTATTTATTTTTTTGTTTTTTATATTTTTCACCTCTTTATTTTTCTAAAAATATTTTTGTATTAAAAAAAGAAAATAATATTTTTTTTATTTCATTTTTATCACATTCAAAAATTAAATTTCCACATCTTAATAAATTATCTTTTATTTTAAAATATTTTTCATTTAATTCTTGAATAATATTTTCTTCATTATTTTCTGTTTTATTTTTTATAATTAAATAAAAATTTTTTGATGCTGATTTATTTAAATTATTTTTTTCTTTTATATAATTAATATAATCATTTAAATAATTATTTATAAATTTATTATTTTCATTTTGGGAATTTATTTTTATTTTTTCAATATGATTTGTTAAATCTTCTTTTTTACTTTGAATTAAAATTTGAATATCAAAATTACATGTTTTTAAAAATATTTTATATGAATTTAAAATTGATTCTTTTTCCATTTGTGTTTTTAAGTTAAAATTTATTGGATTTACTTTTAAGATTTTTATATATTTATTTTTCTTTAATTTTATAATTCCTTTTTCTAAAATTTTTTCTATTGGAATCCATTTTTGTATTGAATTAATTTTTCTCACCTCACATTTATAGAATAAAAAATTTTTGACTTTAAATAATTCAAGAATTAAATTTTATGTTTTCATTATACTATCTTTTTATCAATTGTCAAGAAAAACATTTCGACAAAACTATACAAAAAATTTTTTTAAGTTTGATGTATAATAAAAAAGTTTTGGTACATAATATGTGTATAAGGTTAATATTAGTTGAGTGAAGAGTAATAATAGATTATAAATTAGTTTATTGTTATTCGAGCAAAGATATATATTAGTTTATTGAAGTAGATTAATATATGTCGGCGATAAGAATATATAATGTATATGTAAGCTATATTTTCATTATGAATTTTAAGTATTTATAATATAAATTTTTATTAATTCATCTTTAGTTATATGGTTAAATTATATGTTATGTATTTGAACTAAGATTATACTTACAGTATATGGGATTGTTATTAGTCCTTAGGGATGAATATAGTTTCTACTATTGTATTTATAGTCGAGCAACTGATTAATATATGTGGTATATAGTTTATTTGTATAGTAATATACATTAGATTAAAATATTATGTATATTAGTTTGAGTTAAGATTATTATTAGCTTTATAGATAATAGCTAAGAGATGTTGTTTCTCTTAGCTATTAATTTTTTATATATCAAGATTTTTTACATATTTTGCATTTTGTGCAATGAAGTCTCTTCTTGGTTCAACTTCATCTCCCATTAAAAGAGTAAATGTTTCATCTGCTTTTATTGCATCATCCATTGTTACTTGAATTAATGTTCTCTTTTCTGGATTCATTGTTGTTTCCCATAATTGTTCAGGATTCATTTCACCTAAACCTTTATATCTTTGTAAAGATAAACTATCTCTTGCAATTCCTTTTGCTTCCAATTCTGCAAACGCTTTATCAAGTCCTTCATCAGTATAACAATAAATATCTTCCATACCTTTTTTGGCTAATTTATATAGTGGTGGTTGAGCAAGATAAACATTTCCATTTTCGATAAGTGGTCTCATATATCTAAAGAAAAATGTTAACATTAATGTTCTAATATGTGCACCATCAACATCGGCATCTGCCATTATTATAACTTTTCCATATCTTATTTTTGTGATATCAAAATCTTTTCCAATACCAGCTCCAACAGCAACTATTACTGGATTTAATTTATCATTTCCGTATATTTTGTCAGCTCTTGCTTTTTCAACATTTAACATTTTTCCCCATAATGGTAATATTGCTTGGAATTTTCTATCTCTTCCTTGTTTTGCACTTCCTCCAGCAGAATCTCCCTCTACTATGTAAACTTCACACTCTTCTGCATTTTTACTACTACAATCAGCTAACTTTCCAGGAAGTGTTGTTGTTTCAAGAGCACTTTTTCTACGAACTAATTCTCTAGCTTTTCTTGCTGCTTCCCTAGCTCTTGCAGCACTAACACATTTTTCTAATATTGCTTTTGCAACATTTGGATTTTCTTCTAAAAATGTTGATAATGCTTCATTTACCATTGATTGAACAATTCCTGTAACTTCACTATTTCCTAGTTTTGTTTTTGTTTGGCCTTCAAATTGTGGTTCTTTTACTTTTACTGAAACAACTGCAGTTATTCCTTCTCTTATATCTTCCCCTTGTAAATTTGCATCTTTATCTTTTAATAAATTATGTGATCTTGCATAATCATTAAAAACTTTTGTCAATGCTCTTTTAAATCCTTCAAGATGTGTTCCACCTTCAATTGTATTTATGTTATTTACAAAAGTATAAATATTTTCAGAATAACTTGTTGTATATTGCATTGCAATTTCAACAGGAACTTCTCCATCTTTTTCAATATAAATTGGATCTTTGTGTAAACATTCTTTGTTTTTATTTAAAAATTCAACAAATGATTTTAATCCCCCTTCAAAACAGAATTCAACTTTCTTTTGTTTTTCTGGATTTCTTTTATCTTCAAATGTTATTTTTAAACCTTTTGTTAAAAAAGCCATTTCTCTAAATCTTGTTTCTAATACATCATAATCAAATTCTTGAGTTTCAAAAATTGTATCATCAGCAAGAAATCTAACTTTCGTTCCAGTCTTTTTAGAATCTCCAATTTTTTCAAGTTTTTTTACTGTTTTTCCTTTTTCAAATGTCATTTGATAAATTCCACCATCTCTTTGAATTGTAACTTCAACCCAATTTGATAATGCATTTACAACAGATGCACCAACACCATGTAATCCACCAGAAACTTTATAACCACTATCTCCACCAAATTTTCCACCAGCATGTAAAACTGTATAAACAGTTTCAGCAGTAGATATATGTGTTTTTGGATGTATTTCTACTGGTATACCTCTACCATTATCCTCTACACTCATTATATTTCCTGGTTCTATTACAATATTAATTTCAGTACAATATCCAGCCAATGCTTCATCAACACAGTTATCAACAATTTCATAAACCATATGATGTAAGCCTCTAACAGAAGTACTACCAATATACATACCAGGTCTTTTTCTTACTGCTTCTAAACCTTCCAATACTTGAATCTGTTCTGCCCCATACTTGTGTTCGTATTTTTCCATTATCTCCATTCCTTTCTTTTTGTTAGTTCTATATTATTAAAATTGTAAAAATTTTCAAGTTTATTTTTACTTTTCTTTTTCAATTATTTTTCCATCAACAACATTATATAAAAAATAATTTAAATTTTCAAGTACTATTTTATCAGTACATGTTATTATTACTTGAATATCTTTTATATTTTCTAAAAAATTTTTTCTTCTTTTTTCATCTAACTCTGACATAAAATCATCTAATAATAATATTGGATATTCCCCAATATCATCATAAATCACTTGTAACTCAGCTAATTTTAATGATAACATTGCTGTTCTATGCTGCCCTTGTGAGCCATATATATTTACTTGTTTATCATTTAAATATATTAAAAAATCATCATGATGCACTCCTTTGGAAGTAAATCCTTTAATAATATCTAACTTTCTTTTTGATTTTAACTCATTTATAAAATTTTGTCTAGTACTTGCGTCAGAAAAATATTTAATTTCTATATTTTCTTTTTCTTGTGTAATATTTAAATGAATATTTTTTATTTTTTTTTGAATTTTTTCTATAAATTCATTTCTATATTCATATATTTTTATTCCATAGTCTACTAATTTTTCATCCCAAATATCTAGCATATTTTCTGGTTTATTTTCAAATTTTATTTGTTTTAAATAATTATTTCTTTGTTCAAGTGTCTGCTTATATAAAGTAAGTAAATGCATATAGTTTGGCCTTAATTGACTAATCATAATATCCAAAAATTTCCTTCTATTTTGAGGTCCGCCTTTTAGAATATTTATATCATCTGGTGTAAATATTACTATATTAATATTTCCTAAAAGTTCACTAAGTTTTTTTAACTTAATTCCATTTAAATATATATTTTTTTTATCATTAATTTCGATTTTTATTTTTCCCTCTCTATCACTTTTTTGAAAATATACTTCTGATACAGCTCTTTCTTGCCCAAATTTTATTAATTCTTTTTCATTATTTGTTCTAAAAGACTTCCCTATACTACTTAAAAATATTGATTCAATAATATTGGTTTTTCCTTGTGCATTTTCTCCATAAAATACATTTATATTTTCATGTAATTTAATTTCTTGATAATTATAATTTCTAAAATTACTTAATTTAATCTCATTTATCCACATTTTATTCTCCATTTGTGTATAATTATTTATTTTTTTTACTATTTTTATTTTATTTTTTTTATATTTTTTATTATTTTATTATTTTTTTAGGTTTATAACTTTATTTTTTTAAAATAAAAAAGCCTTATTTTTGATTTTCGTGTGTCGCTTTTTATTGTTTTTTCATTGAAATATCAATTTTTTACGAATTTTTATAAAATTAATTTTATTTTTTTCGAATTTTTATTTTGATTTTTAAAATTTTTTAATATTTTTACCTATAAAGTTATATTGTTCAAAAATAAAAACGTCTTATTTTTGATTTTCATGTGTCGTTTTTCTTTTATTTTATATAAATAATGGTCAGATAGCAAATCTGACCAATTTTTTATTGTTTTTTTATTATTCTTTTAATCTTATTGGTAAAATCATGTAAACATATTCACTATTTTCTACTGATTTTATTAAACATGGTGAAATGCTTGTTCCAAATTCAACAAAAACTTCTTCGTCATCAATTGCTTTTAAGCTGTCTAAGAAATATTTTGGATTAAATCCTGCTTCAATATTTTTTCCTTCTGTTGAAATATATATTTCTTCTTTAGCCTCACCTGTTTGGTTTGTACAAGATATTGTTATTTTTCCAATATCAACAGAAACTTTTACAGGATATTTTTTTTCTTTTTCTATAGATGAAGCTGATATTAAACTAATTCTTTCAAAACTATCTTGTAAACTATTTTTATTTACTCTAATCCTTGTTTCCCAATTACTTGGTATAACTGATTTATAATTTAAAAATTCTCCATCTAATGTTCTTGTAACAACTTTACAATTTTCCATTTCAAATAATGCTTGATTTTTAGCAATTCCTATTTTTACATGATCAAATGAATCCAATAATATTTTATTTATTTCATTTAATGTTTTTCCTGGAATAACAGCTTTAAAATCATTTACTTTTACTGGTAAATAAATACTTCTTAGTGCTAATCTAAAACCATCTACAGCAACAACATTTAACTTATTGTTTTCCACTTCAAATAAACAACCTGTGAATATAGGTCTGTTTTCTTCTGTACTAACTGCAAATATTGTTCTTCTTATCATATTTTTTAACATATTCTGTTCTAAATCAATTGAATTTTCTATTTCTATTCTTGGTAATTCAGGAAATTCGTCAGGATTCATTGTTGTAAGTTTATATAATGCTCCTTCACATTCTATTTCTAATAAATTATTAGAATTTAATGTAATATAAATTTCTGAATCTGGTAATTTTCTTATAATTTCACTAAACATTATAGCATTAACAACTGTACTTCCTTGTTCTTTAACATCACTATCTATAATGTATTCAATTCCTAATTCCATATCATATGTAGTTAACTTTACTTGATTTTCATTAGTTTGTATAAGTATTCCTTCTAATATAGGATTTGTAGTTTTTGAAGCTACTCCTTTTATTACGGAATTTAATGCTTTAAGGAGTGTATCCTTATAACAAACAATTTTCATTTTTAACACCTTTCTTTCAAAAAACTTGTCGATTTATATTAATTATAATAATAATATAAATATAATTAGTAGTAGTAGTATTAGGTCCTGTGGATAATGTGGAAAACTATGTGGAAACTTGTAATCCGTAGGATTTTTTCATGTGTATAACTTAGTGGATAACTTGATGTTTTGTCCACAACAAATTTTAGAAAATGTGGATAATTGAGTTATTAACATGTTATTAACATTCAATCCACATTTACATGTGGATAATCAATCAAGCTGTTCCCTAAGTAGAGATAACTTTTTTGTAACCAAACAAACGATTTGGAGAACATTTTTTCAAAAATCGACATCAATCTATTTGATTTTCTATTGTTCACCATTTATAATTATGTTTTTCACACTTTCCACAATTAACCTTGTGTTATTTTTTTCTTTTATTTCATTTTCAATTTTCTTACATGCATGCATTACTGTTGAATGATCTCTATTTCCGAAGTCTTCACCTATCTTAGGATAAGACATATTTGCTACATCTCTACATAAGTACATTGCAATTTGTCTTGGAAAAGCTATTTCGTTTGAACGTTTATTGCTAGATAAATCATTTTTATCTACACTAAAATATTTAGCTACGATTTCTTTTACATAATCAGAAGATAATACTTTTTCGCTTTCAGCTTTAAATTCATTAATAGTATTTTCTGCTAGTTCTATTGTTATAGGACTATGCATTAATGATGCTCTTGCTATCATTTTATTGAAAACTCCTTCTAATTCCCTAATGTTAGATTCAATTTTGGTTGCGATATTTGCTAAAATACTATCGTCTACTGCAATTTCTTCATCTTGTGCTTTTTTTCTTAAAATAGCTAATCTTGTTTCATAATCTGGACAAGATATGTCTGCAAGTAATCCCCATTCAAATCTTGATTTTAGTCTATCTTCAAGTAGTTGAATTTCTTTTGGTGGTCGATCACTTGAAATAATAATTTGCTTTTTTTCTTCATACAGTTCATTAAATGTATGGAAAAATTCTTCCTGAACTTGCTTTTTTCCAGCAATGAATTGAATATCATCAATAAGTAATACATCGATTTTTCTATATTGGTTTCTAAATACTTCCATCTTGTTGTCTTTTATAGCATTAATCATTTGATTTGTAAACTTTTCAGAAGTTACATATAAAATTTTAAAATTTCTAAAATTTTTTAATGTTCTATTCCCTATTGCATGCATTAGATGAGTTTTACCTAATCCAACACCTCCATATAAAAATAATGGATTATAGGCTTCTGAAGGCTTGTCAGCAACAGCTAAAGCTGCAGCTTGTGCAAATCTGTTATTATTTCCAACAACGAATGTATCAAAAGTGTATTTTGGGTTTAAAACTTTATTTGAAAGTTCTATTTCAGCTTCTAACTCTTTTTCAGAATCAGAAGGAGTAGAAACATCATTTATAGTTTCCCTATTTGTTTTTTCATCATTGTAGATAATTGTTAATGCCCTTTCTTTATTTGTTAAGTATTTGAAAGTGTTTATAATTAAATCTCCGAATCTTTTCCCTAAAAAATCAGCATTATAATCAGTATTGGCTCTTATTGTAATTCTATCATCATCTATTGATAGGATTTTTAAAGGTGAAATCCATGTATCATATGCAATTGAGGATAATTCTGCCTTGATAAGTTCTTTTGCTTGTCTAAAAAGTTCTTCGTTTTCGCTTTGCATATTCAAAACATCCTTTCAAAAATATTTATATTAAACATAAGTTATCCACAGAGTTATCCACAGGTGTGGATAACTCTGTAATATTTATGTAATAAACATGTTATTTTTTACAAACATTTATTTTGATATAATTTTATAAAAGTTTGATTTCCTAAGTTTCTTCTATAATATCAAATTATAACAAATTTCGTCAATAGAATTGTGGATAATTTTTAAAAAATTGTGGATAACTTAAAAAAAATTGTTGAAAACTTGTTAATTATTACAAAATTATTACAAAATCTTTGATTTTTTTGTTATACTATATTTTTTATGTAAAATCAATATTTTACATAAAAAACATTCAAAAACTTTAAAATTTTTAAAAACTATTGACAAAAGCTGGAATCGTGGTGTATAATCGATTTACTTGTTATTTTGTAACAATAATTTCCTTAACAAGGAATTAATATATAAAAAACAAATAGGAGGTGCATAGTAATGAAAAGAACATTCCAACCAAAAAATAGACAAGAAAAAAGAGAACACGGATTTATGAAAAGAATGTCAACAAGATCAGGAAGAAATGTATTAAAAGCAAGAAGAGCAAAAGGAAGAAAAAAGATTTGTGCATAATTAAATTAGCAATGTTTTAGATTCTAGGAAAGATTCCTAGAATTTAAAAGTAATTGTACCTTAAAAGTAACGAAAGGGATGTTAGAAAATGAAGCAGACAGTAATGTTAAAGAAAAACTATGAATTTAAAATAGTTCTAACAAAAGGTCGTTTCTACATAGGTAAACAACTAAAAATTGTAATATTAAAAAATGGAAAAAATTTCAAAACACTAGGTATAGCAGTTAGTACAAAAAATGGAAAAGCTTTCCAAAGAAATAAAGCAAAAAGACTTATAAGAGAAGCTTATAAAAATTTAGAGGAAAGAATAAAAAATGGCTATAGTATAGTTGTTTTGTTGAAAAAAGATATAGATATAAATGATATGAAATATATAGATATATTAAACGAAATGGAAAATACTTTTAAAAAAGCAAATATTATTTCTTAATTAGAGGGAGTATTTACTATGAAAAAAATATGTATATATTTAATTGAATGGTATCAAAAACATATCTCAAAATTTTTTGTAGCCAAAAATATAAGATGCAAATATTACCCAACATGTTCAGAATATACAAAACAAGCCATTGAAAAATATGGTGTGTTAAAAGGATGTATGTTAGGAGGAAAAAGAATTTTAAAGTGTAATCCTTTCTCAAAGGGAGGATATGACCCATTAAAATAGAAAGGGGCAGATATGATAGCACCATTTGCAAATTTATTTGGATATATTTTGAATTTTATTTATAATATAGTTAATAATTACGGTCTGGCAATAATTATTTTTTCAATTTTAATAAAAATAATATTATTACCATTATCAATAAAACAGCAAAAAACAATGAAAAAAACTACAAAAATACAAAATAAACTAAAAGAAATACAATTCAAATATAAAAATGATCCAGAAAATCTAAATAGAGCAACAATGGAATTATACAAAACAGAAAATATGAGTCCATTTAGTGGATGTTTAAGTGGAATAGTTCAGATAATACTATTATTTGCTGTATTCTATCTTGTTAGATCACCATTAACATATATGAAAAAAGTAGATGCTAATGTTATTAATAAATATACAAAAATAATTAAAGAAAATGATTTAAGTACAGATAGTGCATATCCAGAAATAGAAGTTATTAGAGAATTAGACAATATAAAGAAATTAAAAGAAAATAATACAGAGAATAAAGAAAATAATACAGAGAATATTGAAGAAAATTCAGAAAATAATGAAGAAGATAATAATTCAGAAAAAACAGATTTAGCTGAAATAAATGATGAAGAATTAAATTCTTTAGATATAAATATGAATTTCTTAGGATTAAATTTAGCTCAAATCCCAACAAGAAGTGGTGATTGGAAAGCATATATAATTCCAGTATTATATGTATTAGTTGCTATAATTTCATTAAGAATAACAAATCCAACTCCTAAGAAAAAAGAAGGAGAAGAAAAGAATTCAGAAGATGAATTTGATCCAATGGCTCAAATGAATAAAAATATGAATTTTATGTTTCCTGTTATGTATTTAGCAGTTGCATTAATTGCACCATTAGGACTTGCTTTATATTGGTTAATGAACAGTCTTTTAATGATAATAGAGAGATTAGCTTTAAACAAAATGTTAAAAGATGAGGAGGAATAGCTATGGCAAAAAGTGTAATTTCAGAAGGAAAAACGACACAAGAGGCAATTGAAAAAGGATTAAAAGAAATAAAATTACCTAAAGAATTGTGTGAAATTAAAGTGTTAGAAGAAAATAAAAAAAGTTTTTTTGATATTTTAGCACCTAAAATAGTTAGAGTAGAAATAAAAGAAATAGAAGCTAGAAAGCCTGAAGAAATAGAGATTGAAACAACAGAGGAAGAACTAAATATTGCCAAAAAAGATGTTGAAGAATTTTTAAATGAATTTTTAAATAAAATATCTCCAGAAGCTAGGGCTACAGTTGAAATAAAAGATAAATGTTTATATATTTCTATTAATGGAGAAAATATTGGAAATTTAATAGGATATAGGGGAGAAACATTATATTCTATAGAAAATATATTAAAAGCAATAGCAAATAAAAAATCAGAAAATAGAGTTGTTGTTAGATTAGATATAGAAAATTATAAACAAAAAAGAGTTGAAACATTAGAAGAGGTAGCAAAGAAAAAAGCTTCAATAGTTGAAAGAACTGGTAAAATGATAACGCTTGAACCAATGAAAGCATATGAAAGAAAAATCATACATAGTGTTTTACAAGATAATCCTAATGTGGAAACAAGAAGTATTGGACAAGAGCCAAAAAGAAGAATTGTAATAACAAAAAAATAATTAAATAAAAATCGGAAGTCAAAGTTCAGATTTTAATCAAAAGATTAAATTTAGAATTTTGACTTTTTTATTTATATAATGAAAAATTGAAAGGAGAAAAATGATGAGTACAATAGTTGGAATTGCCACAGCCCCAGGTATTGGTGGAATAGGAATAGTAAGAATGAGTGGAGAAAAAACATTTGAAATATTAGATAAAATATTTATTCCTAAAACAAAACAAGATATATCTGAAATAAAAGGATATTCAATAAAATATGGAAATATCGTTGAAAATAATAAAATAATTGATGAAGTTTTAGTATCATATTTTAAAGCTCCAAAAAGTTATACAACAGAAAATATGTGTGAAATAAATGCACATGGCGGAAATATTGTTGTAAAAAAGATATTAGAATTATGCTTGGCTAATGGAGCTGAAATGGCTGGTCCAGGAGAATTTACCAAAAGAGCATTTTTAAATGGAAGAATTGATCTAGCACAAGCAGAATCAGTAATTGATGTTATAAATGCAAAATCAGAAAGAGAAGCAAAAAGTGGAATTAAGCAGTTAGAAGGTTTTTTATCAGCTGAAATAAATCAAATAAAACAAGATATTTTAGATGTTTTAGTAAATATAGAAGTAACAATTGATTATCCAGAATATGATACTCCAGAGGTTCAAGAGAATGAATTAAAAAATATGTTAAATAAAGTAGAAAATAAATTAAATAAATTGGAAAAATCATTTGATAATGGTAAAATAATTAAAGATGGTATAAAAACAGCGATAATTGGTAAACCAAATGCCGGAAAATCATCTTTATTAAATGCTATTTTAAAAGAGGATAGAGCAATTGTAACAGATATAGCAGGTACGACAAGAGATACTATAGAAGAATATGTTACAATAAATGGAATTGCTTTAAAGCTTATAGATACAGCCGGAATTAGGGAAGCAAAGGATTCAGTGGAAAAAATAGGAATTCAAAAATCAATAGAAGAAGCAAATGATGCAGATTTAATTATTGCAATATTTGATAGTTCAAAAGAATTAGACGAAGAAGATTATGAAATATTAAAATTAATTAAAAATAAAAAATCAATAATATTATTAAATAAAAATGATTTAAAAAATGTTATTGATGAAAATAATGAAAAAATAAAAACTGCATCAAAAAATGTATTAAAAATTTCAGCATTAAATAAAACAGGATTAGAAGAATTATATAATAAAATAACAGAAATGTTTAATCTAAATGAAATAAATTTAGATAGCGAATTATTAATAACAAATGTAAGACACAAAAATATAATTGAAAAAGCAATTCAAAACGTAAAAATGGCAAATGAGGCACTTTTAAATGGAATGCCTATAGATATCATTACTATATATATAAAACAGATTTTAGACGATTTAGGAGAAATAACGGGAGATTGTGTAACTGAAGATATAATAAATGAGATTTTTTCTAAATTTTGTTTAGGAAAGTAAGGGAAAGGAGAAGAAAAATGAGTTATTATGCAGGAGATTATGATGTTGCTGTAATTGGAGCTGGACATGCTGGATGTGAGGCAGCACTTGCAGCAGCTAGATTAGGGATGAAAACAGTAGTATTTTCAATAAGCTTAGAGGCAGTAGCTAATATGCCATGTAATCCACATATTGGAGGAAGTTCAAAGGGACATTTGGTAAGAGAAATAGATGCTCTTGGTGGAGAAATGGCTAGAAATATAGATAAAACAATGATACAAATAAAAATGTTAAATACTTCAAAAGGGCCAGCAGTCTACTCTTTGAGGGCACAGGCTGATAGAAAAAGATATCAAATGGAAATGAAGCATACTTTAGAAAAACAAGAGAATTTAGACATAAAACAAGCAGAAATAGTTGACATAAAAATAGAAAACAATAAAATTAAATCAATAGAAACAGATATTGGAGCAATTTATAATGTAAAAACATTAATTGTTGCAAGTGGAACATATCTTAGAGGGAAAATATTTATTGGAGAATATTCAAAGGAAAGTGGCCCAGATGGTGTATTTCCAGCTAATAAACTTTCTGAATCTTTGAAAAATAATGGTGTAAAATTGGTAAGATTTAAAACAGGAACACCAGCAAGAATAAATAGAAAAAGTATAGATTTTTCAAAAATGGAAGTCCAAAAAGGTGAAAATGGAATTATACCATTTTCATTTGAAGATAAAACAGTAGATTTTGATCAGGTTGATTGTTATTTAACATATACAAACGCAGAAACACATAAAATTATTAGAGAAAATTTACATAGATCACCTTTATATGCAGGTGTAATAGAGGGGACAGGCCCAAGATATTGTCCATCAATAGAAGATAAAGTTGTTAGATTTGCAGATAAAGAAAGACATCAAATATTTGTAGAGCCAATTGGTATAGACACAGATGAAATGTATATACAAGGGATGAGTTCATCATTACCAGAAGATGTTCAAATTGCAATGTATAGAACAATACCAGGACTAGAGCATTGTGAATTTACAAGACCTGCATATGCAATTGAATATGATTGTATAGATCCAGCAGATTTAAAATTATCATTAGAATATAAAACAATTGATGGTTTATTCTTTGCTGGACAAACTAATGGAACTTCTGGATATGAAGAAGCTGCTTGTCAAGGGTTAATTGCAGGAATAAATGCTTCACAGAAAATTAAGGGTAAAGAACCATTAATTTTAGATAGAACAGAGGCATATATTGGAGTATTAATAGATGATATTGTTACAAAGGGAACAAATGAACCATATAGAATGATGACATCAAGAGCTGAATACAGATTATTATTGAGACAAGACAATGCAGATTTGCGTTTAACTGAAAAAGGAAATGAAATTGGACTAATTTCTGATGAAAGATATAAAAAATTTATTGAAAAGAAAGAATTAATAGAAAAAGAAAAGGAAAGATTGCAAAAAACAATAGTAAAACCAACAGAAAAAGTAAATAATTATTTGAAAGAACAAGGAACATCAGAACTTACAACAGGATCAAAGTTAGCTGAATTATTAAAAAGAACAGAAATAACATATGCTTCACTTGCAGTAATTGATGAAAATAGACCTGAATTACCAGAACAAGTTAAAGAAGAAGTTGAAATTCAAGTGAAATATGATGGATATATTAAATTACAAGAAATGCAAGTTGAAAAATTTAAGAAAATGGAGAAAAAATTAATACCAGATGATATAAATTATGATGATGTTAAAGGTATTTGCTTAGAGGCAAGACAAAAATTAAATAAACATAGACCACATTCAATAGGACAAGCTTCTAGAATTTCAGGAGTTTCACCAGCAGATATATCTGTTTTACTAGTTTATTTACAAACAATTAAACCAAAAAAATGAAAAAAGGAGATATAAAGAGAAAATATGGAAAAAAAAGAGTTTAATGATGAAATAATGCGAAAATCAAAAAATTTGGGACTTGATTTTTCTGTGGAGCAAATCTCAAAGTTTTATAAATATATGAATATGCTAATAGAATGGAATGAAAAAATTAATTTAACAGCAATAATCGAACCAAATGAGATAATTTTAAAGCATTTTATAGATTCACTTACAATATATAAAGATATTCCTAATAATTCAAGTGTTGTTGATGTCGGAACAGGTGCAGGCTTTCCTGGTATACCATTAGCAATAATGAATGAATCATTAAAAATTACTTTAGTTGATTCATTAAATAAGAGATTAATTTTTTTACAAGAAGTAATAAATGAATTAAATTTAAAAAATGTTGAATTAGTTCATGCAAGGGCAGAAGAATTTGGACAAAATAAGAAATATAGAGAGAAATTTGATATTTCTACATCAAGAGCTGTTGCAAATTTATCAACATTGTCAGAATATTTAATACCATTGGTAAAAGTAAATGGAAAAATAGTATGTATGAAAGCATCAGATGCAGAAGAAGAAATTGAACAGGCAAAAAAAGCAATAAATGTTCTTGGTGGAAAAATAAAAAATGTAGAAACTTTTGATTTACCACAAAGTGATATAGGAAGAACAATTATAACAATAGAAAAAATAAAAAATACGCCAGCCAAATATCCAAGAAAAGCTGGAACACCAAGCAAAGAACCAATAAAATAAAATTTATTAAAATATAAATGCTCCACATAAAATGTGGGGTAATTTTTTTTGTGAAATTTATACAAAAAACATTGACTTATTATCAAATTTTTTATATTATTATAGTGCTAGAAAAAATATTGAAGAAAGACATAAGAAAGAAGGGAAATGTAGAAAATGGGAAAAATAATATCAGTAGCAAACCAAAAAGGGGGAGTTGGAAAAACAACAACAACAGTTAATTTGAGTACTATTTTAGCCAAAAAAGGAAAAAAAGTCTTATTAATAGATACTGATCCACAAGGAAATGCAACAAGTGGACTAGGTGTTTCAAAAGATGTAGAACTATCAGTATATGATATATTAATTGGAGATACAGAATTTGATGAAACATTACAAGAAACAGCAATAAAAAACTTAAAAGTATGTCCATCAAATATTAGTTTAGCAGGAGCAGAAGTTCAATTAGTTTCAATGATGTCAAGAGAACAAAGACTAAAAACAAAATTAGACAAAATAAAAGATCAATATGATTATATATTAATTGATTGCCCACCATCATTAGGACTAGTAACATTAAATGCATTTACAGCGTCTGATAGTGTGTTAATACCAGTACAATGTGAATATTTTGCACTTGAAGGATTGGGACAACTATTAAATACAGTAAATTTAGTCAAGAAACATTTAAATAAAAATCTTGAAATAGAAGGAGCTTTGCTTACAATGTATGATGCAAGAACAAATCTTTCAAATCAAGTTGTAAAAGAAGTAAAAAAATATTTTGAAAATAAAGTATATAAGACAGTTATTCCAAGAAATGTTAGATTAAGTGAAGCACCTAGTTATGGAATGCCAATAACAATATATGATCCAAGATCAAAGGGTGCAAAAGCTTATGAAAAATTCGCAAAAGAATTGTTGAAAAACAATTAATCATGGAAAATAAGTTTACATAACAATAAGGAGGCAATAAAATGGCACAACCAAAAAAAACAGGATTAGGAAAAGGTTTAGATGCTCTTTTTGGAGGAGTATCAATAAATGAACAACCACAAGAAACTGTTGTTGAAGAAAAAAGTGAAATAAATGATAATTTAAAATCATTAAAAATAACTGAAGTTGAACCAAATAGAGATCAACCAAGAAAACAATTTAAGCAAGAAGCATTAGAAGATTTAGCAGAATCAATAAAAACATATGGAATAATTCAACCAATAGTAGTAACAAAACAAGATGGATATTATGGAATTGTTGCAGGAGAACGAAGATGGAGAGCTGCTAAATTAGCAGGATTAGAAGAAATTCCAGCTATAATAAGAGAAGATGATGAACAAAAAAACAGAGAGATAGCATTGATTGAAAATATTCAAAGAGAAGATTTAAATCCATATGAGAAAGCATTAGGAATTAGAAATTTAATGGATAAATATGGACTAACGCAAGAAGAAGTTTCAAAAAGAATAGGAAAGAGTAGAAGTGCAGTATCAAATACTGTAAGAATTCTAAATTTAGCACCAGATGTATTAGAACTTGTAAAAGAGGGAAAACTATCAGAAGGACATTGTAAAGCATTGGCAGCAATAACAGATCAAAAAAGACAATATGAAATGGCTGTAAGAATGATAGAAAGAGGAGAGTCTGTAAGGCAAGCAGAGCAAAAGAACTTAAGAGCAAAAAAAGAAAAATATTTGGATCCAAAATATAAAATGTTATATGATGATATTGAAGATAGATTTCAAGGATTTTTTGGAACAAAAGTAAAATTAGATCAAGGAAAAAGAAAAGGAAAAATAATTATAGAATATAATGGAAATTCAGATTTAGAGAGGATCTTGGATTTATTAAAATAAAGGATTTGTATAATTGTAAACATATTATTTAACTTTTAAAAAAAATTGATTAAAACTATTGACAAGCGACATGAAAATATGGTAATATTAGTAATGTCGTGAGACACGGAGAGGTGGTCGAGTTGGTTTATGGCACCAGTCTTGAAAATTGGCGTGCGTTTATAGCGTACCGTGGGTTCGAATC
>CAKPCK010000014.1 GCA_934141555.1 uncultured Clostridia bacterium | reverse complement strand
GTTGGTCCAGTTATTACTAGTTTTTCCAAAAGTATTCCTCCTCGTATTTAAAATAATCACATAAAATATATCATAAATGAATAAAGATTACAAGAGATTTTTAATTTTTCGCTGTGAATAATATGTTCTGTGAAAACATTTCTAAAACTTTAAATTTAAATTTGAATTCAGGTGATACTTTGCTTTCTGAAATTATTTCATATGATTCAGAATCTAGATTTTTTTCTAAGTTTTCTTTTCCTTCTGAACTTACAACTCCAGAGCTAATATCTATAAAGCATAAAGAAGGAAACATTACACACCACCAATTTTTTCCTTTTGCTTCTCCGATTTCAACTCTTAGAGCATCATAATATCCAGCTGGTAAAGAAATATCTCCATAAGTTTTTGTTGGAAAATAAAAATTATTAATTTTTATTTTTACAGGATAATTATAATTGTTTTCTATAATTACATTTTCAGCTATTTCTTGAAAATCATTTTTATGATTATTAGCAATTAGCATAGCTTCTTCTTTTGTACTACAATTAGAACATAAAGTATTCATATATTGAAGTAAAGAATCTCTTACTTTTAATTTTAATTGTTGATCTTCGTCAGAATCACTATTAGCTATAACATGTAGCCTAAATACAGCAGTAGATATATTAGAAGAAACAGCATTTGAATAACTTTGAGCACAAAAGATAACATATATAAATAGTAAAAATATTAAAAAAAGGTAAATTTTAAATAATCTAAAAAATTTTTTCATAATAATAACCTCCAAGTTAACATATTTGTAAAAAAATATCTTTAAAATAATTTTTACCCAAAAAATATAAAATATACATTAAAAATTTTTTTGATATACTTGACATACAAAAGAATAAATGGTAAAATTTACCAGTAAGTAAAAATCTATTGAAAGGATGGATAATATGGTTTTAGAAGAAAAGAAGGTAAAAGATATTTGTAATTTTTATGTGAGTGATTATCATTTAGAAATTATGCTATTACCATATATTAGTAAAAAAATAGAAGAAGGAGAAGAAATTGTTATAATAACAGAAAAAAATTTAGCAGAGACATTAAAAGAAGTAATTAATAAAACAAATATAAATGAAGATAAAAGAGATAAAATAATTAATTTAGGATGGAATAAACAAGAAAAAGATATAAAAATAAATCCAAATACAGATATTATATTAATAGGAAGTAAAAAATTTATAGAAGAAAAAATGTTTAATATAAAAAAACAAAAAATAGAAAATATAAGGCTTATTGCATGTTATGATTATAATGAAATAAAAGACAACATGCAAGATATAGCTAACAAATATGATGGAGTTCTTAATACATTAGGAATAAAGAATTTAAAATAAAAAATTATCTTTTCATTAATATGCCAAAATTTTCGTATAATCTATTGAATTTTTCGAAAAAATAGTATATATATAGATTATGAACTAAGAAAGGAAGTATACTATGGACGAAAATTTTGATGAAATTAAGAGGACTCTAAAAAAATATGGACAAGAACATTTATTAAATGGATATGATAACTTAGACGAAAAAAAGAAAAAAGAATTATTAAAACAAATAAATAATATTGATTTTGAATTAATAAAAAGTTTATATGAAAATACTAAAAAAACACCAGAGGTTGAAGAATTTGATATACAACCAATTGATTATATGGATAAAGATAAATTATATGACAATTATAAAGGATATCATGCAATTGGAGCAGAAGCTATAAAAAATAAAAAATTAGCAGCAGTAACAATGGCTGGTGGACAAGGAACAAGGCTAGGGCACAAAGGACCAAAAGGAACTTTTGATATCGGATTAGAGTCACATAAATCTTTATTTGAACTATTAAGTGATGGCTTAAAAGAGCAAGGCCGTAAATATGGAGTTATAATTCCATGGTTTATAATGACAAGCAGAGAGAATAATAATGATACAATTGAATTCTTTGCTAAGAATAGAAATTTTGGATATGAAAAAGATAAAAATTTGTTTTTCTTTATTCAAGAAGAATTACCAATGGTTGATATGGAAGGAAAAATATTGATTGGTGAAGATGGGCTTGTAAAAGAGGCTGCAAATGGACATGGTGGAATATATGAAGCACTTGTAAAAAATGGAATGACTCAAAAAATGAGAGAACTAGGTGTTGAATGGGTATTTATTGGTGGTGTTGATAACTGTTTAGTAAAAATGGTAGATCCAGTTCTTATGGGAATTGCTATAGATAAAGATGTAACTGCAGCAGGAAAATCAGTAGTAAAAGCAAATCCAAAAGAAAAAGTTGGAGTATTTTGTAAGAAAAATGGAAGACCATCAGTAATTGAATATACAGAAATACCTGATGATATGGCAGAACAAGTTGATGAAAATGGAGAACTTGTTTTTGGTGAATCTCATATTTTATGCAATTTATTTAATATTGATGCAATTGAAAGAATGGGAAATAAACCATTACCATACCATACAGCTTTTAAAAAAGCAACATATATAGATAAAGATGGAAACAAAGTAGTACCAGACGGACCAAATGCATACAAATTTGAAGCATTTCTATTTGATGCTTTTGGAGAATTAGATGATATGGCTATATTAAGAGTAAAGAGGGAAGAAGAATTTGCTCCTGTAAAAAATGCAACAGGAACAGATAGCCCAGAAACAGCAAGAGAGCTATATAGAAAATTCTATAATTTAAAATAATATATAATATTGCTACTGGTTTAAAATCAGTAGCATTTTTAATAAATATGAAAGGAAGAATAAAGATGGATTATTTAAAAGAATATGAAAGATGGTGTACAGAACCAGCATTTGATGAAGAAACAAAAAAAGAATTACTAGAGATAAAAGGAAATGATGAGGAAATAAAAGATAGATTTTATAAAGAACTTGAATTTGGTACAGCAGGTTTACGTGGTGTAATAGGAATGGGAACAAACAGAATGAATAAATATACAGTTGGAAAAGCAACACAGGGATTAGCTAATTACATAATAGAACAAGGAACACAAGATAAAGGTGTTGCAATTAGTTATGACTCAAGAAGAATGTCAGATGAATTTAGTTTACAAACAGCTTTAATATTGAATGCAAATGGAATAAAAACATATTTATTTGAAAAATTAAGACCAGTTCCAGAATTATCATTTGCAGTAAGACAATTAGGATGCACAGCAGGAATAATGATAACAGCTAGTCATAATCCTCCAAAATATAACGGATATAAAGTTTACTGGGATGATGGTTCACAGATTGTTGCACCAAGAGATAAAGATATAATAGCAAAAGTAAGAGCTATTTCAGATTTTAAAGAAATAAAAACTATAAGTAAAGAAGAAGCGGTAAAAAAAGGCTTATTTAATGTTGTTGGAACAGAAATGGATGATAAATATATAAATACTTTAAAAAGTTTAGTATTAAATCCTGAAATTGTAAGAGAAGAAGGAAAAAAATTAAAAATAGTTTATACACCATTACATGGAACTGGAAATACAGTAACATCAAAATTATTAAAAGAATTAGGATTTGAAAATGTATATGTAGTTCCAGAACAAGAAAAACCAGATGGAAATTTCCCAACAGTAGATTACCCTAACCCTGAAGACAAAAAAGCATTTAAATTAGCATTAGAATTAGCTAAAAAAGTAGATGCTGATGTTGTACTTGCAAATGACCCTGATGCTGATAGACTTGGAATATATGCTAAAGATACAAAAACAGGAGAATATATGACATATACAGGAAATATGTCAGCACTATTGATTGCAGAATATAGAATTTCTCAAATGAAAGAAAAAGGATTATTACCAGCAGATGGAATGTTTATAACTACAATCGTATCATCTGAACTAGCAAAAGCAATTGCAAAAAACTACGGATTAGAGTGTATTGAAGTTTTAACAGGATTTAAAAATATAGGGGCAGTTATAAAAAAAGCAGAAGAAAAGAAAGACAAAACTTATGTATTTGGATTTGAAGAAAGCTATGGATGCTTAATTGGAGATTATGCAAGAGATAAAGATGGTATTTCTGCAGTAATGTCATTATGTGAAGCTGCTGCATATTATAAATCAAAAGGAATGACTTTGTGGGATCAAATGATGAAAATTTATGAAAAATATGGATTCTATAAAGAAGATCAAGTTTCAATAGTATTAGAAGGTGCTGATGGGGCTGAAAAAATAAAGTCTATGATGACAAATATGAGAAATAATTTACCAGAAAAAATAGGAAAATATAAAGTAATTGAATTTAAAGATGTTGAACTTGATAAAATTAAAAACTTAATTACAGGAGAACAAAGAAAAACAGGATTACCAAAATCAAATGTATTATATTATGAATTAGAAAACAATGCTTGGTGTTGTGTAAGACCTTCTGGAACAGAACCAAAAATAAAATTGTATATGGGTGTAAAAGCAGATAGTATGGAATCTGCAGAAAAAGACTTAGAAGAATTAAAAGATGCAATGGTAAAATTAGTAAAATAAATTTTAAAAAAGTATGTAAGCAAATATGCATTACATACTTTTTTTCCAACCATCAATATTTCTAGAAATAGCACCAAATAAATTAGCCTTAATTGTAGGAATTTCTTTTTGCCAAGCAAAAATTTCAGCTTTTATATCTTCTCTTTTTGTATTTTCATCCATTGGACAAACTTTAGGCATAACTTGTTTATTGTATTTTTTTACAAAGTGATTTGTATCTTTTTCAGTCAATAAAATCAAAGGTCTGATCATTGTAATACCACTTCTGTCCATATAACTTTTTGGCGAAAAAGTTGAAATATTTCCAGCATATTTTAGATTCATTATAAAGGTTTCAATTACATCATCTAAATTATGACCTAAAGCAATTTTATTACATCCTTCTCTTTTGGCAACTGAATTGATTATGCCCCTACGCAAATTAGCACATAAAGAGCAAGGATTTTTTTCTTTTCTAACGTCAAAAACAATTTCTTTAATTTGAGTATCTTCAATAAAAAGAGGAACACCAATTTCATCACAATTTTTTTGAAGAATATCTTTATTAAAATTTTCAAATCCTGGATTAATAGTAATAGCAATTAAATCAAAATGTTTTGGATAAAATCTTTGTAAAGCCTTTAAGCCGTTTAACATTGTAATTGAATCTTTTCCACCTGATAAACAAACAGCAATTTTATCTCCTTCATCTATCATATTATAGTCTTCTATAGCTTTTCTCATCTTACTTAAAATATGTTGCATATAAAACCTCCGAACAATTTATGAATCTTAAATATTATAAATCATTTTTCACAATTAATCAATAAAGAGACAAAAAAAGGTTTACAAAACTATAAAAATATGATATATAATAATTATTCATTCAAGCACTAATGTGCTAATATTTTATAATTTTTTTATTAAATTCAAAAATTTTTAAATCAAAATTTTAGTATCAGAAAAAAATCATTAAATTAGATAATTATTTGTGTGGAAGCTTTATTTGTGATATTTAGCACAAAGGTCTTTGAAGTGAAAATTTTACAAGAAAGAAGGAAATTTATGCCAATAAATAATAATGCAGTAAAACCTACAAATGATTATATATTTAAGCGAATTTTTGGGTATGAAGGAAAAGAAAATATTACAAAAGACTTTGTGAAATCAGTAACTAAATATGAAATTGATAATATCGATATTAGTAAAAATACAATATTACCAAAAGATTTAAGTGATGATAAAGTTGGTATACTTGATGTAAGAGCGATAATAAATAATAATATTCAGTGTGATATTGAAATGCAAGTTTTAAATCAAGACGATATAGAAGAAAGAATATTATATTATTGGAGTAAGCTTTATAGTAAAAGTATAAAAGAAGGTGATGGATATGCGGAATTAAATAAAACAATAATAATATTATTGGCAAATTTTGAATTAGAAAAATTAAAAGAAATAAAGAAATATCATACCGAATTTAAAATTAGAGAAAAAGAGTTTTGCCATGTGATATTATCTGAAGTTTTAGAAATACATATCATTGAATTGCCAAAAACATTAGTAAAAAGTGGGGAATGTAAAATGAATGAAGATAAAGAATTAGAAAAATGGGTTAGATTTTTAATGCAACCAAATTCTTTAAAAAAAGAAGAATTAGATAGTAATGAAGCATTAAAAGATGCCAAAAAAATATTAGATCAAATAAAAAAAGATGAACGAGAAGAAGAGTTAGCTTGGCTACGTGAAAAATATGTAAGAGATCAAAATAATATGATTTCTACAGGATTGAGAAAAGGGTTAAGAAAAGGATTAAAACAAGGAATAGAAGAAGGAAAGAAACAAAAACAAGAAGAAATTGTTTTAAAATTAGTAGAAGAAAGAATTGAAACAGACAAGATTATGAAAATAACAGGATATACAAGAGAAGAAATAGAAAAAATAATTTCAAAAAAATAGAACAAATATTTTTCACACAAATAAAAAGCAACAATATTGTTGCTTTTTTTATATGAATGAAGTATAATGTAGAAGAAATGTTCTTATAGCTCAGCAGGATAGAGCAGTCGCCTCCTAAGCGACCGATGGTGGTTCGAGTCCGCCTAGGAACACCATATAAGTATATTTCTAGAATGGACTCGAAAAGGAGGAAAAGAAAATGGTCTGGTAGACCATTTTCCCGACGCGGCTTGCCGAGTCCGCCTAGGAACACCAGGATTTAGCACTATTTTTATAGTGTTTTTTTTGTTACATATAAATTTTTAAATAAAAAACATTGAAAAAAAAATAATAGTAGTATAAAATATAAATGTGAGGTAATAATGGAAGAAAAATTTATGAAAGAAGCTTTAAAAGAAGCACAAAAAGCATATAACAAATTAGAAGTACCTGTAGGAGCGGTAATAGTAAAAGACGGAAAAATAATAGCAAGAGGATATAACCAAAAAGAAACAAAAACAGATACAACAAAACATGCAGAAATAATAGCAATACAAAAGGCAAGCAAAAAATTAAAAGCATGGAGATTATTAGACTGTGAAATGTATGTAACATTAGAACCATGTTCTATGTGTGCAGGAGCAATAATTAATTCACGAATAAAAAAGGTATATTATGGTACAGCAGACAATAAAACAGGAGCAGTTGGATCAGTACTAAATTTATTCGAAGATTTTACATTTAATCATAGAGTAGAATATGAAAAAAATATAATGAAAAATGAATGTGAAAATATATTAAAACAATTTTTTAAGGAGTTAAGAAAAGGTAAAAATGTATAGAAATTCAATTCAAAAGATAATTCATAGAATTATTTTTATAATAATAATATTTGCAATAATATGTGGTATAGGAATATATATATTAAAATATGAAGTTCAAGGAGAATCTAATATACCATTTGAAATAACAAAAATAGCTATAGCACAAAGTGTAAATGGAATAGAGAATGAAGGACACCAAGAAAAATGGAATTTTAATGTTTCAGAAAATAATGATATATATATTTATTTAGAAAAAAATTCAAGATATAATAAAACTGAAATAATAAAAGATGTAACAATAAATAATATTAAAATTAATAAAACAGATTCAGTTGGAGAAACAAAAATATACAAACCAGTTGAAGATGAAAAAGTAATGTTTAAAAATACAAATGAAAATGAAACAGAAGAAATAGTATATACTGGTGAGATGGAATCAAATATAAAGCAACAAAAAATTTCTAATCAGGGTGGAATAATTGCATTTAGATATGCAATTAATAATTTATCAAATTATATTTCAGATGAAAATGAAGAAGTTGATTATGGAAAATTATTACAATTAACAAATATAACAGAAGAAAATATAAATACAACAATTTCATTTGATTTTACAATAACATTAACAACAAATAGAAAATATCAAACTAATATACAAATTGATATTCCAGCCAAAGAGGTTATAGAAAAAGGAGTAGCTGGAATAGAATTAACTGAGTTTAATAACCTTATTTTTAAAAGAATAGAAAATTAAAAAACTTTAATAAATTACTTGCAAAAACCAAAATTGCATTGTATAATATGGAGGGTATGAGAGCTAACCTCTGTATGGAAAGCAAACTCAATAAAAGCCTATGAACCTTGTCAGGTCCGGGAGGAAGCAGCAATAAGTAGATACTTTTATGTGGGCGTTGTTTTCCATAGAGAGATTAGAATTCATATCATTTTTTATATAAAGGATGTGAAAATATGGGGTACACAGCTCTTTATAGAAAGTTCAGACCACAAACATTTTCAGAAATGGTAGGTCAGGAACATATAACAAGAACTTTAAGAAATCAAATAATTGCAAATAGAGTAGGTCATGCATATTTATTTAATGGTGTTAGAGGAACAGGAAAAACAACATCAGCAAAAGTATTGGCTAGAGCTGTAAACTGTTTAAATCCACAAGATGGAGAACCATGTAATGAATGTGAAATATGTAAAGCAGCATTAGATGGATCATTAACAGATATAGTAGAAATGGATGCTGCTTCAAATAATAGTGTTGAAGATATACGTTCAATAAGAGAAGAAGTTAATTTTTTACCGACAAAAGCAAAATACAGAGTTTATATAATAGATGAGGTTCACATGTTATCACAAGGTGCATTTAATGCATTATTAAAAACATTAGAAGAACCACCAGAACATGTAAAATTTATTTTGGCAACAACAGAACCACAAAAATTACCAGCAACAATTTTATCAAGATGCCAAAGATTTGACTTTAAAAGAATTCCGGATGAAGATATAATAAAAAGACTAGAACTTGTATGTAAAGAGAGCAATGTAAATGCAACAACACAAGCATTAAATATTATTGCAGCACTATCTGAAGGTGCAATGAGAGATGCTTTATCAATATTAGAGAGATGTATTCAAGATGGTGAAAACAATATAGATGAAAATAAAATAAAAGAACTTGTAGGAATACCAAAACTACAATATATTCATTGCATTACACAAGCAATAATCGAATATAATATAGATGAAGCAATGGAAACAATAACTAAAGTTTTAAATGAAGGAAAAGACTTAAATAATTTACTTTGGGAAATTATAAAATATGTAAAAGATATTTTGATGGTAAAAACAAATCAAAAATTAACTATTTATAATGACGAAGATTTTGCAAGATTGCAGGAATTATCAGAAAAAGTTACCAAAGAAAGAGCAATAAGGCTAATATCAGAATTATCAGAACTTGAAAATAATATGAAACAGTCAACGCAAAGACAAATTGTTTTTGAAGCGGGAATTATAAAATTATGTGATAAGGAAATATCTAATGCTCCAGTTGGTGGAAACAGTGGAGGAGATGGTGATATTTATACAAGATTAGATAAAATAGAGAATTATTTAAGATCTGGAGGTGGAGCTCCTAGGGCTAGAGCACCTCAGACAAATAGAACAACTAATCAAACACAAAATCAAGCAAAATCCACTACTGATGCTATTGCTGGGATTGGAAAAAATAGTAAGCCAGCACAATATTGGAAAGATATAGTAAACAACTTAAAACAAAATGGAAAAATAGTATTATATACGAATTTAATAAATACTAATGCCGTAGAAGTAAATGATATGACTATAGGAATTCAATTTCCAGGAGGGATAACTCCCTTTGGAAAGGCAGTTTTGGAAAAGCCTGAGAATAAACAAGAATTAATAAAACAAGTTTCTGTTGCATGTGGGAAAGAAATGAATATAAAATTTATAGATACTAAACCACAGGTACAAGAAGCAAGTGAAGAACAAGAAATATCTAACTTTGCAAATGGTTTTGATATTCCATTTGATGTAGTAGAATAAATTTAAAATTAGGAGGAATAGAAAATGTCAAAAAGAGGAGGATTCCCAGGAAGTATGGGAGGATTTGGTGGAATGAACATCAATAGTTTAATGAAAGAAGCAAAAAAAATGCAAGCAGATTTAGAAAAAAATCAACAAGAATTAGCTGAAAAAGAATTTGAAGCATCAGCTGGAGGAAATGCAGTTTCAGTAAAAGTAAATGGTCAAAAGCAAATATTAGATTTAAAATTACAAAAAGAAGTAGTTGATCCAGAAGATGTAGAAATGCTACAAGATTTAATTGTTACATGTATTAATCAAGCATTTAAACAAGTAGATGATGCACAAGCAGCATCAATGGGAAAATTTAATATACCAGGAATAATGTAATAATATAAGCAGAGCATTGTCTCTGCTATAATTGTCTAGGAGGAAATGAAAATGTCAATGTATTCACCATCAATAGAAAAATTAATAGAAAGCTTTGAAAAATTACCTAGCATAGGTAATAAAACAGCAGCTAGATTAGCATTTTATATATTAAATGCATCACAGGAAGAAACTGATGAATTTGTGAATGCAATTGTAAATGCAAAGAAGAATTTAAAATATTGTAGTAAATGTTGGAATATTTCAGACACAGATCCATGTCCAATATGTGGAAATCTAAAAAGAGACCAATCACAGATATGTGTAGTAGAAGACGTGAGAGATATTGTGGCAATGGAAAGAACACATGAATTTAGAGGGGTATATCATGTTTTACATGGTTCAATATCTCCAATGAATGGAATAGGACCAGATGATATAAAAATAAAAGAATTATTAGCTAGGCTTATGGATGGTCAAGTAAAAGAAGTTATATTGGCAACAAACCCTAGGGTTGAAGGTGAAGCAACAGCTATGTATTTATCAAAATTGATAAAACCATTAGGGGTAAAAGTAACAAGAATTGCTCATGGAATTCCTGTTGGAGGAGATTTGGAATATACTGATGAAATAACACTTACAAAAGCATTAGAGGGAAGAAGAGAATTATAAAAAAGACACTTCATTTTTTGAAGTGTCTTTTTAATTATTTAATAATATTTTGCATATATCATTTGTTGAATTTGGTTTTGAAATTGATTTTGCATTATTACTCATTTCTTCTAATTTTGAAGAATCAGATAGTAAATTATTAATGATTTCTTCTACATTATCATCTTTTTTTAACCAAATTGCAGTATTATGATTAACTAAATATTCTGCATTTTCTTCTTCTTGACCTGGGATAGGATTTATAACAACAATTGGTAATCCTGAAGCAAGACTTTCAGAAGTAGTAAGTCCTCCTGGCTTTGTTACGACTAAACTAGAAATACTCATAAATTCAGGTACTTTATTTGTGTATTCAAATATTTGTACATTTGCTTCTTTATGATTTTGGATAACAATATTTTCGAAAGCTTTTTTCATTTTTTTATTTTTTCCTGAAATTGCAATAATTTGAATATCAGCAGAATCTTTTACAAATGTCTCAAAAACTTTTAAAGTATAATTTTTCCCAAGCCCAAATTCTCCTCCACCAAAAAATAATACTACTTTTTTATTTGGATTTAAATTAAAATCTATAAATAAAGATTTTTTATCATATTTATTTAAAAATCTTTCTGAGATAGGAATTCCAGTAACAAATATTTTATCGGCTGGAATATTTTTACTCATCAATGTTTCCTTCATTTCTGTATTAGATACAAATAAATAATTAATATATTCATTATAAACAAGCCATTGATCATGTGATGCAAAATCTGTTAAAATTGTTCCTATTTTTGTATTTAATTTATGATGTTTTGTTAAATAACCACACATTTGACTTGCAAAAGGGTGTGTACAAATAATTAAATCTGGTGATTTTTCTTGTAATAATTTATTTATTTTTATAGATAATAATTTATTTGAAGTTGTACTTATGTGAGCAAGAGGACCTTTTTCAGATTTCCAATATATGCTTCCATAAGCTTTTGGAAGTTTTTTTGCCATTTCAGCATAAGCCTTTGTTGTTATTTTATTAAATTCTTTATTTGCATATTCCATAAAATCTATTAATTCAACATCAATATTTTTATAATATGTATTTATACAATTTTCTATTGAACGAGCGGCAGATAAATGACCACCACCATATTTTGCGTAAAAAATAATTACTTTCATTAGTTAGACCTTTCTATATAAATTCAAAAATATTTTAGCATAAAAAAATAAATAATTGTATAATTTTTTGAAAAAAATGAAAAAATAAGAAAAAGTTAATAAGTGAGGAGACATGAAAATGAATAATTCAAAAAAAGTGTGGAATGTTATTGCAATAGTTGCCATTGTTATTGCAGTAATCTTAGGGATAAATTTATATAATAAAAATACATCATATGCAAATGTGGTACAAAATGATAATAATAAAGCTTTTTATGAGGTTGTAGATAGAATTCAAAATTCAAAAATTTATTTAGCAAAATCTATGATATCAAAAGAAGCGAGACATGGTGCAAAAACACTTATGGAAGTATGGAGAGAAACAGATTTGGCAACATGTTATTTAAGTATGGTTCCAATAGAAAGTCAAGAAATTGAAAATACAGAAAAATTTTTAAATCAAGTAAGTGAATATAGTTATACTATGGCAAATAAATGTATAGATGGACAAGATTTATCTGATGAGGATATGGATAAAATACAAGAATTATATAATTATGCGAATGATTTATCAAATACATTAAATGAAATGATTACAGAATTAAATAATGGAACTATAAAATGGGAAGACTTAAAAAAGAATTCTGAAGATTCAGATATATCAGAAGTAAGTAATTTTAATATGGTAGAACAAAACTTTCACGAATATTCAGGATTAATCTATGATGGGGCATTTTCTGAACATATAACAAGTGAAGAAAAGAAAGGGTTAACAGGCAATGATATTTCAGAAGATGAAGCAAAAACAATTGCAGAGGAATTTATTGGAAAAGATAAAATAAAAGAAACAAAAAATAATGGATATGTTGAAAATGGAAATATACCAGTATATAGATTTGAAGTAACAACAAATGAAAATAAAAAAATAGGAATATCAATTTCAAAAAAAGGTGGACATCTTGTTTATATGAATTATGATAGAGAAACAAATGGTGAAAATATAACAGAACAAGATGCAATTCAAAAAGGAAAAGAATATTTACAATCCAAAAGATATGAAAATATGCAAGAAACTTATTATATGAAAAATGATGGATATATAGTTATAAATTATGCATATAAACAAGGAAATATAGTTGCATATCCTGATTTAATTAAATTAAAAATAGCATTAGATGATGGTGAAATAATTGGTATTGATGCAACAGGATATTTAAATTGTCATTTTGAAAGAGAAATTCCAAGTAATTTAATTTCAATAGATGAGGCAAGAAAAAATATTTCAACAAAAGCAGAATTATCAAGTGAAAAATTAGCAATAATACCAACAGAATTTAATACAGAAGTATTATGTTATGAATTTAAAGGAAAAATAAATGAAGTAGAATTTATTGAATATATAAATGCTCAAACAGGAAAAGAAGAAGATACATTAATAGTAACAAATACGGAAAATGGAACATTGACAGAATAAAATTCTAAATTTTGAAAAAATTGTTTTAATAAAAAAATTTCTTTTGCAGATAATATAATTGAAAATATTTAAAATATATTTTCAAAAAACGGTCCGTAAAATAACAGATTAAATTTGAAAGGAGAGCTTAGTATGTCAAGAAGTAACAAATTAATATCTGAAAACTTACGAACAGAAATTGCAAAAGAACTAGGTGTATATGATCAGGTAAAAAAAGACGGAGGAAGTTGGGAAAATGTTTCCTCAAAAACATGTGGTAATATAGTTTCAAAAGCTATAGAAATTGCAAATAGAGCTGTTGAAAATCAATAGTTTTTAGATTAGAGGCATTTAAAATATTCTTAATTAGGATATTTTAAATGCTTATTTGTTTATAGTTGCAAATTATAGATAAATAGAATATAATAAGTCAAAACAATAGTATACCGAAAGGACGAGAGTTGAATGAAAGTAAAAGAAATATTAAATGTTACAAAAGGAAAAATGTTATGTGGAAGTGAAGAATTAGAAGTTGAAAATTTTTCAAAAGATACAAGAACAATACAAAAAGGTGATATATATATTGGAATAAAAGGCGAAAAATTTGATGGAAGTGATTTTTGGAAACAAGCATTAGATGCAGGAGCTACGGCTGTAATAATTTCTAATATACAAATTTCAAAAGAAGAAAAGGAAGAATATAAAGATAAAACTATAATACAAGTTGAAGATACTTTAGAAGCATTATATAAAATTGCAAAATATAAAAGAAGTTTATATAATATTCCAGTAATTGCTGTTACAGGAAGTGTAGGAAAAACAAGTACAAAAGATATAATAGCAAGTGTAGTGAGCCAAAAATATAAGACTTTAAAAACAGAAGGAAATAACAATAATAATATAGGATTACCAATGACAATATTAAAACTAAAAGATCATGATGCATTGGTTGTAGAGATGGGAATGAATCATTTTGGAGAAATAAGCTTATTAACTAATATAGCAAAACCAACTTTAGCCGTAATAACTAATATTGGGACATCACATATAGGAAATTTAGGATCAAGAGAAAATATATTAAAAGCTAAACTTGAAATTTTAGAAGGAATGAAAATTCCAAGAGTAATCATAAACAATGATAATGATTTATTACATAAATGGTATGAAGAAAATAAAGAAAAAATTGAAATACATACATACGGAATAAATAATTCAAGTGATATAATTGCAGAAAAAATTGAATTAGGAGAAGAAAAAAGTAAGTTTGTAGCAAAAACTTCATCAGAAAAAGTTAACATAGATGTTCCTGTTGGAGGAGAACACTTTGTGTATAATGCATTATGCGGATTTATGGTTGGAAAAATATTAGGATTATCATCAAAAGAAATTCAAGAAGGAATATCAAAAGTTGAATTAACAAAAAAGAGAATGGACATAAGAGTTTTAAAAAATGGTGCTACATTAATAAATGATAGTTATAATGCAAGCTATGAATCAATGAAAGCAAGTTTGAAATATCTTTCAAGCCGTACGGATTTTAGAAAAATAGCGGTTTTAGGAGATATGTTAGAGTTAGGAGATTTTTCTAAAGAACTACATGAAAAAGTTGGAGAAGAAGTAGCTAATGATAATATAGATGTGTTAATATGTAGAGGAGAATTTGCTAAAAATATTATTTCAAAAGCAAATGAAAATAAGAAAACACAATGTATTTTATTACAAAATAATGAGGAAATTTTAAGCAAATTGCAAGAAATTTTAAAAGAAGGAGATGTAGTTTTAATAAAAGCTTCAAATGGCATGAAATTTTATGAAATTTGTCAAAAACTATAGATTTTTTCTAAAAGAATTGGTATAATGTGAATACCAATTTTTTTAGAAAAATTTAATTGGAGGATGTCAAATGAAATTTAAAAATTACTATAAAATATTAGAATTAGAAACAAATAAAGTAACAATAGATCAAATAAAATCAGCATACAGGAAACAAGCCAAAAAGTATCATCCAGATGTAAATGTTGGCGACAAATTAGCAGAAGAGAAAATAAAAGATGTAAATGAAGCTTATAGGGTTCTTTCAAATCCATCAACAAAAAGAAAATATGATAGAACTTGGAATTATAATGTTGGACGTAGATTAAATCATACAAAAACTTCAGGACAAATGGCTGGTGAAATATTTGGAATGTTTTTTGGAAGCGGAGATATGGCAGAAAGTATAGACAAGCCAAACGAACCAGCAGTAAGAGGAGAAGATGTTGAAACAGAAATAAATATATCACTTGAAGAAGGGTTTTACGGAGCAAATAAAACAATTGTATTTAAAGATTTAGAAAACAAAGATAAAACAATTACTATAAAATTACCGGAAGGTGTACAAGAAAATGAAAAGATAAGATTAATAGGACAAGGGAAGACAGGAAAAAATGGTGGTAAAAATGGCGACATGTTCATAAAAATAAATATAGAAAATGGAAAAAAGTTTAAATTAGATGGAATAAATTTATCAACTATAATTCCAATAACACCATGGGAAGCAGTATTGGGAACTAAAGCAAAAGTCGAATCAATAGATGGAACAAAAACTCAAATATATATACCAAATGGAGTTCAATCTGGTGAAATAATAGAAATCCCTAATAAAGGATATAAAAATGCAAAAGGTGAAAGAGGAAATTTAATAGGAAAGCTAGAAATTGTAATTCCAGAAAAGATTACATCAGAAGAAAAAGAAATATTTAAAAAATTAAAAGAAATATCAAAGTTTAATCCAAGGAGTGTCTAATAAAATATCGAGAAGTCTTTATTTATGCTTAAAAAGTTTAAAACTATTGACAAAAAGCTACATTTGGGGTATAATAAAGTATGGTTGTCGGTAAACATAAGATAAAACTATGGATTAACATAGAAAGAGAGGTAAATAAAAATGGATATGTTACAAGGAAAGCATTTTAGTATAACAGATCCAAAAGGAGTAAGCACAGTTATTTATCAAATATATAAAACCAAAAAAGAGTTTTTAAAAGATTATCCAAAATATACAGTTGAAAGATTAGAATGTTCAGAAGAAATTAGAGGAGAATCTAGAAGAAAAACTTTTTATGTTGATGATCCACAACCACAAGGAAACCAATTAGCAATTTTATCATTTGCAGGAGATAAAGTTATAATAAATTCAGGAGTATTAATTGATGATGAAGTAAGAATTGGTAAAAGTCCATCAACATTTAAATTTGATACATTATATTCAGAAGAGGAACAGGAATTTAAAGAATTTAATTATACACCTAATTTGAGAAGGGATATTTGTGTAATTGATCCTGAGACTACAGAAGAAATAAAACCAAGGCTTTATTTTGATGAAAATGAAAATAAAGTAAAAGGAAAATGTAAATTAAAACCAAATAAATCTTACTTTGCGTTTGAGGTAAGAGGTGAGTAATTAAGGAGGATATTTTACTATGGGAAATCACACAGTAGAAACTAAAGAGGCTGCTGGAATGAATAAGACAACTTTATGTTGTATGAGTATAAAAAAAGTTAGAGAAATAGGAGAGAAAGCAAATAAACAAGTTGAAGAATTTGGAGTAATGCAAGCAAAGGGAAAAACATTTGAGCTAATGTCTCCTAGAGAGTATATGACAATAAAGGCATATTCAAATAAAAACTTAGAGAAATCAGTTATAAAGAAAGATTCTAGCGAATTATCAAAATAAAACAAAAGAGAAGGTGATTTACATATGAATTACAAAGTTTCTGGAGCAATAAGAAAAACAAGAAAATATTATATAATTTTTGCCATACTATGGGTATTTATATCCATAGTATTAGTTATGCCAATAACAATTGGATTATATGAAGCACAAACACAACATGATGTATCTGTCGGTTTTGAAGCAGTAGTTAATTCAATTCAACATTTAGGTAAATCAATAGGAATATTAACAAACCAAAAAATATGGGGACAATATCTAAAAAATGTAGGTCTATTTTCAGTATTTTATGCAATAATAATGACAATTGGATTAATTAAGTCAGCACCAAAAAATGAATATACAGATATGGAACATGGCTCTAGTGATTGGAGTAGAAATGGTGAGCAATATACAGTGTTAAATAGCAAGAAAGGAATTATATTAGCAGAAAACAATTATTTACCAGTTGATAAAAGAGGAAATGTTAATGTATTAGTAGTCGGAGGTTCTGGTTCTGGTAAATCAGCATCATACTCAATTCCTAATGCATTTCAAATGTTAGGGTCATATGTATTTACAGACCCTAAAGGAGAACTTTATGATAGAACAGCAGGTTACTTAAAAAAACATGGATATGAGATAAAAGTATTAAATTTGGTAAAACCACAATATAGTGATGGATACAATCCTTTGATGCATATATCATCAGAAATAGATGTAGACGTAATAGCAAATACAATAGTAAAAGGACAAAAAACAGATGGTGGAGGATCAGATCCATTCTGGGATGATTCTGCAGAGATGTTATTAAAAGCATTAATATATTATTTAATGGCAGCAAGACCTGAGGAAGAACAGAATTTAGCAAGTTGTGCAGAACTTGTAAGAGCAGCAAACTCAAATGGTGGAAGTAACTTACTTACAGAATTAATAAGTAAATTACCATATGATCACCCAGCAAGAATGAATTATAAATCAATAGAAATAGCACCAGAAAAGACATATAGTTCAATATTAAGTACATTACAATCAAAATTAGGAAAATTTGACTCAAAAGAAATTGCAGAATTAACATCAACAGATACAATAAAATTTGAAGATATAGGAAGTAAAAAGACAGCAGTATATGTAATATCATCAGATACACATGCTGCATATGATTTCTTATTAACAATATTTTTCTCACAAATGATTCAACAATTATACAATTTTGCTGATGATAATGGAGGAAGGTTAAAAGTTCCAACATATTTTATACTTGATGAGTTTGCAAATATAGGAAAAATTCCAGACTTTGACAAGAAAATATCAACATCAAGAAGTAGAAAAATATCATTTAGTGTAATATTACAGAATTTGGATCAATTAGAGGCAATATATGATAAATCATATGAAACAATTATTGGTAACTGTGATACACATGTATTTTTAGGAAGTAACTCATATAAAACCGTTGAATATTTCTCAAAAGCATTAGGAGAAAAAACAATTGAAAGAGAAAGTATTTCTGTAAGTAGAGATAAACAACATCATAGAACAGGAACAAGTGATTCAGATCAAATTATGGCAAGAGCTCTTATGACTCCTGATGAATTAAGAAGGCTAGATAACGATTTGTGTATTGTTTTTGAAAAAGGTATAAAACCTGTAAAAGCAAATAAATTTTATTATTTTAAACATAAAAATATGTTTAATAGTTTGAAAAATGCGGAAATAAGTCATAATGATATTGGTGAGATTAAACGTGGAAATTGGAGAAAATTCAATCCATATAATCCATGGACTGAAGATAAATCAGAAAAAGAAGCACAAGATTTACAAGTTGAATCTTTAGATGATTTATTTAATGATGATGAAGTAGATAAAGATAATGATAAAACAACTCAAACAGAAAATAAAACTAGTATACAAAATGATAATAAAAAAGTAAATCAAAATGTTGAATCTTTAGATGACATGTTTGAAGAAGAAGAGAAAACAGAAGGGACGGAAAGAAAAAAAGCACCAGTAATTGCTGATGAAGAAGATTCATATGATTTACAAAAGGAATTAGAAGCAAAATTTGATGAATTATTTGGTCCAATTGATGAAGAATAGAATAATAGAATCCCTAGGAAAATATGCCTAGGGATTTACTTTATAAAAAAGAAAACAAAAGTTCTAAAAACTATTGAAAAAAGAAAACAAATATTATAAAATAATCACATAAAAATTAACGAAAGAAGGGAAAAATATATAATGAAATTTGTACATATAGCAGATATGCATTTTGATACACAATTTAAAATGCTTTCAGACAAAATAGGAATTGGAGAACAAAGAAGATATGATCAGAGAGTTATATTAAAAAAAATAATTAATTATATAAAAGAAAATAATATAAGATATTTTTTTATTGCAGGAGATTTATATGAAAATCAATATATAAGAAATTCAACGATTGAATATATAAATAGATTATTTTCAGAAATAAATGATACACAAATATTTATTTCACCAGGAAATCATGATCCATTATTGAAAAATTCATATTATAATAATTTTTTGTGGAATGATAATGTTCATATATTTGGACCTAAATTTAAAAAAATAGAGACAGAAGAAGCAGACATATATGGTTATGGCTTTGATGATTTTTATTGCTCAAATTTGAATTTCAGCGATTTAAAAATATCAAATCCAAATAAAGTAAATATATTAGTAATTCATGGGACTTTAGATGGAGCAAATTTAGAAGATATGCAATATAATTCAATGAGTACACGAATATTACAAGAAAAAGGATTTGATTATGTTGCTTTAGGACATATACATAAAAATAATTTTAAAAATAATGGAAAAATAATATATCCAGGTTCTACAATAGCAATGGGATTTGACGAATTAGGTGAACATGGAATGGTAACGGGAGAAATTTCTAAATTAGGAAATAAATTAGAATTTATTAAGTTAGATGAACTAGAATTTAAAAAACAAGAAATAGATTGTACAGAATTAAATTCAATAGAAGAAATAATAGAAAAAATAAATTCAATTAACTTAGAAGAAAATAAATTATATGAAATAATATTAATTGGAAAAAGAAATTTTGAAATAAATATTAATGAAATATATAAATATTATTTAGATGAAAAAATAATAAAAATAAAAAATAATACAAAAATAAATTATAATATAGAAAAAATAATTCAAGAAAATAATTTAAAAGGATTATTGGTGAAAGAATTATTAAATAATAAAAATAATTATAATGAAAAAATAATAGAAAAAGCATTAGAAATAGGACTAGAAATTTTAAATTAAATAATATGGAGGGATTTATTTTGAAAATAAATAAAATAAAAATAAATTCATATGGAAAAATAAAAAATAAAGAAATAAAATTAAATAATAATTTAAATATTATTTATGGAAAAAATGAAAGTGGAAAATCAACAATATTAAATTTTATTTTTAATATATTATATGGAACACAAAAAAATAAAAATGGAAAAGAAATATCTGATTATGAAAAATATAAACCATGGGATAGTGATGAATTTTCAGGAAAAATAACATATGAATTAAATAATAAAAATAAATATGAAATATATAGAGAATTTAATAAAAAAAATCCAAATATATTTAATGAACAAGGTGAAGAAATATCAAATAAATTTAATATAAATAAAAAAAATGGAAATGAATTTTTTACCGAACAATCTGGAATAGATTCAAAAATGTTTTTAGCAACATCAATATCATTGCAACAAGAGGTAAAATTTGGAAAAGATATAAAGAGTATGTTACTACAAAAAATTTCCAACATGTTGGGAACTGGGCAAGACAACATTTCATATAAAGAAACAATGGAGAGGTTAAACAAAATACAATTAGAGAAGATTGGAACAGAAAGAACAAAAGGAAGACCAATAAATGTTCTTAAAGAAAAATATGAAGAAAATCAAGAAAAAATAAATCAATTAAAAATTGAACAAAATTTAAAAGAAGAAAATCAGAAAAAAATAAATGAATTAAAAAAAGAAATAAATGAAAATAAAAATAAAATTAATTTATTTTTAGATATAAAAAATATTTTTAATAAAAATGAAATTAATAATGAAAAAATAAAAATAAAAGAAAAAATAATTCAAGAAAATAATAATAATAAAAATATAATAAATAAAAATATTGATTTTGAAAATAATAATTATAATAAAATAAAAAATAATAAATTAATTGAAAATAAAAAACAATTAAAAAATAAAATAATAAAAAAATATAATATTATTTTTTTATTATTAATATTAATCAATTTAATTTGGATGTTTTTAATAAAGAATAATTCAATAAAATATTTGATTATTTTTACAATTCCAATTTATTTAATTATTTATTATTTAAAAATAAACAAAATAAATAAAAAAATAAAAGAATTAGAAAAACAAAATAATAATAATATAGAAAATAATGAAAATGAAATTAATAAATTAAAAAATCAATTAAATTTATTAAATAATAATTCGGAAATAATGCAAAAAGAAATTGAACAAGAAAAAAATAAAAATATATATTTATTAAATATTGAAAAACAAAAAATATTTGATAAATATTCAGATATTTTTAATATAGAAGAAATAAACGAAATATTTAATGAAAATAATATTGAGAAAAAAATAAATATATTACAAACAATAATTGAGAATTCAAATAATGAATTAACAAAACTAGAAATAAAGCAAGAGGAATTTGAAGAACAATTAGGTGAAGTTATAAGATTAGAAGAAGAACAAGAAATATTAGGGAAACAACTAGATGAATTAAAAGAAAATAATGATGCAATTGAGTTAGTTAAAGAAACAATTGGAATAGCTTATGAAAAGTTAAAGGAAAATATTAATCCAGAATTTAATAAAAAATTATCTGAAAATATTTCAAAAATAACTAATGGAAAATATAATAATATTTTATTTAATGATGAACAAGGATTAATTGTAGAATTACCAAATGGAAATTATGTATCTGCAGATAGATTAAGTATAGGAACAATAGATCAAATTTATTTGTCACTAAGATTAGCTATTATAGAGGAAATATCAAATGAGAAATTACCTATAATATTAGATGAAGCATTTGCATATTTTGATGATAATAGATTGGAAAATATTATAGTGTTTTTAGCAAAAGAATTTAAAGATAGACAAATAATTATATTTACATGTACGACTAGAGAAGTAAAAGTTTTACAAAACAATAATATAGAATTTAATTTTATTGAGCTTTAAAACTTTTAATAAGCCAAATGACATAAAAAACACTTGAAAAACCATTAAATGTATAGTATAATAAATAATGTTAAAAATTGGAGAGTAGAAAAGGAGAAAAATTTTATGTTTGACAAATTAGAAGCTGTTGAAGCTAGATATGAAGAATTAACTAAATTAATTAGTGATCCTGAAATTATAGCAAATCAAACAGAATGGCAAAAATTAATAAAAGAACATAGTTCAATAGAAGAAGTTGTACAAAAATATAGAGAATATAAAAAAGAAAAACAACGTATGGATGAAGCAAAAGAAATGATGGAAGATAAAGAATTAAAAGAACTTGCCGAAGCAGATTATTATGAGGCAAAAGAAAATTTACCACATATTGAAGATGAATTAAAAGCATTATTAATTCCTAAAGATCCAAATGATGATAAAAATATTATTTGTGAAATCCGTGGTGGTGCTGGAGGAGAAGAAGCAGCATTATTTGCGGCAACACTATTTAGAATGTATTCAATGTATGCAGAAAGAAAACACTGGAAAATAGAGATATTAAATGAGAATGAAACAGAATTAGGTGGATATAAAGAAATATCATTTATGGTTGTTGGAAAAGGTGCATATAGTAGACTAAAATTTGAAAGTGGTGTACACAGAGTTCAAAGAGTTCCAGATACAGAAAGTAGTGGAAGAATTCATACTTCAACAGCAACAGTAGCAGTCTTACCAGTAGTTGAAGATGTTGAAATTGAAATAAATCCAGCAGATATTAAAATGGAAGTATTTAGAGCATCAGGTGCTGGAGGACAACATATTAATAAAACATCATCAGCCGTAAGACTTATACATGAACCATCAGGAATTGTTGTTGAGTGTCAAACAGAAAGATCACAATTACAAAATAGAGAATATGCAATGAAAATGTTACGTTCAAGATTGTATAATATAGAAAAAGAAAAACAAGATTCTGAAATAGCAAATGCAAGAAAATCACAAGTAGGAAGTGGAGATAGAAGTGAAAAAATTCGTACTTATAATTATCCACAAGGTCGTATTACAGACCATAGAATTGGTATGAGTATTTTTCAAATGGAGAATTTCTTAAATGGTGATTTAGATGAAATGATAGATAATTTAATTGCTGCAGATAGAGCAGATAAATTACAAGGTGAAGAAGAATAATTTATAAAAAATACCACATATTGGTGGTATTTTTTATTTATGACTGGAAAATATTATGTAAATATGGTAAAATAAAATTGTAAGAGAAAATCCTTATAAAATTTTTCGAGCTTAATTAGGAGGAAAATTGAATGAAAAAACAATTAAGAATCAAACAATTAATTTGGGAGGTGGTAGATCTTATTTCTAAATTCTTTAAACCGTACGGTTTGAAAGATGAATTACTTGAAGTTCCAACTGATATCAAACGGATGGGAACTAAAGTGGAATTGATGGACTTTGGTATGAGCATTATTTCTCTTATTTTCGCATTTATGCTTAAAATAACCAATATGATGATTGAGTATAAATTTATAGTATTTGGAATTGTCTTATTCATGTTATATCGAGGTCAAGATGTAATAAATGAAGCATTTTATCTTTGGGAGAGTTCAGAAAATAAAAAGTTTGATCTAATTTTCGAAGATGAAATAGTTTTGAGAGGAAGTAGAATTATTGGAAAAACTGCAAATAAAGTATTAAAATTTGATTCTAATAGTAAGCTATATACTACAATGAGTAATGAGTCTGTATTAAATACTATTAAGCAGTATTTGCAAAATCTTTGGAAGTTAAAAGTTCAAACATTCTTTGACTTCTTGGAAATTATGAGTGTTTTTGTAATGCTATTTATAGCAATTGCAACTAATACAGCAATTTCACAATCTGTTTTTGTTCCATTAGTTTTAGGATTTTGTGTTATTTCATTTTTTAGTGTAACATATATAACTTTAAGTACAGAACAATATTATCAAAGGTATAAAAAGTACAATAATGAGCAATCTGTAATTGTAAATGATTTGCTAAGAGTGCCAACTATTGTAGAAAAAGATATGGAGATGAGAATCGGAAAATTTCAGAAAAGTATTGCAGAGAAAAATCAAAATGTAAAGAGTTATCACAAAAAAATAAATCTTTCTAGAATTTTTATTTCTGCAACACAGGTATTTGCTCAATATGGTATTATAATAGGATATTTGATTGGAGTTGATTGGAATACAATTAATATTGGTACTATTTCTGAAATAACAGCAACACTTGTGATCGTAGAAACAGCATTAAGTAAAATTCAAAAAATAGCAGTTATTATGAATAACCATAATGAAAGAGTTATCATAATGAATAAAGAAGAGCAAGATATGGAATTGATTCTTAAGGTTTATCATGAGGAAGAGGAAAAAAGAAAAACAACTCATAGAATTGAAAATCTTAGAATTAAACCATTTGCAATTCGATATTTGGAAGAGTCTGAAAATGATAAACCATTTACTCTTACATCAAAGGATGAAATAAATATTAAAGATGGAGAAATTGTTATTTTATATGGTCCATCTGGTTCTGGTAAATCGACATTTATGAAAATGCTTACAGAACGGATCCGAGTTGAAAAGAGTACAGACATTCCTTCAACGTCCAGATTCTTGTTTTATGATGAAAAGCTTAAATTTGGAAGTTTGAATATTTTTGATGAACTATTTTGTTGTAGTGAAAATCCAGACTTGGTAAAAATGCAGGAAATTTTGGAGAATCTTCATTTGTGGAGTGAAATAAAAGCCAATTGCTTTGAAGTTTGGAAATGGATGAAACAAAAGCAATTTGAGCAATCTCTTTCAAATGGTCAAAAACAGAGAATGATTCTTGCAAAAATGCTCTATTGGCTTGATGCAAAAATTGATGTTTTGGTGCTTGATGAATGTACATCTGGTCTTGACGATAAATCTGAAACAGATTCTGCAGATGCAGAGCGAATTTTAGAGTATATTGTGAGATTTGCAAATTCTGATAAGAAAAGAATAGTTATTATTTCTACTCACCAAAATATTGATGGTTTTAAGAAAAAACTTGAAAACGAGTATAGCTTTAGAAATTTAAAATTTGCAAAAGAAGGAGAAATGAATTTAGTAAAAGAGATTTAAAATAATTGTTTTTTTCAGTAAAGAGGGTGCATTGCACCCTCTTTTTCTGAAAATTGTAATAAAAAAATATTATGAAAATATAAATTAAAAAAAGATTATAAGAGAAAGGCTTGATTAATGGAAAATATTATAAATACAACTATTTTAGGGCTATTTTTTGGAACCATAGGTACTACAATAGGAGGAATTATAGGATGTACCATAAAAAACACATCAAATAAATTTTTAAGTTTTATTTTATCATTTGCAGCAGGACTAATGATGGCAGTAATATGTTTTGATTTAATACCAGAAGCATTAGAAATAAGTAATATAACACAGGCAATAATAGGAATAATTTTAGGAATAATTACAATGATATTTTGTGATATTATTGTAGATAAAAAATTTAATGCTCAAAAAGTAGAGACTAATATAGCTAATAATTTATTAAAAACTGGAATAATAGTAAGTATAGGATTAGCAATACATAATATTCCAGAGGGTCTTGCAATTGGATCAGGTTTTGAAGCATCGACTAAACTTGGATTATCCCTAGCATTAGCGATTTGTTTTCATGATGTTCCAGAAGGAATCTCAATGGCATTACCAATGAAAACAGGTGGAATGAAAGTGTATAAAGTAATGTTTTATGTAATATTATCTGGAATTGCAACAGGAATTGGTGCACTAATAGGATGTATTATAGGAAGAATATCAGAACAAATAATATCGCTATGCCTGAGCTTTGCTGCTGGTGCAATGCTTTATATAGTATCTGGAGAACTTGTTCCAGAATCTAACAAATTATATCAAGGAAGGATGACAGCATTGGGAAATATGTTTGGAATTCTAATAGGAATTATTGTGACAAGATTGTAAAATTTTTTATAAAACTTGATAAGAAAAGTCAATTAGTATATACTAAAGAAAAAATAAAAAGTGAGGGAATCAATGATAAAATATGATTTTATAAAGTCTAGTAGTGATGGACTAAAGATTGAATTAGCATATACAATTCCACAAAATGAGATAAAAGGAATAGTACAATTTTCACATGGGATGGCAGAACACAAAGAAAGATATTTTAAGTTTATGGAATATCTTTCAAACAATGGGTATGTTTGTGTAATAAATGATCATAGAGGTCATGGAAATAGTGTGAAAGATAAAAAAGATTTAGGATATTTTTATACAGAGGATACAAATTTTATAGTAGATGATTTACATGATATAACAAAATATATAAAGAAAAAATTTCCAAACTCAAAATTATATTTATTTAGTCACAGTATGGGAACATTAGTTGCAAGAGGATATATGCAAAAATATGATGATGAGATAGAGAAAATTATTTTGTGTGGTACTCCTACAAAAAATCCATTTACACCATTTGCAATATTTATGGCATATGTATTTAAAGTTATAGGAATGGGAAAAAAGACAAATAAAATTTTAAATCATTTAACATTTGCTAGTTACAATAAAGGATATAATTCAGAAAATGAATGGCTATCAAAAAATCCTGAAAATATAAGTATTTATAATGATGATGAGTTATGCGGATTTATTTTTACAACAAATGGATTTATAAATTTATATAAATTATTGAAAAGAGCATTTGAACCACAAAAATATGAAGTGAAAAATAAAGATTTAGATATATTTTTAATTGCAGGTGAAAATGATCCAGTAATTCAAAGCAATCAGAAGTTTAAAAACTTAGAACAATTTTTAAATAAATTAGGATATAAAAATATAAGAAGCAAATTATATCCTGATTTAAGACATGAAATATTAAATGAAGAAGAATATGAACAAATTTATGAAGATGTATTAGAATTTTTGAAACCGTAGTACTACCAAAGAAAGTGAGATGATAAAATGTCAAATATAACAAAAAAAGCCATGGCACAATCATTAAAGAGGATGTTGTTAATAAAAGATTTAGATAAAATAACGATAAATGATATAACAAATGACTGCGGAATTAATAGATAAACATTTTATTATCATTTTAAAGATATCTATGATTTACTAGAATGGGTTTTCGCAAATGAGGTTGTAGAAAAAATAGAAAAAGAAACGACGATAAAAAATTGGCAAGAAAATTTTAAATATGTATTAGATTATATGCTAGAAAATAAAAAATTCATTATAAAGACATATAATTCTTTAAGTAGAAAAACATTGTTAGATTTTTTGTTTAAGCAATATAATACTATATTTATAGATATAATAAATGATGTATCAAAAAATTATAATATTACAAATTCTGTTATGATCCAGAATTAACAAATTGGATGAGTGCAACAGTAACAACACTAGATGACAGAATTCCACCATATGTTCAAAAAATATGTAAGAGAGATCCATTTAGTGGAAAAGTTGTTACAGGAGGAATTGTAACAGTAAAAGATTCAAATTGGTTATTAAGCTGGACATTTAATCGTCAACCACAATTTAGAAGCCAACCAAAAGGACAACTTGTTGGATGGATTTATGGATTATTTAGTAATGTCCCTGGAAATTATGTAAAGAAGCCAATGAGAGATTGTACAGGTAAAGAAATTTGTATGGAATGGTTATATCATTTAGGAGTACCAGAAAATCAAATAGAAGAATTAGCTGAAAATAGTGCTAATACAATACCTGTAATGATGCCATATATTGATGCATTCTTTATGCCAAGAAATGGAACAGATAGACCAAAAGTAGTTCCAAATCAAGCAGTAAATTTTGCATTTTTAGGTCAATTTGCAGAAACAGAAAGAGATACAATATTTACAACAGAATATTCAATACGTACAGCAATGGTTGCTGTTTACACATTATTAAATGTTGATCGTGGTGTACCAGAAGTATGGGGAAGCACTTATGATATAAGAGATTTATTAAATGCAACAGTTAAATTAAGAGACGGAAAAACTATTACAGAAATGAATTTAGGGTTAAAAGAAAAAATTGCATTAAAAGAAGTTTTAAAGCAAATTAAAGGTACAGATATTGAAAAACTTCTTAAAGAATATCATGTAATTAAGGATGATGATATTTAAAAACTTTCTGAAAAAAAGCCTTGTAAAAAAAATAAAAATATAGTATAATTCAAACGGATATTCGAAAAAATATCCGTTTAATTTTATGCTTATGAGGAAGGAAAAAATAATGGAAGATATATTAAAAGGATTAAATGACAAACAATATGAAGCAGTAGTAAATACAGAAGGACCATGTCTTGTAATTGCAGGGGCAGGAAGCGGAAAAACAAAAGTATTAACACATAAAATAGCATATTTATTACAAGAAAAAAACATATTGCCATGGAATATATTAGCAATAACATTTACAAATAAAGCAGCAAATGAAATGAAAGAAAGAATAGAACTATTAGTTGGAGATAAAGCAAAAGATATGTGGGTTGGAACATTCCACTCAATATGTGTACGAATTTTAAGAAAATTTATAGATAGAATCGGATTTGATTCATCATTCATAATATTTGATTCATCAGACCAAAAAACACTTGTAAAACGATGCTTAAAAGAATTAGACATAGATGAAAAGATATTAAATGACAGATCATGTTTATCAGAAATAAGCAATGCAAAAAATGATATGTTAGAACCAGATGCATATAGTGCAAAAGTACATGGAGACTATAGAAGAGAAAAAATTGCAGAAGTGTATGAAATGTATCAAAAAAGATTAAAAGAAAATAATGCAATAGATTTTGATGATATAATAAACTATACAATTAAAATTTTATTAGAAAATGTAGATGTGTTGCAATATTATTCAGATAAATTCAAATATATATTAGTAGATGAGTATCAGGATACAAACAAATCACAATTTACACTTGTAACATTATTAGCATCAAAGAATGGAAACATTACAGCCGTAGGAGATAATGATCAGGGTATATATAGTTTTAGAGGAGCAGATATTGCTAATATTTTGAACTTTGAAAAAGACTTCCCAGGAACTAAAATAATCAAATTAGAGCAAAACTATAGATGCACAGGAAATATATTAAATATAGCAAATGCAATTATAAAAAACAATGAAGTAAAATATGAAAAAAAATTATGGACAGAAAATGGAGAAGGAGAATTACCAGAAGTATATTGTTCAGATAATGAATATGATGAAGGAAAATACATTGTAGATAAAATAGAAGAATTAAGAAAAAAGAATAATTATAAATATTCAGATTTTGCAGTATTATATAGAATGAATACACAATCAAGAGCAATAGAGGAAATCCTACGAAGAGAAGCATTACCATATAAAATTGTTGGAGGATTAAAATTCTATGAAAGAAAAGAAATAAAAGATATAATTTCTTATTTAAGATTAGTACAAAATCCATCAGACAATTTAAGTTTGAATAGAATAATAAATGAACCAAAAAGAGGAATTGGAAAAACAAGTTTAGAAGCAGTTGAACAAACAGCAGAGCAATCTGGAACATCTATGTATGAAGTAATAAAAAATGCACAAAGTTATGGATTAAACAGAGTTTATACAAATTCAAGAGAATTTATAAACTGTATGGAAGAATTTATGGTTCAAAAAGACAATCTAAAAATATCTGAATTAATACAAAAAATATTAAGAGATACAGGATATATAAAAGCACTTGAAACAGAAAATACAATAGAAGCAGAAAATAGAATTGCAAACCTTGAAGAATTTTTAAATGTAGCAACAGAATTTGAAGAAGAATCAGCTGAAAATACGTTAAGTGAATTCTTAGAAGGAATAACATTATCAAGTGATTTAGACAATGTAGAAGAAACAGAAGATTCTGTAACATTAATGACATTACATAGTGCAAAAGGGCTTGAATTTCCAGTAGTATTTTTAGTAGGAATGGAAGAAGGAGTATTCCCAGGTTTTAAATCAATCGGAGAAGATAAAGATATTGAAGAAGAAAGACGTTTATGCTATGTAGGAGTAACAAGAGCAAGAGAAAAATTATTTTTAACAAGAAGTAAACAACGTACAACATTTGGATCAACATCATTTAATCAACCATCAAGATTTTTGAAAGAAATTCCAGCAGAAATGGTAGATGGATATGAAGAAGCAATGGGAAGCGGAATTACTTATGAAAAATCTAGCTTTGGAGATAGTGGATATTCTTGGAGTTATGGAAGCAGAAATAATGGAAATATTAAATCATACAAAATTCAAGAGCCACAATATGCAATATCAGCTTCAAATATATTTGGTTCAAAAAATAGTAGTGAAAATTCAGGATATGGATTTAGAACAGCAGAAAGTTTCTTAAATAATTTGAATAAAAAGAATCAAAGTAAAGGTGTTGATTTATCACAATATCAAGCAGGAACAAAAGTATATCACAAAAAATTTGGAGAAGGAATAATAAATTATGTTGAACCTGAAGGTGATGATTTAAAAGTGGATATTAATTTTGATAAATTTGGTCATAAAAGATTAATGGCAAAATTTGCTAATTTAGAAATAATATAAAAATAAAAAAGAATCTAGATATTGATTATAAATTATTTCAATAACTGAGATTCTTTTTTGGTGCATTATATAATTTTTATATTTTTGAAATAAATAATAAAAAAAATTTAAATAAATACTTGAAATTTTTTAAAACTTATGGTATTATATATAAGCATTTGGAAATCGAGGCGTAGCGCAGTTGGTAGCGCGCGTGGTTTGGGACCATGAGGTCGCAGGTTCGATCCCTGTCGCCTCGACCATATAATAACAAATTTAATAAAAAATGATTAATCATTGATTAATCATTTTTTTAATATACTTTTAATTTTATTAAAAAACTTTTGCCAGAAATTTAAAGGCTTTTTTTCTATTAATGATGTTTCTGGATTTAGTGAAACAGTAGTACTCTTTTTAAATAAATTATCAAAATTATAAAGTTCTTTTTTCTTAGTATCATTTTTTTGAGTATTCTTGATAATTAAATGTTTATATTGTTCTTTTTCATTTGCTGATTTGCAAATATATTTTATATATAAATATGTTAAAAAAATTCTTGTTTCTCTACTTAATGGCTGATATTCTAATGGTAAACCATCTATATATTTAAAATTTATATTTTCATTATAATTATTTTTTATTAGTTCGTAAATATTGAGAGGAATACTATTTAATAAATTAAGTTTTTTCAAAATAATATAAGATTCAGTGTATACTGTTGTTGAATTATTCATGTTCATAGCCCTCCTTTTCTAATAATGAAGAAGTTCGTTCTAAATTTTGAAGAGTAATATTCCCTGACGTAATTTCATTTGTGGCTAAAGTCTTTAAGGCATCATTACCAGATGATAAATATTTTGATGAATCTGTTGGAACCATTTTGTCATTTTTACCTAAATTATCAATATATTCTCTAGAGAGGCTAACATTAGTTGGCATTACAGGGCTACCAAGAGGATCGATTACATAACTATCTTTTGCCTTTTCCCAATAATTTCTATATATATCTTGATTGCAAAAGAATAATGTTGTGTTTTCGGGATTTTCTTTTTTTTGTTCTACATCAACAATTCCCCATTCTCCATTTATACAAATCTGATTTAATGCATGTCCAATGATAGAGCCATCTGGAAATGTAACTATTATATTAACTAATTTTGATTTTATATTTGCTAATGAGCAAAGGGCTCTGTATGTAGTAGCACCACCTCTGCAAACACCTTTATTAAGAATTAAGCATCCATATGGAGTTTGGGAAAATCTCAAACCATCAAGAATGTTTTCTGTAGTTGGAATGCTATGAGTATATTGTTTTCTTAATAATATAAATAGTTGTTTTGCTTTTTTTAATTCATCTGGTTCAGATAAGTCTATTTGTGTTATTAAATCATCTAATTTTTTTCTAGATTCAACATATTCATTGGGATATAAGTAACCATTAGAAGAAACTCTTTCTTCTTCAGGGTCAAATGTGAAAATTTTTAGTTTTCCTTTTATTTTTTCAGCCTCTTTTGCAGATAGTTTTGAAACATTTTCTATAACAAGTCCTACCTGTGCTCTATTCTTATCTAAAGTGTCAATATCACTTAAAAATGATTTATCATTTTGGTTTGCTAAATAATCTTCATAAGAAATTTTACAATAATCATCCCATTTCTTAGAAAATACATCATTATAATCGAATTCTTTACCTTCTACAATATTAGAAGATCTTTGAGAATTAATTAAATTAATTAAAAATTTGTTATATAATATCATAAGTTTATCTCCTATAATTTTATAAAGAAAGTCTAACATTAAAAAAATAAAATGTCAATTTGTAAAAAAATAATTAATATAATAGAAAAACTGATAAAAATGTGATATATTTTTATTAGGTAAATATAGGAAAATTGATATAAAAGAATAGAAATTAAAACTATAAACAAAATTAAAATGTAAGGAATGTGATAAAAATGAAAATAATATTAGCTTCAGGTTCTCCAAGAAGAAAAGAGTTATTAAGTTTAATAACACCAGAATTTGAAATTATAGTAAGTGGTGTAGATGAAAGCTTAAAAGAAGGATTAATACCAGAAGAACAAACTGAAAGATTAGCATATATAAAAGCAAAAGATGTTTTCGAAAAAACATCAGGAAATAGAATAATAATTGGTTCAGACACAATCGTAACAAAAAATGGAAAAATATATGGGAAACCAAAAAATAGAGAAAATGCAATACAGATGATAAAAGAACTTTTGGAAGGGGATAGGATACATAGTGTAATTACAGGGCTTAGTATTTTGATTGAAAAAGATGGACAATACAAGGAATACAAAACATATGATGAAGTAAAAGTATTCTTAAAAGAAATGTCAGAACAAGAAATAGAAAAATGGGTTGACTCAGGAAAAGCAATGGACAAAGCAGGAGCTTATGGTATTCAAAATGAATTCTGTGTATTTGTTGATAAAATTGATGGAAATTATACTAGTATTGTTGGACTTCCAACTCAAAAAGTTTATGAAATACTAAAAAATTATATTAACTAAAATTAAAGAAGATAAATATAAAAAATTCATTTTATATTTATCTCTTTTAATTTTAAAGATATTTAAAAACTTCTTCAGGATATAATATTTTTGATTTATTTTTAAAATCATCAATATCAATCCATTTGGCAGAAAATTTGCCACCTCTGTCTATAATATTATATTCATCTTTGTAATCACTATCTGCAATATCAATTGAATAAAATAAAATTAATTCATGAGCATTTCTACCATTAAAAGTAAAGATATTTTCAGAAATACCAAGAAAATCTTTTACAATAATATCTGTATTAATTTCTTCTTTAAATTCTCTCTTTAAAGCATCAGAACTTTTTTCAAGAAACTCAATTCCACCACCTAAACATCTATAAAAAGTCTGATTCTTAACTTTATCAAATTTTTCTTCTACAAGTAATTTATTATTTTTTATTGCTAAACCCAATGCAATAGGTCTTATTTCAGTGTATTTATCCATGAGAAAACTCCTTATTTTTATTAAATTATTAAATTATACTATGAAATTTGTTCGGAAATATTTTATAAGTTAATAAAAATAAAGTCAAGTAGAATATGGATTAATTTGGAAAAATGTGATATATTATTTTTGAAAGGAAGTTAAGAGTATGAAAGCAGTTGTTATATCAGATATACATGGTTCAGGATATTATGCAGGCAAAATAAAAGAAATTAATGAAAAAGAAAATCCTGACAAAATAATATTATTAGGTGACTTATATTATCATGGACCTAGAAATAACTTGAGTCAAGAATATAATCCAATGAAAGTAGCAGAAATTTTGAATTCTTTAAAAGATAAATTATTAGTAGTAAGGGGAAATTGTGATGCAGAAGTTGATGAAATGATTTCTGATTTTAAGTTTAATGATCATATTTTAATGGAGATAAATGGAAAAAAATTTTATTTTACACATGGTCATAAATATAATATTGAAAATATTCCTTATGATGATTTTGATGTTATGATTTATGGGCATATTCATCAAGGTTTTATTCAAGAAAAAGAGGGCTTTGTTTTTGCAAATCCTGGTTCTATTTCTCTTCCTAAGTGTAATACAGCTCATAGTTATATTGTGCTTATTGATAATAAGATTATATTGAAAGATGTTGATGGAAAAATAATACAGGAATATGAAGTGAAAAAATAAAAAAGTAAAAATTACATGATTCGACATTTTTTACAAAAAGAATATGATAAAATTTAGCAAATTTATAAATGGAGGAAAAGCAAATGGCAAACTTAAACATGTGGAAAACAGTGTTCCAAAGGAACTTAAAATTCTTTGAAAAATATTATTCAGGATATGATCAATTAAGTGATATAAAAAAATCACGTTATGGATTATATTTATTTGTATTAGCATCAATGTTTGATATTGACAATAAGCAAGAATTTGAAAAGCATATATTAGACTGTGAATTTAACAAAACAATATTAAAAAATGCTGGAAATGACAATAAAGTAGATGCAATATATATAGATGATGAAGAGAAAAAAATCTATTTTATGAATTTTAAATATAGAGAAAAATATAAAGAAAACAAGGGATTTGAAAGCAATGAAATTGATTCTACAATTAATATATTAACACTAATAGAAGATGAGAAATATCAAAAAGAAAATTTGAATAATCCAAAATTAGAAGAATATTTTGATAGAATTAGAAAAATATTAAATGATACATCAATGATATATGACATATATTTTTACTTTATTTCTAATGAAAGTGTGCCATTTTCTGATGAAATACAGTCAAGAATAGAGAGTATTCAAAGAGAAAAAGGAATAGAAATAAAACAAATAACATTAGATGACTTATATAATATTGGAAATGAACAATATAATCCAACAAAAGCAAAACTAATTATAGAAACTGACAAGTTATCATTATTTAAAAATGATAATTACTCAACAAATAATTCATATGTTATGAATATAAGCCTATTTGAGCTATTAAGAATAACATCAGACAATGAAAAAAATAGAAATGATACAGAATTGAAAAATATTGAGGAATTCGATTTAAATAGTTTTGTACAAGAAAAATCACAATTAAGAGATAATGTAAGAAGTTATTTAGGTTTTACAAATTACAATAAAAATATAAAAGGAACATTGCAAAATGATGTAGACAATTTCTTTTATTATAACAATGGTGTAACGATTGTTTGTAACCAGATAAATGCTAAAGAAATAAAAACTAATAAAGTTTATTCGATAGAATTAGTTGATATTCAAATTGTAAATGGTGGACAAACAATATCAACACTATTTAAAATAGTAGAAGATAAAGATATTGATGATTTATTATATAAATTAAAAAACACATATATTTTGGTAAGAGTATTTAATATTGCAAATAATGATGAATTAAGGCTAAAAATAGCACAATATACTAATAGCCAAAATGCTATAGACAATATAGACTTAAAATCTGTAGATAAAGTTCAGATAGATATAGAAGAATATTTAAGAACGTTTGATATAGAGTATTTAAGAAAAAGAGGCACAATTTCTGAAAATAAAGAATCAATAAAAATGATAATGCTAGCACAGCTTATTTATGCTTTTAAAGGATTTCCAGAGAAAGCAACTAATCAAAAGAAAAGATTATTTAATGAGTATTATACTAGTATATTTGAAGAGGATTTTGATGTTGACTCTTGCAAAAAAATATATGAATTATATAGAGATATTCAAAAACATTTTGAAAATAGTAATATAAAAATTGAATTATCAGAAATGTTTTATATAATTTATGTTATATCAAAAAAATATAATAATTTTTGTGATTTATCTGCTAAAGGAATTGCAAATATAAGTATGGAATATGTTGATAAGATTTATAGTTTTATAAAAGATAGTGCTGAAAAATTTACTGAACTTAATGAAAATAAGTTTGCGGTTAGTAGAGCATTTATTAAAAGGGATTTTAAAGAGCAAATTGATAAGGATTTGGAAGAGTTATTATAATACTCTGAAAATGGTATATTTTTGAAGTTTATGGAATGAAAAAATGTTTTGTATGTGTGTAAGGTGGGACTCATAACCCAAAGGTCGTAAGTTCTAGTCTTACCTACGCAACCAAAGAATAAATACTTACAGTTTCAACGACTGTGGGTATTTTTTTATGCCTTTAAATTGGTTGAAATAATGATTAAAAATGGCATTCTTATGTCAAATTGGGTAAGAATTGGGTAAAATAATTACCTCAAATGCCCGAAACTCTAATAAAAATTCACTAAAAAATTTACTATAAAGTTATAATTTTTACAAAAATCTGCAAGTAAAAAACTATTGGGAAAGAGATATAAAATCTCAAAGTTTTTTACTTTTTTAATATCGTGAAAATTTGTAATTTGTGAAAATTAGAAAAAAGTAAAATTAAGACCTTGTTGGTAATAGTAAGTTTTCTAGTGCATATCCAGCTTTTCTATTATGAGAAAGTAGTGGATGTACATAAAAGTCAAGTGTTGTACTTATTTGTGCATGACCTAGTCTTGCAGAAACAACAGCTATATCAATATTTTGTGCAACTAGTAAACTTGCATTTGTATGTCTTAATCCGTGAAAATTAATTACAGGTAATCCTATTTGACCAACATATTTTACAAACCATTTGCTAATCGTAGAAGGATGCATAGGTTTACCATCTGCTTGTACAAATAACCTATCAGAATTCGTCCATAATTCGCCGTAAACCGATTTTTGCTCTTCATACCATAACTTATATTCCTCAAGTAAAGAAATGATAAATTCAGGTATTGCAATTTCTCTAATGGAGCTTTCTGTTTTTGGAACTTTTGTGAAAACTCCCATATCTGATAGATATTGACTAGAACGATTAATACTGATAATTCCATTTTTAAAATCAACATCTTGCCATTCTAGTCCCATTAACTCGCCTAAACGAACACCAGTAAATACTGTAAGGATGATTGCAACTTTGTATTTAGTATCTTCGCTAGATAATAGTTCTAAATTTTCTAGTAATATTTTAGTTTGCTCATCATCATAAGATTTTCTTTTTGGCTTTCTTGCTTTAGGCGGTTGAACACGTTCAGCAGGATTCGCAACTATTAATTGCCAATAAACTGCTTTATGGAGCATTGCTCTTAATAATCTGTGATGTTCTAAAATCGTTTTACCAGATAAAGGCTTTTTTGTTTTTGAACCATTGTTGCCTTTTTTTCTAACTAATTGAGTATCTTTTTCAAGTAAATCATAGAATTTCATAATGTCAGTTGGTTTAATTTTGTTAATATAGAAATGCCCAAAGTATGGTAAAAGTCTTGTTTCTAACATTCTACAATAACGTTTATATGTTGATGGAGCAAGTTCTTTTGAGCCATAATCTCTTTTCCATACTTCAACAAATTCAGAAAATTTAAGAGATTTACCATCTATGACTAAACCATTTTGTACTTCAGTAACAAATTTTGCTAGTTCAACTTCTGCTTCTTTTTTAGTTCCATGAATAGTTTTTTTGTGTATCATGGGTCTGCCGTTTAAGTCAAATCCTTCTGATACTGTTAACCTGTAACTGTTTTTTCCTCTTTTTTCTATACTCCCAGCCATTACTTATTTCACCTCCTTTCAAGTATAACTATGGAAGGGAGAGAATTTACTGCACTGTTAACAAATAAATTGTACAATAATAGTTAACGAAAAGCAATAGTTTTCAAAAAGAAACTTAAAAAATTTATTTAATTGTACGCAAATATTGAAAAATATGGAAATTTATTGTATAATATGTTTGCTATAGTAAATATAGTGACCTTATAAGATATATGTTATAAGGGTGCGATTTCTTAAAGTCAAGCATTGTGACAAACAGTGCTCGCACTTGTCAGTTATGATTAAGTTTATCTTGTATGAGACCGATAAAGATATAAATATTAATCTTATTAATAATATTAATATTTCTATATTTATCTCGTGCAATATAGAATTGACCATTTCGGACACCTCCAATTTAGTTATATTTATAATAACATAAGCAATTCGGAGGTATTATTTTGCAGTTGCCTTTATTTAAGGTAAGTTATTTAGTGTACTCATTCCCGAACAGATACTGCACTGATAGGAATGAGTATCGCTTTTTTTAGGAGAAATAATGAAAAAAAGAAAAGATATTTTTAAATATAAGTCGTATGCACATTTTGACAACAGAAAAGCAATAGAAAAAGTAAAAGAATATATATATAATACAAAGAAAATTAAAGAACACTCTTTTCTTCCATTTATATTAGATATTCATAAAATGGAAAAATTTGATAAAGAAAAATATTTAAAGAATCTAAAAGAAAATGTTGAAAAAAAAGAAAAAGTAAGAAAAGAGAAAAAGAGAAATATAATGTTTTCATCTCATTTAGATAGATACATTTATCAATTGTATAATTATAAGTTAAATAATTCATATAATGATTATGTGAAAAAAAATGGAATAAATAAATGTAGTATTGCATATAGAAATAATTTAAAAGGGAAAAATAATATAAGTTTTGCACATGATGTATTCAAGTTTATAATAAATACAAAAAATAGTTATATCCTTGTGGGAGATTTCAAGGATTTTTTTGAGGGAATTGATCATAAATATTTAAAGAAAATGATATGCAAAGTATTAAATAAATCTAATCTAGATGAAGATTATTATGCTGTTTTTAAAAATATTACAAAATATACTTATTTTGATTTAGAGGATATTTGTAAGATAAAAGGAATAAAACGTAAAGATGTATATAAGCATACTGAAAAGATAAATTCCGAAACTGGTAAGAAAGAGTATGTTTTTGAATTAGAAAAAATAATGACAATAGAGGAAATAAATAAATATAAAACAAGATATTTACACTATAATAATAAATCTGGAATTCCACAGGGATCAGCGATAAGCTCTGTTTTAGCTAATATATATATGATAGATGCGGATAAAATGATAAATGATTTAGTAACATCAAACAAAGGATTATATAGAAGATATAGTGATGACTTTATTGTAATAATTCCTAATATAACAAAGGAAAAATTTGAAATTATATTTAATAGTATAAAAGAAATTCTTAATCAAAATGGAAATCCTGTATTAAAAGATGAGAAAACAAGAGTATATTATTATGAAGAAGAAAAGCTAAAAAGTATAAATATGGATTTTTTACCAAAGATAGCTAACACTAAAAATGAGCTAGAATATTTAGGATTTTGTTTTACAGGAGATAAAATAAAAATACGAGATAAAACAATGTCAAAGTTTTATTATAGAATGTATAAGAAAATTAAAACAATAGCATTGTCACAAGGAAAAACCAAGAGCGGAAAAAATATATCAGGCGAAAAATTATATAAATTATATTCTAAATATGGAAAAGATGATAAAAAAGGTAATTTTATAACATATAATGAGCGTTGTGAAAAAGAATTTAAAGATTTAGATAAATATTTTATATCGTATAAAAATAGATTTATAATGAAATTAAAGAATAGATATAATAAAGAAATGCAAAAATACAAAGATATTGATACAAAAAGATACTATGGCATACTAAAGAAGAAAAAGAACAGCAATAAGAAATAGTTGTTCTTTTTCTTTTTTTAGTCATTCCATTCAAAATTATTTTCATGTACTATAAGTTTTCCGTCATTTAATAGTTCATTTAAATATTCTAAAGCCCAAGGTTGCAAATAATAATCAAATTCAGTATATCCAACAGAGATGCTAGATCCAATATTAATTATATGTTTACTTTGTAATAAGTTTACAATTGCATTACTTATATCAAAAGTAGTTGATGTATCAAAAGATTTAGTTTTTGAATTATAAAATTTCATTAAATATTGTTTTTCATTTGAACTTATTTTTTTCATCATTTTTCTGAGTTTTTTGTTTAAAGTCTTGTTTTTTATTTTATTATATACATATTGAATTAATGTGGCTATATAATAACAACTTAATACGATAAAAATCAAAGAAATAACAAATTGATAAGTTGATTTAAAAGACAATAAACCAAAATAATTTATAATATTATCAGGAAACAAAGAAAATACGAGAGAAGCCAAATAAATAGTCCCTACAATTATTTTAAAATCTACTTTATTAAATATATTCTTAATTATTTCCTTCATAACTAACCTCCTAGCAATTATTATCTAACCATTTATCAAATTCGTCATAACTTTTCTTTTCATCTCTAATGTCATTCATAAATTGTTTAGCTTCTTTTTTCCAATTCTCATAATCTTTTTTATAAACTTCTATATCAGGGTTACGTTTTACCAACATAGCTTTTTTAGCATAAATTTTACGATATTTACCATA
>CAKPCK010000013.1 GCA_934141555.1 uncultured Clostridia bacterium | reverse complement strand
CGTCTTTAGACGTAGCTAGTAGAGAAGCCCTATGGGCGTAATTGAAAAACCACCAGCTAGGCTGGTGGATATTTATTCGTATAATTCTTGAAAGTAGTTATATAATATGATAAAATGCAAGAAAGAAAGGAACTAAAATATGTATGATGTCATTATAATAGGAGCAGGACCTGCAGGGATAACAACAGGATTATATACTCAAAGAGGAAATTTAAAAACATTAATTATTCATAATGGAAAAACATCTTTAGAAAATGCAAATAAAATTGAAAATTATTATGGATTTGAAAATGGAATAACAGGTAAAGAGTTATATTTTCAAGGAATTAGACAAGCTCAAAATATTGGAATAGATGTAAAAAATGAAGAAGTAATAAAAATAGAAATGATAGAAAAAAGTTTTAAAGTGAAAACAGCCCAAAATGAATATATTTCTAAAACGATTATAATAGCAATGGGAACAAAGAAAAAAACTTTACAAATAGATGGAGTAAAACAATTTGAAGGTAGAGGAATAAGTTATTGTGCTATTTGTGATGGATTTTTTTATAGAAACAAAGATGTTGCAGTAATTGGAAATGGAGATTATGCAATATCTGAAGTAAATGATTTATTACCAGTTGTAAATAAAATTACAATATTAACAAATGGAAAAACTGTTCCAGATATAAGGAGTGAAAAAGTAGAAATAAATAATAGAACTATAAAAGAAATATTTGGACACGAAAAAGTTGAGAAAATTGAATTTGATGACGGAACAGATATAAATGTAAATGGAATATTTATAGCACAAGGAACAGCAGATAGTACAGATATAGCTAAAAAAATTGGATTAGTATTAGAAAATAATAAAATAAAAGTTAATGAGAATATGGAAACAAACATTAAAGGAATATATGCTTGTGGAGATTGTATAGGTGGAACATTTCAAATTTCCAAAGCAGTAAATGATGGAATGAAGGCAGGTTTGAATGTAATAAAATTTTTGAAATAAAATATGTTATAATTTAAAAGAAATGTATAAAAATAATTTATAGGAGGAACAAAAAATGATAGAAGAAATAAAAAATTCAGAAGAATTTGAAAATGAAATAAAAAGTAATGCAATAGTATTTGCAGATTTTTATGCAACTTGGTGTATGCCATGTAAAATGATGTCAGGAATAATAGATGAAATAGCAAAAGAACATGAAGAAGTAAAATTTATAAAAATAGATGTAGATCAAAATACAGAATTAGCAATGAAGTATAATGTTATGAGTATTCCAACAATGATAATATTCAAGAATGGAAATGCAAGTAAAACATTTATTGGAGTAACAGATAAAAGTGAAATAATTGCAGAATTTTAATAGAATTAAGAGGGAAAAATGAACAGAGAAATATTAAATGATTATAAAAATAAAGATGAAAAAATGTTATTAGCCGAGGTTTTAGATAAAGTAGAAAGTGTAAATAATAGAAATAAAATTGAACATACTGATTTTTTAGATTTAGCTCAAAATGAATTGGTGCAAAAATTTTTAAACAAACAAAAAGTGGAAAATTATATAAAATATGGTGGATTTGATGAAGCTGAAAGAAAAATGTATATATTTTATCCTGAAAAATTTAATGAACAAGTTGTAGAAAAAAATTTACCTAGTATTGTTCAAATCATTAGAATTATATTACCAGATGACTTAATAGGAAAATACACTCATAGAGATTATTTAGGAGCAGTTATGAAACTTGGAGTAAAGAGAGAAAAAGTTGGAGATATAATTGTAGAAAATAATGGTGCAGATATTATAATTGATAAGGAAATTACTAAATTTTTAGAACAAAATTTAAGTGAATTGACGAGATTTTCAAAATCAACAATTACAGTAGAAGATATACAAAATTTAAGAAATGTTGAAGTAAAAAAGGAAGAAATTGAAATAATAGTAGCATCTTTAAGACTTGATAATGTTGCATCAGAACTTGCAAGATGTTCAAGAAACAAAATAATTGAAATAATGAATACAGAAAGAGTTTTTGTTAATTTTCAAGTAGAAACAAAGAAAACTAAACAAATAAAAGAAGGGGATATGATTACAATAAGGGGAAAAGGACGATTCTTTATAAAAGAGATTATTGGGCAAACTAGAAGTGGTAGAACAATATTAAAAGTAGAAAAATTTGTATAATAAAAAGGCACAGCCTCTAATATTTAAGACTGTGCTTTTTAAATATCATATTTTGTCATAATATAAGCATCTGTAGTATTATTATAATATTTTTTTCTAATTCCTAAATTTTTAAACCCGAACTTTTCATATAATTTAATAGCAGGTGTATTTTCAACATTTACTTCAAGAGTAAATGTTTTTAAATTCATATCAGAACATAAATCAATTAAAGTTTCTAACATTTCACCACCAATGCCTTTTCCACGATATGATTTTTTTACAACTATATTATTTAAAGTGGCTTCATCAAAAATAACTGAAATTCCAGCAAAACCAACAACTTCATTTTTCTCTTTAGCAATAATATATTTTGTTTTATCATTTTCAAGTTCTTGTTTTAATACATTATAACTCCAAAAATTATCAAAATCAGAATATAATGTATTTTTCATTTGTTCTAAATCATCTAAAGTCATTTCAGTTATTTCCATAAAACTCACTCCTTTTTATTTGTTTTCTAAAGCTCTTTCAGCTTGAGACTTTCTCAAATATAATGGCATTAAATCAGAATCTATATTTTTATTATAAGTATTTAATCCAGCTAATCCAAGAGAAAAACTGCTTAAATCATTTTTATCTGAAAAAGTGCAAGTATTAAGATTAGAAAGTAGATATTCTTTATGCATAATTGAACCATCTCCGACAAAAATGATTTTATCATATTTTTGTAAAATTGGAATGATTTCTTCTATAGTTTTAAAACTAAGTTCTTCAAGTTGTGTTACAATATTATTTTTCTTTTCAAAGACTCCAAAATAAACATTATTATTTTTGGCATCTATAAGTGAACAAATAATTCCATCACTATCAACATTGTAAGCTAAAGATTCCAAAGAAGAAATGCCAACACATGGAATATCTAAACTATCTTTGAAGGCAAGTACTGTTCCGACGCCAATTCGTATTCCTGTAAAAGAGCCAGGACCTTTATCACAAACAATTAAATTCATATTTTGTAAAGTTAAGTTACTTTCAGATAGAGTTTGTTCAATTATAGGCATTATTTTTTCTGAATGATTTCTAGCATCATCAACAACAATTTCTTTTATACATTTTTCATTTTCTAAAACAGCTACTGTACATAAATTACTTGCTGTATCTATACTTAATATTTTCAATTTTCTTCCTTCTTTCTTGTGAATATGCTTATTATACTACAATTAAATATATTTTACAAGTAATAAATAGACTAAATTTTAGGAGATGAAAGATCATCTCCTATTAAATAAGTTGCTAGAAGCAACAATTTTTCTTTTTATTTGTTTTCTTACAGCAGAATAATGATATTAAAGAAATTATAAACAATATACCTAATGTTATTAATAAAACAATTACAGCTCCTAATCCTAATGTTTCAACAACACTAAGTAAACTTTCAACTAAAACACCAACAAAGAAAAATAAAGCTAAAGTTACTATTCCAGTGATTATCCATAAACATGAACAATCTTTCTTCTTAGGCTCTTTTTTACAAAAAATATCTACTTCTGGTTCCATAATTAGCACCTCCAGTCCTAATATATAGTATGCTACTTTTAAATATGTGGTTACATAATGTTGACGATTTTGATGTATATATATTGAATTATTTTAAATTTTATGATTTAATATAAATGGAAAAAGGGGGAATAAAATTGAAAAAAATAATTGTAAATCTATTATTAGTAGTAGCTATTATATTAATAAGTACAATAAAAGTTAATGCTACAGAAGTTATAACAAACATAAATGTTGGACAAGAAGAAAAAACATATGATTTAGAAGAGCTTTTAAAAGATGAGAAAGAGCAAGAAAAAATAAAAGAGCAAGCTGAAAAAAATGCACAAGAAGTCGAAGAAAAAAATAAATTAGAAAGTGAAAATATACAAAAGGCAGTATTAGCAACAAATGATGTTTCATATAAAAATCAATATGGTACATATATAAAAGGAATTACAAATCCCGGATATGACTATTATTTGGAAGAACAAACAAGTCAAAATACTACAACAAACAAAACAACATGTTATTTTAAAATAACAAAACATGATGTTATGAATAATACAGATAAAACTATATATGATGCAACAAATGATAATGCACATTATATAACATATCATGTAAGAGATAACATAATATATGTTTTATATATTACAAATTATGATATGAATAATGCATGGGGAACAGAATACTCAACATCATATGTAGTTGGAATTGATGTAAAAACAGAAAAAGTAGTAATGAAACAATCATTTGAATCACCACAAGATTGTGGATATTTTCCAAGTTTTGCAGTTGATGGAGAAAAAAGAGTATATTTAGTGTATAAAAAAAGAGGGGTTAGAATTTTTGACAAAAATGGTAAATTACTTTATGAACATAAGCCATTTGAAGATTCAGAAGACAAAAATTTTATTTATATAAAAGGAATAAGTCCAAATAATAAAATAATGTTTTTTGAATCAATGTATAGGGTTAATGAATATGCATATGCTCAAAGTGTATATGAAGGAATGCAAAAACTAGATAATGGAGTATTTACATATAAAAAATCATATACAGTATATGGACGAACATATCCAAATATTTATTCATATAATCCAATATGGTATTTTTTAGACAATGATTATGCAGTAGACCAATATGGAAGAATAGCAAAATTTAATTATAATGTTACAGATACGGAAATGGGTGTTGATAGAGAATTTGTACTAAATTTGAATTCTGGTTTAGTAGATTATAATTATTATTCACCAGTATATCCAAATGTTTGTCAAAATGGAGATTATGTATATATAGTTGGGGCAAATAGAAATATTTACAAAGTTAATAAAAAAACATTATCATATACAGAATATATAAAAACAGATATGGAAGATTATGAAGATATAAAAAGTATAAATTACTATGAACAAAGTATATTTATGTTGACAAAAACAAGCTGGAATTATGAAATGAAACAAATACAATTAACAAGTTCTAATATAACAAAATTGAAAGATATTACAATTTCAAATCATAGTTCTACAAAACATTCTATGGATGATATAAAAAATAAATATCAAAAAACTTCTCCAACATTTAATTATACTAATTCAATATATGTCAAAAATCCAAGTTGGAAAAATCCATATTCAGCAGGAAGCTTGAAAAGTGGTGTTATAACAGATACATTAAATAGATTAAATTATTATAGATGGTTGGTTGGAGTTAATGAGATAACAGTAAATACATCAAAAATGGAAAGAAATCAAAAAGGTGCAGTAATAAGTAAAGCTAATAACGAAATTAGTCATTATCCAAGTCAACCATCAGATATGAGTAATGAGTTCTACAAAGAAGCATATGCTGGTTGTAATGCAGGATATACACAAGGAGATATTTATTCAGGAAATGTTTCTTATGGAGAGAGTATACCATATAAGGCAATAGAAGGATTTGTTAATGATTTAAATAATGTAACAATTGGAAGCAAAACAGGTCATAGACAAAGTATGTTAGATCCTAAGGCAACATCAATAAGTTTTGGGCAATGTGATGTATATACAACTGCATCAGTATATTATGATTCAAATAAAGATATTTCAAAAGAAAAATATTATGCATATCCATCAGCAGGATATTTTCCAAAAAATGAAATGAAAGTAGGTCAATATTGGTCAATATATTTTGTAGGAAATGTGTCAGGAACAGTAACTGTAACATTTACTTATAAAGGAAAAAAATATTCAGCAGTAGGTTTGACATTTGAAAGTGGAAGTAATGCTTTAAGTTTTGCTATGCCATCAGATTTACAAAAAATATTAGGTGGAGCAAATAAAACAATGCCAGAATCAGAAATTTCAGTAGAAGTAAATGGATTAAAAGACGAAAATCTTAATAAATTAACATATAAATATTCTGTTAGATTTTTTAATGTAAATACAGCATTACCATTTTCAGATGTTAATCAAAACGATTGGCATTATAGTGCAGTAAAATATGCATATCAAAATAAAATTGTTTCAGGAACAACAGATACAACATTTTCACCAGATATGAAAATTACAAGAGGAATGCTTGTTACAATGTTATACAAAATGGAAGGAAGCCCTAAAGTATCTGGAAATTGTAAATTCCCAGATGTACAAGATTCTACAATGTATTATTATAAGGCAGTTATATGGGCATCTACAAATAAAATTGTAAATGGATATTCTTTTGGAGTTAATAAAGGAAAATTTTTGCCAGATAATAATATAACAAGAGAAGAATTAGCAGCAATGTTAAAAAATTATTGTATATATAAAAAGAAATATAAAGATACAAAAGCAGATTATTCTAAATTTTCTGATAAATCTAAAATATCTGCATGGGCTCTTTCTGCAATGGATTGGGCTGTTGGAAATTCTGTAATAAAAGGTTCTAATGGAAAACTTAATCCTTTAGGAACAGCAACAAGAGCAGAAGCTGTTTCAATGATTTATAAATATAGACAAAGTATAAAATAGATAATTTTGGAAAAAGGCATCTTAAAAGAGATGTCTTTTACTTATATATTAAATATTGAAAAACGATAAAAAAGTATTGACAAAAAATAATAGTAGTAATATAATGCTCATATCAGAAGAAAAAATAAGTGTATTTGGAGGAAAAGAAAAAATGAAAATATTAATAGGAGCATTATTTCTAAGCTTATGGCAATCATTACTATTTTGGAAACAAGATTTAGGCATATCTGTATTATTGTTTACAATACCAATAATATGGATAACAACAAAATTATTAAAAGGAAATATAAAAAACAAAAAAGCATTATTAATATCAATTCCGATTATAGTATTATCAAGTACATATTTTATATTTGATAATCTAACATTTTATTTAATAAATATAGTAGTAATACCAATATTATATTTAATAATGATAATATGGGCAATATCTGATTTTCAAATAAAAGCTATAATTTATAAAATTATTTTAATGATATTTGAACCACTTAATTATATTGGAGATGTTATTAAAACAGTATTAAAAGAGTTTAACCCTAAAGAAAAAGATGAACAAATAGGAGAGAAAAAAGAAAAAAATAATATTTTTAAAGCAGTATGTTTTACAGGAATTATAGCATTAATTGTAATAGGATTATTATGTTCAGCTGATAATGAATTTGCAAAAATATTTTCAACTATATTTAAAGATATAAACATATTTAATGTATCAGAATTGACAGGTAGAATAATAATTATTATAATTGCATTTTTCTATTTTGCAGGATTTTTTATGAACATGTTAGATAAAGAAAATGGATTAAAAGAATTTGAAAAAGATGAAAAGGCAGAGAAAAAAGAAAGTTATACAATAAGAATGATGATAACTGTGTTAAATCTAGTATATTTAGTATTTTGTTTTACACAAATAAAAGTATTGTTTACAGAACAAAACATAAAATATTCAGAATTTGCAAGAAAAGGATTTTTTCAATTAATGATAGTATCATTAATTAATATTGTAATGATATTAAAAGCAAATAATAAGAATCTTAGAGAAAATGAAAAACAAGAAAAATATAAAAAAACAATGTGTATAGTAATGGTAATATTTACATTAGTAATAATTATTTCTGCATTTGCAAGAATGACATTATATCAACAAAATTATGGATATACAAGATTACGTGTATTAGTTGATTTGACATTAATTACAGAAATAATATTATTAATTCCAACAGTAATTTATATCTTAGAAAACAAGATAAATTTAATAAAAACATATTTTGTTATTATTATAACAATGTATTGTATTGTAAACTTTATAAATGTGGATAAATTTATAGTGAAAAATAATATTGATAGATATAAAGAAACTGGAAATATTGATTTGAATTATTTAATAGAAATGAATAATTCGGATATAGTTGACCAACTATTAGAATTAAATAGTACAGAATTTAAGTATTCAGAAAAACTTTATTCTCAATCTAATATAGATAAACAATTAATTAAAGAAAAAATAGAAAGACAAAAGAAAATGTTAGATGAATATTTAACTAATTTAAAGAAGAATCTTAATGAAACATATACTGTAGCTGAATTTAATTTGCCTAAAATGAGAGCTAAGTCAATATTAAATAATAGAAAATAAAATTTAGGAGAGTAAGAAAATGAAGATTTTAGGAGAAAATGGAATAGGAAAATTTTTAAAAGTATTTTTACAAATTTGTTTTTGTGGAGGAATAGTGCTATTAATAGCACTTCCTCTTATAGCTCAAATAGCTAAGGTACATTTAAATGCATCAATTTATGTGATATATCCAAACGGAATAGTTTTACTAGTTATAGTAAAACAGTTTATTGGGCAATTTGATTCATTAAAAAATAAAAATCCATTTTGTATTGAAAATTCAAAAAGATTGAAAAATTGTTGTATAGCATCTTTAATTGAAACAGTATTATTAATAATTGATTTATTATATATGATATTTTTAGCCAAAAGTGATGATATTTTTGTTTTATTAGTAATGGTATTTATGATAATTTTATTTATAGGTGTTTCTATTGCATTTTATATTTTATCAGAATTAATAAAACAAGCAACAGAATATAAAAACGAAAATGATTTAACAATTTAATAAAGAGAGGACTGAATAAAATGATAGTTGTTAATTTAGATGTAATGATGGCTAAACGTAAAATATCATCAGGTGAACTTGCAGATAGAGTTGGAATAACACCTGCTAATTTGTCAATATTGAAAACTAATAAAGCAAAGGCAATTAGATTTTCTACATTAGAAAAAATTTGTGAAATACTTGAGTGTAAGCCAGGGGATATATTGGATTACGAAAAAAAATAGAAAAAAAGACATCAATGTGATGTCTTTTTTCTATAGTTAATACTATGATAGATAAAATAAAATAAATGGAAAATACACCCTTTTTTGGTAAAAAAAATTTCGATAAAATATCACAAGTGTATTGATAAAACAAATATTCATTGATATAATAAAAGTGAAATTTTATATCATATAATAAAAAGTAAAACATTATTCAAAAATAAATGTTTAGAAAAGGAGTAATACAAATGAAAAAAACGAATTTTTTAATGGTGGTTGTAATAATAGAATTATTAGTTGTAATTAGCATAATTACATTTGAAGGAACATATGCAAAATATATAACATCAGAAAAAGGTAGTGATTCAGCAAGAGTTGCACACTGGAATATTAATACAACAAATAATATAAAAGATTTATTTGCAGCATCTTATACAAATGTAATTGATGGTACAGAAGAACAAGGGGTTATTGCACCTGGAACATCAGGATCATATTCTTTTACGATAAATGGAGAGGTAGAAACATCATATACATTAAGTATAGTTGCATCTGGAACAGATAATGTAAATGGAGCTATTAGTGAATATAATCCTATAAAATATTCATTTACAAAACCTAATATTGGTAATGATAAAGATGTAAACCCAACAATAACAACAGATGGAATGACATTTGAAGAATTAAAAAAAGCAATAAATAATATTGATGATGGAAGTCAAATACATAAAGCAGGAAATTTAAATGGAGATATCTATACTATTGGATGGGAATGGGAATCAGATGGAGATAATGAAAAAGATACATTACTAGGAAAATTAGTTTCTAATGAAGATAAAACAATCAATTTATCAGTTGATATAGTTGTAACACAAGTAAACTAAAAATAATACTGAATATATTGACACAACAAACCAATATGTTAAAAGAGGAAACTTAAATGAAAAATAAAATAATTTTTTTAAAACAAATATTTGATATATTTTTTTCAATTGTTTTTGCAATAATAATTTTGGTTGTAACATCACTAATAATTCAAAAGTATATACTAAAAGAAGAAGTACCTAATATATTTGGATATAAAATATTGCAGGTAATGTCTGGTTCAATGTCTGGTGAATTTGAAACAGGGGATACAATTTTGATAAAAGAAATAAAAGAAGAAAGTGATTTGAAAATTGGTGATGTCATAACATACAGAATTGCAAAGAATACATTGGTAACTCATAGAATTGTGAATATAACAAAAACTGGAGAAAGTTTAAATTATACACTAAAAGGTGATGCAAACAATGTAGAAGACAGTGAAAAAATATTGTTTTCAAGTATAGAAGGTATCTATGTAAAAAAATTAATCTTGATAGGAAAGATAATTTCCTTTATGCAAAAACCATATGGAATGGTGATAATATTTGTAGTACCAATACTTTTGATTTTATATATTATAAATGCTGAAAGAACAAAAGAAATAAAAAGAAATAAAAGAAGAGAAAAAAGATTGATTTATGAAATGCAATATACTAAAGAACAATTAGGAGAAGTGCAAAATGAAAAAAAATAAAATGAAAATAATAGGAATAATATTAATTTTTATATTAGAATTAAGTTTATATTTAGTAGCTGGAACATATTCTAGATATGTAAGTACAGCTGAATCAGATACTTCAACTAGAATTGCCAAATGGACTGTAAAGCTAGGAAATGTTGATATAGCAGGCGGTGAAAAGGATTTTTCGTCAGAATTGATTTTGGAAACAACAAATACCGCAAAAGTAAAGACAGGAACAATTGCACCAAATACATCTGTTAAAGGCGATTTTACTATAGACCCAAATGGAACAGAAGTTGCGATAAAATATAAAATATCACTAGGAAAAATATATTATAAGAATTCAATAACAGGAGAAATTGTTACAGATAATATACCCAATATAGAAGTAAGTAATGTAACAGTAAATACAGGGACTTTAGAACAAAATATAGACAAAACATATCAAGGAAAAATTGGGTTAGGTGAAAGTCCTGTTACAATAACGATTACAGTTGAATGGACAAGCATAGATGATGATTTAGACACACTTAATGGATATTCTCCATTAAATGTCATTATTCCTGTGACTGTAATAGTTGAACAAGATATATAAGAGGAAAATAGAAAATGGATAAAAAAAAGAAGAGAGGTTTTAAAATAATATTTTTATATTATCTTATTGCTATAATTTTATTGATATATGGAATTACATTTTCGCAATATAGAACAATTGCAAATGGAGAGGCAAAGATTAATACTTCAAAATTTTCTTTTAAAATAACTGATGAATTATCAAGTGTAAAATTAGACCTTTCAGATACTTTAACAGATAATCTGTATTCGAAAAATAAATTAGTACCTCGGAAGTAGAGGAGTAATACAATTGGAAATGAACTTTTCAGACATTGAAACAGCTACAAGATATTCAATTTCATTAGATACAGTAAATTCTCAAATTCCAGAAAATATAAAACTATATACTGATAGTGCATATAATGTCGAATTTTCAGGATATACAGGAATAACAGAGCTTGGAACAGATAAAATTGTGAGAAATATTTATTGGAAATGGAATTATACTACTATTGACGAAACAAAATGGATGAAAAAAGATATAGTAATTGCTCTAAATGTTATAGCTCAACAAAGAACGAATTAGAGTATTAATTGAAAGGAAAGTACAAAAATGGAAAAAATTTATACTTCAAAAAAACACATAATTTTGTTTTTTATGATAGTAGTAATATTGATTTTTGCAAACATTGTATATGCATCATATGTAAATAATATTTCTGTAAAATATAGTACTATTTCAGGAGAAATGATTTGCAATATAGATGTAGACAAAAATGATTCATATGTAGTAAATGGTATTCCATATGTAATAGTTACAGTAAAAAATTATGATATGGATAATAATATAACATCAGTAGATATTGATTATAACTTAACAATAAAAAATAAAGATGGATATAATGGGACTTATATTTGGCAAAAAATAAATGATGTTGATAATACAAAATATGATGAAGGAACTAATTCATATTCAGAACAGGTAATTACAAAGACATACTCTTTAGGAAATAAGAACAAAGAGGAAGAAAAATTTAAAATATTTATAAAATCATCTTTAAAATCATATGAAGATTTGGGCTTTAATATTGAACTTAACTCTATTCAAAAGAATATGCAATAGGAGAAATAAAATGAAATTTAAAAATAAAATAAAATATATCGTTATTTTTAGTATTTTAATGATGTCAATTTTAACAGTATCTTATGCAAGATATGTATTAAACAAATCAGTTGATGTAAATATTTATGCACCACCATTAGATGCAGGATCTTTGGAATGTTTAATAGAAAATAAGGAGAGTACATATAATGTTTCAACAAATGATGATAAAATTACTATATCAAGCAAAGTAACTATATCAAATAAATATAATATTCCAATAAAATCATATTATGCTTGGACAACATTAGATACAGCACCAATTGATGATGATTATAAGGAGTTTAAATTCGAAAATAATGAATGTAATGTAACTAGAGAAAATACTGAAATAGGAACTTATTATTTGTGGATAAAAATTGAATATATTTCTGAAATAGGAGAAAAAAAGGATATTATTAAATGTTCAAAAATGATAACAGTAGCTTTAGGGGACATAAAAATTACAATTGACAATGATGCGGAATTTTTAACAGGAGATGTAACTGCTAAAATAAGTTATGTTGGAGAGTATAAATATAATACCAAAGCAGGTTATGGAAAGACAAAAGAAGAGGCTATATCAAATGCAAGTTCAAATACTGCTGATTGCATAACAATACAAAGAGAAGAAATTGATACAGTATATTATATATATGCTATAGCCGAAAATTTAGATGGAAACAAAATAACTAGTATATTTAAAATAGACAATATAGATAATATTAAACCAGCAATAAATGAAATAACACCAAGCTTTGCAAGAGTAAAAATAAAATTATTTGATAATAAATCAGGAATAAAAGAATATTCTGTAACTACGGCAAATAATGAACCTAAAGTATATAATAATGTATTAAATGAAGCAATACAGAATTTAGAAACATATATTGATAATTTACAAGCTAATACAATGTATTATTTATGGGTAAAAGATAAAGTAGGAAATGTAATATCACAAGAATTTAAAACACTAAATTTATCTTATGAAACAACTCCAAATTTAAATGAGTGGACAAATATAAAAACAACAATAAATTTTTGTGATTTAGGTGATGCTACACTTACTTATGGGTTAGGAGAAGAAACAAATTATCCATATGACAAAAATAAAGGAATTGAAATTTATGAAAATAATGTTATAAACTATATATTGCGAGATGGGAACAATCAAATTACTGGAAAAATTAATGTAAACAATATTGATAAAATTGCACCAACAGTAAGTGTAATATCAGATTATGAAAAAATAACAATTGCAGGAACTGATAATGAATCTGGAATAACTGGGTATTTTGTAACAGATACAGAAGTGGAAGATATTACAAAAGTTGATTTTACACCTGTTTCAAATACTAAGAATTTAAAGTGTGATGTAACTAAAGATTACTTAGGAAAAGATCTATTATATAATAAACAATATTATGTGTATGTAAAAGACAAAGTTGGAAATATATCTAGAGGAGATGTAATTTCTAAAATTGATGTGACAAAACCAATAATTAAGATAACAAAAGTAAGTAGTAATACTAATTCTATAACAGTTGAAATTATAGGAGAAGATACAGAATCAGGATTAACAGGAAATTATAAATATTATATAAGCACCAAAGAAGGAATATATGATGAAGAGCCAATAGAAACAATTAATACTAAGTATACTTTTTCTAATTTAGAACATAATAAAACATACTACATAAAAGTTGAAACGCAAGATATTGCAGGAAGAATAGGAACTGCTGAAACATTAATAAAAACAAATGAATTAGTAATTAATAATGATAATTCTGAAATTACTTTTGTAAATGCACTTTGGAGCCAAAATATCCAAACAGTAGATTTAAAAACAACTACAAATTATAAAATGAGATATCAAATTGTAAAAAAAGATGGAACATTAGAACTTTCAAATTCATATTGGAGTGAAGCAGTGGAAAGTGGAGCAACAGTAAAAGGATTAGAAAATGGAGATATATTATATGTTAGATTATATGATGGAACAAACAATTCAACTAACTGGGCAACATATAATGTTATAAATTCTATGATGGAAAATTATCCAATATTAACAGAAGATCAAATGCAAAAAATAACAATTGCTAATTTTAATATATTGACATATTCAGTAAATAAAGATGAAATACAAGTTGCAACATCAACATATAATTCTAATACATTAACATACAATTATTATATGAAAAATGTTAAAACAAATGAATATAATTTAGTTATGACATCAAGTACATATAACGAAAAAGTAACAATTGACCAACCACAAGAATATCAAATATATAGCACTATTTGTGTTCAATTGAGCAATAATGAACAAGGAACATTAACAAGAAGTAAAAACAAAACTATAACAATAGCAAATGAAACAATTGATATTGGTACAATATCAGATAAAAATAAAACATATATTGATAGTGAATATTTTACAGCAATAGTGCCAAAAGGGTTCCAAGTATCAAATAAGTCAGATGAAAATAATGTATCACATGGACTTGTATTACAAGATAATGAAAAAAATGAATTTGTGTGGATACCTGTTCAAAATGCAATTTATAATGAAACAGCTACTTCAATATCAACATCTATATATTATACACCTATGGTAAGACGTCAAAAAGCAAACAATGATTACTTTGAGAAAATATATTATTCTTTTAGTGGTGTTATAGGAAATGGAAATATTACAGATACAGGCTACCGTTTAGGAGGAACAAAAAATATAGAACCAGCATTAATTACAGGAAATTCTTTAGATAAATATACATGGAATATTAATAAAAATCCATTTGGTTCGTCATTTGATGCTGATAAATTAAAATATAATAATATTTTAGGATTTGACTCTGCATATGAATTAGGCAGTTATTTAAATTCTGAATATACGAATATGATAAATTCAGTTGATAAATATGGAGGATTTTTAGTAGGAAGATATGAAACTACTAGAACTGATTCAGGAAAAGTTGGTTCTAAAGCAGGAGAAAATGTTATTAGTAATAAAAATTGGTATGAATTATATAAAGAACAAAATAACAGGCAAAATGACACAAATGTATATTATGGTTCAAAAATTGTAAAATCTTCTATGATAACAGGAAGTCAATATGATGCCATGTTAAACTTTGCATTACAGGGAAGTGATAAATCAAAAGTAACATCAACAGATTTATCATATGGAAATAAAACTGGAAATATTGCTAAGTCTGGTAGTTATGAAAATGATAAGATTAGTAATATATATGATTTAATTTCAAATGTTTATGAAGAAACGCTTGAATCAAGTAATACATCGAAAAGGCTAATTAGAGGTGGTGCATATTTTTCTAATGTTACAGGAAAATCAGCAACTACAAAAACAGAAAAGATTCCAACAGATACAGCAGAAGCATATGGTTCAAGAATGGCATTATATTTATTGGACTCAACAGATACGACTCCACCAACATTTGATATAAAATTTACAGCAGGTGTAAATAACATAAAAGTTAGTATAACAAATGTAAAAGACGAATCTAATGTTGGAAAATATTATTATTCAATCTCATCAGCAGGAAATGTAACAGAATGGGAAGATGAAATTATTACAACTACAAATACTTATACTTTTGAAAATTTACATCAATCAAGACAGTATTATATAAGAGTCAAAGTTTCAGATGAGGTTGGAAATGAAAGTGATTATATTATAAAAAGTGTAAATACAAACTCTATGAATATTTCAAATGATGATTTATACATTAGGAGTTTTTATGGAACAAATCCTAATTGTGTTGCTATACTTGCAATGGGGAAAGATTATGAAAATGCTGGATTCAAAATTAAATATAAAGTAATAGAAAGAGAAGAAAATTTAGCTGATACAACTAATTTTGACTCAACCACTTGGAATACAGGAAATATAATTAGTAATTTATCTGATACTAATATAATACTTGCTAAACTTGCTGATAGCAATGGAAATGAACAAGATGAGTATTCTGTCTTTTATTTAGATGGATATTCAGAAGAATTTTCAAACATATATTTAAAAACAAGCAAATATACAGACATAAATGGAGAAACTGCATTTATTCCGGCAGGTTTTAGTGTTGGAGTTTCTGGTTGGACAAATACCATAGAAAAAGGATTAGTGATACAAGATGAAAACGGAAATCAATTTGTATGGGTTCCAGTAGAAAATGCAATAAAAAATACATCTACAAGTATAACAGAAAAATATACACCAATGGCTATGAATCAAAGTGGAAATAATAGCAAGTATTATGAGGGAATTTATTATGCAATATCAGATAAAGGCATATTCTCATATAATTTAAACTGTAAGATAGGTACAAATGTTTATAGAGAACCATCTCTAGTAACGATTAATGTTAATGGATCTAATATTTATACTTGGGATATAGAAAATACAATAATTAAAACTGGAAATAGAGATACAAGTAAAATGTTCTATAAAATAGCAGCAGGATATAATTCAGCAGAAGAATTTGGAAAATATATAAATGAAGAATATTATAATATGATAAATTCAGTAGATAAATATGGTGGATTTTATATAGCAAGATATGAAGCAAGTATAACAGGTACAGATAAAACAGGAATAGTTGTTAATTCAGTTCCAGATAAAAAGCCATATTCAAATTCTACTTGGTATTATATGAATTATTATCTTGATGGTAATAGATATCAATCAAATCCATACTATAACTCAAAAAGCGTAGTATCTAATATGATATGGAATTCACAATATAGTGCAGTATTAAATTGGATAAATAGAGGAAAAAATAGTAATTTATTAGTAGACACAAAATTTGGATATCATAAAGAGATCGCTAATACTGGAAAAACAAAAAATGATATTATAAATAATATATTTGACTTAGCAGGGAATGTTGGAGAAACTTGTATGGGAGTTTATTCAAATACTTCTAAAATAGTTAGAGGTGGATATTTCGGTCAAAATACTAATACAGTTAAATATACTAACCAAGACGCAGGAACTGCTAACATACGATATGGAACAAGAACTACTCTTTATATTGTTGATGAGGAAGATGATACTAATCCATATTTAGACAAAAGAGAAGAAGGAATAGATAAAGATGGAAATAAAACATATGCTAAGCCATATGCAAAATCTAATACTATTAGTGTAAAAGTTACAGCATATGATCCTGATAATACAAATGGTACATCAGGCTCTGGAATAGCAAAATATGTATATAGTATAAGTGGAACTACAGATGAAAATGGAAATTATATTAATTATAAAGATTATACAAATTTTGGAAATACTTATACTTATACAGAATTAAACCAAGGTACAACATATGATATGAAAGTCACAGTATATGATCATAGTGGAAAAACAGCACAAATTGATTTAGGAACAGCAACAACTACACAATATAAAATAGATAAATCTGAAGTTTTCGTGGATGCAATATATGGAAAAGATGGGAATGGGACAATATATGTAGATTTTGATGAATCCTTTAAAGAAGTAGATAATTATTATATAGAATATCAAATAGGAAAAAATGGAGCAAATTACAATGAAAATGGAAAATGGCTAAAGACTAATTTGAAAAATCCTCAAACTGGTGTGCAAGTAAATGGATTGTCAGTTGGAGATATTGTATATGTAAGAGTAACAGATGGTACAAATGTCTTAAATATACAAGAAAAAACAATAGACACAGAAGGAAATGAAAATATAACAGATTTAGGAACATCAATATATAGTTTTAATATAATGAAATTAGAAGATTATTCTAAAGTTTATGAGACAAAAACATGGATTAAGGATGCAAATGAAGAAAAGGTAACAATACCTGCTGGTTTTGCAGTAAACGACTTACATAATGAAGTTAAAGATGGATTAGTTATAAAAAGAATGAAAGATAATGAAGGAAACAATATAGAAGACGGAGATGAGTTTGTTTGGGTACCTGTAAAAGATGCTATATATGATGAGAATAGAGCTAATGAATTAGCAAATAGTCAAACAAGTGATAATACATATAAACCAATGGCAAGAAACCAAGAAAATCATGCTACGACAGATTCGAATTACTATGAAGGAATATTGTACAATTATTCGGTAAATTATAAAACAGGTTCTTATGTACAAGATACCAAAAGTGTATTAGGAATTTCTAAAAGTAATAGAGAAGTAAGTTTAATTACTAATAGTGAAACACAATTAGGATGGAAATATATAAATAGTGGAACATCATATGATGCTTCTGAAACTTATTATAATAAAATACTACACTTTAATTCTGCAAATGCATTTGGAGAATATATGAATAAAAGGTATAATGAAATGGTAAAATCAGTAGCTAAATATGGAGGATTTTGGGTAGCAAGATATGAAACATCATTAAGAACAACAACTAAAGGTATAATACAAATACAATCTACTAGTGGCAAAAAAGTAATGACAGCAAATTGGTATGATATGTATTATAATCAAGAAAGTAAGATAAATAGTAATAATCCATATTATAATAGTAATGATGTTGTTTCAACAATGATTTTTGGTAGCCAATGGGATGCAATGCTTAACTGGATGCTTACAGGAAGTGACTCAAGTAAGATTTTTAAAGTAATTGGAAATCATGAAGATGTTGTAGCTACAACTGGAAAATATGGAAGTGACTATATAAATAATATATTTGATACAAGTTCAAATGTTAGAGATATGACACAAGAAGCAAACAGCAAATCATTTAGGGTATATAGAGGAGGAACTTATGGTATAAATGGCAATACTGTATCAAGTGACCGTAATAATGCTGGAACAACAAGTTCATCAAGTATTATAGGTACAAGATTTACGCTTTATTTGAAATAAAAATATTGCTAATAGTGAGGTGAGAAATTGAGTTTGAAAAGGCAAAATAATAAAAAACAACATAACTTAAAATTTATTATCTCTGGAATTATTATAATAATCTGTATAGTTCTAGTTTTGATAGTAAAAATTAATCAGAAAAAAGATGAATTAAATGATAATTCAAAAGAAAACGATGAAGGAATATCTCTATATGATACTTCTATAAGTGAATATGTTAAAGAAACTGAAGATGGGATAAAACTGAATACAAGTTCACTTATAAATTCAGATAAAATGCTTGACAATCTAACAATTACAAATATTCAATTGATATATAATTCAGGAATAACGAGTTTAACTGCGAATGTAACTAATAATTCTAATGTTGAAACACCAATTACAACAATAACAGCAATACTTAAAGATGAAAAAGAACAAGAAATTTGTAAAGTAAAAGGGGTTATAAGAGCATTAAAGATTGGAGAAACAGGTAGATTAAATATTTCTATGTCAGGAAATTTTATAACTGCATATAATATAGAATTTTCTAAATAAAATCAGGTAAATAAGGAAGGAGGAATCTCCTTCCTTATTATAGTATAATACAAATCAATCCGCCAGAACCTTCATTAACAATACGTTCCAATGTTTCTTGAAGTTTAAATTGAGCTTCTTCAGGCATTTTTGCCAGTTTTGCCTGTAAGCCCTCATTAACAAGTTCGTGTAGGCTTTTTCCAAAAATATTAGATTCCCAAATACTAGTTGGATCATTTTCAAAACCGGAAAGCAGATAATTAACAAGTTCTTCAGACTGTTTTTCAGAGCCAACAATAGGAGAAACCTCAGTCTCAATATTTGCACGAATCATATGAATTGATGGAGCAGTAGCACGAAGTTTAACACCAAAACGAGAACCTTGTTTAACCATTTCAGGTTCCTCAAGAACTAGTTCATCAATAGAAGGTGTAACAATACCATAACCTTTAGTTTTAACTTCTTCTAATGCATAAGCAATTTTATCATATTTTTTCTTAGTACAAGATAAATCACTCATAATAGAGAATAATTCACCTTCATTTGTAATTTGAATACCAGTAATTTCAGATAAAACATTATAAAATAATTCATCTTTAAGAGTGATTTTGATACAAACTTTACCACTACCTAGCATTATATTATTAACAAATGTTTTTGAAATAATATCTGTTGAATCAATTGTAGAAACACAATTAGAAACATCTTTTAAAGCAGAAACATTTGTAAAAGCATTTTTTATTTGATCAAATAATTTAGCTTTAAGAGGATGAGAATATTCTAAGCTATCAATCCATTTTGGAAAACTAATTTTTATTTCATCAACAGGAAATTCATAAAGTAAACTAGCAAACATTGAATTAATATCATCAGCAGTTAAATCTTCACAACTAATTGGCATAACTTTTGTATTATATTTATCAGAAAGTTGAATAGCAAGTTCTCTTGTTTCAGGAGAAGATGGGTTTAGAGAGTTTAATAATATAATAAATGGCTTATGTAATGCACGAAGTTCACTAACAACTCTTTCCTCAGCTTTAACATAATCATCACGAGGAATATCTGTTATAGAACCATCTGTTGTAATCAAAATTCCTATTGTAGAATGTTCTTCAATAACTTTTTTTGTTCCAATTTCAGCAGCAGTTTCAAAAGGAATTTCCTCATCAGACCAAGGAGTTTTTACCATTCTTGGCAGATCATCTTCTAAATAACCAATAGCATTATCAACTAAATAACCAACACAATCAACAAGACGAGTTTTCAATTTTAAATTTTTGTCAATTGTAATTTCAACAGCTTCATTAGGAACAAATTTAGGTTCAGTAGTCATAATAGTACGCCCACCAGCACTTTGTGGCAATTCATCTTTAGCTCTTTCTTTTTTATATTCATTATCAATATTTGGAATAACCAGTAAATCCATAAATTTTTTTATGAAGGTAGATTTACCAGTTCTTACAGGACCAACAACTCCGATATAAATATCCCCATCAGTTCGTTTAGCTATATCCTGATATAAGCCTACATTTTCCATTAAAATACCTCCTATACATTTCTAAAATCTTTTGTCTAAGACAAACTAAACTTTTATTAATATATATGGTAATTATTAAGAAATATGATAAATGTTGCAAAAAAAAAATAAATATGATAGAATTGAGCCATTGAATACATATAATATAACAAGAACATTAAGATAAACAAAAAGGAGAAAATGTTATGGATAAAAGACAAGAGGCAGAAAATTTATTAAAAGAGTATAATCAAAAACATATAATAAAATATTTAAATAAAATGGATGATGAAAAAGCAGAAAAATTAATTGATCAAATACATACAATAGATTTTCATCAAATTACGGAATTATATAATAATACAAAGAAAAAGATAGAATTTAAGGAAAGCAAAATTGAAGCATTGAAATATTTAGATAAGGCAAAACTTACTTTTGAGCAATTTGAGAAATTTGATAAATTAGGTAGTAATGTTGTAAAAAAAGGACAGTATGCAGTTGTTACAATGGCAGGTGGTCAAGGAACAAGACTAGGACATGATGGACCAAAGGGAACATTTAAATTAGATGTATATGGAAAAGGAAAGTATTTATTTGAAATACTTGTTGACAATTTAAAAGAAGCAAATCAAAAATACGGAATAACAATAAATTGGTACATAATGACAAGTAAAGAAAATAATAAAGCAACAGTAGAATTTCTTGAAAAAAATAATTATTTTGGATATGATAAAAATTTTGTTAAAATATTTACTCAAAGTGAATTACCTTTAATAGATACAGAAGGAAAATTATTAATTGGAAAAGACTATAAAATACGTGAGGCATCTGATGGAAATGGTGGAACATATTCATCTTTAAGAAGAAGTGGATGTTTAGCAGATATGAAAGAAAAAGGTATAAAATGGGTATTTATAGGATCTGTTGACAATGCTTTACTAAAAATGGTAGATGTAACACTATTAGGAATGGCAATAGATCAAGGTGTGCAAATTGCATCAAAATCAGTAGTGAAAGCAAATCCACATGAAAGAGTAGGAGTATTCTGCAGAATGAATGGACACCCAAAAGTAATTGAATACACAGAACTTCCAGAAAAAATGGCAGAAGAAGTTGATTCAGATGGAGAATTAAAATATGGTGAATCACATATAATGTGTAATTTATATACAATTGATGCGATTGAAAAAATTAGTAAAGAAACATTAATATATCATAGTGCATTTAAGAAAAATTCATATATTGATGAAAATGGAAAAGAAGTTATTCCAACAGAGCCAAATTCATATAAATTTGAATCATTTATTTTTGATGCATTTGAATTTTTTGATGATATTGCAATATTAAGAGGAAAAAGAGAAGATGACTTTGCACCAGTAAAAAATAAAGATGGTGTTGATAGTCCAAAGACGGCAAAAGAATTATATGAAAAATATTGGAATAAAATAAAGTAATGAAAAATCGCCGAATAGGTGATTTTTCTGCTAGAAAAGACTATTGGTAAAGGAGAAAATAATGAAATGGAAGAATGTAAAATAAAAAAATTGTATGATTTGAATCATACAATAGCAAGAGAATTATTAGAAAAACATGAATATCCATGGGAGGCATTACCAGAAATTAGTGATTTTATAATAGAACTTGGAAATAAACTAGACAAAGAAATTTATGAATTAAAAGGTGAAAATATATGGATTGCAAAATCAGCAACAATATATCCATCAGCATATATAAAGGGTCCTGCAATTATTGGGGAAAATGCAGAAGTAAGACATTGTGCTTTTATTAGAGGAAAAGCAATAGTAGGAAATAATGCAGTAGTTGGAAATTCTACGGAATTAAAAAATGTTATATTATTTGATAATGTTCAAGTTCCACATTATAATTATGTTGGAGACTCAATTTTGGGCTATAAATCACATATGGGAGCTGGTTCAATAACATCAAATGTAAAATCAGATAAAAAACTTGTTATTGTAAAAAATGGAAAAGAAAAAATTGAAACAGGATTAAAAAAATTTGGTGCAATGTTAGGAGATGAAGTGGAAGTTGGATGTGGAAGTGTTTTAAATCCAGGAACAGTTATTGGTTCACATACTAATATATATCCACTTTCATCTGTAAGAGGTGTAATTAAATCAGATTCTATTTATAAAAATCAAAATGAAATTGTAGATAAAAAATAAGCAAAAATTGAAAAGAGGATAAAACTTGGAAGAAAAAGAAGGAATATTAGCAGAAATAATATACCAAAATGAAGTGAATAGTTATACTGTAGGAATATTTGAGACAGAAGAAGAACAATTTACAGTAGTTGGATATTTACCATTTATATGTAAGGGTGATTCATTAAAAATAATAGGAAAATTTATAGAACATAAAGATTATGGAGAACAATTTAAAATAGAAACATTTGAAAAATTAATGCCACAAACATTATCAGCATTAGAAAAATACCTTGCAAATGGAAATATAAAAGGAGTGGGGCCAGCAACAGCAAGTAAAATAATTAAATTATTTGGTGAAGAAACAATACATGTATTAAAATACGAACCATCAAAATTAGCACAAATAAAAGGAATAACAAAAGATAAAGCAAAAGAAATATCTGAAAGTTTTATTGAAAATTGGGAAGTATGGCAAATTGTTGGCTTTTTAGAAAGATTTGGACTAGGAGCAGAAAGTGCCAAAAAAGTATATGATCTACTAGGAATAAATGCAATATCAGAAATAGAAAATGATCCATATATTTTAATAGATATTGCAAGAGGTGTAGAATTTTCGCAAATAGATAAAATGGCAATAGAACTTGGAATAGAACGAGAAAATCAAAAAAGAGTAAAAAGTGGAATAAAATATGCTTTGATAAAAATCACATATAATGGACATTGTTGTACATTAAAGGAGAATTTAATAGAATATGTAAAACAGTTATTAGGAGTAGCTGAAGAAATAATTGAAGAAGGACTAATAAATTTAAAAGCAAATGAAGATATAGTTATTGAAAAAAGAGATGAAGAAGAATGGGTATATTTATACTCATTTTATAAAACAGAAAATGAAATTGCAGAAAGAATAATAAAATTAAAAAACACTAAAAATGTAAAAAAAGTAAGTAATATCGAAAAAGAATTAAAAAAGGTAGAAGAAAAAACAGATATGATTTTATCTGAAAAACAAAAAGAAGCAATAAAAACAATTAATGAAAATAATGTAACAATCATTACAGGTGGTCCAGGAACAGGAAAAACAACAATAATAAAAAGTATTATAGAAATTTATAAGCAAAAAAAATATAAAATAGTATTGTGTGCTCCTACTGGAAGGGCAGCAAAGAGAATGACAGAAACGACAGGAGAAGAAGCACAAACATTACATAGATTATTAGAAATAGGAAAAGTTGATGATGATGCCTTTTATAAGAAAGACAAAGAATTTGAAGGTGCACCAATAGATGCAGATATAATAATAGTTGATGAAATGTCAATGGTAGATATGTTTGTAATGAGTTATTTATTAGACTGTATATATTTAGGAACAAAGTTAATTCTTGTAGGAGATACAGACCAACTTCCATCAGTAGGACCTGGAAGTGTTTTAAAAGATATAATATCATCTGAAAAAATTTCAACAGTACATTTAGATAAAATATTTAGACAGGCTGCAAGAAGCAAAATAATAGTAAATGCACATAGAGTAAACAATGGGCAAAAATTTATACAAAAAGATGATGCAGAATTATCAGAAAATGCAAAAGAAGACTTTTTCTTTATAAAAGAAAATAATCAAGAAAAAATATTAGAACAAGTATTATCATTATGTAATGGAAGATTAAAAAAATTTGGAGATTATGATTTTTTTGAAAACATTCAAGTATTAACTCCAACTAAAAAAGGAATGTTAGGAACAAAAGAGTTAAATAAATCATTACAACAAGAATTAAATCCTCCAAGAGAAGGTGAGCCAGAAAAAGCAAGTATGGGAGCACTATTTAGAATTGGTGATAGAATAATGCAAACTAAAAACAATTACGACATGTATTGGGAAAGAAGAGAAGGAGATTCTATAGAAACAGGAAATGGTGTATTTAATGGTGAAATTGGAACAATAACAAATATAAATGAAAAAGAAAAAAATATAAGAATAAAATTTGATGATGATAAAGTTTGTTGGTATGAATTTAATGATTTAGAACAAATAGACCATAGCTATTGTATAACAATACACAAAGCACAAGGAAGTGAATTTGATGTTGTTATAATGATTGTGCCACAAGCTGCTCCAATGCTTTTAACACGAAATTTATTATATACAGGATTAACAAGAGCTAAAAAATTATTGATTGTAATTGGAAATGACAGAGTTGTAGATTTTATGATAAATAATGTAGATAGTAAAAAAAGAAATACAGGATTAGAATATAAATTACGAAACATGTAAAAAAACGAAAAAAAGTTCGCAAATCTATTGACAAAAATTAAATAAAAACATATAATACTTTTCGAACAGATATTTGATATCTAGCTTATGAAAAGTATTATTATTTTTTTGGAGGGATTGCCATGATTACAAATTTACATATAAAAAATATAGGAATAATAGATGATTTAGAAATAAATTTAAACAAAGGAATGAATGTATTAACAGGAGAAACAGGAGCTGGAAAAACTCTAATAATAGATTCATTAGGAATAATTTGTGGAGGACGATTCTCAAAAGAAATGATAAGAAAAGGTGAAAGCCATTCATATGTGGAAATATGTATGTATGAGCCACGAGACATAAATTCAGTAGATGGAAATATTATTGTAACAAGAGAAATATATAGTAATGGAAGAAATACTTGTAAAATAAATGGAAGACTTGTAACAGTTTCAGAATTAAAAGACTTTATGAGTAAATATATAGAAATACATGGACAAAATCAAAATCAACAATTATTTGATAGTTCAACACATATAAAATATCTTGATAACTTTATAGGAGAAGAATTATTGCCATTAAAAAGTGAATATAGTTCTAAATTTATAAGATATAATGAAATAAAAAGAGAACTAAGAAGTAATTATGGAGATGAAAAAGAAAAACAAAGAAAATTAGATCTATTAAAATATCAATTAAATGAAATACAAGAAGCAAAATTAAAAAAAGATGAAGAAGAAAAATTAGAAGAAAAAAGAAAAATAATGTTAAACTCAGAAAAAATAGCAAAAAACTTATCAGAAGCAAGTCAAGCAGTTGGAGAAAATACAATAGATGTAATAAATAGTGCAGTAAGAGCATTAGAGAAAATAGAAGAAATAGATTCAAAATATAGTTCAACAATAGAAAGTTTAAGAAACATATATTATGAAATGCAAGAAATATCAAGAGATATAGAAACATATTGTGAAGATGTTGATTTTGATGAACAGCAAAGAGAAGAAGTAGAAACAAGATTAGACACTATATATGATTTGAAAAGAAAATATGGAAACAATATTGAAGAAATATTAGAATATGGAAAAGAAGTTGCAGAAGAGATAAACAAAATAGAAAATGCAGAAGAAATAAATGCTAAACTAAGAAAAGAAAAAGCCGAGTTAGAAACAGAGCTAAATGTAATAGCAATGAAAATAAGTGAAATTAGAAAAAAATATGCAACAGAATTAAATCAAAGAATTAATAAAGAATTATTAGAATTAGAAATGAAAAATGCAACAATTAATGTAAAAGTTGAATACAAAGCAAATGAATATTTTGAAAATGGTAAAGACTCTGTTCAAATTTATATTAGAACAAATATTGGCGAAAATGAAAGTGAATTAGTAAAAATTGCATCAGGAGGAGAAATGTCAAGAATAATGCTAGCTATAAAAAAAGTAATAGCAGAAGCGGATGAAGTACCTGTTATGATATTTGATGAAATTGATACTGGAATAAGTGGAAAAGCTGCTAATGCAGTAGCAGACAAAATGAAAAGCATTTCAAAAAATCATCAAGTTTTGTGCATATCACATTTAGCTGCAATTGCTGCAAGTGCAAATTATAATTATTTTATAAGTAAAAAAGTAGAAAATGAAAGAACAGCTACAAAAGTAAAATTATTAAATGAAGAAGAAGTTTTATGTGAAATTGCAAGAATCTCTTCAGGTGAAGTAAATGAAGTTACATTACAATATGCAAATGAACTAAGGAAAAAAGTATCTTAAAAAGTAAAAAAATATAGTAAAATAAAAAATAAAATGATATAATACTAACGAAAAAAGTATTATATCATTTTTTTGTGGAGGAATAAAAATGCCAGAAAGACCAGAAGTAATAAAGATGAGAGAAAATGCACATGATAGAAATTATGTACTAGAAAATGTTTCAAAAGAAGGGGGACTATTAGATTATGCAGGAGAAGAAATGAAAGATGACAGAGAAATTGCCTTTGCTGCAGTACATAATAATCCAGAAGCATTAGAATATGTTAGTGATAGACTAAAAGCAGATAGAGAAATAGTATATGATTCAGTAAGTGAAGTTGGATGGACATATTGTTATGCAAAAGAAAATTTATTAAATGATAAAGAATTATTAATGGCAGGATTGAAAAAAACAGGGCAAATTTTATACTTTGCTTCACCTGAAATGAGAGATGATAAAGAAGTTGTAATGTTAGCTGCGACCAATAAGCCAATTATAATCAAATTTGCAAGTGGAAGATTAAGAGAAGACAAAGAAATAGGATTATCAGCAATGAAATCAAATAAAAATTGTTATGAATTTTTAGGACCAAATTTGAAGCAAGACGAAGATATATTAGCAATAAAGAATGGATAAAAAATATATTTAACCTAAATTAATGAAATTGCTTGATTTTTTTGGAAAAATATAGTACAATAATTGTGTTAAAAAAATGTTCCTTTAACTTAGCCTAATAAAAGACACCTATTATTAGAGCTCGGTATAAGGAGAAAAAAGAAATAGGAGGTGTTAACAACATGACAGTAGAAAGAAAACAAGAAATCATTAATCAATATAGAAGAGATGAAAAAGATACAGGATCATCTGAAGTTCAAATCGCTCTTTTAACAGAAAGAATTAATGAATTAACAGAGCATTTAAAAGTTCATAAAAAAGACAATCATTCAAGAAGAGGAATGCTTAAAATGGTTGGTAAAAGAAGAAATTTATTAAACTACTTAGCAAAGAAAGATGAAGAATCATATAAAGCACTAGTTGAAAAATTAGGACTAAGAAAATAGTTTAAGATTTGTAAAAGGACGTGTGCAAAATAGCTTACGTCCTTTTGTTTTATCTAATTAGTGAAAAGCAAAAGTAAGTCAAATGTATTTGGAAAAGTAGCTTGTATAATGTGCTTTAAACAAATAAAACATATTATAGAGGTTACAATCTAATTACAAGTTTGACCTACTTAAATAGGTGTAAAGAATAAAAGAAAGGAGTTTATGGATTATATAAATAAACCATAAAAGAGAAGAAGTATATGTTTAAAAGTTATGAAACAGAATTAGCAGGTAGAAAACTTGTAATAGAAACAGGAAAATTAGCAGGATTAGCAAATGGAAATGTTGTAGTAAAATATGGAGATACAGTTGTAATGGTAAATGTTACAGCATCAAAAGAACCAAAAGAAGGAATAGACTTTTTCCCATTATCAGTAGATTTTGAAGAAAAAATGTATTCAGTTGGAAAAATACCAGGATCTTATACAAAAAGAGAAGGAAAACCAAGTGATAAAGCAATATTAGTATCAAGAGCTATAGATAGACCATTAAGACCATTATTTCCAAAAGATTTCAGAAACGATGTAGTGGTTGTTGCAACAGTATTAAGTGTTGAACAAGACAATTCACCAGAAGTAGCAGCAATGATTGGTGCATCTGCAGCATTATCAATATCTGATATACCATTTGGAGGACCAACAGCAGCAGTAAATGTTGGATTAGTAAATGGAGAAATAGTAATAAATCCAACAGAAGAACAAAGAAAAATAAGTGATTTAAATTTAACAGTTGCAGGAACAGCTGAAAAAGTAGCAATGATTGAAGCTGGAGCAAATGAAGTTCCAGATGATATAATGCTAGAAGCAATCAAAAAAGGACATGAAGAAATCAAAAAAGTATGTCAATTTATCCAAAAAATGAAAGACGAAATAGGAAAGCCAAAATTTGCATACAAATCATTTGCAGTAGATCACGATTTATATGAAGAATTAGAGAAAGATTATACAGAAAAAATGAAAACAGCTGTACAAGAAATAGACAAAGATACAAGAGACAATAATGTTGCAGCATTAACAGAAGAAATTGAAAATGCTCTTGCTGAAAAATTAGGAGAAGAAGAATTCGAAAAAAGAAAGCAAGAAATTGGAGAAGCTGTTTATAAATTAGAGAAAAAATGTGTAAGAGATATGATATTCTATGAACATAAAAGAGTTGATGGAAGAGCAATTGACGAAATAAGACCATTATCATGTGAAGTTGGATTATTACCACGTACACATGGAAGTGCATTATTTACAAGAGGACAAACTCAAGTAATGTCAATAGTAACACTTGGAATGAAGAGTGAAGAACAAGAATTAGATGGAATAGATACAGAAACAGCAAAAAGATATATGCATCAATATAACTTCCCAGGATATAGTGTTGGTGAAGCAAAAACATCAAGAGGACCTGGAAGAAGAGAGATTGGACATGGAGCATTAGCAGAAAAAGCATTAGTTCCAGTATTACCACCAGTAGAAGAATTCCCATATGCAATAAGAGTTGTATCAGAAGTATTATCTTCAAATGGTTCAACATCACAAGCAAGTATATGTGGAAGTACATTAGCATTAATGGATGCTGGTGTTCCAATTAAGAGACCAGTTGCTGGTATTTCAACAGGACTTGTAACAAATCCAGAAAATCCAGATGATTATGTAATGTTAACAGATATTCAAGGATTAGAAGACTTTTTCGGAGATATGGACTTCAAAGTTGGTGGAACAGAAAAAGGTATTACAGCAATACAAGTAGACATTAAAGTAGATGGATTATCATATAAGATAATAGAAGAAGCATTTGCAAGAACAAGAAAAGCAAGACAACATATATTAGATGATATAATGAAACCAGTTATTTCAGAACCAAGAGAAGAAATATCAAAATATGCACCACATATAATTACAACACAAATTAAAGTTGAAAAAATCAAAGATGTAATTGGAAAAGGTGGAGAAACAATCAATAAAATAATTGATGAAACAGGTGTAAAAATAGATATTGAAGAAGATGGACAAGTATTTATTTATTCAACAGATGCTGAAATGGGAGAAAAAGCATTAGACATAATAGAAAATATAGCAAGAGTAGTTGAAGTTGGACAAATATATTATGGAACAGTAACAAGAACTACATCATTTGGAGCATTTGTAGATATTGGTGGAGGAAAAGAAGGATTAGTTCACATATCAAAAATAGCAAAAGAACATATTAAAAATGTTACAGACTATGTAAATGTTGGAGATAAAGTTCCAGTTAAAGTTATAGAAATAGATGATCAAGGTAGAATTAATTTAACAATGAAGGATTTAGTTGAAAATAATTCTGAAGAAGAAAATAAAAATGAAAATTCTTCAGAAGAAAACACAGAAACATCTTCAAATGAAGAAAAAATAGAAGAATAATATTATTAGTAATATAACAAAAAATTGAAAGGGTAGATAAAAATGGAAGTAAACGAAGAAAAAAGAAATAAATTTATGGAATACGCAGGAAAGAGAGTAAATAATGTATTACATGATATGCAAATATTAGAACCAATGGCAAGAAGTAATAGTTATGATTTTACAAAAGAAGATGTTGAAGAGATGTTTGGAGCAATGCAATCAACATTAGATGATGTAAGAACAGAATTTAATAAGAAATTCGAAGAAAAAGCAAGAAATGAGAAAAAAGTATTTTCTTTTGGAAATACAAAAGTAGTTGCAGAAAAAGTAGAAGATGAAGTAATTGATTTAGATAATAATGAAACAACATCAAATGAAGATGTAGAAATATTTTAATATTAAAGAAACCCTAAAGTAATATTTATTACATTAGGGTCTCTTTTTAGATTATGCATCTTTATCAAGTGTTAAGAATCCAATCAAAAAGTCTTTTAAATAAGGAACAGAAAGATACAAAATATTACGAATAATAGCATTTGTATCAATTCCTTCAATAAAAGTACGAAGTTTTTCTTCAATAATACTTTCAGTATACTCTTTATCAGCTTTAACTTGAGAATAATATCTTTCGATACTCAGAACACTTGGAGACAGTGCTGTTTGAAGTTCTTCCCGAGACATATGACCATTTACAACAGCTTTAAAACAGGATTCTACATAATCAAAATCTTGAATAAAAAATTCATGACTATGAGGATAATAATTATCCCAATTATATAGAGGACCCCAATTGATTTTTAAACTTGTTTCCAAATCTTCTGTTGCACATGAATCAAATACATCAAAGGCATTGTGTTTAATTTGAGCTAATTCAATTTCTTCTTCATATAATTCCCGATATTGCTTCAAAAATTCAAAACCAGTCATAATTGAATCCCCTTTCAAAAGTATTAAGTTAATTGACTTGATAGCTCGATTATAGCATCTAGAATATATTTAGTCAATAATTAATAAAAATGTTTGAAAACAAATCTAATTATGATATAATTCAAATTGAAAAAAGGAGACTGATTATGAGAATTTTACATTTAGCAGATTTACATTTAGGAAAAATATTACAAGAACAATCATTTTTAGAAGATCAAAAATATATGTTAAATAAAATTATAGAAAAAATAAAAGAAGAAAATATAGAAACAATCTTAATATCAGGAGATATCTATGATAGGAGTATTCCACCAACAGAAGCTGTTGATTTATTAGATGAATTTTTAAATGTTTTAATAAGAGAATTAAAGAGAAAAGTATTTATAATTGCAGGAAATCATGATTCAAAAGAAAGATTAGGTTTTGGAAATAAAATATTTGAAGAAGAAGGTTTATATATTTCAAGTAAATATGATGGAAAACTAAAAAAAGTAGAATTAGAAGATGAATATGGTAAATTAAATATTTATATGTTACCATTTGTAAAACCTGTTGAAGTAAAGCAATATTTTGATGATGAACAATTTGGATATGATGAGATGATACATAAGATAATTGAAAAAGAAGAGATTGATACAAATGAAAGAAACATTATATTAACACACCAATTTGTAACAGCAAGAGGCGAAGATGTTGAGAGAACAGATTCAGAAGTATTATCACTTGGTGGAACAGACAATGTTGATGTATCAAATTATGATAAATTTGATTATGTTGCAATAGGTCATGTACATAGACCACAAAGAATTGGAAGAGATACTGCAAGATATGCTGGAACAATGTTAAAATATTCTTTTTCAGAAGTAAAACATAAAAAAACAATGCCAATATTAGAATTTAAAGAAAAAGGAAATATTGATATAAAACTTGAAGAATTAGTGCCATTAAGAGATATGAGAGAAATTAAAGGTCCAATTGAAGAATTGCTAAAAAAAGAAAATTATGAGGGAACAAATACAGATGATTATATTAGAGCAATTATAACAAATGAAGAATCTTTATATGATGCAATTGGGCAAATAAGAAGCATATATCCAAATGTATTAAAATTAGAGATTCAAAATTCAAAAACAACATTAGAAATTCAACAAGAAAATTTAAAAGAAGTAAAAAATAAAAGTGAAATAGAATTATTTAATGAATTTTATAAATTTCAAAATAATGTAGAATTAAATGATGAGCAAAAAGAGTATATTGAAAAAATCATCAAAGAAGTAAAGGAGTATTAATGAAACCATTAAAGATAAAAATAAGTGCATTTGGTCCATATAAAAACTGTATAGACATAGATTTTGAAAAGCTTGGGGAAAGTGGAATATTTTTAATTACAGGTGATACAGGGGCAGGAAAAACAACAATATTTGATTCAATATCTTTTGCATTATTTGGAGAAGTAAGTGGTTCAAATAGACCAATACCATCTGTTAGAAGTGATTTTGCAGATAATGATACAGAAACATTTGTAGAATTAGAATTTACACATAAAAACCAAAAATATAAAATAAGAAGAAATCCAGCTTATGAAAGGACTAAGAAAAGAGGAGAGGGAACAACAAAAACAAGTGCAGATGCATCATTAGAATATGATGATAAAATTATATCAGGAACAAAAAATGTAGATATAAAAATAGAAGAAATATTAGGAATAAATTCAAAACAATTTAAACAAATATCAATGCTTGCACAAGGAGAATTTTTAAAAATACTTTTTGCAGAAAGTAAAGATAGAACAGAAATTTTTAGAAGAATATTTGATACAGATATATATAATCAAATTGCCAGAAGATTAGCAGATAAAACAAGAATTGCAAAAGCAGAATTGGAGCAATTAAAAGATTATTTTGCAATTAATAGTTCAAATATTGTTTGGAAAGATGGAATACAATCAGTACAACCAAAAGATGTAAATGAGTTATTTATTCAAGAGATTTTAGAAAAATTGCAACAAGAAATAAAAGTAAATTCAGAACAATTTGAAAAATGTCAAGAACAAATAAGTAAACAAAGTGATGAAAACTCAAAGATGGAAAAAGAAATAATGGCTCAAAAAGATAAAAATGATAAAATAGATAGATGTCAAAAATTGCAAGATGAACAAAAAGTATTACAAGAAAAGCAAGAAGATATAAAACAAAAAGAAATATTAATTCAAAAAAGCCAAGAAATAATAAATAAAATTTTGCCTAAAGAAGATAAGAAAAAAGAGTTAGAAAAAGAGATTTCACAAAAACAAAAAGTTTTACAAGATATTTCTGAAAAGATTGAACTTGGAAATAAAAAAGAAGAAAAATTTAAGCAAATTTTAGAATTAATAGAAATTATAAAAGTTCAATTTCAAAAATATAGTGAATTAAAAGATGGAAAAACAGAATTAGAAGATAAAATAAAAAAATTACAAGTAATAATAAAAGAACAAGAAAATAAAAAAATAGCAAGTGAAAATGCCCAAAAACTTGAAGTAGAATGGGAAAAATTGAGTACAGAAGTGCTTGAAAAAGAAAAAGAATTTTTCAAAGAACAAGCAGGAATATTAGCAGAAAAACTTAAAGAAAATGAACCATGTCCTGTATGTGGAAGTTTACATCATCCAAATCTTGCTATAAAATCAACAAGTGTACTAACAAAAGAAGAATTAGATAATTTGAAGAAAAAAGAAGAAAAAAGTCGAAAAACTCTTACAGATGCTACAAATAAAGTTACTGAAATAAATAGTAAAATAGAAACATTAATAAAAGAATTTGGAGAAAAGCCAGATGTAGAATTATATAATAAAAAACATGCAGAAATATCAGAAGAATTAGAAAAAGCATATAATCAATTAAATGATAATTATAAGCAAATAATGTTAAAAGACATTGTAATAGAGAGTTTTGAATATGACATATTTAAAGAAAAAATAACAAATAAAATTTCAAAAGAAAGAGAAGAATTTTTAAAACTTCAAACACAACAAGAAGAAAATAAAAAACAAATAGATGAACTATTACAAAAACAAGAGAAGGCTCAAAATGATTATCAAAACACATTAAAAGAGCTTGGATTTGAAAATGAAGAACAATATAAGAAATCAGTATTAAACAATTCGCAAATAGAAATATTTAGCAAAGAAATAGAAAAATATAAAACAGATGTAACTATAAATGCAACTAAATTAGAAGAAATTCAAAAAGAAATTAAAGGATTTGAAAAAGTAGATTTAACAGCAAAAATTCAAGAATTTAATAATAAAAAACAAGAACTTGAAAATATGAGAAAACAACAAATGGAATATCACAGAATATTTGAAAATAATAATAGGATTTTAGTAGATTTACAAACAAATTCAAAAAAATTAGACTCAAAAATAAAAGAATTTACAATGGTAGAAGATTTATCTAAAATAGCAAATGGAACAGTTTATGGAAAAAGAAGAATTGAATTTGAGCAATTTGTACAAGCATCATATTTTGATATGGTAATTATTGAAGCAAATAAAAGATTATTAAAAATGACAGATAATAGATTTTTATTAGTAAGAAAAGAAAGTTCTGAACGAGTATCTGACAAAATAGGACTTGAACTTGAAGTAATAGATAATTATAATGGAAAAAGAAGAGATGTAAAATCTTTATCAGGTGGAGAGGCATTTAAGGCAGCATTATCACTTGCACTTGGTTTATCAGATGTTATACAAAGTTATTCTGGTGGAATTGTTGTTGATACAATGTTTATAGATGAAGGTTTTGGATCATTAGATACAGAGTCAAGAGAACAGGCAATAAATACATTAAATCAGTTAACAGATAATCATAAGTTGATTGGAATAATTAGCCATGTTACAGAATTGAAAGAGAGAATTGATAAGAAGGTTATTGTTACGAAGTCGACAGAGGGAAGCAAGATAACTATAGAGAGTTGAAAAATAATTACAATTTTGGCTGTGTTAAATTTCATTTAAAACGCGGTTACATACACCACGTATGCGCCCTTGCCTTTTAAATAAAATTTTCAGTTACACATACTGAGGCTGTAACAAGCAAAGCTTTAACAGCCTCAGTGCTCGCCAAAATTTAATTCTTTTCCAACATCAAATCTTGTAGAATAAGAAAGGAATGAAAAAATGGCAGAAGAAGTAAAATGGACAGATGAACAGAAACAAGCAATATATGAAAAAGATAGTAATATATTAGTAGCTGCTGCAGCAGGAAGCGGAAAAACAGCAGTACTAGTTGAAAGAATTATCAACAAAATAATTAATGAAAAAATAGATATAGATAGATTACTTGTAGTAACATTCACAAATGCAGCAGCATCAGAGATGAGAGAAAGAGTATTAAAAGCAATATATAAGAAAATTGATGAAAACCCAGAAGATGAAAGATTACAAAGACAAGTAACATTATTAAACAAAGCAAGTATATGTACAATAGACTCCTTCTGCCTTGATGTTGTAAGAAATAATTTCTTTGAAATTGATATATCACAAAACTTCAGAATTGCAGATACAACAGAAATAGAAATTTTACAACAAGATGTTTTAGAAGAACTATTTGAAGAAAAATATGAAAATAAAGATGAAAATTTTGAAAAATTAATAAATACATATACAGGCTATAGAGATGATACACCATTAAAAGAATTGATATTAACAATTTACAAATATATCCAAAGTAATCCATATCCAGAAAAATGGTTAGATGAAAAAATAGAAATGTTTAACTTTAATTTAGAAGAATGTAAAGATTTCTCACAAACAAGCTGGGGAAAAATCCTATTAAAACAAATAAAAGAAGTTGTTGATGATGGAATAATCCAATTAAAACCAGAAGTCCAAAAGTTATCAGAATGTGATGATTTAAAGAAAAGTTATGAATTTTTAAGAGGGAATTTAAATCAATTAGAATTATTACAAGCAAATTTAGACACATGGGATAAAGCATATACAATTTATGCAACAATGGATTTCGGAAAATGGACAATGGACAGAAATGTTAAATTAGATGAAAAAGTAAATGCACAAAAAGTAAGAGAAAAAGTAATATCAACATTAAAATCATCGGCAGAAAAAGTATTAATAATGGATTCAAATGAAGCATATCAAGACATTATAAATATGTATGATATTTTGAAGAAATTAGAAGGATTAATATTAGACTTTTCACAAATATTTGCAAAAAGAAAAAAAGAAAAAAATATGGTGGATTTTAGTGATGTAGAACATTTTGCATTAAAAATATTATTAGACGAAAATGGAAATCCAACAGAAATAGCAAAAAAATATCAATCTAAATTTGATGAAATAGCAATAGATGAATATCAAGATAGTAATTTAGTACAAGAATATATATTAACATCAATATCTAAAGGAAACAATATTTTTATGGTTGGAGATGTTAAACAAAGTATTTATAAATTTAGACAAGCAAGACCAGATTTATTTTTAAGTAAATATAAAACATATAAATTAAAACAAGATAAAACAGAAAATGATGATTTAAAAATACAATTATTTAAAAACTTTAGAAGTAGAAAAGAAGTATTAGATTTTTCGAATTTGATATTTTCAAAAATAATGACAGAAGAATTAGGAGAATTAAATTATACAGAAGAAGAATACTTGAATTTAGGTGCTGATTATAAAGATACTGGTGAAGATTTAAAAACAGAAATTGATATAATAACAATAGATAATAAAGAAGATGAAGAAGAGTCAGAAGAATTAGAAGTTGAAGTAGATGAAAATGAAGATACACAAGATGAAGAGTTTAAAACAGAAGTAGAAAGAAAAGAAGATATAGAAGTTGAAGCAATGTTTGTTGCAAATAAAATAAAACAATTAATAGATAATAAATTCCAAGTATATGATGCAAAAGCTAAAGAGAAAAGAGATATAAAATATAAAGATATAGTTGTTTTATTAAGATCAACAAAAATATCTGCACCTATTTTTGAAAAAGAAATAATCAAATTAGGAATACCAGTATTTAGTGATTCTTCATCAGAATATCTAGAAAGCTTAGAAATTCAAACAATAATGAATTTATTAAAAGTAATAGATAATCCATTACAAGAAATACCATTAGTAGCAACAATGAGATCAACAATAGGTGGATTTACAGATAATGAGCTTGTAGAAATCAGATTAAGTGATAAATATGATAATTTTTATAATACATTATTAAAATCAAAAAAAGATGTAAGTGAACAACTAAGAAACAAAATAAATAAATTTTTAGAACAAATAGAAATGTGGCGTAAAGAACAAGAATATTTGAGTTTAGATGAATTAATCTGGAAAATATATAATGATACAGGATATTTCAATTATGTAGGTCTTATGAGAAATGGAGAATTAAGGCAAGCAAATCTAAAAATGTTATTTGAGAGAGCAAAACAATGTGAGAGCATAAGTTTTAAAGGATTATATAATTTCATAAATTATATAGAAAAAATAAAAACAAGTAGCAAAGATATGGATTCAGCAAAAATAATTGGTGAAAATGATGATGTTGTAAGAATAATGAGTATTCACAAAAGTAAAGGACTAGAATTTCCTGTTGTTATTTTAGCTAATTCAGGAAAACAATTTAATTTACAAGATTTGAATTCAAAAATATTGTTACATCCTGAACTTGGAATTGGTGTAAAATATATAGATTATGATATGCAAATAACATATGATACTTTATCAAAAAGAGCCATAAAAAACAAAATGAAAATAGAAACATTGTCAGAAGAGATGAGAGTTTTGTATGTTGCATTAACAAGAGCTAAAGAGAAAATTATAATAACAGGATTAGCCAAAAAAGAGAAACAAGATAAAATGTTGGAAAATGTCGAAAAATATGATGAGTTAAATATAATGTTATTATCAAAAGCTAAATCATATTTAGATTGGATTACATTAGTACATTTATATTATGAGCAGACAATGGAAAGTCTTGCTACATGGAATGTATTACAAAAAGAAGATATTATAAAAATGTGTGCTACTCAAGAGCCAGAAAAAGAAGAAAATAAAACTGATGAAATTTTAAAGAAATTAAATGAATTTAAAATAGAAGATGTTAAAGCAAATGAAATACAAAAATTATTAGAATATCAATATAAATATAGTGATGCAACAATTATTCCAACAAAAACATCTGTAACAGAAATTAAAGAAATGAAACAATCTGTTTTAGGAGAAAAAAGGAAAAAAGAAGCGGAAAATACAAAAATGAAACAATGTGTTTTGAGAGAGGAAAATGAAAGTGAAAAGGAAAATATAGTTTCAAAAGTAGAATTTCCAAAACCAAAATTTTTACAAAGTGATGAAGAAACAGAAATATCAAATGCAGAAAAAGGTACATTAATACATTTGTGTATGCAAAAATTAGATATAAATAAAAAAGAATATACAATACAAGATGTAAAAGAATTATTAGATAAATTAGTTGCAAAGAAAACCATAACAGAACAAGAAGCAAATGCAATAAGTATAAAGAAAATATATCAATTTACAAAATCAAATATATGGCAAGAAATGACAGAGGCACAAGTTGTTGAAAGAGAAAAGCCTTTTTATATTAACATTCCAGCACAAGAAATATATGAAAAAGATTTAGAAGAAAAAGTATTAGTACAAGGTGTTATTGATTTATATTATATAAATTTTAATGGAGAGTTAGTATTAGTAGATTTTAAAACAGATTATGTTCCAGATAAAAATGAACAAATTTTAATAGAAAGATATAGTTCACAATTACAATTGTATAAGAGAGCTTTGGAGAGTGCAACTGGCAGAAGAGTTGATAAAACATATATATATTCTACATATTTAGAAAAAGAAATAATTATATGATGATAAAAACTAATTCTTACATGTTAGTAAGGATTAGTTTTTTTAATATAGTAAAATAAAAAACATTGTAAAATCATGTAAAAATACATTGAAAAATGGAAAAAAATGAGAAAAACTATTTACAAAAAAGCTACTATATAATATAATATTGGCGAATCTAATATAATAATATAAAATTTATAATAAAGGGGGAGTAAAGAATGTACAAGCTTAGCAAAAAAATGTTAAGTATTCTTGTTATTAGTTTTATTATTATAATATTACCAATAACTGTAAATGCAAATGGTAATGATATTTCAATAATAAAAACGCAAAATGACAAGCAAGAGTATATGGTCTACATAAGTGGATATACAAACAAAAAATTCAAATATGCATTATCAAATAATGCAAATCCAGAGGAAATGGATTTAACGTACATTAATTCAATTACAGATTCGAAAGAAAATTCAGCAATATTAATAAATGCTGAAACTTATGAAAAATTAAAATCAAACACAATTTATATCTGGGCAAAAGATGAAAACGAAAATTTGATTCTAAATGGAGAAATATTAAATCTAGAAAACTCCATAACCAAAGAAAACTTAAAATTAATAGAAGAAACAACACAAACAATATCTGTTGAAATAGCTGATAATAAAGAAAAGGCATATGAAATAAAAAATGAAACAGTAGATGGAATAAAGAAAACAATATCTGTTGGAACATTAAAAATAACAGATAAAGACTCTAAAAAATCAAAATATTATTATGAAAGAGTCAATATAACAGATTCTGAAGATTATTTAGAGTTAACCAGATTAGCAGAAGAATTAAACAATGAATATGGAAAAATGAATATATGCGAAAAAATACAATTCGCAGAGAAATATTATACTTTATATTCAAAATTGATTTCAAATGTAAATTGGAAAGAAGTAACAAACTTAACAATTGAGCAACCAGAATCATCAGAAGAAAGTAGTGGGGTTGGAGAAAAATATATAGTATTTTTAAAGAAAGTAGCTAAAGATGGAGAAGAAACCACTGATGTACAATTTTTACAAGAATATTATGATTATCAACCAAATGTTGAAAAAGAAAAAATAGTAACTAAAGAAACAGCAAAACTACCAATAACTTATGACAGTATTATGTTGATAGTAATATTAGCAATTGTAATAATTGCAATAGTGATAGTATTTATTAGAATGAAAAAATTAGAAAATAAAGATGAGCAAAAATAAAACAAAATTAAAAATTTATAAATTAATTTTTTTTATATTAATCATAATACTAATTGTTGTAATTGCGATGATAATTTTTAAATATGGTAGTAGTCAAGTTAATAATAAACAAGCGCAAGATATGGTTGAAACATTTAGTCAAACAGAATTGAAGTTACAAGAAAATGTAAAAAGCGAAAATGAGCAAAATAATGAAGCTGATGAGATTCAATTAGAATATAAGGGATATAAAGTAATTGGAATAATAAAAATTCCAAAAATAAATTTAGAATATCCTATTATAGAAATTGAAGATATAAGTCCAGAAAGTGCAAAAAAGCCAATGAAATTATCAATAATAAAATATTGGGGAGAAAATGTAAATGATTATGGAAATTTATCATTAGCTGGTCATAACAATAAAGATGGAACAATGTTTGGAAAAACAAAAAAGTTGAAAAATGGAGATATTGTAGAATTAACAGATTTATTAGGAAAAACAATTCAATATTCGATTTTTGACATATTTGTTACAGATCCAAATGATGTGAGCATATTGTTACCAAAAGATGAAAATATAAGAGAAGTTACATTAATAACTTGTACTAATGGAAACAAAGAAAGACTAATATTAAAGGCAAAACAAATCTAGATTTTTATAGGAGGAGAATAAAAATGGAAGGTAAGAAGCATACCTTTAAAATTAAAACTATCTTAGGAATAGCTTTAATAGTGTTATTAGCAATTTTTGCTATAACCTCAATAGTAGTTTTCTTAAAAGATAGAGGAACTTCTGATGCGTTAGATAATAATCAAACAGAGCAAATTGGAAAAAATGAAGATTCTGATAAAAATGATTCAGATCGTGATAATGAACAAAATTCAAATGAATCAAATAAACAGGAAAACGAACAACAAAATAATAATATAAATAATAACAATAATAATACAAACAATAATACAAACAATAATACAAATAGCAATAATAATGTGGCAAATAGAGATAATAACAAAACTGGAACTGAAAAAAATGTAAACGAAATAGGAGAAACAGCAGTAGAAAGAGTTGAAGAAAGAGAAAAAATTGTATCAAAAGAATATTGGGATTGGTGGAAACCAACAAATATTTATGTTGATTCAGTATCAACAGATATAGTTCCAGTGTTACCTAATATTATGGTGACTAAGATATCAGAAACTAAAGCTGGAAATAAATTAGTATATGCTGGTGAAAAAATTACATATATACTAAAAGTAAAAAATAATGGAAATAAAGATGTAGAAAAAATTGAAGTAATGGATAAAATTCCTTCAAATACTACATTTGAATCAGTAGAAAATGATGGAATAACAATAAAATCTTCAAATGATTCAGAAAAAATTGTAGGTGTAAAATGGATAATTACAGTAAAAGCTGGAGAAGAAGTTTCACTTAAATTTACAGTTGTTGTAGATTCAGAAGTAACAGGAACAATTACAAATAAAGCAATTGCAAATGGTGAAGATAGTAATGAAGAAAATACATCTATTATAACAAATAGTAAAACAAGTGAAATATTAAGATATAACAAAGAAACAAATAAATATGAAAAAGTAAGCATAGCAAAAGTTGGAGATGAAATAAAATATACAATTTCAGTAACAAATACAGGTACAGAAAATGGAACAACAACAATAAGTGATAATATTCCAACAGGTACTATATTAAAACGTGGAACAGTAGATGGAGCAGAAATATCTAAAAATAGAGAAACATTAACATGGAAAGATGTAACAGTACCAGCAGGAGAAACAATTCAAAAAACATTTACTGTAATAGTAAAAGATATAAAAGCACTAGAAAATAAAAAAATAACAAATATAGCAACAGTTGGAAACAAGGATACAGATAAAACAGAAGATCCTACAACTGGAATTAATGTTGAAAAAAGAGTTATTGATATATTAAGAAATGGTGAAAGTATAGGACTAGATGCAGAAGTCAAAGAAGGCGATGTAATTAGATACAAAATTACAGTAACAAATACAGGTAGTGAGAATTTAACAAATGTAGTTGTTGATGAAAAACTAGAAGGCATTGAACTAGATGAATCTGAATTAAATATAGGAAATTTAAATGCAGGAGAAAGTAAAGAAATCTTTGCTTCTTATACAGTAAGTTATGAAAAAGACATAAAAGAAAATGTTGGAAAATTAGTTCATAATGAAGTAAAAGTAACAGGAGAAACAAATCTAACAGATCCAGATAAAGAGCCAGAAAAAGTTGAAGATAAAGATGAAATAGATACACCAGTAGCAGATGCACCATCAGTAGATATAAGCAAAGTTGCAACAAGAGTAAAGGAAAATGGCTCAGAAGAATTTGTACCTGTAACAGAAAAAACAATGGTAAGACCTGGAGATGTTATAGAATATGTAATAACAGTAACAAATACAGGAAATGTAACATTAGAAAATATTAAAGTTACAGATTCATTAAAAGTAACTGTAAATGGAGAAATTAAAGATGTTGATGAAAATGGAACATCAATAATTGCTGAAATTAAAGAATTATCTGCTGAAACAGGAAAAAATGTAGAAACAATAACAACTTATTATACTGTTGTTGAATCTGATGTTGTAGAAGAAAAAACAATTATGAATACTGCAACAGTTATAATTCCAGATGTACCAGGTAAAGATTCAACAGAAGAAGTACCTGTAAATCCAGATACAAGTGTAAGTGGAACAAAAA
>CAKPCK010000012.1 GCA_934141555.1 uncultured Clostridia bacterium | reverse complement strand
TTGGAGGTGTAAGTATAGTGATATATTGAGCTGACCAATACTAATAAATCGAGGGCTTAACTATAATTTTTATTAAAAGAAATCCTAAAAAGTTTTCATCTATGTATTTTTGAGTGTGCTTTAATTTTATGTATAAATTCAAAAAATTTAGCATAAAATATTATAAATAGTATTGCATTATTAAAATAAATAGTATATAATGTAAATGTTTAAAAATTAGTTATTAATTTTCTAGTGACGATGACATGGAGGAAATACCTGTTCCCATACCGAACACAGAAGTCAAGCTCCAATGTGCTGAAAATACTTGTGGGTTACCCTGCTGGAAAGATAAGTTGTTGCTAGATTTTTATATATTCCCCGTTAGCTCAGTTGGTAGAGCGCTCGGCTGTTAACCGATAGGTCGTTGGTTCAAGTCCAACACGGGGAGCCAAAGGATCGTTTCTTTTGAAACGATTTTTTTATTTTAGTTTTAAATAATTGTACGAATTTAGTTAAGAGGAGTAAATATTATGAAAAATCTTGAATTAAAATATATTAATATTGAAGAATTTGAAAAAAATTTATATTCTTATTATTTAAACATATTCCCAGCAGATGAAAGAAAAACATTAGAATCAATATCTTTATCATATAAAAAAAATTATACTAAAATTATAGAAATATTATATAAAGAAGAAATTATAGGTTTTATGATATTAAATAAGATTAAAGATAATGGATATATTATATTAGACTATTTTGCAATTTTACCAGAATATAGAAATAAAAAATTTGGTACTAAGGCATTAAAAATTTTATTATCGAAAGAAAGAGAAAATAAAGGTATTTTTATTGAAATTGAAAAAGTTGGATTAGGAAAAAATGAAGAAGAAAATTTATTAAGAATAAAAAGGCAAGAATTTTATAAAAAAATAGGATTTAAAAAATTAAAATTCGATTTATTTTTATTTGGGGTTATATATACACCATATTTGTATTCAAATGTTGAAGATGATGAAAATGTTGTAATTAATGAAATATTGAGTATTTACGAAGTAATATCTGGAAAAGATAAAATAAAACAAAATTGTAAAATAATAAGAAATAGTATAATGTAAATTTTCAAAATTTATAATATATACTAGAATTTATAGATAAAATATTATATAATTGCTTTGATAATAATATGAAAGGAATGATTTTATGGAGTATATAGATCAGCTAAAGAAATTAGCTAATGAAAACAGAAAAAGAATAATAAATATGATATATAAAGCAAAATCTGGTCATGAAGGAGGTTCTTTGTCTATAATTGATATGTTAACAGCTATTTATGAATTAGATGTTAATTTTAATGAAAATCCAAGAAGTAAAGTTGTTTTATCAAAAGGACATACTGTTCCAGCACAATATGCAGTTTTAAATTCAAAAGGAATAATTAAAGATGATGAAATGAATACATTAAGAATGTTGAATTCAAGACTTCAAGGGCATCCATATACTGGAACAATTCCAGAAGTTGATGCAACTACAGGATTATTAGGCCAAGGACTTTCTATAGCTGTTGGAATGGCAATTGCAAAGAAAAATAATAATGACATTCATCATGTTTATGCAATTGTTGGAGATGGAGAAATGCAAGAAGGACAAATTTGGGAAGCAATGTTACAAGCAGCACATTATAAATTGAATAATTTAATAATGGTTATTGATTATAATAAGTTATCTTCATATGATGAGGTAAATAAATCAATGAATTTAGAGCCATTAAAACAAAAAGTAGAAGCATTTAATTTTTATACTATAGAAATAGATGGAAATGATATGAAACAAGTTGTAGATGCTTTAAATGAATCTTATCAAGTAAAAGATAAACCAATAGCTATTATTTGTAATACTGTAAAAGGAAAAGGAGTTTCTTTTATGGAAAATAATCCTAAATGGCATAATGGAGCAATTAGTGATGAAGAATATAAAATTGCAATGAAAGATTTAGGAGAAGAATAAATATTATTGTAATTTATATGTTTGAAAGGAAAATATGATATGGAAGATAAAATGATCTGTTTAAGAGATAAAATTGGCGAATTTTTATGTGAATTTGGTGAAAAGGATGATAGAATATATGTAATAGATAGTGATTTAGCAAAATCAACTAAAGCAATAGAATTCCAAAATAAATATCCAAAAAGATTTGTAGAAGCAGGAATATCAGAAGCAAGTGCAATGTCAATTGCAATGGGACTAGCATCAGAAGGGCAAATACCATTCTATGTAAATTTTGCAATATTTGTTTCTGGAACAGCTTGGACACAACTTCGTCAAGCAGCATATGCAAATTCAAATATAAAAATGATTGCAAGTTATGCTGGAATGGATAATGGAAAAGATGGTGCAACACATCATGCAAATGAAGATTTGGCGATTGTTCGTGCAATACCAAATGTGAAAATTTTAGTACCATCAAATGCAAAAGAAATGAAAGAAGCAATGAAAATTGCAATCGAATATAATGGACCTGTTTATATAAGAGTTGCAAGAGATGTTGTACCAGATGTTGAATTTGATGGAGAACCTAAAATTGGAAAGTCAACAATTGTAAGAGATAGCGGAAATGATTTTGCCATTATATATGAAGGGACAGCAGCAGGAATTGCATATAAAGGTTTTGAAGCATTACAACAAAAAGGATATAATGGAAAATTAATAAATATTTTTTCAGTTAAACCATTGGATGTAGAAATGGTTGATATGATTTCAAATAATGTTAAATGTATTTTGACAATTGAAAATCATTCAGTAATCGGTGGAATTGGAGGAGCTGTTTCAGAAGTATTAGCTCAAAAGAAAGCCCATGCACCAATTAGGTTTATAGGAGTTAATGATGTGTTTACTGAATCTGGTAGTGCAACAGAGGTTAAAGAAAAATATGGATTAAATGTAGAAAATGTAATTAATAAAGTTCAAGAAATGTTAAAATAAAATATAAATAAGTCATTGTAAAGAAAATTTATATTCTTTATAATGACTTATTTTTTATTTATAGAAATCTTTTGCTACGAATTTATAATAATATGGTTTTATATCTGGAAGTAAATCTTTAAAATAAACAATTGTGCCATCTAATTCTTCTTGTTTTAAGTTTGGATATGTTCTTATCATTTTTTTATCATTAAAAAAGTAATGTATTAAAAAAGAATGGATTTTGCTTTCATTAAATTTTGAATTTAATTTTATAATTTCATCTTTATGAGCGACATTTAAATCGTTTATAGCGATCATTCTTATTCTAAACATATTTATAGCATATGCAGAAATTATACAATCTATTGCGATAAATATTATTAAAATTAAAATAATCGTTCTTATAGTTGAAAGATTAAATTTTCTTAATACTAGAGCCATAAATCGTCTGACTTGTGGCTGAATTGCTTTCATAAGAAATATAGCAAGAATTCCCCAAAAGATAGAATAATAAAAACAAATTCTACCATCAATATTTAAAGGTAGATTAGAATAGTCCCACCATTTTACATGTAAAATTAATTCACCAATTAGACTGACTAAATATTCTGTTATTGATCCAATTATAAATCCACCAAAAAATAATGTTATTCTATTTTTCTTAAAATATTGTAAAAATACAATCATTATTACAGCTCCAAGTCCATAAATACTACAAAATGGTCCATAAACAAAACTTTGTCTACTTTCAAAGACACCATATCTAACAATTGCAAATATTGTTTCAACAAAAAATCCAGCTATACTATATATTATAAAATATGATAGTAAGTCCCATATTCCTATTCCTAAAATTGTAACATTTTTTTTCTTCGAAATTTGCTCCATATACTATTCCCTTTCTATTATGTAATAATTCTACTATAAGATAAAATAAATTGCAATATATAAAAAATCACATTTTTTATCGAATTACATAAAATGTAGTATAAAATTTAACGACAGAGGAAGGAGAAAAAATGTCAAAATTTATAATTCAAGGTGGAAAAAAGTTAGAAGGTGAAATTAAAATTTCAGGTTCTAAAAATGCGGCACTACCAATAATTGCAGCAACAGTATTAAATGCTGGAACAACGACATTATATAATGTTCCTGATATTCAAGATGTAAATACTATGTTCGAAATTTTGAAAAAAATAGGTGCAACAATAAAAAGAAAGAATAATAAAATAATTATAAATACAAGTAAAGTACATACATATGAAATTCCAGATGATTTAATGAGGCAAATGCGTTCATCTGTGATACTTGCAGGAGCATTAATAGGAAAATATCATAAAGCAAGATTTTCATGTCCTGGAGGATGTGATATTGGCTCAAGACCAATAGATTTACATTTAAAAGGTTTTGAAAAATTAGGAGTAGAAATTAAAGAAGAATATGGTGAGATATATTGTAGTGCAGAAAAAATAATAGGTACTCAAATACATTTGGATTTTCCTAGTGTTGGTGCTACGGAAAATATTATTTTGGCATCATGTTTAGGAGAAGGGACGACTATAATTACAAATGCAGCAAGAGAGCCAGAAATAGAAGATATGATAAAATATCTTAATAAAATGGGTGCTAAAATTAATGGAGCTGGAACTGATAAAGTTGAAATAGTTGGAGTAAGGAAGTTGTCAGAAGTAAGTTATAATATTATGCCAGATAGAATTGAAACTGGAACATATTTAGTAGCAGGAGCTATAACAACTGGAAATATTAAGCTTTTAAATGTTAATCCAACACATATTGAACCAATTTTAAATAAATTAGATGAGGTAAATTGCAAATTAAATATTAGCAAGAATGAAATTGAGATAATAGCTCCCAAAAGAGTAAAAGCAGTTGATATAAAAACAATGCCATATCCTGGTTTTCCAACAGATATGCAGTCAATATTTGGAGCATTACTTATTACTGCAAAAGGTACATCTGTTATAACAGAAAATATATTTGAAAGTAGATATAAATATGCTCAAGAATTAATTAGAATGGGAGCTAAAATTAATGTAGAGGGCAGAACAGCTATAATAAAAGGAACAAAGAGAATTCAAGGAGCAAATGTTGTTGCAACAGATTTAAGAGGTGGAGCCTCATTGGTTGTGGCTGGTTTATATGCCAAAGGAATTACTCAAGTTGATAATGTTCATTATATTTTAAGAGGATATGAGAAAATGGATGAAAAATTAAAAAAATTAGGAGCTAAGATTTATATAGAAAAATAAATAAAAAAGACTTTCGCTTTAGAAAAGTAGGAAAGTCTTTTATTTTTTATTTATGTTTTAAAATAATTTCTTTTTGAGATTTATATGTATCTGTTGAAAGTAGTGTACGAGATATTTCTTTTTCACCTAAAGAAAGAATTTTATAAGTTGAGCATTTGTACCCTTTTTTTCCAACTTGTTTAAGTTTTTCTTTACCAATAGGAATACTTGAAGAATATTCGTAAGTTGTTTTGTAATCTGTTGTTTCAAGGATTTCTGTTTCTAGGGTTACTACATATTCTTGTTCTTCTAAAACACCTAGGATGGAAATTGTAATAACTCCAGTATTAGCAGTAGCTACAATTTTTATAGGATATGATCTTGAATTAGTGAATTTAAAGTCAACACTACCATATGAAACTGAAGCATCTTGACCGACAGGAAGATATGAAACTGTCATACTATGATTTTTTCGTTCTACAATATCTAGATTTGCTTTTAATACAGCATTATATAATGTTGATGAAATCTGACAAATTCCACCACCAAGTCCATAATCCACTTCACCACCAGTGTATATTAGAGCTTCTTTGAATCCGCTTTTTGCAATTCTTTCGCCAACTACTTTATTAAAAGAAAATGTTTCCCCAGGTTCAAGGATGGTTCCATTTATTTTTTCACAAGCAATATCAATATTTGTTGATCTATTAATATTTGTTGAATCATATATAGTAGTTGCAGTTCCTAATTTTGTTCCAAAAATATCTTCGCCTAAGTCTGAAATTGTAATTTCAGGTTTTGTATATTTTAATGGAATGTATATTTCAGAAGCATCAACATTAGAAGCAAGTTCTTTGGCTTCATCAATTGATATTGCAAAATCTACACCATTTTTTTCTGCTGAAATTTTATATGGATTTTTAGTAACAGAGGCATTTTGTGGTTCACTAAAAATTTCATCATGAATTTTATTTATATCAATAGAATTTGAAACAGTGTAATTAATAGGCAAAGTTAGAGTTGTATCATTTTGAGTAATTGCAGATAATAGTAATTCTTCAGTTTTATTCTTATCTAATTCGTTTCCATCAGTTCCTTTGGTAACTACTAATGTATCATCAGAAATATAATAAGATGGTTCAATAACTAAATTAGGGATATCAACACTTATATTGTTTATAATATTATTTAATTTTTCTTCATTATACGAATATATAACATCTAGGTTTGTTTTTTTAAATAATGATATCAATATTTTTAAATTATTAGTAAATATATTTCCTGTGCGTCCTATACTATAAGCTTTTTCAATAGTAGATGATGTATCATAGGAAAAATCTATTTCAGCTGGTAAAAAATCTATTGAATAGTCTTCAAATGTAAGTTTTATTGTTTTGGAAAGCTTTGTATTTAATTCTGAATTTAACTTTTCTTTTGCATCAGTTTGAGATAGAGAAGATACTGATATATTATTTATATAAATGTTATGTAGTATTTTAGAATTTCCTATATTAAGTAGTGATAAAAATGTTAGCAAAAATAGAAATAATATAATTAGTGCAATTGAAATTATATATATGTATTTTTCTTTTGGTGGATGTTTTCGACCACGAGTTCTTCTTTTATTCATCTGTAAAATTCCTTTCTAAATTATTATATATTTTAGAATGTTTAAAGTCAATATGAAAAATCTATGAAAATTATTGAAAAAAAAATAATAACATAGTAAAATATGTGTAAAAAGAAAATATGCTTATAAATGAGGAGCAAATGATATGAAGAAAGTAGTAGGAATAATAGTATTTACTGTAGTAGTGATAATAAGTTTAGGATTATCAATATATTTACCAAATAAAGATAGAATAAATGATGAAACAGAAGACAAATCAATCATATATAGTATAATAGAAGAAAACGGAAAATATGGAGTAAAAAATCAAGATGAAAAAATTATTGTAAAACCACAATATGAGCAAATAGTAATTCCAAATGAACATAGAGGAATTTTTATATGTGATAATGATGGAGAGAAAACAGTTGTTTATAATGAAAAAGGTTTTGAGATATTTAAAGATTATGAAGCAGTTGAACCAATAAAATTATCTAACTTATTAGAAGAAAAATATGAAAAAAATGCAATAATATATCAAAAAAATGGAAAATATGGATTATTATCAATAACAGGAAAAGTAATCTTAGATGCTAGATATGAGCAGATCTATAGTTTAGGGTATAAAGAAAATGAAGTAATTGTAAAAGATAATAGCAAATATAAAATATATGATATAAAAGGAAAACAATTAATAAAAGATGAATTTGATTTAATACAATCAGATGAATATTATAATGAACAAGATGGATATAAAAAATCTGGATATATTGTTTGTAAAATAACAAGTGATGGATATAGATATGGATATTATGACTATGATTATGATGAAGTATTAACACCAGATTATAATCAAATATTAAGAATTGTTGACGTAGCAGATAAAAATAATATATATTTAATTGCAGCAAAGAATGGACAATATGGGGTTTTTATAAATAATGCAAAAATAATAAATACACAATACCAATCAATAAATTATGAAAAAGATTTTAATTTATTTATAGCGGAAAGAACAGGAAAATACGGAGCCTTTAATGAAAAAGGAGTTGAAGTATTAAAAGTTGAATATGATTCACTTGAAGTTAAAGGTATCTATATTTATACATCAAAAGGAGAAGAAAAGAAAGTATTTGATAAAGAGGGAAAAGAAGTGAATGTTCCATTTGATACTACAATTGAAAGAACAGATAATGATAATATTTTTATAAAATTTGAAAATAATAAATATGGTGCAATTGATAAAGATGGTAAAAGTTTAATAAATTGTGAATATGATTTATTACAAATTATAAGGAATACAAATGCATATCAAGCAGTAAATTTTGAAACTAATACAACATATATATTTAATAATAAATTGGAAAAAACTATAGAAATTTCAAATGCAACAATTAATGTTGAAGATGAAAAAATAGTAGTTTCTAATAATGAAATTAATTATAAACTTGATAAAAATGGAAACATTATAGAAAATAATTAGATTAAAAATAAAAAAACAAGTAAATACTTTTTATGGTATTTACTTATTTTTTTGTTAAATTAGTAAGTAAAATTAAATATTTTGGATTCATTTTTGAAGGAGTGATTATATGAAAATTGGATTAGCTTTAGCAGGAGGAGGAATTAGAGGAATTGCACATGTTGGTGTATTAAAAGCACTTGAAGAGAATAATATAGAAGTAGAGGCAATTGGAGGAACAAGTGCAGGCAGTATAGTTGCAACATTATATGCTATGGGATATAGTCCATATTATATATATTTGTTATTTAAAAGATATGCAAAAGATATTATAAATATAAGAAGCAAACCAATAGTAAATGGACTAACTAATTTTATAAAAAGTAATAAAATGGGGATTTCAGGATTAAGCGATGGATATATGTTTGAAAAGATGTATGATCAATTAGCAAATAAAAAAGGATTTAAATTTGTTGGAGATATAAAAAAGCCACTAGTAATTTCAGCAGTTGATATTGGAGAAGCTAAAGAATATATATTTACAAATTGTGCTTCAAGACAAAATATAAATGATAATTATATTACAGAAATAGGAATAGGAAAAGCAGTTAGATCTAGTAGTAGTTTTCCTGCTGTATTTTGTCCATGTGAATTTAAAAATCATATATTTATGGATGGAGGAGTTTTAGATAATATTCCAACAGAAGAGTTGAAAAAAGTTTATGATGGAAAAATAATATCTGTAAATTTTGAATCAGACCAAGTCAGCAAAGATTATGATATTATGGATATTATAATGAAAACCCTTGATATTATGGGAAATAAGTTATCAAGTGATTCACTAAAAAAAAGTGATTTTTTATTAACTATTCCAACAGATGGAACAGGTTTAATAGATATTAGTAAAATGGATATATGTTATAAATATGGATATAAGACTACAATTAAAAATATTGACAAAATAAAGAAGATAATAGAAAATTAAATACATCTATGTAAAAATTAGCAAAAACTGTCGATGAAAATATTTTGAAGTTTAGGATAATATATTGACAAAAGTATATAAAAAATTTATACTAAGTATGTTAGATAATTTCAAAATAATTTTTTTCAAGAAATTTAGATCAAATATTTGTTGTTTCTTTTTAGAAAAAAAATAAAAATCAAATAAAACGTTTTATTAGTCATGGAAAAAGGAGTGATTATTATAGAAAATAATAAAGTAGAAAAATTGAAAATTATAATTGAAAAATCGGATAAACAATTAGTTGAAATTTTGAAAGAAATATTACACATACAGATAGATAAAATAGAGATTGAGAAACAATTAAAATTAAAAAATATTTCAGAATATGAATTTGAAGTGATAAAAACAAAAGCAAAATTAAATGATGGAAATGAACTTGAAATTTATTTCAAGCCAATTAAAAACTCAAGAATAAAAGAATCAATATTTTGTTATTGGTGTTTAATTTATGAAGAAGAATTATTTGATAAAAAAATAAAAAAAGAAGGAGAAATATATTTAAATAAAGTATTGATATCTGAATTAACAAAGAAGAAATATTATCAAAGCGTATTTTTAGAAATTGAGAATAATAAAGGAAATATATTAGAAACAGGAACAGAAATTAATTTTATAGATATATTAAAATATATAAAAGAACATAATAATGAAAGATATAAAGAATTAGAAAAATATTTTGAAGAATTAAATAACTATGTATTACTGGCTGGAATAAAAGTAAACAGAAAATAATAAGATTATTGTAAATTTTGTTAAAATCTTGTATAATATTGATGAAATTTATATAAGAAAGGATGAAAAAAATGAAATATACATATAATCCAGAAGGTGTCTGTTCTATGCAAATGATTTTTGATATAGAAGGAGATATAATAAAAAATTTAAAAATTGTTGGAGGTTGTCCTGGAAATACTGTTGGGGTTTCTAGGCTTGTAGAAGGAAGAAAAATTGATGATGTAATAAAAATGCTAAAAGGTATAGAATGTGGTGTAAAAGGAACTTCATGTCCAGATCAAGTAGCAATTGCATTGGAAAATTATAAAAAAGTTAATTCATAAGGTTTTATCAAAAATATTATAAAAAAATAAGATGCACATTTTGTGCATCTTATAAAAAATTAATATAAATCACTTTCAGATAAATTATTATTTGTTTCATTAATTTTATTACCTGATTCAATTCCCATATATGTTAGAATTTCAGAGAACATTTTACCAGCTGTTGGAGCAGCAATTTGTCCACCATTATGCAAAGTTCCTTTTGGATTTTTTAATATAACAAGTAATACAATTTTTGTATTTTCAACAGGTGAAATTGCAACAAATGAAGCTGTATATCCATCAGTTGAAGTTGAACTTGTTGGTTCTGATGTTCCTGTTTTTCCACCAATAGAAAATCCTTTAGCTTGTTCTGCAACTCTATAACCAGAACCAGATGAAACAACAGATTCCATCATTGATTTTACTTTATCTGCAGTAGATTTTGAAATAACTTGACGAATTTCTTTTGTTTTAAATTCAGTTACTTCTCCAGTATCAGTATTAGTTATTTTGTCAACTAATTGGGGTTGAACTAATACTCCATCATTTGCAATTGCAGCAACAGCTGAAATCATTTGAATTGGTGTAATTGTAAATTTTTCACCAAATGACATTGTAGCCAATTCATGTTGATTTATTGTGTTTAAATTATAAAATTGACCAATTGCTTCACCTGGAAGAGATATACCAGTTTTTTCAAATAAACCAAATGCTTGATAATATTTATATGAAAGAGGAGCGCCAATTCGTAATCCAAGTTCTATAAATGCAGGATTACAAGAATGTTCCAATGCTTCTCTTAAAGATTGTTTACCATGTGGTTTTTTCCAATTCCAGCATCTTATAGGTTTTTCTTCACCATTTATATAATAGTAGCCAGTACAATTAAATTCACCAGCAGTATCAGTTTTTACTAAATTTTCTTCAAGACCTATTGAAGATGTTATTAATTTGAAAACAGAGCCTGGAGCATATGTGTCAGTTACAGCTTTGGGAGTCCACATTCTAAGTAAGGCTGTAGATTTTTCTTCACTAGATAAAGTATCCCAAGTTTCTGCTAATTTACTATTAGGAGTATTACGATTATTAGGGTCGAAATTTGGATAATCAGCCATGGCTAAAATTTTACCTGTAGAAGGATCCATAGCAATTGTAATTCCACTATCACATTCGTATTCGTCAACAGCCGCAGACAATTCTCTTTCAATAATTCCTTGAATATTTACATCAATTGTTAAATTTAAATCATATCCATTTTCGGCGGCTATATATGATTTTTCAGAATTTGCAATTTCAGATTGGCTTGCATCTTTTAAACTAACAGATTTTCCAGCAGTACCACTTAAAAATGAATTCCATGAGTATTCAATTCCATAAGCACCAGAATTATCTGCATTAGTAAAACCTAATATAGTTGAGGCTAAAGAACCATGTGGATAAGTTCTAGAATTAGTTTCTTCAAAACTAATTCCAGTCGTGAATTTTAAATCATTTTTCCAGTTTTTTATTTGTTCAACTTTTGATTGTTCAACTTCTGTTGCAATAGTAAATCTTTTAGTGTTATTTTTTAATTTGTCTAATAATTCTTGATAGTCTATCTCAAGTATTTCAGAAAGTTTTTGTGCAATAGTTTCTTTATTTTCATCTTTTACATTTGTAGGATCTAAATATATTTTGTCTGTCTCATAACTCATTGCTAATGTTTCGCCATTAACATCATAAATTGTTCCTCTTTTTGCAGAAATAGTTTCTGTTTTTGTTTGCCTTGCTCTTGCAGCACTCTCTAATTCAGAACCATCTACAAATTGTAAGAAGATTAGTCGTATAATTAATAATATAAAAAATAAAATTATTATAACCAAAAATGTTCTTAATTTCATATTAGAGGTTGTGTTAACAACATTTATATCATCAAATTTATTCTTTGTTTTTTTCTTTTTCATAAAATCACCATTCTTTTGTTTTTACTCAATTTTATAATAAATGGTAAAAAAAAGCAATAAAAATTTTAAATATCATGGAGGAAATATGTTATCAAAAATAAAGTCAATATCATTAATAGGATTAGAAGGAAATCTAATAGAGGTTCAAACAGATATAAGTAATGGAATTCCAGAATTTGAAATAGTAGGATTACCAGATACAAGTGTTAGAGAATCTAAAAAAAGAATTAAATCGGCTATAAAGAATTCTAAAATTGAATTTCCAAGTAAGAAAATTTTAATAAATTTAGCACCAGCTAATATAAAAAAAGAAGGTAGCTCTTTTGATTTGCCAATTGCAGTTGGAATACTAATGTCAATTGGTATTTTATCAAATTTAAATTATTGTGAAATTGTGAATACAGTTTTTATTGGAGAACTTTCACTTGATGGAAGAATAAATAGAACAAATGGAGTATTTGCAATGTGTGAAGAAGCTAAAGAATTGGGAATAAAAAGAGTGATAATTCCTAAAGCCAATTCAAATGAAGTTTCTGTTATAAAAGGACTTGATATTATCCCTGTAATAACATTAAGTGATGTAATAAAATATTTAAATAAAAAAATATGTATAGAAAAAGAGCAAGAAAGAAATGTGGATTTTATAAAAGAATATAATATGGATTTTACAGATATAAAAGGACAAGAAAATGTGAAAAGAGCATTAGAAGTAGCTTCTGCTGGAGGACATAATGTGCTTATGGTTGGGAGTCCTGGAAGTGGTAAAACAGCATTAGCAAAAAGAATTTTGACAATTTTACCAGATTTAACATTAGAAGAAGCAATAGAAACAACTAAGATTCATAGTGTATCAGCTAATTTAACAAGAGAAGGATTAATATTAAGTAGGCCTTTTAGAATGCCACATCATACAGCACCAATAAAATCAATAATTGGTGGTGGAAAAGTTCCAACACCAGGAGAAGTAAGTTTAGCACATAATGGAATTTTATTTTTTGACGAGTTAACTGAATATAATAGAACAGTATTAGAAGCTTTAAGAGAACCATTGGAAGAAAAAGAAATTACAATAAATAGATTAAGTGGAAATTATAAATATCCTTGTAATTTTATGTTTGTAGCAAGTATGAATCCTTGTCCATGTGGATATTATGGAGATGAAGAAAAAGAGTGTAAATGTACAACAATGGAGATACATAGATATTTAAATAAAATAAGTGGTCCATTATTAGACAGAATAGATATTCAAATTGAAGTAAAAAGAACTAAAATTGAAAAATTAAATTCAACATTTAAAGAAGAAAGCTCACAAAAAATAAAACAAAGAGTAAATATGGCTAGAAAAATTCAAAATGAAAGATATAAGAATCTTGGAATAAAATCAAATTCAGAATTAACAACTAGATTAATTGGAGAATTTTGCAATATAGATGATGATGCAGATATATTATTACAAAAAGCTTTTAAAATGTTAAAATTAAGTGTTAGAGGATATGAAAGAGTATTAAAAGTAGCTAGAACTATTGCAGATTTAGATAATGAAAAAATAATAAATGTTAAACATATAGCAGAAGCAGTTCAATATAGAAGTATAGATAAATTTTTGAATAAATGATTTTGCGAAAGGAATGTAACTAATATGAAGAAATATGATGAAAAAATAATTGAATATGCAGATAAAATATACCCAAACAGATTAAAAGAAATAAAAAATCCACCATCTAGATTGTATGTTAAAGGAAATATAGAATTATTAAATAGTATTGGAATTGCAATTGTGGGTTCAAGAACTAATACACAATATGGTGAAAAAATGTGCAAAACTTTTACTAAAAAACTAGTCGAATATGAATTTTCAATTATAAGTGGACTAGCAATTGGAATAGATGCTATAGCACACAGAACATGTATAAAATATTCAGGGAAAACAATTGCCGTTTTGCCATGTGGATTTGATAATATATATCCAAAACAAAATAAAAAATTGATTGATGAAATATTAGAAAATAAAGGGCTTATAATAACAGAATATGAAAAAGATGTTAAAGCAGAATCAAAAAAATTCTTGGAAAGAAATAGAATTGTAGCTGGTTTAGGAATTGGAACATTAGTAATTGAAGCTGGTTATAGAAGCGGAACAAGTGTTACTGCTAGATATACTAGAAATCTTAATAAGCCAGTATTTTGTATTCCAAGTAGTCTAGAAAATAAAAAAGGTTTTGGAACTAATGAATTAATAAAAAGTGGAAGCAAGATGGTAACAAGAATTGAAGATATACTGATAGAATATCCACAAATGAAGTTTAAGAAAAAATTATTAAAAGAGAGTAAAAAACAAGTGCCAAAAGAATTAGAAAAAGTATATAAATGTATAAAAAATGAACCAGTAAGTATTAATCAAATTGTAAGAAAAACAAAAATGACTGTACAAGATATTAGTTATAAAATAATGTTATTAGAATTGGAAAATCTAATAGAAGAATTGCCTGGGCAAGTGTATAGAATAAAAAATGAAGGAGATTATGAATAAAAGAAAATTTGGAATAATAGGTGAAAAAATAGCACAAAAATATTTAAAAAATAATGGATATAAAATTATAGAAAATAATTATTATACAAGAAATGGTGAAATTGATATTATAGCAAATAAAGAGAAATATATTGTATTTGTTGAAGTAAAAACAAGAACTAATGAAAAGTATGGAAAACCTAGTGAGGCAGTAAATAAGACAAAAAAACTTCATATGAGAAGAAGTGCTGCTATATTTTTAAGAGAAAATAATTTTTCGAAGTTCATTATAAGATTTGATGTTATAGAAGTATATATGATAAATGGAAAATGTAAGATTAATCATATTAAACAAATAATTTGAAAAATAACATATAAATATAACCGTAAAAATCGCAAAATATTAAGAAAATCTTTGTAAAACTGCTTGCAAATTGGAAAATATATGATATAATGTAAAAGCTAAGTAAAGCCAATACGAGAAAGGAAGATTAAAAATGAATTGTAAAGTTGAGAAAACAGAAAATGCAAATGAAGTAAAATTAGAAATTACAGTAGAAGCAGAAAAATTTGAAAACGCAATGAAAAAAGTATATTTCCAAAATGCTAAATATATTAATATACCAGGTTTTAGAAAAGGAAAAGCTCCAATGAATATAGTAGAAAAATATTACGGAGCAGAAATTTTTTATGAAGATGCATTTAATGAAGTTGCAACAGAAGCCTATGATGAAGCAATTGAAGCAAACAAAATAGATGTAGTAAGCAGACCAACAGTTGATATAGTTCAAATGGAAAAAGGAAAAGATGTAATATTTACAGCAGTAGTACAAGTAAAACCAGAAGTAGAATTAGGAAAATATAAAGGAATAGAAATAAAGAAAATAGAATATCCAGTAAAAGACGAAGATGTTCAAAATGAAATAAAACAAATGCAAGATAAAAACTCAAGATTAGTAACAGTTGATGACAGAGCATTAGAAGATGGAGATACAGCAACAATTGACTTTGAAGGTTTTGCTGATGGTGTTGCATTTGAAGGCGGAAAAGCAGAAGGACATGAATTAGAAATAGGAAGCGGAGCTTTTATACCAGGATTTGAAGATCAATTAGTTGGAATGAAAATTGATGAAGAAAAAGAAATAAAAGTAACATTCCCAAAAGAATATTTCTCTAAAGATTTAGCTGGAAAAGAAGCAACATTTAAAGTAAAATTACATGAAATAAAAAGAAAAGAATTACCAAACTTAGATGATGAATTTGCTAAAGATGTAAGCGAATTTGATACATTAAAAGAATTAGAAGCAAGTATCAAAGAAAGACTTGAAAAAGACAATGCACAAAAAGCAAAATATGAAACAGAAGAAGCAGCAATAAAAGCTGTATGTGATAAATCAAAAGTAGAAATTCCATCAGGAATGGTAGATATGGAAGTTGATCATATGATTCAAGATATAAATCAAAGACTTTCATACCAAGGTTTAAAATTAGAACAATACCTAAAAATGATAGGAAAAACTGAAGAAGAAGTAAGAAAAGAATATGAACCACAAGCAATTGAAGCAATAAAATCAAGACTTACTTTAGAAGCAGTTAGAAAAGCAGAAAAAATCGAAGCAACAGACGAAGAAATAAATGCCAAATTAGAAGAAATGGCTAAAAACTATGGAAAGAAAGTTGAAGAAATTAGTGATAACGAAAACTTAAAAGATTATATCAAAGAAGGAATCGAATCAGAAAAAGCAATTGATTTCATAGTAAAAAATGCAAAAATAAAATAAAGTAAAAAGAAGTTAGGGGGAAAGTCTTTTATTAAAAATAGAGAAGTTTTACCTAACTTTTTCTACTCTAATAGACTATATTAGAGCAAATATTTATATACTTGTGATAAAATTACAAGGGTAGGGAGGATAAATTATGTTAGAAAAATCAAGTTTAGTACCATATGTTGTTGAACAAACAAGTAAAGGTGAACGTTCATATGACATATTTTCAAGATTATTAAAAGACAGAATAATATACTTAGGAGAAGATGTAAATCCAACAACATCAAGTTTAATAGTTGCACAAATGTTGTTCTTGGAATCAGAAGATCCAGATAAAGAAATATATTTTTATATAAATTCACCTGGAGGATCAATAACAGATGGAATGGCAATTGTAGATACAATGAATTATATAAAATGTCCAGTTGAAACAGTATGTGTAGGACTTGCAGCAAGTATGGGAGCAGTATTATTAACAGCTGGTGAAAAAGGAAAAAGATTTGCAATGCCAAACTCAGAAATTATGATACACCAACCATTAATTGGTGGTGGAGGACTACAAGGTCAAGCAACAGAAATTAAAATTCATGCAGACCATTTAGTTCGTACAAGAGAAAAATTAAATAAATTCTTAAGTGAAAGAACAGGAAAACCACTAGATGTTATAGAAAAAGATACAGAAAGAGATAATTATATGACAGCAGAAGAAGCTCTAGAATATGGTTTGATAGATGGAATTATGACAAAAAGAGCTTAAGAAAAAAGGAGATTAAAATGGCAAAAAATGATATACCAAAAAGTGTAAAATGTTCATTTTGTGGCAAAACACAAGATAATGTTAGAAAAATAATTGCTGGTCCTGGTGTATATATTTGTAATGAATGTGTAGGGCTATGTAATGAAATAATTGATGCTGAATATTCTGATGAAGACACATATACTTTAGCAGAATTAGATGAGATTCCAAGTCCAAAAGAAATAAAAGAAATTCTTGATGAATATGTAATAGGTCAAGAAGAAGCTAAAAAAGTTCTTGCAGTAGCAGTATATAATCATTATAAAAGAGTTGCTTATGAAGAAAATATTGAAGAAAAACAAGAAATAAGTGATGATGATGTGGAAATTCAAAAAAGCAATATTTTATTAGTAGGACCAACAGGATGTGGAAAAACATTATTAGCAAGTACACTTGCAAAAATATTAAATGTACCATTTGCAATAGCAGATGCAACAACACTTACAGAAGCTGGATATGTAGGGGAAGATGTAGAAAATATTCTTTTAAAACTAATTCAAGCTGCTGATGGAGACATAGAAAAAGCAGAAAAAGGAATTATATATATTGATGAAATAGATAAAATAACAAGAAAATCTGAAAATCCATCAATAACAAGAGATGTAAGTGGTGAAGGTGTTCAACAAGCATTATTAAAAATAGTAGAAGGAACAATAGCATCAGTTCCACCACAAGGTGGAAGAAAACATCCTCAACAAGAAATGATACAAATAGATACATCAAACATATTATTTATTTGTGGAGGAGCATTTGAAGGATTAGAAAATATTATAAAAGATAGAATTGGAAAAAAATCAATAGGTTTTGGTGCTGAAATTCAAAGTAGTAAAGATATGGATAAATACGAAGTATTTGAACAAATACTTCCACAAGATTTATTAAAATTTGGAATGATTCCAGAATTTATAGGTCGTTTACCAATTATAGCTACATTAAAAGAATTAGACAGAAAAGCATTAATAAAAATAACAACAGAACCAAAAAATGCATTAGTAAAACAATATAAAAAATTATTAGAAATTGATGGTGTAGAGCTAGAATTTGAACCAGATGCACTTGAAGCAATTGTTGATAAAGCAATTGAAAGAAAAACAGGTGCAAGAGGATTACGTTCAATAATAGAAAATGTTATGACAGATATAATGTATGATATTCCATCAAATGAAAAAATTGAAAAATGTATTATAACAAAAGATACAATTCAAAATAATGCAAAACCTAAAATTATAGAAAATCCAAATAAAGAATCTAAAAAGAAACAAAGAGTTCAAGCAGAAGTAAAAGAAACTGCATAAAATATGTAAAAAAGCTAAGATATATTTTATATCTCAGCTTTTTTATTTAATAGTAAAATTTATTTTACAAAACTATTTATTGTTATTTTTTTGATTATTATTTTTGTTGCTATTATTATTTCTATTTTGGTTATTATTCTTTTCTGACATAAATAACACCTCCAATTTCAAATTTACAAAAATATTGTACCCATAGTCGCAAGAAATATGCAAGTATATTGTAAAAAACAAAAAAAAGATATATAATAAGGACGAAAATCGAAAAAATGAATACAATAGAATGAATATATTTCAGTAAAAAGAAATATTAATTTGCACCTTTGAAAGGATGAGATAAAAATGGAATTTAAAAATAAAAAATTAGAACAATTTGAAAAAGATATAGAAAACAAGAAAATAGCAGTAATTGGAGTTGGAGTAAGTAATATTCCGTTAATAGATTATTTGCATGAAAAAAAAGCAGATGTATCAGTATTTGATGACAGAGAAGAAGAAAAGATTTCAAAAGATATTTTAGAAAAATTAAAAAAATATAATTTTAAGTATTATTTTGGAAAAAGAAACTTAGACAATTTACATGGATTTTACTTAATATTTAGATCACCAAGTTGTTTGCCAACAAAACCTGAATTAGAAAAAGAAGCACAAAGAGGAGCAATAGTAACAACAGAAATAGAACAATTAATAAAAATGGCACCTTGCAAAGTAATTGGAATAACAGGAAGTGATGGAAAAACAACAACAACTACATTAACAGCCAGAATTTTAGAAGATGCAGGATATAAAGTTTATTTAGGAGGAAATATAGGTATTCCATTATTTACAAAATTAAATGAAATAAAGCCAGAAGATATAATAGTATTAGAATTAAGTAGTTTTCAATTAATGGGGATGAAAGTTAGTCCAGATATATCTGCAATAACAAATATAACACCAAATCATTTAAATGTACATAAAGATTACCAAGAATACATAGATGCCAAAAAGAATATATATAGAAATCAAAAAGATACAGGAATACTTGTAATAAATGCGGATAATGATTTAACTAGAGAATGTCAAGATGATGCAAAAGGTGATGTTATTTTATTTAGTAGTAAACAAAAATTAGACTATGGATTTATTGTAGAAGATGGAATTGTAAAAGAATGTAATGATGGAATAAGAAAACATATTGTATCACAAGATGAAATAAAACTAAAAGGAATTCATAATTTGGAAAATATATGTACAGCATTAGCATTAACAAAAAATTTGGTAAATACAGAAAAAGCAGTTAATACAATAAAAGAATTTGCAGGAGTACATCATAGATTAGAATTGGTAAGAACACTAAATGGAGTAGAATGGTATAATGATTCTGCAAGTACAACTCCAACAAGAGGAATATCAGCATTAAATTCATTTAATAAAGAAATAGTGTTGATAGCAGGAGGAGCAGATAAAAACTTAGACTATACACCAATTGCAAAACCAGTTGTAGAAAAAGTAAAAAGTTTAATATTAATTGGTCAAACAGCAAACAAAATATATACAGCAGTAAAAACAGAATTAGAAAATCAAAATAAAACTTTAGATATACATATGTGTGAAACATTTAGAGAAAGTTTAGATTTAGCAAAAAGAATTGCAAAGCCTGGTCAAATAGTATTATTCTCACCAGCAAGTACAAGTTTTGATATGTTTAAAGATATGTATGATAGAGGAGATCAATTTAGAGAAGAAGTAAATAAATTTTAAAAACAAAAGAAATAGAGGTGGGGGATTAATGACAATAAAACAAGCAATAACAAAAGGAATGATAATGTTAAAATCAAATAATGTAGAAAGCCCAAAATTAAAAGCAAGACTATTATTACAATATGTTTTAGATAAACCAAGGCAGTACATTATAGTTTATGATAATAAAGAAATTGATAAACAGCAACAATGGCAATATTTTGTTAATATTGAAAAATTAACAAAAGGAGTACCATTACAACATATAACACATAGACAAGAATTTATGAAAATGGACTTTTTTGTTGATGAAAATGTATTAATCCCAAGACCTGATACAGAAATATTAGTTGAAGAAGTTATAAAAATTGCTCAAAAATATAATTCACCAAGAATATTAGATTTATGTACAGGAAGTGGAGCAATTGCAATATCATTAAAAAAATTTATACCAAATGCAGATATTATAGCTGTAGATATAAGTGAAAAAGCATTAGAAATAGCAAAAAGAAATGCGGAAAAATTGGAAGCAAAAATAAATTTTGTAAAATCAGATTTATTTGATAAATTAGATAATAAAAAATTTGATATTATAGTTTCAAATCCCCCATATATAAGGAAAGATGAAATAAAGAAATTGAGTGAAGAAGTTCAAAAAGAACCTAAAATTGCATTAGATGGTGGAGAAGACGGATTAGATTTTTATAGAATAATTACAGAACAAGCAATTAATTATTTAAAAACAGGAAGTTTTCTATGTTTTGAAATTGGATATAATCAAAAAAATGACGTAATCAAAATAATTGAAGATGAGCAAAATTATAAAAATACATATTGTAAAAAAGATTTATATGGAAATGATAGAATAATAATAACACAAGTTTTATGATTGGAGGAAATATGTCTTTTTCAACAGAATTAAAAGAAGAGATAAGCAAATCAGAAAAACTATCAAATAAAGAAGCTGTTAAATATGAACTTATGGGATATTTGATGAGTAGTAATATATCTGAAGAAAAAAATAAAATAAAATTTTCAACAGAAAATGAATATAATATTAATAGATTTGCACGATTGTTGAGTAATTGTGGAATTGAAACATATAATATAAACATTCAAGGTAAATTATTTGTAATAACTTGTCCTAAAATGGAAATACAAATAGATAATTTAACAATAGAGCAATTGAAAAATATAATAAGAGGAGCTTATTTGGGGTCAGGGTCTATTAATAATCCTGAAAACACATATCATTTAGAAATAAGTGTTAGAAAAAAAGATTATGCAAATATTATAGTAGAAGGATTAAGTAGTTTTGATATAAAAAGTAATGTTATAGAAAAAAATAAAGAATATACAATATATTTAAAAGATGGTGAAGAAATCTCAAAAACATTAGCTTTATTAGGTGCAAACAAATCTGTTTTAAAATTTGAAGAAATTAGAGTAAAAAGAGAAATGAATAATAAAGTAAATAGATTAGTAAATTGTGAAACTGCAAATATGAATAAAACTATGAATGCCTCAATAGAACAGATTGAGATAATAAGAAAATTAAAACAAAATGGTGAATTCGAAAAATTAGAAGAACCATTAAAAGAGATAGCAGAACTTAGATTACAAAATCCTAGTGCAAGTCTGATAGAACTTGGAAAAATGTTAAAAATACCAATAGGTAAATCTGGAGTAAATTATAGATTAAAAAAAGTAATGGAGATTGGTAAGAAAATAGATGATAATAAAAAATAAAATAGGAATATATGTACATATCCCATTTTGTAAGAAAAAGTGTGATTATTGTGATTTTATATCATATTGTGGAAAAGATGATTTGATTGAAAAATATGTAGATTCAGTAAAAAAGGAAATCGAGCATGTAAAAATAAAATCAGAAATAACAACAATATATATTGGTGGAGGAACACCATCATATATAGATAGTAAATTTATTGTGCAAATATTAGAAAAGATAAAAGAAAAAAATGTTGCACAAGATGCTGAAATAACAATTGAAGTTAATCCTGGAACAGTAACTCAAGAAAAACTACAAGATTATATTAATTGTGGTATTAATAGAATAAGTATAGGATTACAAACTACAAATGATGAGTTATTAAAACAGATAGGAAGAATTCATAATTATAAACAATTTTTAGAAACATATAAAATGGTCAAAAAAGTTGGTTTTAAAAATATAAATGTTGATTTAATGCTAGGACTTCCAAATCAAAGAATTATTGATTTAAAAGAAAGTTTAGAAAATGTACTAAAATTAGCCCCAAAACATATATCTGTATATTCATTAATTGTTGAAGATGGTACACCTATTGCAAATAAAATAGAAAATGGAAAATTAAAACTCCCAGATGATGAGTTAGAAAGAAATATGTATTGGTATGTAAAAAATACATTAGAATTAAATGGATATAAACATTATGAAATATCTAATTTTGCCAAAAAAGGGTATGAATCAAAACATAACATGAATTGTTGGAATCAAATGGAATATGTTGGAATTGGTGCAGCTGCACATTCTTATAGAGATATAACAAGATATTCTAATATAGAAGATATAAAAGAATATATTAAGAATGTTCAAAAAGGAGAATTTGAAAAAAATAGAATTATACATGAAATACAAAAAGAAGATGATTCTAAAAAAGAATTTATGCTTCTTGGGTTGCGTAAAATAGATGGAATAAAAATAAGTGAATTTAAAAATAAGTTCGGAGATAATCCAATTTATTTATATAGAAATGAATTAAAAAAGCTTTCAGATGAAAAATTAATAATAATACAAGATGATAATATTAGATTATCTAATAAAGGAATAGATTTAGCTAATTTAGTATGGGAAGAATTTGTATAGTGATATTAAATAAAGGTGTGGTATAAAAACCATACCTTTTCTGTTTTAGTCGATATAGTCAGTTATGATACAAGTACAAAATATTCAAGTATATGTTTTTACTTTAATATTTTTTTGAAAACACTTGATTTTTATGAAAAATGTGGTATAATAATTAGCGTAAAAAACACATAAAGAGTAGTTTGTTAGGGAGTGCCTATAAAATAGGTCCGAATAAATGAAGATACTTTATGGAAGTTATAACAAAAAGGGAGGAATTAGAAATGGCAGTAGTTGCAATGAAACAATTACTAGAAGCAGGTGTTCACTTTGGACATCAAACAAGAAGATGGGATCCAAGAATGGCAGAATACATATTCCAAGCTAGAAATGGTATTCATATCATCGACTTACAAAAAGCTTCAAAGAAAATTGATGAAGCATATGAATTCATCAAAGAACAAGTAGAAGAAGGAAAAACAGTTCTATTTGTAGGAACAAAAAAACAAGCTCAAGATTGCATGAAAGATGCAGCAATAAAGAGTGGAATGTACTATGTAAATCAAAGATGGTTAGGTGGAATGTTAACAAACTTTGATACAATCCAAAAAAGAATTCAAAGATTAAAAGATCTTGAAAAAATGGAAGAAGATGGTACATTTGATGTATTACCTAAAAAAGAAGTAATTCTATTAAAGAAAGAAATGGAAAAACTAGAAAAAAATCTTGGTGGAATTAAAGAAATGGATAAATTACCAGGAGTTATATTCTTAGTAGATCCTAAAAAAGAAAGAATAGCAATATTAGAAGCTAAAAAATTAAATATACCAGTAGTAGGAATTGTAGATACAAACTGCAATCCACAAGATTTAGACTATCCAATTCCAGGAAATGATGATGCAATAAGATCTGTAAGTTTAATAGCAGATGTTATGGCAAATGCAATCATTGAAGGAAAACAAGGTGAAAGCTTTGAAGCAACAGAAGAACAAAATGTTGAAGAAGAAGCTACATCAATGGAACAAGTTGCAAGTGAAGCTGACGAAAAAGCTGAATAATAATTAAGAATAAAAAGAGTGGGGCTCTACTGCTCTACTCTATTTTAATAAGTATATATAATAATTGAAATAAGCAATTATTAAAATTTAAAAGGAGGAATAAATAATGGTTACAGCTGCATTAGTTAAAGAATTAAGAGAAAAAACAGGAGCAGGAATGATGGACTGCAAAAAAGTTTTAACAGAAACAGATGGAGACTTAGAAAAAGCTGCAGAACTTTTACGTGAAAAAGGAATTACAAAGGCTGCAAAAAAATCAGGAAGAGTTGCTGCTGAAGGTATGGTAGAAGCATATATTTCAGAAGATGAAAAAGTAGGAGCAATAGTTGAAGTTAACTCTGAAACAGACTTTGTTGCAAAAAATGAAGAATTTAGAACATTTGTAATGGATGTCGCAAAACAAATAGTAAAAAATAATCCAGAATCAGTAGAAGCATTATTAGCAGAACCAGCAATGTTTGAAGAAGGAAAAACAGTTAATGAAGCATTAATTGGTAAAATTGCAACAATTGGAGAAAATATTTCAATAAGAAGATTTGCAAGATTTGAAACAACAGACGGATTAATTGAAAAATATATTCATGGTGATGGAAAAATTGCAGTATTAGTAAATATGACATCTGGAACTAAAGAATTAGCAAAAGATGTATGTATGCAAATAGCTGCAGCAAGACCTGAATTTATTGATAGAGATCAAGTACCTGCAGAAAGAGTAGAAAAAGAAAAAGAAATTTTAAAAATTCAAACAATGAATGAAGGAAAACCAGAAGCAATTGCAGAAAAAATTGTTTTAGGAAGAATTAATAAATTCTATCAAGAAATCTGTTTAGTAGATCAAGAATTTGTTAAAGATCCAAGCAAAAAGGTTTCTGAAATATTAAAAGATTCAAAAGTTCTTGAATTTGCAAGATTTGAAACAGGTGAAGGTATCGAAAAGAAAGAAGAAAACTTTGCTGAAGAAGTTATGAAACAATTAAAATAATTTATTTTGAGAGAATTGGAGTAAAATCTGATTCTCTTTTTTTAAAAATAAAATCTATAATTGCAAAATTATGTAAATTGTGTTATACTTAATATATGTTTAAAAACTTTATACTTGAACGACTTATGGAGGTTATTTATGATTAGAATGACAACAAATGTTTATGAAGCACAGTTAGTTACACATGCTGGAGTTTTTCATGCAGATGAAGTTTTTGCAACTGTTATTCTTGAAGAACTATTTGAGAATGTAGTCGTCTGTCGGACACTTAAAGTCCCAAAAGATCTAAAATTAGATGTTATAGTATATGATATTGGAGGAGGACGTTGGGATCATCATCAAAAAGGAGGAAATGGTGTACGAGACAATAAAATTCCATATGCTTCTGCTGGTCTAATTTGGAATGATTTTGGAATGGAATTATTAAAAAAGAAATATATTAATTCTAAGTCATTGTGGAGTGCTGTTGAAAAAATCTTGATTCAAGGAATTGATGCTGTGGATAATGGTATTGTAACAATTCCGAGAACAGAGATCTCAGTGATGAACATTAGTCAGGTGATTTCTGATTTTAATCCAACTTGGGACGAAGATAAAAGTTTTGATGAAGCTTTTAAGGAAGCTTGTGAATTTGCCAAAAAAGTATTTAACAATACATTAAGGAGAGCGATGTCTTCGTTAAAAGCCAAAAGCTATATAGAAGATGCTATTGAAAAGTCAAAAAATCATATTATGATTTTGGAAAAGTATGTTTCTTGGTCAAGACCACTTTATTTTTCTAGGAATCAAAAAGCATTGGAAGTGTGGTTTGTTATATATCCATCTCTTAGAGGTGGGTACAACTGGCAAGTTGTTACTACTGATTTAAAACAGCATATTCCAATGAAGGCGGTTCCAGATAATTGGTTAGGATTAAAAGGAAGGGAATATCAAGAAGTGACAGGTGTAAAAACAGCATTATTTTGCCATCATGGAGGCTTTGTTGGTGCTGCAGAAACAAAGGAAGATGCAATTAGGTTAGCCCAAATTGCAATAACTTCATAAGTAAAAAACTAGGATGAAGAGTTATAAATGAAACTTCTCATCCTAGTTTTTTAATAATTTATGCAAAAAAATTGCAAAAAATGTAAAATAATGTTACAATAAAATAGTATGAAACTAAATGTAAATATAAAAAGGATGTTAAGAAAATGGGGAATTTAACAAATGCTCAAAAATCAATTTGGGTAACAGAGCAATATTACAAAGGAAGTAGTATAAACAATATTTGTGGAACAGCCATAATACAAGAAAAAGTAGATTTTAAGAAATTAGAAAAATCTATACAAATAGTGTGCCAAAAACATGACAACTTTTGGCTAGAGTTTCAATTAAATAACGGAAATGTTGAACAAGTGTTATCTGAAAAAAAAGAAATTCAGATAGACACTATTAATATTGCGGGCAAAAATCAGTTAGAAATAGAGAGAAACAAAATTGCAAAAACAAAATTCAAATTAGAAAATTCAAAATTATTTAAATTTTATATCTTTAAATTTATAGATGGAAAAGGGGCTTTCATGCTCAATATACACCATCTAATTTCAGATGCGTGGACATTAGCGCTTATTTGTAATGACATCATAAAAACATATTCAGAATTAATTCAAAATAAAGAAGTAGAAACAAAGGCTATATATTCATATATAGACTATATTAAATCAGAACAACAATACCAAGAAAGTGAAAAATATAATAAAGATAAGCAATACTGGTTAGAGAGATTTAGAACTATTCCAGAAGTTGCAACAATACCAGGAAGTATAAAAGGAGATGTTGACGAAAAAAATCCTGTAGGTAGTAGAAATCAATATAAAATATCAAAAGAAAATGTAGTAGAAATAAAGAAATATTGTAAAGAAAACAAAATATCATTATATAATTTTTTTATGGCTATTTATGCAATATATATAGGCGAAATTTCTAATTTAGATGAATTTGTTATAGGTACACCTATTTTAAACAGAACTAATTTCAAGGAAAAGAATGCTGCAGGAATGTTTATAAACATGGCACCATTCAAAATTAATATTGATGAAAATATAGAATTTAAAGAATTTGTAAGAAATATAGCAAGAGACTCTATGGATATGTTGAAACATCAAAAATATTCATATCAATGCTTGTTAGAAGACCTAAGAAAAGAAAATAAAAGTATTCCAAATTTATATAATATTTTATTATCATATCAAATAACAAATGCAAAACAAAATGAAGGAAATATTAAATATGAGACAGAATGGACATTTAATGGATATTGTGCAGATAATATAGATATTCAAATTTACGACTTAAATGATACTGGAAATTTGAATATAGCATATGATTATAAAACAAGTATTTATAAAGTAGATGATATTGAAAATATACATAAAAGAATATTAAATGTTATAAAACAAGTAGTGTCAAAAGAAGAGATAAAACTTAGTGAAATTGATATTGTTACACTTGATGAAAAGAGAAAATTACTTGTAGAATTTAACAAAACAGATTTAGAATATAATGAAAACATACCTTTTATAAAATATTTTGAAAAACAAGTAGAAAAAACACCAGATGAGATAGCAATTGTTTTTGAAGATAAAGAAATGACATATAGAGAATTGAATGAGAGAGCAAATAGTTTAGCATATAAGTTAAGAGAAAATGAAGTAACTAATAATACTGTTGTTGGGATATTGCTAGAACGTTCATTTGAAATGCTAATATCAATGTTAGCAGTATTAAAAGCTGGTGGAAGTTATATTCCAATTGCACCAGATTATCCAAAAGACAGAATAGAATATATGCTAGAAGATAGTGAAGCAACAATAATATTAACAAGTCAAAATAGGAGAAATTTAGCAGATAAAAAGCTTATAAATGTTAAAGAGGAAAAAATATATGAAAATCATAAAGAAAATTTAGAAAATATTTCTAAACCAGAAGATTTATCATATTTAATATATACATCTGGTTCAACAGGTACCCCAAAAGGAGTAATGTTGAAACAAAAAAATTTAAGCAATTTTTATAATTCAATGAAAAATATAATTGAATATTTAAAAGATGGAAAAAATCATAAAATACTTTCTATTACAACAGTTTCATTTGATATATTTGCATTTGAAACATTAATGTCATTAACAAGAGGATTAACTGTATATTTAACAAGTGAAAATGGTCAAAAGATGACATCTGAAATAGAAAGAATTATAAAAGATAATAATGTTGAAATAATGCAAACAACACCATCTGTAATGAAATTTCATTTAGAAAATTTGAATAATAAAGATAATTTAAAAAGTTTAAAATATATAATGTTAGCAGGAGAGCCTTTACAAAAAACATTGGTAGATAAAATTAAAGAAATAATTCCAAATGTAATAATTTATAATGGATATGGACCATCTGAAACAACAATATTCTCAACAGTTGGATATGCAACAAATCAAGAAGAAATTACAATAGGAAGACCTATTGATAATACGCAAATCTATATCCTAAATAAAAATAAAAAAGTGATGCCACAAGGCACAATAGGAGAATTATATATTTCTGGAGATGGTGTTGGAAAAGGATATATGAATAAAGAGCAACAAACAAATGCAAGCTTTATACCAAATCCATTTATAGATGGAAAAATTATGTATAAAGTAGGAGATTTAGGTGCTTTTGATGATAAAGGGGAAATTACTTGTTATGGTAGAATTGATAATCAGGTAAAAATAAGAGGATTAAGAATAGAACTCCAAGAGATTGAGAAAAAAATTCAATCTGTTTACAATATTCATGATTGTGTTGTTGTAAAAAAAGTTGTAAAGGGAAAAGATGCATTATGTGCATATTATGTGGAAAGAGGTCATGTATCTAAATCAGTTTTGAAAACAGTTTTGTATTCAAAATTACCAGAATATATGGTTCCACAATATTTCGTAAAGATGGATCAATTACCACATACACCAAATGGAAAAATTGATAGAAAATCATTACCAGATCCAGTTATAGATGAGAAAGAACTTGAAATTGTAAAACCTAGAAATGAAATTGATAAAGAATTAATAAAAATAATAGAAAAAATGTTACAAGTTGATAAAATTGGAATTAATAATACTTTATTAGAACTTGGTGGAGACTCTTTAACAGCAATTACTTTGACAACAAAAGTTTTATCTAAATTTAATGTACAATTAAATATAAAAGATATATTGTCAAATTACACAATAAAAGATATGTCAGATTATATAGTAGAAAATCAAACAAAAGACATATCAAAAGTAAAAATAGAAAAAGTGCCAATTCAAGACACATATCCACTATCATCAGCTCAAAAGAGAATTTATTATAGTGTGAAAATTATTGGTGAAGATAATATTGTTTATAATATGCCAGGTGCAGTATTAGTAGAAAAAATATTAGATATTGAAAAAATAAAAAAAGTATTTAGTAAAATTTTAAAAAGACATAGTATTTTAAGAACAAGATTTATTTTTAAAGATAATGATATAAGACAACAAATAGAACCAAATGTTGATTGTGAAATACCTGTTTTCTATAATAAAAAAGATGAAATAAAAAATATAGTTATGAATTTTTCAAAGCCTTTCAATTTGGAAAAAGAACCATTAATAAGAATGGAAGTGCATTATATAGATGATAAAGAAACATTAGTGTTAATGGATGCACATCATATTATAATGGATGGTATATCATTAAATAACTTTATTATAGAATTTGAAAGATTATATAATGGTGATAACTTAAAGAATATTCCTATACAATATAAAGACTATTCTGTATGGGAAGAAAAATATAATCAAAGTGATGATATTAAGGAAAAAGAAAATTATTGGGTTAATAAATTTAAAAATTCTGAATTTGAACAATTAAATTTACCATATGATTATAAAGCTACAGCTTCAAGAAGTTATAATGGAGACAGAGTTACAAATATTATTGATGAAAAGAAATTTAGAAAAATAGAAAGATATGCTAAAAAAATAGGAGTTTCTCCATATATGTTTTTTATATCAGTATTTTATATATTATTATATAAATATACTGGTCAAAGAGAAATCATTTTAGGTAGTCCTATTGCTAATAGGGATAAAAATGAAATGAAAAGAATGATGGGAATGTTTGTAAATAATATTGTAACAAAAGCAAATATAAATTCTGAAGAAACATTTCAAGATTTCTTAAATGAAATGAGAGAACAAATCTTAAATGATATATCACAACAACCATATCCTTTTGATATGTTAGTAAAAAAACTTGGAATTAAAACAGATAATTCAAAAAACCCATTATTTGATGTAATGTTTACATATCAAAATAATCAAGAAAATATTTTAAAATTGGATAATACAGAAACTCAAATTGTTGAAATAAACAATAATATTGCAAAATTTAATTTATCATTAGAAATAAAGCCTAAAAGTCATTCAATAAATATTGAATATTGTACAGATTTATTTAAAAAAGAGACAATAGAAAGATTATTTGAACATTATATGAATGCAATTGATTTTATTATGAAAGATATAAATGTTCAAATAAAAGATATTGAAATTATTTCAGAGTCTGAAAAAAATAAAATTTTGTGTGAATTTAATGATACAAAGATGGAATATCCAAAAGATAAAACTATTATTGAATTGTTTGAAAATCAAGTACAAAAAAATAAGAATGTATTGGCAGTGGTACAAGGTGATTTTAAAATAACATATAAAGAGCTTGAAGAAAAATCAAATTATGTAGCACAAGTATTGCAAAAAAATGGAATAAAAAATGGTGATGTTGTTGGAGTTTGCTTAAACAGATCTATAGAATTGATAATTTCAATAATTGGAATATTGAAAATTGGTGCTATTTATATGCCAATTTATATAGATTATCCAAGAGAAAGAAAAGAATATATGTTACAAGATAGTAATGCTAAAGTATTAATAACACAAAATGATGAAACATATCAATTTAATGGAATAGTTTATAAGATAGAGAATTGGAAAAAAATAATAGAGAAAAAAGAAATTGATTTCAAGAGTGATGTAAAAGCTGATAACATTGCATATATAATATATACATCTGGTTCAACTGGAAGACCCAAAGGTGTCCAAATTAGGCATAATAATTTAGTAAATTTTATATATGCATTTAATCAATATTATAAAAATAATATAGGAAGAAAAGACAGGATTTTAGCAACAACTAATATTTCATTTGATGTAAGTATGTGGGAAATATTTTTTGCAATATTAAATGGAGCAACATTAGTATTATATGAAGAAGAAAGTATAAAAGATATTCTTAAATATAAAAATTCTATATTAACCAATAAAATAACTGGATTATATATACCACCTAACATATTGGAAGAAATATATAATTTATTAAAAGAAGAGAAAAATATTGAGATAAACAAAATATTAGTTGGAGTTGAGCCGATAAGGAAAAGTGTATTAAATAAGTTTTTTGGACTTAATCCACAAATGCAAATAATAAATGGATATGGACCAACAGAGACAACAGTTTGTTGTACAGCATTTATATATAGTGAAGATAAGACAGATGGAATAGTTTCTATAGGAAAACCATTAAAAAATAATAATATATATATACTAAATACAGATAAAAACTTACAGCCAATCGGAATACCAGGTGAAATTTATGTTTCAGGTAGTGGAGTCGGAAATGGATATATAAATAGAGATGAAGATAATAAGAAAAGTTTTATTAATGAAACTTGTAATAAGTTTAATAAAAAAATGTATAAAACAGGTGATATGGCAAAATGGAATGCAGATGGTACAATAAACTTTATTGGTAGAAATGATTCTCAAGTTAAGATATCAGGACATAGAATAGAATTAAACGAAATCAACAATATAGTTATGAATTATCCTAATATAATAAAAGCATATACAACCACAGTAAAAAAAGGTGAAAAAGTTTATATTGCAACATATTATATTGCTGAAAAAAAAGTATCAACAAAAGATTTAGAAACATTTTTAAAAGGAATTTTAGCAGAGTACATGGTTCCGAATTTTATGGTACAATTAGATAAATTTCCAATAACGCCTAATGGAAAAATTGATAAAGAAGAATTACCAAAAGATTTTTCTGTTAATACACAATATGTTGAGCCAAGAAATAAGTTTGAACGTGATATTTCTGAAATATTAAAAAAATTATTAATGCAAGAAAAAGTAGGAATTGATGATAATTTCTTCGATTTAGGTGGAGATTCATTAATAGCTATAAAATTTCAAATAGAAGCATTAAATAAAGGATTAGCATTGACTTATTCTGATATCTTTTCAAATCCAACGATAAGATTGTTATCAGAAAAAGATAGTAAAAAAATAAAAAAGAGTGAAGAGAAAAAATATGATTATACTAATATAAATAATTTATTGTCTCAAAATAATATTAATAATATACATGTTGGAAAAAGCAAAAAAATTAATAATGTTTTGTTAATAGGTGCAACAGGATTCGTAGGAGTTCATATATTAGAAAGATTGATTATATCAGGTGCCAACCAGATATATTGTTTAGTAAGAAAAAAATCTATGACAGATCCTGAAGAAAGATTGAGAAAGATTATGAATTTTTATTTCGGTGATAAATATAATTCACTATTAGGAAATAAAATAAAAATTATTAATGGGGATATTACAGATGATTTGCTTGGCCAAAGTAATATAAATAATTATAATGAGATTGCACAAAATATTGACTGTGTTATTCATTCAGCAGCTATAGTAAAACATTATGGAAAAATAAATGAATTTAATGATACTAATGTTATTGGAACAGAAAACGTAATCAAATTTTGTAAAAGGTTTAGCAAGAAATTATTTTATATTTCAACATTAAGTGTTTCAGGAAATAAGTTAGAAAATTGCGAAGAAAAAGTTGAATTTAAAGAAAATCAATTATATATAGGACAAGACTTTAGTAATATATATGTGTATACTAAATTTGAAGCAGAAAGAGAAATATTAGAAGAAATTCCAAAAGGATTAAATGCATGTATATTAAGAATAGGTAATGTAACAAGTAGATATACTGATGGAAAGTTTCAAATTAATATATCTGAAAATGCATTTGTGAGTAGAATAAAATCTATAATTGCATTAGGAGTAATTCAAAACAAATACTTAAACCATTCATTAGAGTTTACACCTGTTGATGTGTTGGCAGAAGCTATAGTAAAAGTAATTGAACATAATTGTGAAATGACGGTATTACACTTATTTGACAATAATTTTATAAAAATAAGTAGTTTACTAGAAATTTTAACCAAGATTGGAATAGATATAAAACCAATTTCTGATGAAGAATTTCAAAATAATATCACAAATGTGTTGAAAAATAATGAGCAAAAGAATAAAATAAATGGTATAATTACAGATTTAGATGATAATAAATTATTAAATTTAGTAAATTATGTAATTCCGAATGCAGATCTTTCAACAAGATATTTAAAACTAATTGATTTTGAATGGCCTGATATAAATGAAGAATATATAAAAAAATATATAAAATATTTAAACCAAATTAAATACATATAAAACAAAGGAGAAAATAAAAATGAAAATTGATATAACATTGGTTTTATTGTTAATAGCGGCAATTGCTAATGGAGTGCTATTAACTAGTATTTTAAAGTCTAAAAGTAAAAAACAAATAAAGAAAATATTTTCGTTTAATTTAATATGTTTATTAATATGCACAATTGGACAGATTACTCAAATATTATTTTCACAAAAACTTGGTATAAAACCAATATACTTTGATTATTTTGTGTATATAGGAACATGTTTTTTACCAATAAGTGTATATTTTACAGGACTTTCTTTTGAAAATACAAAAATACAATTTAAGAAAAAATATATTGTGTTATTTATAATTCCTATAATCTCATTATTAATTTTATGGACAAATGATTATCATCATTTATTTTATAAACAATATTCAACTAGTATAGCAGATACAGTGTATGGACCATATATGGTTATCCATAATATATATTCATATATATTGTTGGGATTAGGAATAATATATATGCTAAAATTTTCAATAAAAAATTCTGGTTTCTTTTCAAAACAATCATTATTAATTGTTTTAGGGGTAAGTGTACCTGTAATTGTAAATATTTTAGGAACATTTAAAATAATACCAATGTCAATATATGTAACACCAATAACATTTACTATAACAATTATATGTTGTGCAATAGCAATATTTAAATTCCAGTTTTTAAATGTAACACCAATAGCCTTACAAAAAATAGTTGATAGAATATCTGACGGATATGTAGTTTTAGATGATAATAATGTAATTACAGATTTTAATAAAACATTTCTTGATATATTTAAATTAAGTTCAGATGATATAAGAAGTAAAAATTTTATAAGATTTTTACAACAAAGGAAGATTTCAGATCAAGTAGTAGAAAAGATTAGTAAATCAATAAAAAAAGCAAATTCTACAGAAACAACAGTATCATTTGAACAGCAATTTGTAGAAATAAGAAAATATTTTAGAATAGAAATAACACCTATAAATTCAGACAATAATTCATTAGGAACATTATTTTTATTAAAAGATATAACACAACATAAAGAAGATATGGAGACAATAAAAAATAATCAAGACATCTTAATGGAAAGAGAACGTTTAGCAGGACTAGGACAATTGATAGGTGGGATAGCACATAACTTAAAAACACCTATAATGTCTATAGCAGGTGCTACACAAGGATTAGAAAATTTAATAAAAGAATATGATGAATCAATAGATGACCCACTTGTAAATTCACAAGATCATCATGATATTGCAAAAGATATGGAAGAATGGATACCAAAAATAAGAGCACATTTGGAATATATGTCAGATATTATTACAACAGTAAAAGGACAAGCTGTTGCATCATTATCAACAGATGATACAGAAGAATTTACAGTTACAGAGTTAATAAAAAGAGTAAATATATTAATGAAACATGAATTAAAAAATGCATATATTTATTTAAATGTATTGATGAAGATAGATGAAAATCAAATTATACATGGAAATGTAAATGTTTTAGTACAAGTTGTAAATAATATGATTTCAAACGCAATACAAGCATATGATGGAAAACATGATCAAAATATACAATTAGAAATAAATAAAATAGATAATTATATAAATATTTCTATTACAGATTTTGCAGGAGGACTTCCAAGAGAAGTACAAGACAGATTATTTAAAGAAATGGTTACTACAAAAGGAAAAAATGGTACAGGGCTTGGATTATATATGTCTTATTCAAATGTTAAGGCACATTTTGGAGGAGATATTACATATAAAACAGAAGAGGGAAAAGGAACAACATTTAATATTTTGATTCCTATAAATAAATAATAAAAGATATAGTTAAAAAGACTATATGTCTCAGAATGAGTGATAAAATCTTATACAAGAAGGAGTAGAGAACTAATGAGAAAAGCATTACAAAATCAATTAAATGAAGAAAGAAAATATAGAATAATTGGAGTAGATGATGAAGAAGGAATACTTGATTCTTTAACAGTGCTTTTTGATAATTCTGAATATGAATTTTATGGGGCACAAGATCCAGTAGAAGCAATAGAATTAGTAAAAAAGGAACATTTTGATTTAATGTTATTAGATTTTATGATGACACCTTTACATGGAGATGAAGTTGTAGAAGAAATAAGAAAGTTCAATAAAGAATTATACATATTATTATTAACAGGACATAAAGATATGGCTCCACCATTAGAAACAATTAGAAGATTAGATATCCAAGGATATTGTGAAAAAAGTGATAAATTTGATCAATTACAATTATTAGTTGAATCTGGTATAAAATCTGTTAAACAAATGGAAGAAATTAAAAGAATAAATGAGGAACTTTCAGAATCAAATGATAAACTTGAAAAAGCTTATTTAGAAATGGTTGAAACTTTAAGATTTGCCGTAGAAGCAAAAGATACATATACAAGAGGTCATTCAGATAGAGTTTCAGAATATTCAGTTTTAATTGGTCAAAAATTAGGATTACCAGAAGATCAAATAAAAACTTTAAGAGTAGGTGGATTATTCCATGATATTGGAAAAATTGGAATACCTGATAGTATATTATTAAAACCAAGTAAGCTTTCAGATGATGAATATTCACAAATAAAAAATCATCCAGCAATAGGTGCACATATATTAGGGTCTGCAGATATATTTAAAGACATTATTCCAATAGTAAAACATCATCATGAAAAATATGACGGAACAGGATATCCTGGAAGGTTAAAAGGTGAAGAAATACCATATTTGGCTAGAATAGCAGCTGTTGCAGACACATTTGATGCTATGACAAGTAGAAGAAGTTATAGAGGTCCAATTGATATTGAACATGTAAAAGATGAAATAAAAAGATGTGAAGGTACACAATTTGATCCTCAAATAGCTGAAGCTTTTCTTTATATTTTAAATAATAATTATGAAAAAATACAAGAAATACAAGACAAATATGTTAGTGAATAAAATAAAAACAGGGTTTAGATTTTTCTAAGTCCTGTTTTTTACTTTATATTTTGTAGCCGAACTATGATATTTTCATAGAAAGACCAACTTTTTTACGTTCTTGATCAATTTTTATAACTTTAACTTTTACAATATCTCCAACAGAAACGACTTCAGAAGGGGATTTAACATATGAATCACTCATTTCGGAAATATGAACAAGTCCATCATATTTTACACCAATGTCAACAAATGCACCAAAATCGATAACGTTACGAACAGTACCTGTAAGTACCATTCCTTCAGTTAAATCTTCAAATTTTAAAACATCACTACGAAGAACAGGTTTTGGCATATCTTCTCTTGGGTCACGACCAGGTTTTGATAATTCTGATATTATATCAGCTAATGTCATTTCACCAATATCAAGTGTTTTTGCAGTTTCCTCAATATTTACTGATTTTAATTTTTCTCTTAAAGAATTCAAATTTTCTTTATTTTTTAAATCCTCAATTTTAAATCCTAATAATTCTAATAATTTTTCAGTTTGCTCATAACTTTCTGGGTGAACAGCTGTATTTTCTAATGGATTTTTTCCATCAGGAATTCTAATAAATCCGGCACATTGTTCATAAGCAACTTTTCCAAGCTTTGGAACTTTTAATAATTCTTTTCTTTCTTTTAATTTACCATTTTCATCTCTATATTTTACAATATTTTTTGCAATTGTATTATTAATTCCAGAAACATATGAAAGTAGAGAAGGAGTTGCAGTATTTACATCAACACCAACTTTGTTTACACTATCTTCTACAACACCTGTTAAGCTTTCTGATAATTTCTTTTGATTTACATCATGTTGATATTGACCAACACCAATTGCTTTTGGGTCAATTTTTACTAATTCAGCAAGAGGATCTTGTAATCTACGAGCTATTGAAATAGCACCTCTTATTGATACATTTATATCAGGATATTCTTCTGTTGCAAGTTTTGAGGCAGAATATACAGATGCACCTGCTTCACTAACAATTACATAACAAATATCATGTTTTACTTCTTTAATCATATCTGAAACAAACATTTCAGATTCACGAGATGCAGTACCATTTCCAATTGCAATCATATCAACATGGTCTTTATTTATTAAATCTAATAAAGTTTTCTTTGCACCTTCAACATCATTTTGTGGTGCTGTAGGATATACTGTAGCTATGTCTAAAACTTTTCCTGTTTCATCAATTACAGCTATTTTACAACCAGTTCTATAAGCAGGGTCAAATCCCATAACAGTTTTACCTTTTATAGGAGCACCTAATAATAATTGTTTAGCATTTTGACCAAATACTTTGATTGCTTTTTCTTCAGCTTTTTCAGTTAAATCTGAACGAATTTCTCGATCAATAGATGGTTCAATTAATCTTGTAAAAGCATCTTCAATTGTATTTGTAAGCATTTCTGTAAATTGAGTTTTTCCTTTTATTATATCTTTTTGAATATAATATAAAATTTTATCTGTAGGTTTTTCAATAGATACTTTTAGAAAATCTTCAGTTTCACCTCTATTAATAGCTAAAATTCTATGACTTGGAAGTTTATGTACTAATTCGGCAAATTCATAATACATTTCATAATTAGATTTTTCATCAGGTTTTGCAGATTTTGTTACAATAGTACCTTCACGATAACATATTTTTTTGATATATTTTCTATATTTTGCGTTATCAGAAATATTTTCAGCGATAATATCTAAAGCACCTTGAATTGCTTCTTCAGCTGTTGCAACAACTTTATCTTTATTATTTTTATCTTCATCAGATAAATTATCAATATTTACAAATTTTTGAGCAATTTCATTAATATCTTTTTTCTCTTCTTGTGCAATAATAATATCTGCTAATGGTTCTAATCCTTTAGCTTTTGCAACAGTAGCTCTTGTCTTTTTCTTTTGTTTAAATGGTCTGTATAAATCTTCAACTTCTGCAAGTGTTTCAGCTGATGCAATTGCAATAGTTAATTCATCAGTCAATTTTCCTTGTTCATCAATTGATTTTATAATTTCACCTTTTCTTGTTTCTAAGTTTCTAAGATATGTAAGTCTTTCTCCTAAATCTCTTAAAATTTCATCACTTAACCCACCTGTAGCTTCTTTTCTGTAACGTGCGATAAATGGAATTGTATTTCCTTCATCAATTAATTTTACAGCATTTTCTACTTGTGTATTTTTTACATTTAATTCTTCTGCTATTTTATTTATAATTTTATCCATAGTCTTGTCCTTTCTAAATTTACCTTTACAAATTATATCCTCAAAGTTTGCAAAAATCAAGAGATATAGAAAATTCAATTTGAAAAAAATATCTAAAATGTAGTAAAATTTTTATATAAATTTAATATTCATTTAATGAATAAAAAGTAATATATATAAGGTGATTTATATGAGAATATTAATAGTTGAAGATGAATTTAAAATTGCTGATGTAATAGCAAGTAGATTAAGAAATGAGCAATATATTGTTGATGTTTATGGAGATGGAGAAGAAGGGATAGATAATGCATTAACAAATATTTATGATTTAATAATCTTAGATGTAATGCTTCCTGGAATTGATGGATTTAAAATTTTGCAGGAAATTAGAAAACAAAAAATAGAATCAAAAGTGATTATGCTTACAGCAAAATCAATGTTAGAAGATAAATTAACAGGATTTGATGCAGGGGCAAATGATTATGTAACAAAACCATTTCATATTGATGAACTTGTTGCTAGGGTTAATGCACAATTAAGAACAGGAAATGCCCAAGCTTCTAAAGATTATATAGATGCAGGTGATTTAAGATTAAATATAAAAACAACAACATTATTGTGTAAAACGACAAATGAATCCATAGAAGTTGTATGTAAAGAATTTATGCTTTTAGAATATTTTATGAAAAATGAGAATCATGTAATTCCCAAAGAGCAATTATATGAAAAGATTTGGGGATTAGATAGTGAAGCAGAGTCAAACAATTTGGAAGCATATTTATCATTTATAAGAAAGAAAATTAAGATTATTGGTTCAAATGTGCAAATAAAAGCAGTTAGAGGTTTAGGATATAAATTAGAATGTTAAAAGGAGAATAAAAGTGGAAAAATTAAAGAAAAAAACATTTTGGGTAATATTTTTAATATTAACTATATTTCTTTGCAGTATTTTGTGTATTTTTAATTATCAAGATTATAGTCATGAAAAAACAGAAATTGAAAATAAATTAAATATGATTGATGATAGAAAATTTGATAAAGTACCTAATGAAGAAGAAAAATTAGATAAGCCAGAACCACAAAAAAATACAGATGATATAAAAAATGATAAAGAAGTTATGCCAGTATTAATGGATACAACAGCATATACAGTAATATATAATGATGATAATGAAGTTATTGATATATTAAATTTCACACAAAATGATGTATCTGATGAAGAAATAAAAAGTATTGCACAAGAAATTTTGAAATCTAATGATTCAAAAAGTGGAATCAATATAAGAAATTTATATTTTAATAATTATTCATACTCATTTAAAGGGCATAATTCATTAACAATATTAGATAATTCATTTGTAAAAGAAAAATTACAGTCATTAATAAAAACATCTATATTTATATTTGTTTTATTAGAAATTGTAATTATAGTAGTTTCAATAAAAATAACAAGTTGGATAATAAAACCTGTAATAGAAACATTCAATAAACAAAAACAATTTATAGCAGATGCATCACATGAATTAAAAACTCCAATTGCTGTAATTATGGCAAATTCAGAAGCTTTAGAAAAAGAGCCTAATGAAAAGAAATGGCTAAATAATATAAAAAGTGAATCTGAAAGAATGAATGAACTGATAACTAATTTATTAGATTTAGCTAAATTGGAAAATGGAAAAAATAAAGAAATTTATAATGTTGAAGACTTATCGAAAATTGCGGAAATGTCTGTATTAACTTTTGAAAGTTTGATGTTTGAAAACAAAATTAAGTTTGAATATAACATTCAAAAAGATTTGAAATTAAAATGTAACAGTGTTCAAATAAAACAGCTTATTGCAATATTATTAGATAATGCAATAAAACATAGTGAAGAAAATGGAGAGATAAACGTATTTCTTGGAAAACAAAAGAATGATATTGTTTTGAGTGTTTCTAATAAAGGAAAAGAAATTCCTAAAGAGATTAGAGATAAGATTTTTGAGAGATTTTATAGAGCAGATGAGTCTAGAAATAGGGATAGTAATAGATATGGCTTAGGTCTTGCTATTGCTAAAAATATAGTGGTAAATCATAATGGTAAGATTTCTGTTGATTGTGTAGGTGGATATACTACTTTTAAGGTTGTGTTTAAATAAGAAAAAGTATTGTATAATAAAAAGAAATTAGATAAAATCTCATCTTTGACAGGTAAAAAGCACAAACGTTGAAATATCAATATTTGTACTTTTAAAGAAGCATACATTTTTTTATCATTTAAAATTTTTTATTTTATTATTTTTTATGAGTTAAGGAAGTGTCAAACTTACGAATAAATAAAAACTAATTAAAAAGATGCTAAAAAAATGTTAAAAAATTGCAAACTTATAGTTGCAAAAAATTTTGGGATTTGATTTAATATAAGTGGATACGATTAAAAACTAGATTTAATATATTTAGAAATGAGGGATAAGGATGGTTCAATTAATGAATGTTAAAGATAATAAAAAATATTATGAAAGGTTAAATATCGGAATTACAATGTCAAATATGTGGAACTCGCTACAAACTAAATCAGAAGTGGGTTTGGATAAAAGTGAAAAGGGATACCAACAGATAGCTAAAACAATGGCTGGAAATATTGCAAGAGGATTTAATTTAGATCCAAATCTTGCTGAATGTTTAACTATGTGTTATGGATCATTTTTTCCTGCATATGGAAATGAAGGAAAAAAAGTTATTATGCAATTTATGAGAGATAAAGGGATAAAAATGACTGAGGGAGATTTAGCAAGAAACTATGTTGAATACGATTTATATAATTCCGGAAATGTAATTACTCCAGAGTTTGATAGATATTTACAAGAATTATTTGATGATTCGAAAAATGCTATTACACCAGAAGTTCAATTAGCGAGATTAGTTGGACAAACACTATCTTCAATAAAAAGAATTGAAATGTTTTCAAAAATTAATCAAATAGATTTGCTTTATGCAGTAACTAAAGATGTAGAAAATAATTGTATTAATTCAAGAAGATTAGTACAAAGTCCAAGACTCCAAAAGATGTTGCAAAGTGTACCTGAGCACAATATTGAGATAAGTAATACTACAATAAATAAAATATATGAAGATTTAACAACATTTACGAAATTTGCTGATGGAGAACTGATAAATGGAATATATGAATATATAGGAACAGATGAAAGATAATGAAAGGAAGAATTACAAATGAGTGAAAATATTAATTTTTGGAATGGTGTAACAAAAAGTGATGGACAAGCTCTTTCTACAGAAGAACAATTGAAATTTTGTAGAGATTTCACAGAAATGTTAAGAAAATCACCAGAATTAGCTAAGATATTTTTTAATACACAAGTTTATAATGAGATAGTAAATGATGTTACAACACGTGGTGCACATTCAGAAGGTGTTGCAATTGTTGCAGAAAATTTAGCAAGACGAAAAGCTATTTTAGATGGAAAAAGTATGGATGAGGCAGAGGTTTCTGCATTACTTGCAAAAGCATTAGGCTATATGCATGATTTAGGGCATACACCTTTTGGGCATGATGGAGAAGGAGCATTAGGTAGTGAAATGGAACGATTTGAAGCTACTCCAGAATATAAAGCTAAAAGAGAAGTTTTGTATGGTAAAGAATATACAAAGCAAGCAGGTGATACAGAAGCAGAAGTTATGTGTTATGAACATAATGAAACAAGTTCAACTATTGGTTCAAGAATGTTAATTGATTTTGCAAAAGCTAATGGATATGTTGTTAATGAAGAAGCCTTACAGTACATAAAAACTGGAATTTTGGCTCATAGTACAAGTCGTGTAAAAGAAGAGCCTAAAGGTGTTGAACAAAAGGCTGTAAGGTTAGCTGATAAAGTTGCATATATTCCACAGGATCTGCTAGATTTATTGAAACAAAATGTTATAGGAATAGAGGATTTAACATTAGAAGAACAAGGATTATTAGGATTAAACGAAAATGTTTTGACACAAAAAGAGCAGGAAGAATATGATGCTCTTACTTCTGATGAAGACAAAGAAAAATATAAAAAAGACAGACAACAACAAAAAATAACTATGAAGGATAAATTAAGACAGTTAGATAAAATGCCCGAAAAGATTAAAATTAAATTTTTTCAGGGACTGGATATAAAAGTAGCAGAAATGCAAGCAGAAATAGCATCAAAATGCTTTATCGAAAGAGATGGAGAATATCAATTAGATGGTCAAAAGTCAATTGTTGACTTTTTTGATAAAGCTGTTAATAAAGGGAAAATACCAAAAAATCATGAAATTACAGTTGAGGAAATGAAAGGAATATCCTTGTTTAAGAAAATGAGAGATGCCCAAAAATTACCGATGGATGACCTTAATAGGGCAAATTTAGTTGAATCTACATCTAGAGAATATAGTCAATTTTTGCAAAAACAATATGGAATGGATCCTACTATGGCAACTCTATGGGTTACAAAGGCTAAATATCAAGATGCTTTTATTCATGATGAATTGGCACGTGTATCTTTTGAAAAAGATGGAACTATGCAACAAGAAACATTGAAAGATATAAATAAACGAAATGATAATGGATGGAAAATGAAAACTACATTTCAGTATTTTTATTCTAATATTGACCAAATACCAGAAGATTTTAGGCAAAAATATCAAGGTAACGGAGAAAATTTATATACAAATCAGCAAATAGTTTCAGCATTTATTGCTTCTTTTACTAATAATGGATTAAATGATTTGTATAATGGATTAGTTGAAAAAAAATTAGTAATTTCAAGAAAAGATGCTATTGATAGATTACAGGAGGCTCGACCAGATCTTGATATAAGGGCAATAGTAGAAAAGGCTAAAGAATGGGTTGATCCACAAAATGCTGCAGCAAAATATGAAGTATCAGCGAATGATGTGTTAGAATTTTTATATGAAGAAAACGTTGAGGATACAATTATAAGTGGAAAAAATCAAATTCCCGAAAGAAAAATACCAACAATACAGCATGTAATAGCTGTAAGAGATGGTGTAGAAGCATTAAGAAATATAAGTATAAAAAGACCAGAGTGTTTAACGTCTTTAATAGATGTTTCGAAAAATGAAGTTACTAGTCAAGATATTCAAACTATGGTTCAAAGTGTTAGAGATAGACAAAATGCTCAAGAAATACAGACACATATTTCAGAAGTGGAACAAGATGAAAGGGGATAAAAAATGGTAAGTACAGTTAAGATACCTAGAGCATATTCAGAAGTATACAGTTTTATAAATACTTTAGGAAATGAATATATAGAAAAAATTCCTAACAAAATTTATTATACTATCAGAGACAATAGAGATAAAGAATACAATCCAATTTATAAAAAAGAACAGACACTAAAAGAAGGAGTATTATCACACGAAGCACTATGTTTACTTTCTGCATTAAATTTGCAATATTGGTGCAATGATAATGAAGAAAAATGTCTATTAAAACAAAAATATATAGAGAATACTAAAAAAGAGCAAGAAAAGTACAGCTATGATAATTTGTTTAAAAACAAATCTAAAATAGTTGAAAATATTTCAAATGAACAAGAACATAAAGAAGTGATTGAGTATAATGAATCTATTTTCACAAGAATTAAGAATTGGTTTAAACGACTTTTTAGTAAATAGAAAGGATATTTACAGGCAGGTTAAATCCTGCCTTTTAGCTTTCTAATTAAAAATTTTTTTCGCTACCTTCTCATTTTATTTGCTTTTCTGCGTCAATGAATGTTTTTCAAAATTTCTTATTATTTTATCTACAGAATGTAAAGCAAATTTTTGAATAGTATTTTTAAATTTATCTATGACTTTATGAAGATGGCTATTTTCTTTTTTTTACTTATAAATTTTGCTTTTATATTCCTGTTCTAAATTAAATTATTTTGAGGTTTAATATCTTTTCTTCTCTTTTTATTGAAAATTTACTAATATCATTTATTTAATAAACAAAAACAATAACTACTTTTAAGGTTGTTTTTATAACCATTCTCCAACTTTCTTAATATAAATCTTTTTAACAATTTGAACAAGAATAACATACAAAGCAGTCAATCCAATAACAATTAAGTAATATAAAGGTGGTAATATTTCAAAATGGAATGATGAAATATTATGGAATAATATTGGAGTAATTATAGTACCAATTATTGTAACCATAGTAAGAGCAGTTAAGATAGGATTTGCTTTTGATTGTACAAAAGGAATTTTTGATGTACGCACAAAATGGATTATTAAAGTTTCACTAATTAAACATTCAACAAACCAAGCTGTTTGAAAATATGATTCACTAGCAATATTGTTATATCCTAAAATAAACCAGAATGCCAAGAATGCTAAAACATCAATAATTGAACTAATAGGTCCCATAACATTCATAAAAGTTCCTAATCCTTTTGTATTCCATTTCCTAGGCTTTAATAAAAATTCTTTATCAACATTATCATAAGGAATAGCTATTTGAGAAAAATCATATAAAAAATCTTGTAAAAGCATTTGAATAGGTAGTAATGGTAAAAATGGTAAGAATATACTTGCAATAAAAATACTAAAAACATCACCAAAATCTGAACTCAAAGCCATTTTCATATATTTTATAATATTTCCATATACTTTTCTTCCTTCAACAACACCATTAAAAACAACTTTTAAATTTTTCTCTAATAAGATTATATCACTAGCCTCTTTAGCAATATCTGTTGCAGTATTTACGCAAATACCAACATCAGCATTATGAAGTGATGGAGCATCATTTACACCATCTCCCATATATCCAACAACATGACCATTCTTCTTTAATATAGTAATAATTCTTTCTTTTTGTAAAGGATTCATTCTTGCAAATATATCAACATCTTCAACTTGTTTTGAAAGTTCATCATCAGACATTTTATCAATATCAGAACCAGTTAAAATTTTATCATTTGGAATTCCAACTAATCTTGAAACATTTTCAGTAGCATATTGATTATCACCAGTTAATATTTTTGTAGTAACACCATATTCTTTTAAATTTTTAATTGTAGTTTTTACATCTTTTTTTGGTGGATCAAGAAATGCAACAAATCCGATAAACACCATTTCAGATTCATCAGAAGAATTAAATATATCTTTACCAGAATATTCTCTTTTTGAAGCTAATGCAATAACTTGCATTCCTTGCAAAGCTAAATCTTTTGCATTACTATTTATATTTGCAATCATATTTTGAGTTAAATCTTTGTGTTCACCATTTATCTTTACAGTAGTACATCTTTTTAATATTTCTTCCAAAGCACCTTTTGTAATAATTCTATAATGATCATCATGTTTTACAACAACACTCATTATTTTTCTTGTATAATCAAATGGAATTTCATCAACTTTTTCATAATCAACAATTTTTTCTTTAATATTATGCTCATTTCCATATGTAATAACAGCTTTATCAACTAAGTTTTTCATTCCAGTTCCATAATAACTATTTAAATAAGCATATTCAAGAATTGATAAATCTTCTTTACCTTCAACATTAATATATTTTTGTAAAACAATCTTATCTAATGTTAAAGTTCCTGTTTTATCTGTACACAAGACATCAATTGCACCTAAATTTTGAATTGATTGAATGTTTTTTACAAGAGTTTTCTTTTTAGCCAATGTTTTAGTGCCTTTTGTTAAATTAACATTAACAATCATAGGAAGCATTGTTGGAGTGATTCCAACAGCAACAGATAATGCAAATAAAATTGCCTCTAATACATCTTTACGAATAAGTGCATATATAACAAATACTGCAATAGAAACAACAAGCATATATTTAATAAGAAGTTTTGTTATATTATTCATACCTTTTTCAAAATTTGTAATTTCTTTTTTATTATCAATTTGTTTACCCATATTTCCTAAATATGTTGAAAATCCTGTGCTGATAACAATACCAGTAGCTTTACCACTTATAACACTTGTACCCATCAAGCAAATATTAGATAATGAGAAAATTTCATTTGATGGTATATAAGAATCCTTTTTTTCAATAGGAGCACTCTCACCAGTAAAAACAGATTGATTTAAAAATAAATCTTTACTCTCTAAAATCATAACATCTGCAGGAATTATTGAGCCAGCATTTAAATGAACAATATCACCTAATACAATATCTTCTGTTTTTATATTTTTTTCTTTGCCATTTCTTATAACAGTTGCAGTAGAAAAAAGTTTACTCTTTAAAGATTGATTAAACTTATAAGTAGAATAGTCTTGGAAAAATCTTATCAAAGCACTTGCAAAACCAATAGCTAAAATAATTATAGTTCCAAGAGTATCATCACCAACAAATTTATTTATAATTGCTAAAACTATAAGAATAAAAATAAATTTATCTTTAAATGAATTTATAAAAAAGTAAAACCATGAATGTTTTTCCTCTTTTACTACAATATTTTTTTCATCATTTTTATGTTTTTCTTCAATTATTTTTGAAGATAGACCTTTTTCAATATCAGAATTAAATTCATTAAGTATTTCAGCTTTTGATTTTTGAGCTATATTTGTATATTTTTCAAGAATTTTCTTATCATTATTAACTAATTTTTGATTTTTAAATTTATTTTTTATAAAAAATAAACGAATCATTTATATCACTCCTTTGGACGAATTTATTATAACACAATGACAAAAAATGAAAATAATTTTATAAAAAAATTTTTATATTTAATATTTATTTAATCTTTTAAAACTAAAATACATTTAGAAAGTAAGAAATAAGACTTTCAAATAATATTAGGAGGATAAAAATATGAGTAGAAAAGTAAAAAATATAATTATGATAACAATTATAATTATAGTATGTATTGCAAGTGGATTTACAATAAAACTTGTTAAAGAAAGTGGAGAAGGAACAAATCAAGGAAAAAATCCACCTCAAATGTTAAATTCAAGTGGAGAAAATAATAGTAATGGACAAATTGGAACACCACCAAATGGAATGGGTGGTAATACACAAATGCAAAATAATTCGAGTGGAAATAATCAAGGAACACCACCAAGTAAGCCAGATGAATCAAATGGAAATAATTCAATAGGATCACAACAAAATCAAATGATGGGAGAACCAGATGGACAAAATAACTCAAATAGCCAAGAAAATGAAAATATGGCAAGCATGCCAGATATGCAAAATGGAGAAAATAATACAAAAATAGAAACATCATATTATATAATATTTGGAATAGAAGCATTTGTAGTAAGTATTTTAGTAATATATTTAATCATGTCTGGATTTAATAGTAAAACATTATCAAAGACATTAAATGGAACAAAAAACATTATAATTTATATTATTTTAGTAGCAATTGTAACAACAGGATTAACATTTGCACAAAGTTATATAACAAAAAACATTTCAAGTTCAAACACACAAAAGCCAATACAAAATAATATGCAAATGCCAGGCGGTCAAGGAGAAACAGCCAGTAATATAACATATACAGCTAATAAAGAAATTTCAGAAGACTCAATAATAGAAAGTGGAGAATATTCATCAACAACATCAAATGAAAATGCAATCATTGCAACAGGAGATGTAGATGTAAACTTATCAAACATAACAGTAGACAAAACAGGAGATTCAGACGGAGGAGATAGTAGCAATTTTTATGGAAATAATTCAGCAATATTAGCAAAAAATGGAGCAAATTTAACAATAAAAAATGCAACAATAACAACAGAAGCAGATGGGGCAAATGGAGTATTTTGTTATGGAGGATCTGCAACAACAAATAACTCATCAAGTGATGGAACAACAATAACAATAAGTGATTCAACAATCACAACAACAGGAGACAATGCAGGAGGAATAATGACAACAGGTGGAGGAACAACAAATGCATCAAATTTAACAATAAATACAAGTGGAACATCAAGTGCAGCAATAAGAAGTGATAGAGGTGGAGGAACAGTAAAAGTAAATGGAGGAACATATACAACAACAGGAAATGGTTCACCATCAATATATTCAACAGCAGATATCACTGTAAATGATGCAACATTAGTAGCAAAAGCATCAGAAGGAATAGTAATAGAAGGAGCAAACACTGTAACAATAAACAATTGTGATTTAACAGACAGTAACACAAAATTAAATGGACAATCAACAACATATAAAAACATATTTTTATATCAATCAATGAGTGGCGATGCATCAAATGGAAATGCAACATTCACAGCCCAAAATAGTAAAATCATAACAAACAATGGAGACACATTTTATATTACAAACACAACAGCAACAATCAATTTAATAAATAACACAATTTTAAATAATGATAGTACAGGAAACTTTTTAAGAGCACAAAAAGACTCATGGGGAAACACAGGATCTAATGGAGGAAATGTAACATTAATAATGACACAACAAAATGCAGAAGGAAACATTGTAATTGACTCAATATCAACATTAGATATGACAATGAGTGAAAATTCTTATTATGAAGGAACAATAAATGGAAGTAATGAAGCAAAAAGTATAACATTAAAATTAGACTCAACATCAAAAATAAAATTAACAGGAGACTCTTATGTTACATCATTAGAAGATGATGACACAACATATAGTAATATTGATTTTAATGGATATAAATTATATGTAAATGGAGTTGCTATAAA
>CAKPCK010000011.1 GCA_934141555.1 uncultured Clostridia bacterium | reverse complement strand
CATAAATAAAGAATAATTACAAAAGACAAGCATATATTTTATAAAGAGCCTTTTTTCAAAGGCTTTTATGATTTATATAATATGAAAGTTATAAAACTTTCATATTATATAAATGCTACAATCGCTAGCCCTTTGAGATTTTCTCTTTTTAGTCGAAAACTCAAATCGGGCGAGAACAAAGGGCGACTACGTCGCTTTGTTCTAAACAATTTAGCTTAACAAGATATAACTATATTTTGTGGCTTATTATACCCCTAAGAGGTGCAAAAATATGATTAAAATAGTTGAACTTACGAAAGATAATGAAGAAAAATATCTAGACCAAATAGTAGAACTAGAACAAATAAGTCTAGAAGCAATGAAGAAAGAAGGAAGAGAAGGTCAATTATTTGACACAGGAAGAGAAGGAATATCAGAATATGTACATTCAAATGAAAATTCAGTAATTGTTGCAACAGATAAAAATGATAAAGTTGAAGCTGCAACATATGTAACACAAGGACAAAGTCCATTTACATATAATGATATTACGAAGTATTTTAAATATGGTGAAAAATATAAGCAATATGTGAGATCACAATATTTATCAGATAGAGATTATAAAAAAGATTTAAGAAATATTTATATTATAAAAATTAAAGCATTTGAATATGCAAAAAGAAAAATATTAAGACAATCTGGAAGAAGTACAGAAAATTCTTTATATGGATATTTACAGCAAGAGTTAGAACAAAATGGATATCATGAAAAAAGTGAACTAAGAGAAAATCTTAATAGATATATGTCAGAATATATCATACAAAATTATGGAAAAGAAATTGCAAAAAAATATGAAATGTTTTATTGGATAACACTCGAAGATATTGAAGCAGAATTTGGAAAAAGAAATGGAGAAGAGGGCCCTGAAATCCAAGACTATGAAACTTTTATGGAAGAAGAAAAAGAATATGCGGAATTAATGCATAAGGGAAAATTAAAAATTCATGAAGAACCAGAATTTGATGAAACACAATATTATACAGCCAATACAGGAAATGCAGTAGAATTAGATACATATTTAACAAATCCACATAATAGAAGTGTTGGATTAGCAAGAATAATATTATATAGTGGAATTAAAAAACATATAGAACAATTTTTTAAGAATCCACAAAATAAAGAAATATTTTTATGTTCAACATTACATAGAGATAATTTATCATCAAAATATGTTTCAGAATTTTTTGGATTAAAAGATAGTTTATATGTAAATCGTAGACAAGGAAGAGATAGAGAAGTACATATATGTAGAATTCCAAGAGAGAAAGCAATGGAATATTTAACAGATATGTATGATAAAATTGCAGTTCTTTATGGATATAATCCAAATAATAAAAATATACCAGCTTCAAGACAATTACAAATTTTACAAGAACAATTAGAATATGAAGAAAAGGAAAAAAATAGACTGGTGACTGCTAAAACAATTGATGGTAAACTAAAAGGAATAAATCATAAATTTATTCCTGAGAAAGAAAGAAAAGTATTAAGATTAAAACAAAGAATTCATGAAGTTGAAAATAGTCAGCAAGGATTACAACAATAAAATGTACAGATGAAAGGATTGAGGAAAAATGAAAGATAGTAAATATATATGGCCAATTAAGCCAAAATACAAAGTAGCAGAACATGATAAATGGGGAATAAGAAAAAATCATTATGTATTATTTAAAGAAAGAGCACATTCAGGATTTGATATAACAGCAGATATAGGAACAGAAGTACATCCTATAGCTTCTGGAACGGTATTATTAGCAGAATTTGATGGAACAACTACAGAAGGTTTTGATGCATTTAATGATGGATATGGAAATAAAGTTGAAATATTAAATGATGATGGTAGAAGAGTTGTATATGGACATTTAAGAGAAATTTTAGTAAAACCAGGAGATAAAGTAACAACAACTGATATAATAGGAAAAACAGGTTCAAGTGGTGGTTCAAGAGTGCCACATCTTCATTTAGAAATAAGAAAATCTAATACAGAAGAAACAGGCTTAGCATATACAATAGATCCATTAGAATTGTTACCAGATATTGATTTAAATAGTTTGACTGAAGAATTTACATTAGAACCATATGCATCTCTATGGAGAAAACTTACATCTGATAAACCATGGGATTTTTCGAAAGCAGATATTCCATATGCAGATGATAAAAATTATATAAGATAGATAAAAATATATATGTGAAAGAATTGGAAATTACCACCAATTCTTTTTTCTTACTAAATAAATACTTGCTTATTTTCTCAATTTAATGTAAAATAGAACAAGATGGAGGAGATGCAGGCAAAAAAATAGAAATATTAAAACAAATGAGAAAAGCCGGCATAATAAAATATGAAAAATTATTATGAAATATTAGAAGTAGATAAAAATGCTTCAGAAGAAGTAATTGAAAAAGCATATAAAACACTTGCAAAAAAATATCATCCAGATTTACAAAATAATAGTCAAAATAAAATGCAACAAATAAATGAAGCATATGAAATATTATCAAATGATTTTAAAAGAAGACAATATGACGAAAAATTACAAAAGCAAAGTGTATCTGTGGAAGAATATAATAAAATAATTCAAGAAAATAATAGATTAAAACAAGACTTACAAAAAGCTACATCATCAAATAATGAAATAAATTTAAATCAAATAGATAGTTTACAATTTGCAAGAAGATATTATAGTAAAATAAAAAGGGCAAGTGAACAACCACAGATACAATATAATAGAAAAAAAATTAATGTATCATTTGAAAAAATAAAAAGATTGATTATATATATACTAATATTATTTGTTATTGGAATATTATTAGCAACGATTCCAGTTTCACGTAATTTTTTCATAAATTTGTATAATACTAATACAGCAATAAAATTAATTGTCGATATAATAATTGGAACATTTTCAAGAGGGTTTTAAAATTGAAAAATGTTTAAAATGAAAGGAAGATATAAATGAAAGCATTAATAACAGGAGCTTCTTCAGGAATGGGAAGAGATATGGCCAAAATATTAAGTCAACAAGGATATAATTTAATATTAGTAGCAAGAGATGAAAAAAAGCTAGAAGAAGTAAAAAAACAATTAAAAACAGAGACAAAAATTGTTGTTATGGATATATCAAAAGAAGAGAATTGTAAAAAAATATATGAAGAAAATAAAGATATAGATATATTAATAAATAATGCTGGATTTGGAGATTGCGGACATTTTGAAGAAACAAGTTTAGATAAAGATATTCAAATGATTCATACAAATATAATAGCATATCATATTTTAACAAAATTATATTTAAAAGATATGATAAAAAAAGATAGTGGAAAAATATTAAATGTAGCATCAATTGCTGGATTTATGCCAGGACCACTTATGACAACATATTATTCAACAAAAAATTATGTAGTAAGATTTTCAGAATCAATTAGAGAAGAGCTAAGAAGAAAAAAATCAAAAGTACAAATTAGTATTTTGTGTCCAGGACCAGTAGATACAAATTTTAATAAAGTTGCAGATGTTGAATTTGCATTAAAAGGTTTAAGTAGTGAATATGTTGCAGAATATGCTATAAATAAATTTTTAAAAGGAAAATTTTACATTGTCCCAGGTTGGAAAATAAAATTAGCAAGACTTGGAGCCAAATTAGCACCAGCTAGTTTTGTAGCAAAGATTTCTTATAATATGCAAAAGAGAAAAATTAGATAATTAGAGAGTTAAATAATTGTATATTAAAGAAAGAATGTGATCAAAGATGCAAAATAATGAAGAGAAAATTGAAAAAATAACAAAACATCATTTACCAAGGTGGAATGAATTACCAGAAATTGATTTATATTTAGATCAAGTAGTAAATTATTTAGAAAAATATTTAGGAATATTGAGTTCAAATAATGATGATAAAATAATAACTAAAACGATGATAAATAACTATGTAAAACAAGGAATAATGCCAGCACCAGAAAAGAAAAAGTATGGCAAAACACATATTGCATATTTAATGGTAATATGTATTTTAAAACAAGTATATAGCATAGGAGATATTGGAAAATTAATATCTGAAACAACTAAATATTTTGAGTTAAGTAAAGCATATAATAGATTTTGTGCAAATCTGGAAATATCAATAAAAAATGTATTTATACGTAAAGAGTTTCCTCATATAGATAGAATGACAGAAGAACAATATTTATTAAAAAATGTTGTACAAGCAGTTGCGGATAAATTATATGTAGAGACAAAATTTTTGAGTGAAGTAAAAGAAAAAGAGGAAACAAAATGAAAGAATATATAGTTAGCCAAGAAGAAAAAGGAAAGCGTTTAGATGCATATATACCAAGTGTTGATAAAGATATAACTAGAACATCTGCACAAAGATTAATTGAAGATGGAAACATATTAGTTAATGGAAAAAATGTAAAAGTATCATATAAAATTCAAGAAAATGATAAAATATCAGTTGAAATACCAGAACCAAAACAAATAGAACTAAAAGCACAAAATATTCCAATTGAAATTGTATATGAAGATAGTGATATTATAGTTGTAAATAAGCCAAAAGGAATGGTAGTACATCCTGCAAATGGTAATCCAGATGGAACATTAGTAAATGCTATTATGGCAATATGTAAAGATAGTTTATCTGGAATTGGCGGAGAAATAAGACCTGGTATAGTACATAGAATAGATAAAGATACATCAGGACTATTAATTGTTGCTAAAAATGATAATGCCCATGTAAAAATGAGTGAACAAATAAAAAATCATGAAGTAAAGAAAACATATATTGCACTTGTTAGAGGTATATTTAAAGAAAATGAAGCAACAATAGATATGCCAATTGGAAGAAGTACATCAGATAGAAAAAAGATGGCTGTTAATAAAAATGGTAAAAATGCAATAACACATATAAAAGTATTAAAAAGATTTGATAAATATACATTGTTACAAGTAAATATAGAAACAGGAAGAACACATCAAATACGTGTACATTTATCACATATAGGATATCCTATTGTTGGTGATTATACATATTCAAATGGAAAAAATGAATTTGATGTTGTTGGACAATGTTTACATGCTCAAAAATTAGAATTTAAACATCCAATAACTCAAAAAGATATGTGCCTTGAAGCAGAATTACCACAATATTTTAAAGATATACTTGATAAATTGAAAAATAGAGAAATAAAATAACCGGCAAGAGAACCCTGCCGGAGAAATCTATATAAAGCCTTTTAGAAAAGTAAAAGGAATTAATATATAATATGCAGGAAATATAAAAATAGTACATAAAAAGAAAGGAGAGCATGATTAATATCATGCAAATCAATATGGAAGAAAGACTTCAAAAATATTTAGCAGAATGTGGAATTGCATCAAGAAGAAAATGCGAAGAATATATTTTACAAGGAAAAGTTCAAGTAAATGGAAAAACAATTACAGAACTAGGTGTTAAGGTAAATCCTGAAAAAGACAAAATAACATTTGAAGGCAAAAATGTAAAACAAGAAGACAAAAAAGTATATATTTTATTAAATAAACCAATTGGATATGTGACAACATCTGATGAGCAATTTGGAAGAGACAAAGTATTAGATTTGGTAAAAGTTAGAGAAAGAGTTGTACCAGTTGGAAGATTAGATATGTACACATCAGGAGCTTTAATTTTAACAAATGATGGAGATTTTGTATATAAAGTAACACATCCAAAACATGAGATAACTAAAACATATACTGTTACAGTAAAGGGCATAATCCAAAATGAAGAAGTAGAACAATTAAAGAATGGTGTAAAAATAGATGATTATATTACAAGACCGGCAAAAGTAAAAATTTTAAAAACAGATGAAGAAAAAGACATATCAAGGTTAGAAATAACAATACATGAAGGAAAAAACAGGCAAGTTAGAAAAATGTGCGAATCAGTTGGTAGAAAAGTAATAGCTTTACATAGAAGTAAAATAGGAAATATTGGAGTAAAAGATATAGAACTTGGAAAATGGAGATATTTAAAAAGTTTTGAAGTGAAAACATTAATTGGAGAGCAACATTAATGATTAGTAAAAATTTTGATATAAAATAAAGAGATGAAAATAAATAGTTGAAAAATATTAAAAAAAGAAGTATAATTGAAATACAAGTTACATAAGAAAATATTATAAAAATGCAGAGGAGAAATAATGGAATTAAAAGAAGGACAAATTGTAAATGCAAGAGTCAGTGGAATGCAACCATATGGGGCTTTTGTAGAAATGGAAGATGGAAAATCTGGACTTGTTTTTATTGAAGATTTATCTGTTGTGAGAATAAAATCACCAAAAGATAGAGTAAAGATAGGACAAGAAATACAATGTAAAGTAAAATCCATTGATAAAAAAACAGGTAAAATAAATTTATCATACAAAGATTGTTTAGGAACTTGGGAAGAAAATGTAAAAAATTTTCAGGAAGGAATGACAGTTAAAGGAATAGTAAGAGATACTGAAAAAAATAAAAATGGAGTATTTATAGAAATAACTCCAAATTTAGTAGGAATGACAGAATATAATGAAAATTTACAATATGGTCAATCTGTTGATGTATGTATAAAGAAAATACAACCAGAGAAAAAGAAATTAAAACTAACGATAATATAATTATAAATATAAAAAGTATATAAGCTAAAGCAAAAATATGTTTTGGCAAAAGGAGGAATTAAATATGGTTGAAGATAGCCAAATAAAAGCACAGGTATCACCATTTGCTATAAGAGAAGGTGAAATAAAAACATTTGATGGAAAAGATGGATATGTATCAATGAATCAAATAATACATAAAATAAATATTGGACATATAACAGATATTCATTTTGCAATACTAGAATTAGTAAATGAATTTGAATTTATAACATCAAGACAAATTTATCAAATGCTTGAATGGAAAGGAATAAATCCACAATCACAAGATAAATTAAATAATAAATTAGACCAATTAGTAAAATCAAAAATATTGACAAGATATTATTTTACATCTGATGAAGGAAAGGGAATATATAGAATATATTGTCTTGAAAAGATGGGAAAATATTTGTTAACATCAAAAGAAATAGAATGTAAATGGCAACAAACAGATAATGTAAAACCAGTTGCAATGATAAAAAAGAGATTAGCAGGAAATCAAACAATTATAGCATATCTTAGAAAAGTAAAAGCATTTGATAGCTATGTTGTAAAACCAACAATTCAAGCAAAGATTTCTGGAAAAACATTTAAGGCAACAGGTGGATCTGTAAAATTAACAAAAAATAATAAATCAATAATATTTTTATTTGAAGCCATAAGAAGAGAACAAGATTGGCAAAAGAAATTAGTTGATAAAATGACGATGTACAAAGAATTTTATGAAAATTTTGTACCAGGAGATTCTGGATATTCTTCAATGCCACAACTGATTTTAATTTGTGAAGATGATAGACATACAGCAGAGGCATTTAAAGAAATAGTAACAAATAAAGTAGAAATACCACAAATAAAATTATATTTTACCACAGATTTAAGACAAAATGAGGAAACACTTGAAAATACATTAATTGAATTTAGAATAGATGAAAAAACAAATAAATATAAAATGTTTAATGTTGAAGCAAAGATTTTAGGAATTTAGTCGAAAACATAGACTTTTAAGAAAAGGAAGCAAAGAATGTTTGGACATAGAGCCGATGGAAAAAAAGTAAAAAATTTAGAGCCAATTTTTAGAATATTACCTTCTGTAATGATTGATAGAAGTGATTCACAAGTATATTTTAAACAAGATATACCACTAAGTAATATGGAAGAATATATAGATAAAAAAGCACAAGAAGGAATAAGAATGTCATATATGAATATCATATATGCAGCGATAGTAAGAATAATAAATGAAAGACCAAAATTAAATAGATTTGTAATGAATGGAACAACATATCAAAGAGATACAATATATGTATCTCTTTCAATAAAGAAAAGCTTGACAGATGATGGGCAAGAAACTGTAGTAAAAATACCATTTAAAGGAACAGAAACAATATTAGAAATTAAAGAAAAAGTTGATGCAACAATTGAGAAAAATAAAGATTTGCAAACAGCAAATAAAACAGATAATCTTGTAAAAATATTAAATTTAGTTCCAAATTTTCTGATATTATTTGCAGTAAAGATGTTAAAATTTCTAGATAAACATGGAATTATGCCTAAAGCGGTAATTAAGGCAAGCCCATTTCATACAAGTGTATTTTTAACAAATGTAGGGTCACTTGGAATTGATAGTATATATCATCATATATATAATTTTGGAACAACAAGTTTATTTTTTTCTATGGGAAAAAAGAAGAAAAGTTATATTTATGAAGATGATGAAATAAAAGAGGAAAAGTGTATAACAATTGCATTTGTAGGTGATGAAAGAATATGTGATGGACATTATTATGCATCATCATTTAAACAATTGAATAAATACTTAAAAAAGCCAGAACTACTAGAAAAAGCACCCAAATCAGTAACAACTGATGACACTAATGAAAAAATTGAAATTGATTAATAAAAAATGTGTAAAAATTTTCGAAAAAATGTTGACTTAATACTTAAATTGTGATATTATATTTAAGTGTTAAGAAACATGAGTCAGTAGCTCAGTTGGATAGAGCATTTGCCTTCTAAGCAAAGGGTCGGGGGTTCGAATCCCTTCTGGCTCACCATATTAATTGGTTAAAAATACTTAATTTATATTTAATATAAATTAAGTATTTTTTTATATTTTCTACAATCAATTTTTCCGCTGAAAAAATTTGAAAGTTTTTCACCATTTATTAAACATTCTTTTTGTTTTTTAGAAAGTTGTTTTATTTGATATTCTAGTTTACAAGCTGAAGATTTATTTTTAGTTTTCCAAGCAATTTCAAGGCCAATAACATTATGAGATTTTGTATATTTTGCAGCATTTTTTCCTTTTGAAATATGCTGAGATAAACGATTAGAAAGATTATTAGTCATACCTGTATAAATAGAGTTATCAGAACATCTTAACATATATGTATAATACAAATTAATCACCTACATTTTTGAGATTTGTAATATTTATAAAATTAATTTTACCATAAAAAATTTAATGGAATATTACAAATACATTACAAAAATATTATAAATATATTACATTCTTTTAAAATATATACAAGTAAGTCGATTTATGATATATTATAAAGGAGATATTAACGAAATAAGGAAGGAATTTGACATGCAAAAATTAAAGAAAATATTAAGTGTAATAGCTTTGCTTATCTTAATTCCAATATTATTTATTAGTGGTGTTATTTTAGCAAATTCATATATACATCCTGATGAGGTTCCATCATTTTTTGGTTGGAAACCATTTATAGTTTTATCTGGTTCAATGGAAACGCAAATATCTTCTGGAGATATTGTAATAGTAAAAGAAGTTGATAAAAACACATTAAAAAAAGGAGATATAATTGCTTTTAAAAGTAATGATATAGTAATAACACATCGTATAGACGAAATTGTTATAGAAGACAATAAAGTTAAATATATAACAAAAGGTGATAATAATAACACTAGAGATGAAGGAATAATATTACCAGAACAAATTGAAGGAGTATTCAAATGTAATATACCAAAATTGGGAAACTTTGCAATATTTATTCAAACTCCAATTGGTATATTGGTATGTTTATCAATACCAATTATTTTATTAATAATAATTGGATGGAATGATTCAAGGAAAAATACAGAAGAAATTAATCAAAAATTAAATAAACAGAAAGAAATGGAAAAAGAAATAGAAATGTTAAAACAACAAAATGAGGAACTCAAGAAAAAATAGTTATTAATATTATAATAATATTTTATAACACTTAAGTTTTAAGTAAAGTGTTAATCAAAAAATAAAGAAAGGGGGGAAAATATGAAAAAAGATAATAGATTAGCAAAATTAGGTGTTTTCGCATTACTAATAACTTTAATTGCTTTAATTTTAGTTGCCAATACATATGCAAAATACACAACTGCAAAAGATTTTGAAAGTAGTGCTACAGTAGCAAAATGGTCTATTAAATTAAATGATAAAGATATAACTCAAAATGAAGAAGTTGCATTTGATTTATTTAAAACAATAAAAGATACTGATAACAGTATAGAAACAGATGTTACATCTGGCAAAATTGCACCAGGGACACAAGGAAGTTTTGATATAAAAGTAAGAAATGATTCTGAAGTAACAGCTGAATATGAAATATCATTTACAACTGAAAATAATAGTGCAATTCCAGTAGAATTCTCTACAGATGGAACGAATTGGAAAACTGATATTTCAGAAATTACTTTATCAGAAAAATTAGCAAGTAATACAGAAGCTGAGCAAACTACTACAATTTATTGGAGATGGTCTTTTGTAAGAGGAACAGAAACTGCAGATCAAATTAAAAATAATTCAGCAGATACAAATTTAGCTACAAAAGCTACAAATACCCCAATAATAAAAGTAACAGCACATTTATTAGCAGAACAAGTTGATTAAAAAATAAAAGTTAAATGTTAATAGTTTAGCTTAAAAACAGATAAGAAAGCTCTATTAATTATAATAGAGCTTTCTTTAATAATATATTGACAAAAGTTGACAAAATTTTTGTGAATATATTATATGAAGGCAGGAAGGAAATAGAAAAATTATGGAAGAAAATATAGAAAAGAAATATGAAAAAGAAAAAAAGAAAAACACAAAAAATAAAGTAATAATAGTATTATTAATAATTATTATTATTTTATTACTGTTATTTTTTTTGATTGGATATAAAATGGGTAAGATAGGTTTTGGATATAAGCAAGCATCAGCAGAACCAAGCCAAGATTTACCAGATACAATTTTGATAAAAGAAAATGATATGAAAGAAGTTACAGATAATAAACTAAATATATTTAAAAATGAAAAATTTAACGGAAAAAGTATGATAGCACCAAAATCTTATGGAAAGTATCAATTTTATGTTGCAAATATTTCAAAAAAAGATGTTAAATATAGTATGAAATTCAGTGATGACATGAAAAAAATTGTTAATATGAAATATAAATTAAAGATTGATAATGTTTATATAAGAGGAAATTCAGAAAATTATATAACAATAGACAATCTTGATGTTGATGAAATAATTGTTTTAAAAGATTCAACAAATATTTTCACATTAGAATGGTATTGGGAAGATAATGATAGTTTAGATACAATTGTAGGAAGTGAAAAAGATACACAGTATTATAAATTAAATTTGCAATTACAGCCAGTAGAATTATAAAAAATAGATGATAAAATTAATTGAAAAAAGCTCTAAAGTTTAGAGCTTTTTTGTGATAATATAGGTGGAACTTCAAAAATTATATTAAAACATTTAAATTTTTCGGTTTCATTATTTTCCAAACAATCTAAATAAATGTCTAATTCATCTAAATTTCTACATGCTGTTATAATTGCCGGATGTAAATTATAATTAAACATTAATTCAGTTGCTAAATTTAGAGAAAATATAACTGATTTTTTTTCTTTATAATGAGCTAATTTGAAAGTCTCTCTAAATCTTGCAATAAATGCAGGTTTAAATGAATCAATAGGAAGTGTATAAAATTCGTCAATAATTTGTTCATATGATTTATTTTTATTCTTTAAATCATTTATAGAATAAGGTAATATTATATTTCCAGTTGTTTCGGAAATAATTAAAGTGTTTTTTCTAGTTTCTATGAAATCTGGAATATCACTTTTGGCGTTTTCAGGATTATTTAATGAAATTGAAGTATTATTAATGTTTGAAATTTTTGGCTGTATTGATAAATCAAAAAAATTAATTGAATCATATATATAATCTTCAATTATTATTGTATTATTATTTATTTTTATTATATTTGTTTCATAAATAGTCAATAAATTTTCTGATGAATTATTATAACAACTAATTATATCATTTATTAAATTCATATTTTCGTTACAGGCTTTTAAAGAATTTTTTGATTTATTTAAAAGATCTAATAGAGTATTTGAATGATGAGAACTAGTAATATCTAGTGAATCTATCATTTTTTTTATAGTACAAAAAAGAATTTTCATAAGATTTTGTTGAATATGTATTATCGAATTTAATTCATCTCTACTAAAATTTGTCATTTGTATCACCTAAAAGTATTATATAGTAAATTTTATTTTTTTACAATATAATTATTAAATTTTATGGATAGAATAAAATTTTTTTGCTAAATATTTTTATAATAAAAATATTTAATCTTGAAAAAAAAGTTAATATAATGTATAATATACAAGTATAAAAATGGTAATATCATAAGATAAATGGTTAATAAGGAAGGAAATGAGAGATAAATGAATAAATCAATGATAAAAGAAACAATAGAATGGATATTGTGTTTTGTAATAGCAGTAGGGTTAGCACTAATAATAAGATATTATGTAGGAACACCAACAGAAGTAAGAATGTCATCAATGTTTCCAACATTACATGAAGGAGAGAGGTTATGGCTAAGTAGAGTTGGAAGAACAGTAAAAAAACTTCCAAACAGAGGAGATATAATAACATTTGAAGCGCCAAGTAAAATATGGTTATCAAAAGAAGAAATAGATTTAACAAATCCAGTTGCAATATATGATAATGAACCACAAGGTTTATGGAATAAATTTACATATTATGTATTAGAAACATCTAAAACAAGTTATATAAAAAGGGTAATAGGGTTACCAGGAGATTATGTGGAAATAAAAGATGGAGCAGTATATATTAATGGAGAAAAGCTACAAGAAGATTATTTACAATCAGGGGTAGTTACAGATATGCATCAAGATCCAACACGTGAAGGGAATTTTACAGGATTTACAGTACCAGAAAACTATGTATTCTGTTTAGGAGACAATAGAACAGGAAGCAGAGATTGCAGATCTTTTGGATGTATACCATTAGAAAAAATAGAAGGAAAAGTATTATTTAGATTTTGGCCATTAAACAAATTTGGAGGAGTATAAATTGTTTGAAAAAATAATTGGAAACGAAAAAAATAAAACAATATTAAAAAAAGCCTTAGAATTAAACAAAACATCACATAGTTATTTGTTTTGGGGAACAGAAGGAATTGGAAAGAAAAAAATAGCTTTAGAATTTGCCAAAAAATTACTATGTTTAACACCAAATGAAGAAAATTGTAGATGTAAAGCATGTATAGAATTTGACTCTAACAATAATCCAGATTTTATGATGATAGAACCACAAGATGGAAAAGTAAAAATAGATCAAATAAGGGAAATGCAAAGAAAAGTAGCAGAAAAACCAATAGTATCAGATAATAAAGTATATATAATAAATGATAGTGATACTATGACATCAGAAGCACAAAATTGCTTATTAAAGACATTAGAAGAGCCACCAGAATATGTAACAATTATATTAATATGTTCAAATGAAGATAATATGTTAAGCACCATAAAATCAAGATGTACAAGAATACATTTTGAAAATTTAGAAATTTCTAAAGTAAAGGAATATATAAAACAAAATTATCCAGAAATAGAGATTGATGATAGTATAATAAATCTTTCACAAGGTAGTATAGGAAAAGCATTAAAACTAAATGAAAATAAAACTTTATATGAAAATATTGAAAATATATTAAAAAGTTTTAAAAATAAAGATATAATAGATATTGTAAAAATGTCAGAAGAAATATATAAAGCAAAAGAAGAAATTTACTCTGTTTTAGAATATATGAATGTTTTATTATTAAAATTAAGTAAAGAAGATTTAAGATACATAAATGCGATAGACATTGTAGAAGAAACTAAAAAAAGACTAAAAGCAAATAGCAATTATGATATGTGTATAGATAATTTATTATTTAATATAAGTTATCTATTTCGAAAATAGAAAGGACGTAATGAATGAAAAAAATAGTAGGAGTTAGATTTAAGAGATTAGGAAAAATATATTTTTTTGATCCTAAATGGCTAGAAGTCCAAAAGGGTGAATATATTATTGTTGAAACAACACAAGGTGAAGATATTGCAGAAGTAATAATTCCAGGAAGAATGATAGATGAAGAAAAATTAAATTCACCATTGAAAAAAGTTTTAAGACTTGCATCAAGCAAAGATTTAAAACATGCAGAAGACTTAAAAAAGAAAGAAAAAGAAGCATTTGAATATTGTAATAAAAAAATTAAAGAATATAAATTAGACATGACTTTAACAGATGTAGAATATAAATTTGATAATAGTAAAATATTATTTTCATTTACATCAGATGGAAGAGTAGATTTTAGAGAACTTGTTAAAGACTTAGCTGCAACATATAAGACAAGAATAGAACTAAGACAAATAGGTGTAAGAGATGAAGTAAAAAGAATTGGTGGAAATGGAGTTTGTGGACGTGAATTATGTTGTTGTTCATTTTTAGGAGACTTTGAAACAGTATCAATAAAAATGGCAAAAGAACAAAATCTTTCATTAAACCCAACAAAAATTTCAGGAAATTGTGGTAGATTAATGTGTTGTTTAAAATATGAACAAGAAGTATATGAAGAAAAAGAAAAAAGATTACCACATGTAGGAGCAATAGTAAAAACTCCAGATGGTGTTGGAGAAGTTGATAATGTTGAAACATTAAAAGAAGTAGTTAGAGTTAGAATAAAAGACGGAGACATATTTAAACAAAAAAGATATGAAGTAAAAGACATAAAAGTTATAAAAGATGTAAAAATAGAAGAAGACAATTTAGAAGAAGATAAAATAGAAGAAGAAAATTAGTGAAAGGTGGTGAATGTAATGGCATATAGAATACAATGTGATAAATGTATAAGCTGTGGTGCATGTGCTGCAAATTGTCCTGTTGGATGTATATCACAAGGAGAAACTTGTTTTGTTATAGATGAATCTGCATGTATAGGATGTGGAACATGTGCAGGTGTTTGCCCTGTTGAAGCACCAGAAGAAGTAAATAATTAATGAAGGAAATAGAAGAGGTTATAAAAAAATAAAGTAATTTCTTCTTTTCTTTAAAAATTGAATGTTTTTTTGTGACAAATTGGTGTATGGACACAAGAAAGTAAAATATATTGATTTTTGTATAAAAATATAGTATAATTATATACATAAAGAATATTCATATTGTAATGTTTTTGTAATACAAATGTAATATGATTTGGGTTGACAAAAGAAGATAATAAGTATAAAATATAAAAAAAGAGAAATGAGTTAAACTCATTTCTCAATAATCGCTGTATTTTGTGAATTGGAGTTCTCGGCATGAACTTCAATTTCTTTTTGTGAAAGTCGAAAGTATGTATTGTACCCTAGACTTGCTAGAAAACAAAAAACAATACCAACAATCAAAACAATCAAAGATCTACCTAAGTATTTCACAGCAATATCATTGCTATTAATATCTTTTGTGTTCAATTCATATACCTCCTTTACTTAGATTTACACTTAACATTTGAGAGAAATGTTAGGCGCATAAACTAGTAGTTGAAATGCAAAATAGTCAATTACTAATTTATGCACCCAACCAAAGGAGTTTTAACGATTGAACATAGTATATCAAATTAAAATATAAAAAGTCAATATAAATTTGACAAAATAAAACAATATATTTACAAAAGTAATAATTGGTATTATAATAAAATATGTGTAAAATAAAAAGAAAAGGAAATGTGATAAAATGAAAATAGGAATAGTAGGTTTACCAAATGTAGGAAAAAGTACAATGTTTAATAGCATAACAAAAGCAGGAGCAGAATGTGCAAACTATCCATTTTGTACAATAGAACCAAATGTAGGAGTTGTAGCAGTACCTGATGAAAGAATAGACAATCTTGCAAAAATGTATAATCCAGCCAAAATAACAAAAGCAATAGTAGAATTTGTTGATATAGCAGGATTGGTAAAAGGAGCAAGCAAAGGTGAAGGATTAGGAAACAAATTTTTATCACACATAAGAGAAGTAGACGCAATTTGCCAAGTTGTAAGATGTTTTGAAGATCCAAATGTAATACATGTAGATGGAAGTGTAAATCCATTAAGAGATATAGAAACAATTAATTTAGAATTAATATTTGCAGATTTAGAAACACTTGATAAAAGATTAGATAAAGCAAAGAAAAATTTAAAAGCAGATAAAAAATATCAAGCAGAAATAGACTTAATTGAAAAATTAAAAGAAAACTTAAATAATGGAATTCCAGCAAGAGCTGTAGAATGTAATGAAGATGAACAAGAATTAGTAAAAGACATGTTTTTATTAACATCAAAACCAATAATTTATATTGCAAATATATCTGAAGAGCAAATTCAAACAGCAGATGATGAAGAAATGGTAAAACAAGTAAAAGAATATGCTGCAAAAGAACATGCAGAAGTAATTCCATTATGTGTAAAAATAGAAGAAGAATTATCAGGATTAGATGATTCTGACAAAAAAGAAATGCTAGATGCTCTTGGATTAGAAGAATCAGGATTAGACAAATTAATAAAGAAAAGCTATGATTTACTTGGATTAATGTCATTCCTTACAGCTGGTGAAACTGAAGTAAGAGCATGGACAATAACAAAAGGAACAAAAGCACCACAAGCTGCTGGAAAAATTCACTCAGACTTTGAAAGAGGATTTATTAAAGCAGAAGTTGTATCATATAATGATTTAATGAAAGAAGGCTCAATGCTTGCTGCAAAAGAAAAAGGACTTGTTAGACAAGAAGGAAAAGAATATGTAATGCAAGATGGAGATATAGTAGTATTTAAGTTTAATGTTTAATAGAAAAGGATAAAATATGGAAAATTTAGCTGAATTTAATTTATTTACAACTAAAAATTTTGTAATATATTTAATAATAATAAATTTAATAGGCTTTTATGTTATGTGGTCAGATAAAAGAAAAGCAAAAAAAGGAAGATGGAGAATTCCAGAAAATACATTATTTTTAATCACATTATTAGGTGGAGGAATTGGAACAATTTCTGGAATGTATATATTTAGACATAAAACCAAAAAACTAAAGTTTACAATTGGAATGCCAACAATATTAATATTAGAGATAATATTATTTATATATTTAAAGTTTATAATTTAATGAAAGGGATTGATAATATGGAAGAATATTTAAAAAAAATTAAGGAAACACTTGAAAAAAATGAAGAAAAAGTTTGTGAGAACTTAAAAAATATAAAAATAGATGATAATGTAAAAAGTCTTGAAGTTCAAATATTTTTTGATTATGGTTCAATTAGCATTGTTGGATATACAATGATAAATGAGAATAATGATAATGGAACTTGTGTAATTCTTGATGATGAAGACTTATCAAATGTTGAGGCTAAAGAAAGTGAATTTGCTTCAATAGAAAATGAAAATAAATTGTATGATGGTATACGACAATTAGTTATTGAATTATTTGAAAAAAACATAAACTTACTAAAGATACCAACATATATTATGATGCATGATTCAGATGAAAGAATATATGTAAAGAAATAAGCAATAAGAAATTCTAGAAAAAATTCTAGAATTTTTTTATGCAATAAAAATACAAAAATGCAATTCTTATTAAGTTGACAATAATCCATAAATGGAGTATAATTTAACCTGTATTATTAGGCACAAAATGTGCTATCGTGAAAAAAGAAAGGAAAAGAAATAAAGTGAAAGAAATAGAATTATTAGCACCAGCAGGATCATTTGAAAAAGCAAAAATAGCATTTTTATACGGAGCAGATGCAGTATATTGTGGAACAGCATCATTATCATTAAGATCAAGAGCAGAAATACAAGATGATGATTTAATACAAACAATAAAATATGCACATAGTATTGGAAAAAAAGTATATGTAGCATTAAATATATATGCTTGGGATGAAACATATCCAGAAATAATAGAAATGGCAAAAAAATTAGAAGAAATAAAGCCAGATGGAATAATTGCAGCAGATGGAGGAGTAATAGAAACATTAAAACAATATGCACCAAGTGTTCCAATAAATGTAAGTACACAAGCAAATCTTGTAAGCTTACACTCATGTAATTTCTGGTATAAAAATGGTGCTAAAAGAATGATAATGGCAAGAGAATTAAATAAAGAACAATTAAAATATATAATGGCAAATAAACCAGAAGGAATGGAAATTGAAATATTTGTACATGGTGCAATATGTTTTGCATATTCAGGAAGATGTTTCTTAAGTGATTTCTTAGCTTGTAGAAGTGCTAATTTAGGAGATTGTGCACAAAGTTGTAGATGGTCATATAATTTATATGCAGAAGAAAGAAACAATCCAGGACAATATATGCCAATAGAAATGGACGAACATGGAACAAGTATATTTTCATCAAAAGATTTATGCTTAATAAGAGAACTTCCAGAAATAATTGATATGGGAGTTGATAGTGTAAAAATAGAAGGACGTTTAAAAACAGAATATTATGTTGCAAGTATAGTAAATGTTTATAGAAATGCAATAGATGATTATAAAAAAGATCCATCACATTATGATGTTGATAAGTACTTAAAAGAAATTGAAAAAATAAAAACAAGAGAATTAACAACATTTTATTTTAATGACAGAAAAAATCAAGATATACAAGAATATGATGGACATCAATATAATGAGTTATACCAATTTGGTGGAAAAGTTGTGGAATACAATGAAGAAAAATCAATTATGGAAGTAAGAAATAGATTACAAGTTGGAGATACAATGGAAATTTTAGTACCACATCATATAGAACCAGTTGTATTCAAAATAGAGAAAATGTGGGATATAGAAACAGACAAAGAAATTGAATTTATAAATCCAGGGGTAAAAGGTCAACAAGTAAAAATACTTCTTCCAATAAAATGTGAAAAAAATTGGATTATTAGGAGAAAAAAATAATAATGAAAAATATAAAAGATTATAATTTAGATAGTCTAAAAGAAGAATTTGTTCAAATGGGAGAAAAGCCATTTAGAGCAGAACAAGTATTTAAGTGGTTATATGAAGAAAAAGTTAAAGAATTTGATGAAATGACAAATTTATCTTTACAGTTAAGAGAAAAATTAAAAGAAAATTATACAATGTGCAATTTTAAGATTTTAAGAAAATTAGAATCAAGTGATGGAACAAAAAAATATTTATTTGACTTATTAGATGGAAATGCAATAGAAACAGTATTAATGAGTTATCATCATGGATATAGTATATGTGTATCATCACAAGTTGGATGCAAAATGGGATGCAAATTCTGTGCATCAACAGGAATTCCATTTGTAAGAAATTTAACATCTGGAGAAATTGTAGAACAAATATTAGCAGTAGAACAAGACAATAATATAAGAATATCAAATGTAGTGTTTATGGGAATAGGAGAACCATTAAATAATTATAATAATGTTGTAAATGCTATTAGAATAATAAATAATCCAAAAGGAATAAATATAGGTGCAAGACATATAAGTGTTTCAACAAGTGGATTAGTACCAGCAATTTATAGATTAGCAGATGAAAACATTCAATGTACATTATCAATATCATTACATGCTACAACAAATGAAAAAAGAAGTAGTATGATGCCTGTAAATAATGCATTTCCAATAGAAGAATTATTACAAGCTTGTAAAGATTATATTGCGAAAACAAATAGAAGAATTTCATTTGAATATGCATTAGCAAAAGACAATAATGATAATTTAGAAGATGCAAAAGAATTAGTTCATTTATTAAGAGGAATGATATGTCATGTTAATTTGATACCTATTAATAAAATAGAAAATGGAGCATATACTAAGAGTTCAAATGAAAATATAATTAAGTTTAGAGATTATCTAAATGACCATGGAATAGTAGCAACAATAAGAAGAGAACTAGGTTCAGATATAGATGCAGCTTGTGGACAATTAAGAAGACAAAACCTACAATCATAATATGGAAAATTCGTGAAAATAATTGAAAAAAAGTTTTATATATGATATAACTAAAAACATATAGAAAGATATGAGGTGAAATATGATAATTGCTTATGCAAAATCAGACGTTGGAAAAGTCAGAGAAATGAACCAAGATGCATATTATATATCTGATTCATCAAGTGAAGTAAAACTATACCTATTAGCAGATGGAATGGGTGGATATAAAGGTGGAGAAATTGCAAGTAATTTAGCAATAAAATGCACAAAAAATTATATTGAAAACAATTTCAAAGAAACTCCAAAAGACAGGGAAAGTCTTATCCAACTAGTAGCAAGTAGTATGGAATATGCCAATATGGTGGTATATGAAAAATCAAGAGAAAATAAAGAATATGAAGGAATGGGTACTACTTTAGAAGTTTGCTTAATATATAATAATAAGGCATATATTGGGCACATAGGCGATAGTAGAATATATAGAATAAGAAAGACATTTATAAGAAAATTAACAACAGACCATAGTTATGTTCAAAAATTAGTAAAAGATGGAACAATAACAAAAGAAGAAGCAGAAGTACATCCAAAGAAAAATATGTTATTAAAAGCATTGGGATGTAATGCATTTGTTGAGCCAGATGTAGCAGTTAAAGGATTTTTAAAAGAAGATATCTTATTAATCTCATCAGATGGGCTTACAAATATGGTAAAACAAGAAGATATCTTTCAAATTGCAACAGGAAATATTGAAAAAGCACCACAAAGATTAGTAGATTTAGCAAATGAAAATGGTGGAATGGATAATATAACAGTTGTAATTATAAAAAATATATAATTAAAAATTTAAAAGAAAAGTGTGGTAATGGCACATTTTATTTACCCGATTTGAATTTTCAAGTTTCAAAAGAAAAATCAATGGGTTAGCTAAAAACCTAGGAAGGATTGAAAAATCATGGATTTAAAAGGAAGATTGTTAGCAAACAGATATGAAATATTAGAAAAAATAGGCAGTGGAGGAATGGCAACAGTATACAAGGCAAAATGCCATGTATTGAATAGATATGTAGCAATAAAAATACTAAGAGATGAATTTATAACAGATGAAGAATTTGTTAAAAGATTTGAAGTTGAAGCACAATCTGCAGCAAGTATAACACACCCAAATATTGTTTCAGTATATGATGTAGGTGTTGATGGAAATTTACATTATATTGTAATGGAATTAGTAAAAGGAAAAACATTAAAAGATATAATTGTAGAAGAAAAAGGACCACTACCATGGAAATGGTCAGTAAATATAGCAATTCAAATTGCATCAGCATTAGAAACAGCACATAAAAATCATATTATACATAGAGATATAAAACCACATAATATAATAATAACAGAAGATGGAGTTGCAAAAGTAACAGACTTTGGAATTGCAAAAGCTGTATCAAACTCAACAATTACAGCATTTGGAACAACTATTGGATCAGTACATTATTTTTCACCAGAACATGCACGTGGAGGATTTACAGACGAAAAATCTGATATATATTCTTTAGGTGTTGTTATGTATGAAATGTTAACAGGAAGAGTACCATTTGATGCTGATACACCAGTATCTGTGGCATTAAAACATATGCAAGAAGAACCAATTGCAGCAATTGTTGCAAATCCAAATATTCCAATCGCAGTAAATGATATAATAATGAAAGCATTAAAGAAAGATCCAAACTTACGTTATCAAAGTGCAACTGCAATGTTAATAGATTTAAAAAGAGCATTAAAAGAACCACAAGGAAATTTTGTAGATAATAATGAATATGTAGATGCCCCAACACAAAGAATATCAACAATTCAAGATGATAATAGAGGTCCAAAAGCAACTGCAAAGAAAAAAGAAAATAAATTTGTTACATTTGTAAAAAAACATAAGGCTTTATCAACAATTGTAGGACTAATGTTATTATTTGTATTAAGTTTAGGAACAACTCTAGGAATAGCAAATGCTACAAGAGCAAAAGATGTACCAATTCCTAATTTAGTTGGAAAAACAGTAGATGAAGCAAAAAAATTAGTTCAAGATAGTAAATTAGTATATTCAGAAGGAGAAGCTGAATATAGTGCAGATGTAGAAGCTGGAAAAATAATTTCACAAAATCCAAAATATACTCAAAATGGAACAGTAAAAGAAAAATCTGAAATTAAAGTAATTGTAAGCTTAGGAACAGAAAAAACTAAAGTTCCAAAATTTGTAGGAACAACAAAAGAAGAAGCTGAAAAATCTGCAAAAGATGCTAAATTAAAACTTGAGTTTGTAGAAGAAACAAGCAAAACGATTGAAGCTGGATATATTACAAAACAAGAAACAGATGAAGGAACAGAAGTAAATGCTGGAGATACAGTAAAAGTATATATAAGCATTGGAACTGGAATAAAACAAGTTGTTGTAACATCTTTATATGGTGTTGATGTAGAAACAGCAAAGAAAAATTTAGAAGAAAAAGGTTTAGTTGTTGAAATTGAATATACTGAGGATAAAACAAAGGATAATGGAGTTGTTTTAAATCAAAGTATAAAATCTGGTGAAACAGTTGATGAAGGTTCAACAATAACTTTAACAGTAAATAAAATTGCTGAAACAAAAACAGGAACAGTAACAATAAATGTAAAATCAATAACAGGATATCAAGATAAAATTAAAAAGCCAGTTACAGAAAGTGTAAAAGGTGAAACAACAAGTACAACTATTCAAAAAGAGGTTGAAGTTGATAATACACCAGAAACGATTCAATTAAAGGTAACTGTTGATGGTGAAACTGTTACAGATGAAAAAGTAAAAGAAAATGTTACTGATAAACAAGTTAGTGTTAGCGGAAAAGGAAATGTTACAATAAAAGTATATATTGATGGTATTTTGAAGAAAACTGTTGATATGAATTTAAATAATACAGATAAATTAACAATTGAATAAAACTAAACAATATACCACAAATGGAATAATATTATTGACTATAATATACCATTTGTGGTATAATATTTATGGGGTGATATAAATGGGATATATTACAATAAAACAAGCATCAGAAAATTGGAATATAAGTGAAAGAAGAATTAGAAGATTAATTCAAGAAAAAAGAATAGATGGTGCTGTAAAAATAGGAAACGTTTGGAATATACCAGAAGAAACAAGTAAACCCATAGATAAAAGGTATAAAATTAAAGAAGATAATTTTGTCATAGATATTTCAAGTGATTTTTTTAAAACTTTAGATGAAAAGAAAAAAATATTAGATAGTAAAAGACCATTGCCAAAAGAAACCTTAAAATCATTAGAAGAAAATTTTAAATTAGAATGGACATATAATTCTAATGCTATTGAAGGTAATACATTGACATTAAAAGAAACCAAAGTAGTATTAGAAGGAATTACTATTGGTGGAAAAACAATGAGAGAACATTTAGAAGCAATTAATCATAAAGAAGCGATTGAATTCCTTGAAGAGTTAATTAAAGATAACAATGAATTATCAGAAGCTGATATTAAAAATATTCATGCAATTGTATTAAGAGGAATTGATAATGAAAATGCTGGAAGATATAGAATAGAAAATGTTATTATATCTGGAGCAAGTCATATTCCACCAGATGCGGTAGTTGTACCAGAATTAATGGAAAAATTAATATATAGATATGATGAATGGAAAGAAAAATATCATCCAATAGTTGTAGCAGCATTATTACATGCAGAATTTGTAAAAATTCATCCATTTATAGATGGTAATGGAAGGACAGCAAGATTATTAATGAATTTTGAAGCTATGAAAAATGGATATCCACCAATTATAATAAGAAAAGAAGAAAGACATAAGTATTATGATGCTTTAGATACAGGAGCGCTTACAGGAAATTATACAGATTTTGTAAAAATGGTTACAAAACAGGCAGAAGAGATGTTAAATCTATATTTAAAAATAATAAAATAAGGAGAAAAGCAAATAAATAATGCAAGGAAAAATAATAGGAAATATATCAAATGTATATAAAATAAAAACAGAAAACAAAGAATATAATGCATATGCAAGAGGAAAATTAAAGAATAATGAAATAACACCATTAGTAGGAGATAATGTAGAAATACAAGTAACAGATGAAGAAAAATCAGAAGCTATTATAGAAAAAGTAGAACAAAGAAAAAACGAAATAAAAAGGCCTAAAATATCAAATATAGATCAAATAATATTTGTAATATCAACAAAGCATCCAAAGCCAGATTTATTAATGTTAGATAAACAATTAGCATATGCAGAAAAATTAGGAATAAATGCAATAATTATTATTAATAAAATAGATTTACAAGACAGTTATATAGAGATAAAAGAAGAATACTCTAAAGTTGGATATAAAGTAATTGTAACAAGTGCAAAAGAAAATAAAGGAATTGAAGAAGTAAAAGAAATATTAAAAAATAAAGTAAGCGTATTTTCAGGAAATTCAGGAGTAGGAAAATCAAGTTTAATAAATGCAATATTTGATACAGATAAAACTCAAGAAGGAGAAGTAAGCAAGAAAAATAAAAAAGGTAAAAATACAACAACAGACACAAAATTATATGAAATTGAAGAAAATACATATATTGCAGATACACCAGGATTTTCAAGTTTCGAAATAAATGAAATAGAAAGTTCAGAATTAGATAAATATTTTATTGAAATTGAGAAGGAATTAGGAAATTGTGAATTTGTTGGTTGTACACATATAAAAGAAGAAAAATGTGGAGTGAAACAAGCTGTACAAAATGGAAAAATATCGCAAGGTAGATATGAAAGATTTTGTGAGATATATAATGAATTAAAAGATAAAGAGAAATATAAGTGGAAATAAAGACTATTTCAAAATGAAGTAGTCTTTTATTTTTCTTCTTGTAGATGTAACTTTTTTTTGATAAGATTGTATAAGAAATAGAAAAAGGAGGATTCAAGATGCAAGATAAGACAGACAAAGAACTATACAAAGAATTTCTATTAGGCAATAATGAAAGTTTTGAAGAAATAGTAATAAGACATAAAAATTCAATTATATATTTTATACAAAGATATACCAAAAGCATAGATATAGCAGAAGATTTAGCACAAGATGTATTTTTATATGTATTAATTCATAAGAAAAATTACAGATTTGAATATTCTTTAAAAACATATCTTTATACAATAGCAAAATCAAAAGCATTAAATTATATAAAGAGAGAAAAAAGAATTGTAGCAATAGATGAGAAAGAATATGAAAATATTAAAGATGTTGAAGAACTAGAGGAAAAAGTATTTAAAAATGAAAGAGCAGAAAATTTAAAAAATGCAATTCAAAAGCTAAAATTAGAATATCAAAATGCAATATATTTAGCAGATATAGAAGAATTAAGCTATAAAGAAATAGGGCATGTATTAAATAAAACAACATCAAATGTAAAAATATTGATATATAGAGCAAGAAGAGCATTGGAAAAAATAGTATTAGAGGAGGGATATAAATATGAAAACTGATAAGCAATTTATAGATGAAATCTATAAAAAATATGATGAATATCAAAAAGAAGAAAAAATAAAAAGACAAAAAGTAATGAAAAAAATAATAAATATAGCAGCAGTTTTTGTTGTTGCATTATCATCAGTAGTAGTATTTTCACAAAAGAAAACTCCTAAAGTATTGCAAGAAATGAAAAAAGAAGAAGTTGCTAAAATTGATTTAGAAACTGTTGGAAATTTTGAGAATTTTTATAATATTATAAAAAGTAAAAATTCTACAAATGTAGAAAATAAATATTTATTTAATGTACAAGAAAGTATAATAGATGTAGCCAAATCGAACATGTTAGAAACTAGATCTAATACAAATGTACAGGTTGAAAATGTAGATGAAGGAGATATTGTAAAAACAGATGATAAATATATTTATTATTTAAGTAAACAAAGACTTATAATAATAAATGCTGAAAATGCAGAAAAATCAGAAAAAATATCAGAAATAAATTTTAAGGAAGAAAATTTTTATCCTATAGAAATATATGTGCAAAATAATAAATTAGCTTTAATAGGAAATGTATTATATAATGAAACTGTAAAAATGAGTACAGAAATTAGAGATGTTAGTGAAGCACACAAATCAAAAACAGGAATTATAATATATGATATTACAGATAGAAACAATCCAAAAGAAATAAGAAATGTTATGCTAGAAGGATCTTATATAACATCAATGTCAAGAATGATAGATGAAAACATATATTTTGCTGTAAGTAAGAATATATATGGATATGATATTAGTTGTAAAAGTATAGAAGAATTAAATGAAAGTGATTATATGCCTAAATATACTGATACAGCAATATCTAATGAAGAAAAATGTATTAGTTATGATAAAATTTATAATTTAGACGAAACAGAAGATGCAAATTATTTAATATTAGTAGGTATCAATATTAATGGAGATAATGAAGCAGATATTCAAACATTTTTAGGAGCTGGAACATATTTATATTCATCTGAAAAAAATATGTATATTGCAATAAATGGAGTTGAATATGATGAAAATTATAAAGTTATTGCAACTAAAACAAAATTAATGAAATTCGAATTAAATAATGGAAAAATTATATATAAAGCTAAAGGCGAGGTTGAAGGAAGAATAAATAACCAATTTTCAATGGACGAGAATGGTGACGATTTTAGAATTGCAACAACTACAGGAGAAATATGGTCAAATCAAAATACAAGTAATAATTTATATGTGTTAAATGACAAGTTGGAAGAAATAGGAAAAATTGAAGGATTAGCAGAAGGAGAAAAAATATATTCAGTAAGATATATGGGAAGTAAAGCATATGTGGTAACATTTAAACAAACAGATCCATTCTGGGTAATAGATTTATCTGATGCAACAAATCCGCAAATTTTAGGAGAAGTAAAACTTCCTGGATATAGTGTGTATTTACATCCATATGATGAAACACATATAATAGGATTTGGATATGATACAAAAGAAAATGGAACCAGAGTAACAAATAATGGACTTAAATTAGTAATGTTTGATGTTTCAGATTTTACAAATCCGCAAGTATTATTTCAAATAGCTGTTGGAGATAGTAAATACACATATTCAGAATTATTATATAACCATAAATCAGCAATATTTTCAAAAGAAAAAGGAATTACGGCATTTCCAATAAACTCATCATCAGGTTTAAAAACTAATTCGAGAGCAGTTATTTATAAAATAGATTTGGAAAATGGTTTTACATTACAAGGTGAAATTGGAACTATAACTAATAATTATGAAGAGGAAGTTAGAAGAATTATATTTGTCAACGGAAATTATTATACTTTATCATATTCACAAGTTAGAGTTGCTGATATGGATTCGTTAAATGTTTTTAAAGTTATTGATATATAAGGAAAACTCTGAGAAATATTTCTCAGAGTTTTTTTTTGGTGCGCCCGGAGGGATTCGAACCCCCGATCTCAAAGTTCGTAGCCTTGCATTCTATCCAGCTAAACTACGAGCGCATTTCTAATACTTTTATATTATACGATGTTTTAGAAGTTTTTTCAAGAGTATTACAGAAAATATTTCAAATTGTTTTGACATAAATATTGAAATATGATACAATATTTCGGATTTTAAATAAAAAATTCCGAATATCACTAAATAGTGAGAGGAAAATCCTCTTTCTTTTAGTTTTACATAAATGTTACTAGCATCACCAAAAGAATATAGGAGGAGACTTTATGAAAACAATTTTAGAAATGATTAAACAAAAAATTGCCAAAAGAAAGGAAGAGAACAAGCAAAAAGAATTAAAAGAAAAAGAAAATATGGAACTTGCTACCAATATTATGGGAGAGATTGTAGCAATTGTTTCAAAGATAAAAATTGCTAAGAAAAATGATTTGCAAGAGCTTTTAAAGGTGAAAGATAAATATGAACATCTTGGAAGCGGAGCAAGAAGATACTTGGATTATGCCATTATTGATAAGCTGGAAGATTTAATTATTGAAGCACAAAATGATATTGATGACAGTAATAAATAATAACCATTATATAAGGATAATATCATTTTTTCGGGAAAACAATTTTTTGTTGAATTCAAATCAAAATTGCAAATTTTAAATTGTTAATATACAAATAAAAATCCGATATTTAACTTTCGGGTTTTTATTTGTATAATTTTTATGTCGAAAAAAATATTAAATTGAAATAATAAAAAAATTAACAATAATCTAAAAACTTGACAAATAGCATATTTAGAGGTATACTATAATAGTATAAAAGGAGAAAATATGTCTGAAAATAATAGTAGAAAAGTATTTGATAGTTTAGTATCAAGAACCAAAATATATTTGGTAATAATATTAATATTATTTATATTAATATCAATATTTAGACCAATATTAATATTACCATCAATTATGTTATATATAGCAATATTATGTTACACATATTTTGCAAATAACAAAAGAAAAAGTGAAATATCAGAACAATTGCAAGACCTAACATTAACAGTAGACTCAGCTGCCAAAAGTAGTTTGATAAATTCACCATTCCCACTTGTAATATTAGAAACAAATGGAAATGTTGTATGGAAAAGCTCAAAATTTGTAACAGAATTTGCAGATATTGATATGGACAATTATATAGATGATTTAATAATAGATATAAAAGATGAGATTGAAAAAAGTGATAATAAAAAGAGAAAATCAGTAACAAAGCAAATACAAATAGGTAAAAAGATATATACAGTTCAAGGAGAATTTGCCAAATCAAAGAAATATGAAAGAAAAAAATCACCAGAATACATGATGATTTTATATTTTATTGATGAAACAGAAAAATTTAAATTAAAGCAAGAAAATGAAGATAAAAAGATATGTGTTGGAATAATAATGATAGACAATTATGAAGAAGTAACACAAAGAGTTGATGCTGAACAAAAAACACAATTAATGGCAAAGGTAGAAAGTACAATATATGATTGGGTAAATGAAACAAATGGCATATTAGTAAAAGCTGATAGAGATACATATGTATATGTATTTGAACAAAAAAATCTAGAAAAAATCAAAGAAGAAAAATTTGCGATATTAGATTCAATTAAAAATCTTGTAAGAAAAGATAAAATCCAATTAACATTAAGTATTGCAATATCAAATGAAGGAGAAACAGAGAAAGATATATATAAATCAGCATCTGCAGCAATGGATGTAATATTAGGTAGAGGTGGAGACCAAGCAGTAATAAGACAAAATGGTAAGTATTTATTTTTTGGTGGAAAAGTTGAAGAAGTAGAGAAGAGAACAAAAGTAAAAGCAAGAATAGTAGCACATGCATTAGAAGAATTAATAAAAGAAAATGATAAAATAATGATAATGGGACATACAAACCCAGATATAGATGCCATTGGTTCAGCATTAGGAGTATATAGAATTGCAAAAACATTAGGAAAAGAAGCAAAAATTGTAGCAAATGTAGAAACTCCATCAATAAAAGATCTTTATGAATCAATAAAAGATCAATATCAAGAAGTGTTTATAAATAGTGAAAATGCCTTAGCACAAGTAGATAGTGAAACATTATTAGTAGTTGTTGATACACATAAAAAGACTTATGTTGAATCACCAGAATTATTAACCAAAACAAATAAAATAGTTGTAATAGACCATCATAGAAGAAGTGCGGACTTTATAGATAATAGTATATTAACATTTCAAGAAGTATATGCATCATCTGCAGCAGAATTAGTAACAGAAATAATTCAATATACACAAAATGAAGTTGAATTATCAGAAGTAGAAGCAGAAGCATTATATGCAGGAATTATGATGGATACAAAAAATTTCACATTTAAAACAGGTGTAAGAACATTTGAAGCAGCAGCATATTTACGTAGATGTGGTGTTGATATAATAAAGGTAAAAAAATGGTTTCAAAGCGATTTAGAAAGTTATAATACAATATCTGAAATAGTAAGAAAAGCAGAGATTGTAAGAGATTCAATAGGAATATCAATATATGATGTCCAAGAAAAAGAAACAAGTTTAATTTGTGCAAAAGCAGCAGATGAATTATTAACAATAGGAAATATAACAGCATCATTTGTTTTAGGATTAATGGAAGATGGAAAAGTTTGTATAAGCGGACGTTCAATAGGAGATGTAAATGTTCAAATGATATTAGAAAAATTAGGTGGAGGAGGTCATATTACTCTTGCTGGTGCACAGCTTGAAAATGTGACAATAGATGAAGCTAAACAAGAATTGATTTCTAAAATTAATGAATATTTTGAAGAGAAAGAATAAATTGTACTCAGTGTAATACATAGAAATGATGTATTATACTGGGTACTTTTTTGTAGAATTATTTTTATAGAATACGTTTACAAAAACAATATGATATTATATAATAAAATTGTATTATTATAAGAAAAAAGAGGAAAAACGAATGAAAATAATAGAAAAAATAAAAGAGATAATAGCAAGAATTTTTAAACCAAATTTAAAAATGATAGAAGCACATAAAGAATATAATGAAGATATTGATTTTAGTAATAAAAAAATAGAAGAAATTAATTATAGAAAAGAAATAATTGTACCACAAGAGAAGAAAATAAAAACAAAAGAAGAATCTATTAGAGAAATATTAATAAAAATAGGATGTGAAAATGAAATATTTGAAAAAATAGATATAAGTAAAATAGAAGTAGAAAATTTTAGAAAAAATATAAATATTTTATTGAAGTATAAATATACAAAATTAGAATTTTCAAAAATTATAACTCAAAATAGTGAAATATTATATATTGAAAATATGATAATTTTAGAAAAAATAAATGAATTAGAAAACGTATTAAAAGAAGAAAAAATAATAAAAGAAATAATATATAATAATCCATATATATTAACTCAAGAAATGAATATTAAAGATATAATAAAAATATTTGAAAAATATGAGATTGATACAGAAAAACAATTTTATATATTTAAACAAAATACATCATTATTTGAATTGAGTGTTGAAAAAATAGAAAGAAGTTTAAAAAATATAAGTGAAGTAATTACAAATAAAGTAGAGTTTATAAAAACTTTAATCTCTGAACCAATATTGGTCGGAATAGAAGACAAAGAAATAATAAATAACATTTTGAATGGAGAAATGTAATATGGATGAGAATGCAAAAGAATATTTATATGAACAACTAGAACAGATAGCACAATATTCTGTAAAAGAAGATAAAGAAGAATTAATTTCAAAAGAAAAATTTATGGAAATGACAGGTGTAGAATGCCTAAGATATGTATTTGAATATAGAGATAACAATGAACCATATGAATTTAATGGAGAAAAGGGAGAGGCATATATTCAAGTACCTAATATAGATTTATCTAATGAAGATTTAAATGATGTTATATTAAGAGGTTTTATATTAAGTCATCCAGAAAATGATGATGAAGTTATAAGTTCAATAAATTTTGCTAATACAGGAATAACATTAGATTTAAATAGTATCTTAGAAAATCAAACAGAACAAACAGGAGCGATAACTAAAAGAATAATAGATTTTTCACAATGTAATTTTGAAGGGTGTACAATATATGGAATTTTACCAGATGAATATCAAAGTGAGACATCAAAAATCACAGATGGATATGAAGTTAGAGGAAGAAAAAAGCTTGGAGAAGAGTATATAGAAAGAAGAAATCAATTACATGATGTACAAGCACCAAAAACATTGTCAAGAAGAGCATATGAACGTCTAACAGATGGAAGAGATTTTTCAAGATTAAATGGGATAACAGATGCTACAGAGATTCATTTGGAAGATTTGGATTTTGACACAAATGATGAACAAGGATTAGGGAAAATGTATCAAACATTATATGGAGAATTGGAAACTAGAGAAAATTTAAATGGTATATATACTAATATGAATTTATCAAGTGAACTTATAAAAAGTACTTTTCAAAAATTAAATGGAGGATATGCTAAAGGAAAATTTCTACAGGAATTGGTAAAAGAAGGAAAAGAGTTGGATTTTGTAAAAGAAGAATTCAAAAGGTTAAGTTCTGTAGATAAAAGTAAAGTTTTACAAGAGCTAGTAAGACAAGGAAAAGAGCTAGACTTTGTAAAAGAAAAATTCAAAGAGTTATTATATCCTGAAGATGAAAGTCCAGTTTTACAAGAGCTAGTGAGACAAGGAAAAGAGTTTGAATTTGTTTTTAAAAATGCAAGATATATACAAGATGAAGAAACAAAGAAAAAAGTAAAGGAACAAGCAAAACAAAGAGGAATTAGTGAAAAAAAGATAGAATGGCAATTTAAACCAAATGGAGATAATTTGTTAAAAATTATTGATGAAGATATAGACTTTGTAAAAGAAAAATGCGAAAGCTTATATGGTGAATCTAAAAGTAAAGTTTTACAAGAATTAATAAGACAAGGAAAAGAGTTGGACTTTGTAAAAGAAAAATACGAAGACTTAGATTATATAAACAGAAGTCAATTTTTGCAAGAATTAATAAGACAAGGAAAAGAGTTGGACTTTGTAAAAGAAAAATACGAAGACTTAAATTATCATATAAACAGAAGTAAAGTTTTACAAGAATTAATAAGACAAGGAAAAGAGTTGGACTTTGTAAAAGAAAAATTCAAAAGCTTAAGTTCTGAAGATAAAAGTGAAGTTTTACAAGAACTAGTAAGACAAGGAAAAGAGCTAGACTTTGTAAAAGAAAAATGCGGAAGCTTATATAGTGAAGGTAAAAGTCCAGTTTTACAAGAGCTAGTAAGACAAGGAAAAGAGTTGGACTTTGTAAAAGAAGAATTGGAAGGGGTATATCCTGAAGATGAAAGTCCAGTTTTACAAGAGCTAGTAAAAGAAGGAAAAGAGTTGGATTTTGTAAAAGAAGAATTCAAAAGGTTAAGTTCTGTAGATAAAAGTAAAGTTTTACAAGAGCTAGTAAGACAAGGAAAAGAGCTAGACTTTGTAAAAGAAAAATTCAAAGAGTTATTATATCCTGAAGATGAAAGTCCAGTTTTACAAGAGCTAGTGAGACAAGGAAAAGAGTTTGAATTTGTTTTTAAAAATGCAAGATATATACAAGATGAAGAAACAAAGAAAAAAGTAAAGGAACAAGCAAAACAAAGAGGAATTAGTGAAAAAAAGATAGAATGGCAATTTAAACCAAACGGAGATAATTTGTCAAAATTCATTGATGAAGATATAGACTTTGTAAAAGAAAAATTCGAAGGTTTAGCGAATAAAGATAAAAGTCAAGTTTTACAAGAGCTAGTAAGACAAGAAAAAGAGTTGGACTTTGTAAAAGAAAAATACGAAGACTTAGATTATATAAACGGAAGTCAATTTTTACAAGAATTAATAAGACAAGGAAAAGAGTTGGACTTTGTAAAAGAAAAATACGAAGAGTTATATTATGTAAGCAAAGGTCAAGTTTTACAAGAGCTAGTAAGACAAGAACAAGAGTTGGACTTTGTAAAAGAAAAATACGAAAGCTTATATGATGAATATAAAAGTCAAGTTTTACAAGAGCTAGTAAGACAAGGAAAAGAGTTGGACTTTGTAAAAGAAAAATGCGAAAGGTTAAGTTCTGTAGATAAAAGTCCAGTTTTACAAGAGCTAGTAAGACAAGGAAAAGAGTTGGACTTTGTAAAAGAAGAATTGGAAGGGGTATATCCTGAAGATGAAAGTCCAGTTTTACAAGAGCTAGTAAGACAAGGAAAAGAGTTGGACTTTGTAAAAGAAAAATTCGAAGGGTTATATTATATAGATAAAAGTCAAGTTTTACAAGAATTAATAAGACAAGGAAAAGAGTTTGAATTTGTTTTTAAAAATGCAAGATATATACAAGATGAAGAAACAAAGAAAAAAGTAAAGGAACAAGCAAAACAAAGAGGAATTAGTGAAAAAAAGATAGAATGGCAATTTAATCCAAACGGAGATAATTTGTTGAAAATTATTGATGAAGATATAGACTTTGTAAAAGAAAAATTCGAAGGTTTAGTGAATAAAGATAAAAATCAAGTTTTACAAGAATTGATAAGGCGTGGAGAATATCAGGAGCTTGTAAATGAATATTGGAGATATAGAGAAGGAAATGAAACAATAGAAATTAATAGTAATCAATTTAGAAATATAGTAGGTTGCGGAGAAAAAGAAACACAAGAATTAATAAAATTGATTGAAAGAAGCCAAATAAGTTTGACTGATTTAATAAGAAAAAAAGCAATATTAGCATCATGTGGAATAGATATAAAAGATGTATTAAAAAATAGAACATTAATGCAAACATCTCCAGCAGTTTTATATGCTAAAAAGAGATATTGTGAATCAGTTGGAAAGCCAACAAATATATCAAATTTAGGAATGCCAAGGTCAAAATTCGAAAGTATGAGCGGTAAGACATTAACTAATATTTGTAATGAATATGTATTTTTAGATAGAAATAATAATCTAAGAAATACAGTTGTAGAAGAAATAAACAAAGAAATACAAGAACAGAAAGAGAAGAAAGCAAAACAATCAGAGAATATGCCAAATCAACAACAATCAAAAACAGAGGCAAAAAGTAATTCAAAAGCACATAAAGCAAATCCAGTTGTATCAACATTTTTACAAACACAAGTAGGAATAACAGAAAAACAAGAACAAAAGCTGGGAGAATGGTTACAAAGATTTAACTATGATATATATATTCAAAATGTAGAAGAAGATTTAGCATTAAAAAAACAAATATTTGATCAATTTGGAGTAACATCACAAGCATTTGGAATGAGTTGTAAAATATTAACAATACCATTAAAAACATTATATGCAAGAGCTCAGTTCTTGAAGGATATAGGAGAGAAAGTAATACCAGCTAATTTAATGGCAACACTTGGAGCAAATGGAGATATATTTGCCAAAAAATATGGAAGTTATTTTATGGAAGAAAAATCAGAACAAGATGTTCAATATATTGTGAATGTAGAAAATGCAACAAATGAAAATTATCCAATACCAAGTACTAAAGAAGAAATTATGAGAAAAATAAAAGAAATGGAGGAAGAACAAAAATGAAAATAGTAGCTAAGAATCCCAAAACAGGTATGACTAAAGTTATATTTGATCCAAATGCACATTTTGAAAGATTTTGTTTTGGAACAAAAGAAGTATTGCCAGCAGATTTAGTCGAAAGAGAAAAAGCAATAAGAAGAATGGTAAAATGTGAATATAAAGGAAAAGATAAAGCATCATTAAGTAAACAAGAACATGAAAATAAAAAGGTTTCATTATTAATGGATGTTGCAAGGCAATTAGACATTGCCAAACAATTAGGAAGAGTGCAACAAGTAGAAATTTCGAATGCAATAATATCAAGGGGAGGAAGCCATAATGACCCAATGCACGAAAAAAACGATAGTGTAAAATATTTTGCTATATATATTGACGGAAATCTTATATTAGAACCAATAGGGCAAGCCAATAATATGACATATATTACAACAGATTTTGAAAAAATAAAAGCGGAAAATAAAGATATTAAGGAAAAATATGAGAGATTAGATAGTTATCTTGAAAAAAATGGAAGAAAAAAATCGTTAGCAGATGGTGTAATATATGGAATAATGCATACTAAAAATGAACAATATAAAGGATATAATTATGAAGAAGGGGATATATTACACATAATATTTATGCTTACAAGAGATAAGGAAATATTTGGCAAAGCGTTAAGAGAAGTAAAAAAAGATTATGGATATTCAGGAGTAAAAAGGGTATTTTCATTATATACAGCAATGAAGAAAAAAGCAAAATATCCAGACATTACAAAAGAAGAAATATTAGCAGAGGGTGAAAAAGCAAATGAATCAATTGATATAATGAAAAAGAAATCAAAGACTACAAATGATAAAAGAGAGGAGCCAGAGCTATAATGAGTGAAATAAGTGAAGAAGAAAAAATAGGATTTGCAGAAGCATTAGACTGGTACAATTTAGTTGCAGAAGAAGATAGAAAGAAAATACCAGAAGAATTTGTAATTAATATGAAAAAATATGCAAAAAAAGAATTAGTAGGAAGATATAAAACAAATGAAGAAATTGTAGAAAACAAAATTTCAAGAGAAGGAACAAAAAAGATAGCATATATGTCATTATTTATATAGAATATAAACAAAAGAATAGCAAGTTTTACTTGCTATTTTTGCTATTTTAGAGTACAATATAAGTCATGAAAGGAAAGTGATTAGTATGAAAGTAATATTAAAAGCAGACATAAAAGGAGTAGGAAAAAAAGATGAAGTAATAAATGCATCAGACGGATACGTACGTAATTTTTTATTCCCTAAAAATTTAGCAGTAGAAGCAAATGCAGAAAATATGGCTAAATTACAAGCACAAAATTCTTCAAAACAATTCAAAAAAGACACAGAAAAAGAAGAAGCACAAAAATTAGCAGAAAAAATGAATAAAATATCATTAAGAATACAAGTAAAAGCAGGAGAAAATGGAAAAATATTTGGTGGAGTTTCAGCAAAAGATATAGCTGATGCTTTTGAAAAACAACATAGTATAAAAATAGATAAGAAAAAAGTAGATTTAAAAGAAACAATAAAAACATTAGGAGTACATACAGTTTCAATAAAACTATTTGAAGGTGTAATAGGAAAAATAAGAGTAGATGTAATTGGATAAATTTCATTTAACAAATTTTATATCATAAATATAAAAATTGTTATAAGGGGGCAAAAAGATGGAATTAGGAAAAGTACCACCACATGATGAAGATGCAGAACAAGCTGTATTAGGAAGTATGCTAACAGATAATGACGCAGTAATGGCAGCAGTTGAAGTATTAAAAGAAGATGCATTTTATAGAGAAGACAACAAAATAATATATCAAGCAATATTAAACTTATATAGTAAATCAGAACCTATTGATATAATAACATTAAAAGATGAACTTGAATCAATGGGAAAATTTGAACAAGTTGGTGGATTTGAATATTTAGCAAGTTTGCCAGATAAAGTTCCAACAACAGCAAATGTACAAAAATATATAAAAATAGTTGAAGAAAAATCAGTATTAAGAAATTTAATAAAAACAGCAAATGAAATAATAGAATTAGGATATAACCCAACAGAAGATGTCGAAGATATAATGGATGGGGCAGAAAAAAAGATTTTTGATATAATGCAAAGTAAAAATACAAAAAGCTATACACCAATTAAAGATGTATTAGTAGAAAGTTTTACAAATCTTGAAAAATTATATAATCAAAAACAACATGTAACAGGAGTACCAACACAATTTTATGACTTAGACGATAAAACAGCAGGTCTACATGGTTCAGAATTAATATTGGTTGCGGCAAGACCAGCTATGGGAAAAACAGCATTTGCATTAAATATTGCAACAAATGCAGCATTAAGAGCAAATGTACCAGTAGCAATATTCAGTCTCGAAATGTCAAAAGACCAATTAGTAAACAGAATGTTATGTAGTGAAGCAATGGTAGACAGTAACAAAGTAAGAACAGGAAAATTAGATGAAGAAGACTGGACAAAACTTGCAGAAGCAATAGGACCACTTTCAGAAGCGGGAGTATATATAGATGATACACCAGGTATATCTGTAATGGAAATAAGAACGAAATGTAGAAAACTAAAAATGGAAAAAAATATAGGACTTGTTGTTATAGATTATTTACAGTTAATATCAGGAAGTAATAAGAGAAATGGAAGTAGAGAGCAAGAAATATCAGAAATAAGTAGAGCATTAAAAGTATTAGCAAAAGAATTAAATGTTCCAGTAATAGCATTATCACAGCTATCAAGAGCTGTAGAACAAAGAGATGACCATAGACCTATGCTATCAGACTTGCGTGAATCTGGAGCGATAGAGCAGGATGCTGATATAGTAATGTTTTTATATAGAGATGATTATTATAATAAAGAAAGTGCAGAAAAAGATATTGCTGAAGTAATAATAGCAAAACAAAGAGGTGGTTCAACAGGAACTGTAAAATTATATTGGATGGGAAATTATACAAAGTTTGTAAATATAGAAAGAAGATTTGATGATTAAAATAAATTCTTAAAAATATGAAAAACAAGTTGCAAATATAAAAAATAGATGTTATAATATATGCGTTTGCCAAAAGCACTTATAAAAAATGGAGGTAGCATAATGGCTGAAGCGACAAATCGGTTACAAAATTTCCAACAATTTTTACAAAAATTAATGGGCAATGAATACAGTAACCAAATGGTAGAGCAACTTATCAAGTTGAATCCATATGAAGGCAAGCAAATTAAAGTTTTTCAAAATTGGTCGTCATCTTCAAAAGATGACCAATATGATTTCATGATTTGGCTTGTTGGAGCAATCAACTCGTTGTACAAATCTAATAGATATACAATTGGTTACAAACTTTCAGTAGTAAATGCAACAGAAAAAAAAGCAATTTTGAATGAAGTGAAGTTGATTGTAAGAGAAGAAGCCCAAGCTATGGTATAAGGAATAACCTTAAAAAATCCAATGACCACCCTTGTTGTAATACAAGGGTGGTTTGCCATATTTAGATATTGATTTGAATTTAAGAAAGGTAAAAAATGAAACAAAAAGTAAAAGAAACAATAAAAAAATATAATTTAATAAATTCAGGAGATAGAATAGTATTAGGAGTATCTGGTGGACCAGATTCAATAGCAATGTTAGATATTTTAAGACAATTAAGAGATGAAATAAAGTTTGAAATATATGTTGTACATATAAATCATAATATTAGGGGAAAAGATGCAGATGAAGATGAAGAATATGTAAAAAAATATTGCGAAAATTATAATATAAAATGTTTTTCTAAAAAAATAGATGTACCAACAATTGCCCAAAATGAAAAAATAGGAACAGAAGAAGCTGGAAGAAAAGTAAGATATGAATATTTTGATGAAATATTACAAAAAACAAATTCAAACAAAATAGGAATTGCACATAATAAAAATGATAAAGTAGAAACAATAATTATGCATCTACTTAGGGGAAGTGGTGTTTCTGGTTTAAGAGGAATAGAACCAATAAGAGAAAATAAATTTATTAAACCATTAATAGAATGTGACAGACAAGAAATAGAAAAATATTGTGAAGAAAACAATTTGCAACCAAGAATAGATAAAACAAATTTTGAAAATGAATATACAAGAAATAAAATTAGAAATATTGTAATACCATATATAAAAGAACAATTTAATCCTAACATAATAGAAACAATAACAAGATTATCAGAAGTAATTTCAAATGAAGACAATTTTATAGAAAAAATAGCACAAGAAACTTACAATAAATTATTAGTAATAGAAGAAAATAACAGAATTGAATTAAACTTGAAAGAATTTAATTTATTAGATGAGGTATTAAAAAATAGAATTATATTAATAGCAACCAAGAAAATATTTGGATCAACACAAGGAATAGAAAAAGTAAATATAACTGATATCATAAAATTATGTAATAATAATATAGGAAACAAATTTCTAATGCCAAATAAAAATTTAAAAGTATTAGTACAAAATAGAAAAGTTAATTTTATAAAAATCGATTAAAAAGCATTGTATCCCTAGAAAACATTGAAAAATGTAACAAAAAAGACACAAAAAAATCACTAAAAAACTATTGAAAAAAGAAAAAAGGTATGTTATAGTTTTCGATGTAAAAATGGTATTAATAGATAATACAAGGAAGGTAGGTAGTAAATTGAAAAAGGGAATAAAAACACTAGCGATGTGGTTAATAATTGGAGTAATAGCAATTGTATTAATAACATCAATAATGGAAAATAGAAGTTCACAAATAACTTATTCAGAATTAATAACAAGTATAGAAAATGGAGAAGTTGAAAAAATAAAAATTTCATCAACAGGCTCACAAGCAACAGTGAAAATGAAAGATTCTAAATTAGAAAAAGAAGTAAGTATACCAAGTTTAGATAGTTTTATGACATATTCACAAGATTATTTAAAAACAGGAGCATTTTCATTAGAGGAAGAAAAAGAATCAATATGGGTAACAGCATTAGGTTTTATAACACCATTTGGACTTCTTGCAATATTTTTAGTATTTTGGTTTATAATGATGAGTGGAAATAATCAAAATGGAACAAAATCTATGACATTTGGAAAAAGTAGAGCAAGAATGGTAAATGCTGGTGAGAAAAACAAAGTAACATTTGACGATGTTGCAGGTGTTGATGAAGAAAAAGAAGAATTACAAGAAATAGTAGAATTCTTAAAAAATCCAAAGAAATTTACAGACATGGGAGCAAGAATACCAAAAGGAGTTTTATTAGTTGGTCAACCAGGTACTGGTAAAACATTATTAGCAAAAGCAGTAGCAGGAGAAGCTGGAGTTCCATTTTATATAATAAGTGGATCAGATTTCGTAGAAATGTTTGTTGGTGTTGGAGCTTCAAGAGTAAGAGACTTATTTGAACAAGCAAAGAAAAATGCACCATGTATTATATTTATAGATGAGATAGATGCAGTAGGACGTCAAAGAGGTGCTGGTTTAGGTGGAGGACATGATGAAAGAGAACAAACATTAAACCAATTATTAGTAGAAATGGATGGTTTCTCAGATAATGAAGGTGTTATCATTTTAGCAGCAACAAATAGACCAGACGTATTAGACAAAGCATTATTAAGAGCAGGAAGATTTGATAGACAAATAGTAGTTGGAAGTCCAGATGTAAAAGCAAGAGAACAAATTCTTGAAGTACATGCAAGAAAGAAAAAATTAGCAGATGATGTAGATTTAAAAGTAATTGCAAAAAATACATCAGGATTTGCTGGTGCAGATTTAGAGAATGTATTAAATGAAGCAGCATTATTGGCAGCAAGAAGAAATTACAAAGAAATAGGAATGAAAGAAATTGAAGATGCCATGGTAAAAGTAACTATGGGGCCTGAAAAGAAAACAAGAGTAAGAAGTGAAAAAGAAAACAGATTAGTAGCATATCATGAAGCTGGTCATGCTGTTGTAAGTAGATATTTACCAACACAAGATCCAGTACACCAAATATCAATTATACCAAGAGGTATGGCTGGAGGATATACAATGTATAGACCAACAGAAGATAAGTCATTTATGTCAAAAACAGAAATGGAAGAAAACATAGTATCACTTCTTGGAGGTAGAGTTGCAGAAGCAATAATATTAAATGATATTTCAACAGGAGCAAGCAATGATATAGAAAGAGCAACACAAATAGCAAGAAATATGGTTACAAAATATGGAATGAGTGAAAAAGTTGGAACAGTAATGTTTGGTGGAGGAGAAGGAGAAGTATTCTTAGGAAGAGACTTTGCTCAAACAAAAGACTACTCAGAGGAAACAGCAGCATTAATAGATGAAGAAGTAAAAAGAATTGTTCAAACAGCATATGAAAAAGCAGTAAAAATATTAACAGAACATGTTGATAAACTTCATGCAGTTGCAGGAGTATTAATGGAAAAAGAAAAAATCGAAGGAGAAGAATTCGATAATATTTTTAAAGAATAAAAATAATAAAGGGAAAGAAAAATAATAAAGTTTTTCTTTCCCTTAGTTTTTGCCTAAATGTCAATAATTACAAGAGATTGTTCCAAAGATTTCTATTGACAAAAAATGAGATTTGTAGTAATTATATAGTATAAAAAGAACGGAAGATATACAATAAGAGAGGAGCACTTATGAGAATTCAAGATTTAGCAATTATATTTGTAATAATAATATTACCAATTTCAATAGTACTTGGAGCATATACTCAAATGCAAATAAGCACAATATCACTTCAAACTGAATATGATATGAAATTGACTGCAGCAACGAGTGATGCAATAAAAGCATTTCAAATAAATACAGCTAATAGTTCGACATCAGATATTGCAAATTCTAAAATAAGAGATATAGAAGCATCTATATCGACATTTAAATCATCAATAAAATCAGTATTTGGAATGAATGGATTTTCAGAAGATGAGATGAATGAATATATTCCAGCACTTGTTTACACAATGTATGATGGATTTTACATATATTCAAAATTTAATAATCAAAATCATTTAGAAGGTAATTTAGATCAAAATGGTGAAAATATATTTGGATTAAAACCATATATTACATATAGTGCAGAATATGTAAAAGACAATACAGATGTAGTAATAACATATTCGTTAGATAATCATATATCAATTAAAGGAATAGTTGATGGAGTATATTGGGATAGGTCAGGGTATCTAATTGATGGGATAACTAATGTCACTGATGATTCAATAAAATATAATGGAGTAACAATAGGAAAGGGAACAAAATTAAAAGAACATTTACCAGCAATTGGAACACTAAATGAAGGATATTACGAATATATTAGATACAATGGAACTAAATATTATTTAGATGAAAATAATAATAGAATAATATATTTTTTAAATGGAAACATGATGGAACTTAAACCAACTACGCAAGTTGGCACAGAATCAGGATATGAGTCATTTAAAAATAAGATAGAAGCAAGTGATTCTGCATATAACTATTATAAAGAAGCATATAAATTTACAAAAGATGTAAAAGAATCAGTAACATTAAGAGAATTGAGATATGAAGATGCACAAGATTATGTAATAATAGATGGAAATGAGTATAAATCTAAGAATGGAAATACTTCAAATGGAGAAAGCGAAAAAATTAATGTTTGGAGTGGAAATAAAACATTGGTTTTTGATTTTAATACAGGAACAGATCCAGTAAATAATATTGAATGTGAGAAATCAAACTTTAATCAACATAGATTAGCAATTATAAAAAATAAAATAAGAACAAATTTAGCGATAGCAATTTCAAACTTTAATTCAAAAAATAGTATAAAATTTCAAATGCCAGAACTTAATGATGAAAATTGGGCAAAAGTAATGAATAATATATCTATGATAAGCTTTGTACAAGGAATAGATATTGGTGGAAAAACTTATAATGGATATACAATTGTAAATAATTCTGAAAGTAAAGAAGTTGTTAGAGAAGAAAATATTTATATTTTAGGAAAAGATGGATTTTATCATAGAATCGGTGATAAATATTTAATTGAAAATAGTGATAATGTAGGAGTAAGTAATACAAATTATAGTTCAGAAGTTGGGGCAATAACTGCTGGAAGATTAAATTTGGATTTTAATAAGCAGATTGCATATAAATCAGATGGAAGTATAATGTATTATTATCCATTAATAGATTATTATGCTTCATATAATAGTGTAGTAAATCAAAATTATTGGGATAAAAAGTATGACGAGATTGATGATATATATGCATATATTGCTCAATCAGAAAATCAGAATTTAAAGATAGCATTTTATACAGCACTTGGAAGGGAAAAATATGGAATGTATAAATCAAATTAGCTAGGAAAAGAGGAAAAAATGAATTACGCAGACATAAAAATAGCAGATGTAGCAAATGGAAAAGGAGTTAGAGTATCATTATTTGTAAGTGGATGTAATCATCATTGTAAAGGATGTTTTAATGCACAAGCATGGGATTTTAATTATGGAAAAGAATTTACAGAAAAAGAAATAGATAGAATATTAGATGATTTAGATCATCCATATGTTTCAGGTTTATCACTTTTAGGTGGAGAACCATTAGAATATTCAAATCAAAAAGGATTATTACCATTAGTTAAAAAGGTAAAAGAAAAATTCCCAGATAAAAATATATGGTGTTATACAGGATATAAATTTGATGAAGATGTAGAAGGTAATATGTTTGAAAATTGGCCAGAAACAAAAGAATTAATGTCATATATAGATGTTATAGTTGATGGAAAATTTGAAGAAGATAAAAAAGATTTGAATTTGAAGTTTAGAGGATCAAAAAATCAAAGAATAATTGATGTACAAAAATCTTTAAAGACCCATCAAATAATACCATATGAAGTATAAAACAATAAAAATATATTTTTATTAGTATAAAAGGCTTGACAAAGAATAGGAAAATAATGTATAATGATTAGCGTATAAAGGATGAAATCCCACATACAGTGTTCTAAACGCCGGAAGGAGGGGAATTAATAAATGTCAGAAATCAAAGTTAATGGAAATATAGAAGAAGCGCTAAAGAAATTTAAAAGACAATGCGCAAGAAACGGGGTTCTTCAAGAAGTTCGTAAAAGAGAATGCTATGAAAAACCAAGTGTAAGAAGAAAAAAGAAATCAGAGGCTGCTAGAAAAAGAAAATTTTAATATTAAATAAATAAAAAGCACTAATATTTTATTTAGTGCTTTTTATTTGTTTTTAAATAATATCATAAATTGTTAATTCTTGTGAAAAGAATTTATCATTTTTTGAAGTAAATAAATCAGAATTTTTTCTATTTTTAACATATTTTCTTACTTCCCATAGACCAATTCCAGAATGATTCTCTTTTCCAGAAAAACCTTTTTTAAATATGTTATCAATATTAACGTCTTTATTTGTGTAAGTATTCTCTATTTTTATAATAGCTCTATGATTACGTTCTTCTCTTCTAAAAGAAACTTTAATAATTTTTTCGTCACATTTTTCAGCTTCTTCAATAGCATTATCTAATAAAATTCCAATTATTCTAGAAAATTTATATTTATTAACTTTAACAGTATCTAAATCAAGAAAAAATTCTAATTCAAATTTGATTCCAGCATTTGTAGCTTTAAAATATTTATTATTTAAAAGACTATAAATTCCAGGATCATTTATAATTCTAGGATTCAAGATAGATAAGTTATTTGTTATTTTACAATCGTCTTTAATTTCATTTATATATTTCCTTAAATCAGTAAGGTTATTAGTTGAAACATATCCATCTATTGCAGAAATGATATTTTTAAAATCATGATTAAATCCTTTAACTTCATCATATAAAATTGTTAAAGATTTATTATATTCTTCAGCACTTTGTAAGCTTTTTTTTGTCATTTCAAGTGTAGATACACGTGAAAGAGTGTATAAACTTAAAGCAAATAAAGAAAAGATCAAACAAAAATTAAAAGCAGTTACTAATATAGGAATTTTATCAATATAAAATGAAGTAAGAATAAGTTCAAAAATCAAACATAAAAATGTAAAACTAATATAGTGATAAATTACTCTTAAAGATTGTTTATCAAGTGAATCTAATAATTCAAGTGAAAAATTATTTTTCAATAAAACCTTTAATAATTTATTAGATAAAGCAAGAAGAATATAAAAGATTATTAAATAACCTAGTCTATAAATTGGAATTGAAGCAGTTTCGTAATTACTAATATTTAAAATTAATTGATAAGGCTTTATAATAAGTATATTTATTAAAGCTATTATAAATAAAGATAAAATAATTGCAAAAAAACCTTTAGGAAGACTAATATGTAATAAAACTTTTAGTAAAATCCAAATGCATATATAATAAATAATAGTATTAAAAGGAGCTGGTATTAAAAAATGTAATATTACACCAATAACAGAAAAATGAACAGTATACCAAAGATTAGCTCTTTTACTTAATTTTATTTTCAATAAGCTCATTGTAAGAGTATAGAGAAAAGCTGATTCAATAAAACATGCAGGAACTAAAATAAAATTAATGACTACCTCATTTTCGGTAAATAAAAGATTAGAAATCCAATTAAGAAACTGAGTCATAATTAATCACCTCCAATAATGAATTTTTATATTTAGGACCTATATAGCAAGTTGTCCCATTTTTTAAATAAATAACATTATCAGCATATGAAATATTAGATATATTGTCAATATTTACAATAAATGATTTATGACATCTTATGAAGTTTTTGGGTAGAACTAGTTTATTGAAAGAGTTATAAGAAATGTAATCTGATTGGTAAGTGTGGTAAATGATTTTAACACCAGCTTTTTCAATAAACAAAATATCATTTAAATCTATAAATGTATTTTTATTATCGATTTTTAAAAATTTGGTATCAGAATAATAAACATCATCAAACAATCTTTTTAATGTAGAACTAATATTTTCAATATCAATACTAGATTTAAATATATAATCAAATGTTTTGAATTTATAGGCATTAACAATATACTCGAAATGACTTGTGACAAAGATGAGGTAACAATTTTTATTTATATCTCGTATTTTTTGAGCTATATCAAGACCATTTTCTTTGCATCCTAAGAATTCGATATCTAAAAATACAACATTAACACTATTTGATGAAATGTAATCAATAAGTTTATTATAATCAGTTGTTTTGAAAACAATTTTCGCATCATAATCATAAGTAAGAAGTACTTTTTCGATTATTGCAGAAAGTTTTGTAACCATTCGAATATCATCATCACAAATGACAAAATTTAGCATTCTTCCTCCTATGTACATTCGATGGAATTTTCAATATTTCGACAAATCATAAATAAAAATATAAAATAAAATTTTTTAATTGTCAATACTCTATTTGCACATATTGGAAAACGTGAAAGACATCAATTTCATGGGAATAAAGGATTTTCTCACTTATTTTTTTATAGAAAATAATATACAAAAAATGTAAAAAGTAATATTTTATTTTATAAAACATAAAATTTAACAAGTAAAATTATTCAAGGAGAGATAAAAATGAAAAAAGTTAATAAAGATATAAAAATAAAAATAACAATGCTTGCACTTTTTTTATTAGTTACTATAAGTGTAATATCTATAAATAAAGAAATTCCAATGATAACAAGTGCTAATTCTGAAAAGACTATTGGATGGGGGATAAAAAGAGAAAATAATCATTTACAACCAGATGTTGGAAGTAAAAATAAAAAGGTCTTAGAAGAAAATGATGGAATTTGTATGGGAAGAGATGGAGAAAAAACAATATATTTAACATTTGATTCAGGATATGAAGCAGGATATATGGATAAAATTTTAGATACTTTAAGGGAAAATGAAGTAAAAGCAACTTTTTTTATAACAGCACATTATTTGAATTCTGCCACAAAAGAAGTTGAAAAGATGGTAAATGATGGACATATAATTGGAAATCATACAGTAAACCATAAAAGTATGCCATCAATAAATAATGAAACAATAGAAAAAGAAATTATGCAATTACATCAAGCAATGTATGAAAAGTTTGGATATGAAATGAAATATTTAAGACCGCCAAAAGGAGAATTTAATGAAAGAACATTACAAAAAACAAATTCGTTAGGATATAAAACTGTAATGTGGAGTTTTGCTTATTGCGATTGGGATGAGAAAAAGCAACCATCACAGGAAGAAGCGATAAAAATAATTACAAATAATTTTCATTCAGGAGAAATAATGTTATTACATTCAAATTCGAAAACAAACTCTGAGGTACTAGATACAATAATAAAAGAAGCGAAAAATCAAGGATATGAATTTAAAAGTTTAGATGAATTTAAAAATTAATTATGAGGTGATTTTTGTGAGAAAAGGAAAAATTAGTAAAATGTTAGAAATTCCAGAAGAAGTATGTTCAAATATTCCCAAAATTACGATTACAGGATTTAATGAACTAATATTAGAAAATTATAAAGGAATTTTAGAATATGAGGAATTTTTTGCAAGTATAAGTACATATATAGGAATTGTAAATATAAATGGATTCAATTTAAACTTAGAAAAAATGACAAATGATGATATTAAAATCACAGGAAAAATTGAGAATATAGAGATAGAAAGGACTGAGGAATAGAGTATGTTTATTAAGATATTGCTAAAATACATATTAGGTTATGTAAGAATAAAAGTAGAAGGATATTATATTGAAAGATTTATAAATATATGTACAACTAGCAAAATCTTAATATGGAGTTTAAAAAGAGAAAAGGGAGTAAGGTTATATCTTAATATAGGAATAAAAGACTTCTTTGAAGCTGTAAAAATTGCCAAAAAACTAAAATGCAAAGTAAGGATAATTCAAAAAAGAGGAGTTCCATTTTTTATACATAAATATAAAAAAAGAAAAATATTTGTTATTACATTATTAGTTATCATAATTTTAATAGGAATAAGTACAAAATATGTTTGGAATATAAATATACAAATAGATTCAAATATGGAAATGAGTGGGATTGAAGAAGATGTAAAAGAAGCGGGATTAAATATTGGAATGAAAAAAGACAAAATTAATGTTCAAGAAATAACAAATAAAATAAGACTAAAAAGAAATGACATATCATGGATAGGAATTGAATTAAAAGGAACAAATGCTATAGTAAAAGTTGTAAAAGCAAAAGAAGCACCAGAAATAGTTGATGAAAAAGAGTACTCAAATATAATAGCAAAAAAATCTGGGACCATTACAAAAATAATAGCACAAAATGGAACAGCAATTGTGAATGTTGGGGATGAGGTAGAAGAAAATCAAATATTGATTGCAGGACAAATGGAAGGAAAATATACAGGAATAAGAAATGTACATAGTTTAGGAGAAGTAGAAGCTATAGTAAGATATAGCAAAACAGAAAAAATACCACTAAAAACAATAGAAAAAGTCGCAACAGAGAAAAAAGAAACGAAATATAAATTAAAAATAAGGAATTTTCAAATAAATTTTTATAAAACACTTTCAAAATTCGAAATTTATGATACAATAGAAACAGAAAAAAAGTTTAAAATATTTTCAAACTTATATTTACCTATTTCAATATCACAAATTACTAATCAAGAATTAGAAAGAATAGAAAAAAGTTACACAAAAGAAGAAGCAATACAAATAGGGACGACAAAGCTAGAGAAAATAATAGAGGATGAAATAGGAACAAATAAAAATATAATAGATAAAAAAGTAGATGTAATAGAAAACGATAACTATATAGAGGTAAATGTAGTATATGAAGTAATTGAAAATATAGGAATGCAGGAAAAAATAGAAAAAAACTAATTATACAGAAGACAGTAAAATAAAAATACCTGTTTACCAAAACTTAGAATTACAATATTCTGAAAAGAGAGGTATGATAAACTATGGAAGAAAGAAGTTTAAGAGTAGTAGCAACAGACAAAACATTTTTTAATAAATTAACAAACACATTGACAAAATTTTTAATACCAACACAAATAGGATTTAATAGTTTAAAAATTTCAATGAAAAGAAATGTATTAATAAAAACATATGAAACATTAAATGCTGAGAATGCACCAGTAGAGAAAAAAGAAGAATTAGAAAAAAGATATGATGATGCATATACAGCATATTTAGAAGCACTTGATAAATATGTGTTAGACACGATATATAAAAAAGTAAAAAATGAAACAGCAACACAATTTGAAAGTACAGCCTTATCTCAATATTATGGAATAGTACAGTTAAAAGATAGAGAATATAATGAATATAAATATAGAAAGCAAAAATACTTATTAGAATTAGACAATGAAAGTGTAAAAAATACAGCAAAAGAAAAAGTAATAGAAAAATATAATAAATTCTATGTTTCAAAACAAGATACTCTATATAAAGGAATACTAAAAAATTACTCAATAAAATTAGCAGATTCTACAAATATATATGATTCAAGCAAAGATTGGATATATATAAAAATATTTAATACATTAGAAGACTATATGAAAAATATATTGCCATTAAAAATTTCAGATCCAAAACTTGAATCAGTATCAAAAGATTATGAAAAATATGAAAAATTTTCAGTTGGAAAATTAGATACAAGAGATAATATAGAAAAAAATATGATATTATTAGGAATAAGCAGAAATTTATTCACACATAGTTTACCATTAGTAGTGGCAGAACAATGTTATATGAAATTATTAAAAGATGCTAGATGCTTAGTTCAAGACACAAAGATTGCTGCCAAAAGAGAAAAAGCATATACAATGGTATTAAATTTAATTGAAGATTATAATATAAGATTATTATCAACAAAAGTATATTGGGATAACAGTAGGGAAAGAGAAGAATTTAAAAAATTCTATGAACAATATAAGCAAATTGAGAAATTAAAAGAAGTGGATTTTATAAAATATGTAAAAGAAAAAGAAATACTATTTATAAAAACAGACTTAAAGAAAATTAGAAATGATAAGACAGACTATAGTAGACTTATAAAATATTATAAGAGAAAACTAGTAGATTATGGAGCTATGAAAGAAATTAGAAAAGCTAAGACTCAAGAAATTAAATATTTAGGCGAAAAAATAAAAGATAAAAAAATAGCATAAAAGAAAAAGAGGGAAAAAATGTATCAATTAGAATATCTGGATTTAGAAGAAAATAATACATATGAGGAAATAATAAAAAAAGTAGTGGAACAATGTTTTAAAGAAGAAAAATTAGAACAATCAAAATTATATGTAAGTATCACATTAACAACTCCAGAAAATATTCATAAAATAAATAAACAATATAGAGATGTTGATAGAGAAACAGATGTATTATCATTTCCTATGTTCGAAAAAGAAGAATTAGAAAATAAAATAAATTCTCAAGATTTTGAACATGAGGATGTTCTTGGTGATATTGTAATTTCAATTGATAGAGTAAAAGAACAGGCTAAAGAATATGGACATAGTTTTGAAAGAGAATTCGCATATATGTTAGTACATGGTTTTTATCATTTGATGGGATATGATCATATAAAAGAAGAAGACAAAGCTATTATGAGACCAAAAGAAGAAAAGGTTCTAAATAAACTTGGGATAACAAGGGAGGATATGAATGAATAATAAAGGGACAACTTTATTTATAATAATTCTTTCTATTCTTGTAGTTGTTGCTGGAGGAGTACTGATTTATAAAATTATAAATCATGAAGAAGAAACAAAAGAAGTGATTATTAATGGTGAGAATGATAAAAATGATGACAATAATGATGAGAAAGAATTGATAGTAGAAGAAAAACAACCAAAAATATTTAGTGAGACAGATAGACCAATAGCTGTAATGATTGATAATCATTCTGGTGCATGGCCTCAAGCTAATTTAAATAAAGCATATTTAGTGTATGAAATAATAGTTGAGGGTGGAGAAACAAGATTAATGGCAGTTTTTAAAGGACAAGATTTAGAAAAAATTGGACCAATAAGAAGCTCAAGACATTATTTCTTGGATTATGCCTTAGAAAATGATGCTATATATGTACACCATGGTTGGAGTCCACAAGCTCAAAGTGATATTTCAACACTTAATGTAAATAATATTAATGGAATTCAAGAAAGCTCTAATGATTTTTGGAGAGTAAAAGACAAACAATCTCCGCATAATATGTTTACAAGTACAGCTAGTATTTTGAAAATAGCAGAAAGAAAAGGATATGCAATTACATCAAATAAAAAAAGTGTATTAAATTATGTTGCAAGAGATGTGAATTTGAAAGAAAAATATGACGACACAGATAAAACTAAAGAAAGTGTTTCTACTACAAGTAATGAAGAAAGCGATAATGAAGTTATTGAAGCAAACAAAATTGTAATACCACACTCAACTTTGCAAACAGTTGAATATGATTATGATGAAAATAGTAAAACATATATAAGATATGCAAGAGGCAAAGTTCAAACAGACTATATTACAGGCGAAAATATCCAAACTAAAAATATAATTATAACAATGTGTGATAATTATACATTAGATGACAGTGAGAATAAAGGTAGGCAAGGGTTAAAAAATATAGGAACATTTGATGGATATTATATAACTGATGGATATGCAATTCCAATAAAATGTGTGAAAGAGTCAAGAACTGCTCAAACTCAATATAAAGATCTAAAAGGAAATATAATAGAAGTAAGTGATGGAAATACATTTATCAATATTTGTCCACAAAATGCAAAAATAGAAATTGAATAAAAAACTTCTCTTTGGAAATAATGTTAAAAACATTATTTTTAAAGGGAGGTTTTTATTTGATTAATAAAGTAGAAATATCATCAGTTAATACATCACAATTACCTATATTAACAAATAAAGAAAAAGAAGAACTATTTATAAGAATAAAACAAGGAGATGAAGACGCAAGAACAGAATTTATAAAAGGAAATTTAAGATTAGTATTAAGTGTTATACAAAGATTTTATGGAAGAGGAGAAAGTGCAGATGATCTATTTCAAATAGGATGTATTGGATTGATAAAAGCGATAGACAATTTTGATTTGACACAAGGAGTACAATTTAGCACATATGCAGTACCGATGATAATTCGGAGAAGTTAGAAGATATTTGAGAGATAATAACAGTATAAGAGTAAGTAGATCAATAAGAGATTTAGCATATAAAACAATTCAGTATAGAGAAAAATTTAATAAAGAAAAAGGAAGAGAGCCATCAATCGAAGAAATTGCAAAAGAATTGGGAGTTGAAAAAGAAGAAATAGCAGCAAGTTTAGATGCAATACAAGATCCTGTATCATTACAAGAACCAGTATATAATGATGGAACTGAAAACATATTTGTAATGGACCAAGTGAAAGATACAAAAAATAATGACGAAAATTGGACTGAAACTATGACAATAAATGAAGCATTGAAAAGATTAAATGATAAGGAAAAGAATATAATAGTTAGAAGATATTTTGATGGAAAAACACAAATGGAAATTGCAGATGAAATTGGAATTTCTCAGGCACAAGTTTCTAGATTAGAAAAGAATGCATTAGAACACATGAAAAAATATTATAGATAAAAGCTTTGCTTAGGCAAAGTTTTTATTTGATTTAAATAATAATTATAACAAATTTTATAATTAAAGCATATACTATAAAAGAGGAGCTAAAGTATGAATGAAAAAGGATTAGATTTTAAACATAAGGAAGTTATTAATATAAATGATGGAAAAAGATTAGGATATGTTCAAGATGTATGTGCAGACTTACAATCTGGAAAAATAGTATCAATAATAGTTCCTGGAAGAAACAACAAATTACTTAGTATGTTTTCTAATAATAATGATATAACAATTCCTTGGGAAAATATTCATTGTATTGGAGAAGATTTAATTTTAGTAGAGATTTAAAAATATACTAAATAACTAATAAAAATTTTTAAAAAGCTATTGACTTTATAATAAAATGGTGATAGTATAATAAACAACTTAACGAGGAAAAGACAAAATAAAAAATACTTTGAAAATTTTTAAAAAAGTTTTCAAAAAGTATTGACAAAAAACGACAACGGTGTTAATATATAAAACGTACCAAGCAACAGACAAAAATAATAAAAATTATTACATAAGAATTAGTAAAAAGTAAGACGAAAATTAAACAAAAA
>CAKPCK010000010.1 GCA_934141555.1 uncultured Clostridia bacterium | reverse complement strand
AAATTATTAATGAGAAAAGAGGTATGAATATGGGAAAACATAATGAAACCAAGAAAAAATCTGGAGCATTAAAAATATTTTTGAGAATATTGTTAGCATTATTGATAATAATTGTTATATTAGCAGGTATTGCAACAGGATATATAGCAAATAAATTAGGAAAGATCAATGTAGAAACAATAGATGAAAAAGAAGTAGGAATTGCTGAAGAAACAAAAGAAGAATTAGCTGGATATAGAAATATCGCATTATTAGGAATAGACAGTAGAGCTGATGATTATGGATTAGGAAATAGAAGTGACTGTATGATTATAGCAAGTCTAGACCAAAAAACAAAAAATATAAGATTAATATCAGTATATAGAGATACATATATGCAAATAGAAGAACATGGTAAAAAGGTATTAGACAAAGTAACACATGCTTATTCATATGGAGGAGCACAAAATGCATTAAAGGCATTAAATACCAACTTAGATTTAAATATAACAGAATTTGTAACAGCAAATTTTGATGCAGTAATAGCAGCTGTTGATGCAGTTGGAGGAGTTACAATTGATATAGATAGTTCTGAAATAAAATATATAAATGATTATATAAATGCAACTTCACAAAGTTCAGGAGTAAAATCATCACAAATAACTAAAACAGGAAAACAAACATTAGATGGTGTACAAGCTGTTGCATATTCAAGAATTAGATATACTCAAGGTGGAGACTATAAAAGAACTGAAAGAATGAGAACAGTAATAGAAGCAATGTTATCAAAAGCAAAAACATTAAGTATAGGACAATTAAATAAGTTTGTTGATACAATTTTGCCTAGAATAAGTACAAATATTTCATCAACAGAAATACTAGGACTAGCTACAAGTGTGACTTCATATAATATTACTGACAGTATGGGATGGCCATATGAAATTAAAGGAAAAACAATTGATAGATGGTATGGAGTACCTGTAACACTTGAAAGCAATGTATTACAATTACATCAAGAAGTATTTGGACAAGAAGACTATGTAGTAAATGACACAATAAAAGGTATAAGCAATCAAATAATCAAAAAAACAGGATATAAATAAAAAATGGGGAGAACTAAAGTGGAAAATATAAAAATAATTATAGCATCACATAAAAAATATAAAACAGCTGATGAAGAAATGTATATACCAATACAAGTTGGAGCAGAAGGAAAGGAAAAAATCGAAGGATATATTCAAGATAATACAGGAGAAAATATTTCTTTAAAAAATCCATATTACTGTGAATTAACAGGACTTTATTGGGCTTGGAAAAATTTAGATGCAGATTATGTTGGATTAGTACATTATAGAAGATATTTTACAAATAAAAAGAGATTACCAAAAACAGAAGATAAAAAATTTGAAATAGTTCTAACTGAAAAAGAATTAAGAGAAAAATTAAAAAATGTAGATATAATTTTACCTAAAAAAAGAAATTATTATATAGAAAGTATATATTCTCATTATAAACACACAATGTATATAGAGCCACTTGATGAGACAAGAAAGATACTAGAAGAAAAGTATCCTGAGTACTTAGAAGAATTTGACAAAATATATAAAAAGACATCAGCACATTTATTCAATATGTTTGTAATGAAAAAAGAAATATTAAATGAATATTGTGAATGGTTATTTGATATATTATTTGAGTTAGAAAAAAGAATTGATCCAAGCCAATATGATAGTTTTCATGCAAGATATTTAGGAAGAATATCTGAACGTTTATTAGATGTTTGGATAGACAAAAATAACTTGAAATATGAAGAAGTAAAAATCATGGATATGCAGAAAATAAATTGGTTTAAAAAGGGAAAATCATTTTTAGTAGCTAAATTAACAGGAAAAAGATATACAAAAAGTTTTTAAAAAAGAGGATCAAATGGAAAAAAATGGAAGAAAAGAACTTGTAAGTATAGTAATACCAGTATATAAAGTAGAACTATATTTTAAAAAATGTATAGAAAGTATAATAAATCAAACATATAAAAATTTAGAAATTATAATAGTAGATGATGGGTCACCAGATAATTGTCCAAAAATTTGTGATGAATATTCTAAAAAAGATAAAAGAATAAAAGTAATTCACAAAGAAAATGGTGGCTTATCAGATGCTAGAAATGCTGGAATTGATATAGCAACAGGAAAATATATAACATTTGTGGATTCAGATGACTATGTATCAGAGGATTACGTAGAATATATGTATAGATTAATAAAAAAATATAAAGCACAAATTGCAACATGCGAAACAGAAGTAATAAATGCAGAAAAAAATAAGTTAATAAAACCAAGTAAATTTGAAGAAAATATAGAAGTTTTCTCAAAAAGGGATTTATTTTATAATATTTTATTTGCAAAAAAGGTAGATGTTTCAGCATATTCAAAACTATATAAAACAACCTTGTTTAAAAATATTAGATATCCCAAAGGTGTAGTTTATGAAGATACAGCAACAACATATAAATTAATTGAAAAATGTGATAAAATAGTAACTGGAAACAAGAAATGTTATTATTATTGTTTAAGATATGGTTCAATATCAAAAATGGATGGATTTAATCCAAATGAATATGATTATATAAAGAATACAAACAAAATGTTAGAATATTTACAGAAACATTATCCTGATTTACAAGAAGGAATAAACAGATTTGATTTATATGCTAATTTTAGAATATTGAGATTACTACTTTTTACAGAGCCAAGAAATAAGGAAATGGAACATGAAGTATTTAAAAAAATAAAAGAAAAAAGAATAAGAGTTCTAAAATATAAAGATACACCAAGAAGAGATAAAATTGCTATTATTTTATCATTTTTTGGAATACCTGCAATAAAGTTTTCTTGGAAAATATATAGAAATGCAACTAATAGAATAAATTAAAAATATGGAGAAAAGAATGTATATATATATAATAACTTTTTTAATTACAATTGCATTAGTGTGGATTGCTCAAAATAAAATAAAAAATAGGAAACTAAAAATATTGTTATTACTAATAGCCGTAATACCAATGTTTTTAGTTTCTGCGTTTAGATATGACCTTGGAACAGATTATACCAAAAGATATGTGGCTGATTATAATACATTAGCCAAAGGAAAAGATGTGAAAAATCTAGAGATAGGATTTAAGGCAATAGATTATTTATGTTTATTTTTCACAAAAGAACCATATTTGTTATTTGTAATAACATCATTAATAATATTATCAATAATATTTGAAGTAATATACAAAAAATCTAATAATATATTGTTAAGTATTACAATATTTTTTCTTGGTGGATATTTCTTTGGCTCATTAAATTTAGTAAGACAATATATAGCAATTTCATTAATACTTTTAGGATATCAATTCTTAATGAATGAAAATAAAAAGAAAGCATATATAGGATTTGTAATATGTGCTATTTTAGCATTTTTAATGCATTCATCAAGTATTATATGTTTTATAATTATATTTTTAACACGAAAAAATTTAATAAATATAAAATGGGTTATACCAATAAGTGTGTTAATATTACTTGTGAATAAAAATATTATGAATGTAATAACACCAATATTACAAAATACAAGATTTAAAATATATTTGAACCAAAAACATTTATATGGTGAATTATCAATTTTACAAATTGCAGAAAATTTAATTATATATTTATGGATGAATTATATATATTATTCACAGAAAGATATCAAGAATGATAAAGAAAAAATATTGTTTTTAAATATACAAGGATTATCATTATTATTTACAATTGCAGGAGTAATTCATTACCAATTTATGAGAATATCAGTATATTTTAGTGCATTCCAAATATTGTCAATACCATATTATTTAAGAATAATGAGAGTTGAAAATATTACTACGAGAATAAATAATAAATTAAAAAAGAATTTTAAGGTAAGCACTATAAAAATAATAGTATATGTATGTTTTGTTTTTGCATTTACAGGTTTGTTCACATATACCAATATTTTAAATAATGATAATGAAGTATTACCATATAAGACAGTATTTTCAGAAAAAAATAGTAAAGGAAAATAAATATGGAAGAAAATAAAATTTCAATAATATTACCAACATACAATTCAGATGATGTTTTAGAAAATGCGATAAAATCTGTTATAGAGCAAACATATAAAAATTGGGAATTAGTAATAATTGAAAATGGAAAAAAAGGACAAGCAGAACAAATAGCCCAAAGTTTTAATGACAAAAGAATAATATATATGTATCAAGAACAACCAAATGTAAGTAATGCTAGAAATGTGGGATTAGAAAATGTAACTGGAAAATATGTAGCATTTATAGATTCTGATGATAGGTATGAAAAAGATTTTCTTCAAAAAATGGTTCAATATCTTGAACAAAATAATTTGCAATTAGTAACATGTGGATATAGAAAATTATCTGATAAAAGCAAAATGTTAATAAAAGATAATACATCAATTTTTAAAACAACAAATATAAAAGAATATTTAGAAACAACAAAAGAAAATTATTTATATAATGAGCTTTGGAATAAACTTTATATTTCTTCAATAATAAAAGAAAATACTATAAAATTTGATGCTAATTATGAGCTTGGAGAAGATTTTATATTTAATTTAGATTATACAAAATTTGTAGAAAAAGCAGGTTATATAAATGAACCATTATATATATATACAGATGGTGAATATGGATTAAAATTAAGATATAGAGCAAATAAATTTGAAATAGAATATGGTTTAACAAAATATTTAGAAAAATTTTATATAGAAAAAAGATGGAATATGGACTATATTTATAATAGATATGCAAGAGTTTATTATAATCAAATAATAGACATATATAAAGAGAATAATCCTGCAACAGATCAAGAAAAAGACGAGCAATTGAAGAATATTGTGACAAATCCAAAATACAAAGAAAATTTAAATGAATTACAAAAAGAAGTAACAGATAAAAAAATGAAAATAGCCATAAAATATTTCTTCTTAAAAGGAAAAAATATGTCAAAATTATTTGTAAAATTAAACAATTTTAGAAAAAGGAATAAGTAATATGAAAATATATGTTGATGCATATTTGGCAAAAAATTTAGGAGATGATCTATTTGTTAATATATTAACAAATAGATATCCAGAACATAAATTTTATGCTATAGCTGAAAATGAAAAAGGATATAGCAAAGGTAATTTAAAAGTATATAGTAATAAATATTTTTTCAAAGTTTTAAAGAAGTTTCAATTAGAAAAATATTTAGCAAATAGATATGATGCAGTTGTAACAATTGGTGGAAGTATGTATATTGAGAACAATGATAATGATAGAGATTTTTCATTAGGAAGAAATAAAAGATATTTATTAGGAATAAATTTTGGACCATATAAAACAGAAAAATATTATCAAAATATTTATAATATGATGAGCAAAGTAGAAGATGTATGTTTTAGAGATAAATACTCATATAATTTATTCAAAGATTTACCAAATACAAGATGTGCATCAGATATAATATTTTCAATGGATACATCAAATATAAAGATAACTAATAGAAAAAGAGCTATAATTTCTATAATTTCACCAAAAGACAAACTTGATGAAAAATATCAAGAAAAATATGAAAATAAAATGATTGAATTAATCAAATTTCTAGATGGTAAAGGATATGAAATATGTTTAATGTCATTTTGCAAATATGAAAATGATGAACAAGAAATTGAAAATATAATAAATAAGTTACCAAAAACTTACAGAGACAAAGTAGAAAGATATTGTTATAATGGAAACATAGAGCAAGCATTAAATGTTTTAGGCGATTGCCAATTAATAATTGGAGGAAGATTTCATGCCAACATTTTAGGTTTAGTTTTAGGAAAAAGCATATTGCCAGTGTTATATAGTGATAAAACATTACATGTATTACAAGACATGGAAATAAATGTTCCAATAATAGATATTAGAAAATTAGATGAGTTTGATGTTAAATCATTAACAGATGAACAATTAAATACACATTTTGATGTTGAAAAACAAAAGAAAGATGCACAAAGACATTTTGAAAAACTGGACATTCTTTTAGGAGGAAAAGAAGATGAGTAAAGGCAAAGATTTAGCAAAGAACACAGCAATAGTATCTATAGGAAAAATATGTACACAACTAATAACATTTTTCTTATTGCCAGTATATACAGCTGTATTAAGCAATGAAGAATATGGAGTGGTAGACTTATTAAATACATTAACAAGTCTATTATTACCAATAGTAATGTTACAAATTGAACAAGGAATATTTAGATATTTAATTGATTGTAGAGAAAATAATGAAAAACAGATAAAATTAATAACAACAATAATAAGATTTATGATTATACAATCAATAGCTTGTATAGTCATTTTTTTATGTGTAAGCCCATTTATTCATAATGAATATAAATATTTTCTAATGGCAAATTTACTTATGGGAATCTTTTCGAGCTTATTATTACAAATATGTAGAGGACTTGGTGACAATGCAACATATGCTATTGGAAGTTTTATAACAGGAGCATTTACAGTTGTATTAAATGTAATATTTATAGTAGCATTTCGTTGGGGAGCTTATGGAATGCTTGGAGCAACAGCAATTTCTAACTTTATATGTGCAGTATACATATTTTTAAAAAGGAAAATTTATAAATACATAAAACCAAAACAATTTGATAAAACAATTTTAAAAGAAATAATAAAATATTCTGTTCCATTAATACCAAATATGATTTCATGGTGGATAGTAAGTGCATCTGATAGAACAATAATATCAGCAGTAATAGGAATAGCACAAAATGGAATATATTCAGCAGCAAATAAATTTTCTGGAGTGTTTACAACATTATATAGTGTATTTAATTTAACATGGACAGAATCAGCCTCAATAAATATAAATTCAGAAGATAGAGATGAATTTTTTAGTAAAATATTAGATTTTGTAATAAGATTTTTTGGAAGCTTATGTCTTGGAACAATAGCTATAATGCCATTTGTGTTTAATATATTAATAAATGAGAAATTTGCAAAAGCATATTATCAAATACCAATTTTAATATTAGGATCTGTATTTAATATATTAGTTAGTTTTGTAGGTTCAATATATGTTGCAAAAAAATTAACAAAAGAGATAGCCAAAACATCTATAATTTCGGCAGTAATTAATATATTTGTTAATATTGTTTTAATAAAATCAATAGGTTTATATGCAGCCTCAATCTCTACAGTTATTGCATATGCTTTAATGTTTATTTATAGATGGATTGATGTGAAAAAATATGTAAAATTTAATGTTAATAAAATTTTAATGCTTGTATTTATAATAATGTATGGTATAACAATGTTTACTTATTATTTGAGAAATACTATTTCTTCTATAGTTGTACTTGTAATTGTAAGCATATTTGCAATTATTATAAATTTAAATAGTGTAAGTTATTTGAAGCAAATTGTTAAAGATAAAATAAAAAAATAATTTTTAGTTTTATGTATAGAAAATTTATGATATAATATTGTCAAAAAATAATAAGGAGATAATAAAAATGAAAATGAAATCTTTTGTATTAAAAATTATTTTAATATCAATTGCAATTATAGCAATAAGAACGAATATTTCGCTTGCGACAGATGAAGTAGCTTCAGGAGATTGTGGACCAAAAGTAAAATGGTCATTAAATAGTAAAGGGGTATTAACAATTTCTGGAAGTGGAGCAATGTATGGAAAACATTTTACAGGAGAATATAAAGATGATAGCCCATGGGTAAATTATCAAAATCAAGTAAAAGAAGTTGTATTTAATGGAGAAATAACATCAATAGGAGATAGTGTATTTGAATATAATAAAAACATCACAAAAGTAACATTACCATCAAAAGTGTCTCAAATAGGAATAAGAGCATTTGCAGAATGTTCAAGTTTAAAAGAAATTGTAATTCCAGATGGAATAACAAGAATATGGGAAATTGCATTTTATAAGTGTACAAGCTTAAAAAATGTAACATTAAAAGGAAATGTTATATATTTATATGAATATTCATTTGCAGAATGTCCATCACTAGAAAATATAACACTTAATACTCAAAATATATGGATTGATGACAAAGAAAATGTAATAAGTCCTAACACAATGATAACAGGATATAAATATTCTGGAGCACATTATTATGCTCGTTATTATGGAAGAAAATTTAAAAATATAAAAACAGGGGAAATATCACAAACTCAAATAACAGCACAATCATATTTAAATTGTATGCCAACAAAAAATGTAAAACCAATAGGTGTATCTTCAGTAATAGGATATTCATTAGATGAATATGGAGATAGAAATTATGAAACAGCATTTTGCTTTGAAAAACAAATTGACAATAGTACATATAAAGCAATAAAAGCAAAAGTTAATGAACTAATAAAAGATTGTAATACAGATGAAGAAAAGGCAAAAGCAATAACAAGATGGGTATATTTAAATATTGATTATCAAGGATATTATGGTGCAAGTGCAGATATTAATAGAATATATAAAATATTTACAGAATTGAAAGGTAATTGCGAAGTATATACAATGCTTGAAAATTATATGTTATATTTATGTGGGATTCCAACAGGAACAGCTACAAATTTAACACATGAATGGACAGTAGCATTTATAAATGGAAAATGGGTGACAATAGATGCAACAGGTGGAATTTATAATAGAGCAATAAATCCATATACAATATGTTATGCATATGAAGGAAAAATTTATGTAATAGATGATCCATATATTGGAGCAAAGCCAGCAAATTCAATAAAAGAAGTTCCTTTTACAGATGTTCAAATAACAGATTGGCATTATTCAGCAGTAAAATATATGTATCAAAATAGATATATATCTGGAACAACATCAACAACATTTTCACCAGATATGAAATTGACAAGAGGAATGTTAGTAACAATATTACATAATATGAATGGAAAGCCAAATGTAGCAACGAAAAATAAATTTCCAGATGTACAAGATTCAACAATGTATTATTATAAGGCAGTAAATTGGGCCGTTCAAAATAAAATAGTAAGTGGGTATGATAATGGAAAATTTGGTCCAGATGATTTAATAACAAGAGAGCAATTAGCAGTAATACTATGGAAATATAGCCAATATAAAGGAACATACAAAAATGTAACAGCAGATTATCGTAAATTTAGTGATAGTAAAAACATTTCTGATTTTGCAAAAAAAGGAATGAATTGGGCAGTTGGATCAGGAGTAATTACAGGTTCAAATGGTAAGCTTCTTCCAACAGGTACTGCAACAAGAGCGGAAGCGGTATCAATGATTTATAAATATTGTACTAAGATAAAGTGAAAATTTGATATATAATTGAGTAAATTATTAATAAAAAAATGTCTAAAAAAGTCGAAAAAAAGTCATTTGAAAATATATACAAATTTTTTCTGATGTGATAAAATATCAACGAAAAAAATTTAATGAGGGGGATATTTTAATGAAAAACAAGAAAATCTTTTTAACAATATTATTTTTCTTAGTACTTTTATTGTTAGGAACATCAAAAAGTAATGCAACAAGCATTAATGACTTAAAAAGCAAATTTCCAAGTGGAAAATATTGGAATCATATTGTAGGAAGCGGACATAATTATAAGGATGGAATATCAGATGAAGGAAGTTGTAATAATCCAGATGGTTATACAAGTTCACCATGTCAATATCATAATGGAACAAATGCACCATGGGGACAACCAGACTGCAATAGTTTTGATGTTGGACAAGAATGTGTTGGATTTGCGAGAAAATTATTTTATGATTATTATGGAGTATATGCAACAAAGTATTCAACAACATCAATAGGAAAAACAGATTTAAAACCAGGAGATGTATTAACATATAATGGAAATGGAACATATGGAAGTACAGGACATACTGTATGGATAATAGGAAAAACATCAGACCATTATGTTATTGCAGATTGTAATTGGGGAAACACATGTCAAATTAGATGGGATGCTAATTTATATTTTTCAGATATATATTCTGTAAAGTCAGCAAGTATAGCACCAAGAGAAATATATGATGGAGATTCAGAAAAACCTACACTTTCAAATATACATGTACATGCACAAAGTATAGGATCAGATAGTATAAGAGTTCGTGTTTATGCATCAGATAATGTTGGAGTAACAAAAGTAAAATTTTCAGCTTGGCAAACAGGAAACTCAGCTACAAGTGGAACAACAAAATGGGCAACTTCAATGGGAAATGGATATTGGGAAACAACATTTACAAAAGCTGAAGCAAAAATTGTTGGAGATAATTTAGGATGTATAAGAGTATGGGCATATGATGCTGCAGGAAATGAATCAAATTATGATGGAATATATGATTTTGTATTTGGCCAAAAAGTTAATTTAGGAAACAGTTTTGTAGCAAGAATTGTTTCTAAAAATTATTCTAATTATTGTATAGGATTAAGTGGAACAAATAATGGTGATGATTTAAAATTAAAAACAAAAAATCAAAGTGATGATTCACAATTATGGTCATTTATAAGAAACTCAGATGGAACATATCAAATAATAAATTTAAAAGCAAATAAATCATTTGATACAGATGGTGGAGAAGATGCTAGAGGTAATGGAACAGTAATGCAATTATGGTCATATGTAGGATCTGCACCACAAATGCAATATGTAATACAATCATATAATGGTGGATATAGATTTGTGCCAACAAACCAAGATCAAGTAAGAGGTGTTGATCTAAAAGATGGAAAAGCACAAGAAAATCAACCAATTATAGTATATCAAGTTGGTTCAAAAGATAACAAAGCACAAACATGGACATTAGAAAAAGTAGCAACATCAATATCAATGAATGTTAGTAGTGAATCAATAAAAATAGGATCAACAAAACAATTATCAGTAAAATTTACGCCAACAGATGTAAAAATAAAATCAGTAAAATGGACAACGAGTGATTCAAAAATAGCAACAGTAAGTTCATCAGGAGTTGTAACAGGAGTGAAAGAAGGAACAGTAACAATAACTGCTACAACAACAGATGGAAGCAATAAAAAAGCAACATGTAAGGTAACAATAACACCATTTAAAGATGTAGATGCTTCATATTGGGGATATTCAGCAATAAAATATATGTATGATAGAAGATATGTATCAGGAACAAGTACAGCAATATTTTCACCAGAAATGAAAATAACAAGAGGAATGGTAGTAACAATATTACATAATATGGAAGGAAAACCATATATATCAGGAACAAGTAAATTCCCAGATGTACAAAATTCAAAAGAATATTATTATAATGCAGTAAAATGGGCATCTGCAAATAATATAGTAAGTGGATATTCAAGTGGAAAAAATAAAGGAAAATTTGGACCAGATGATTTAATAACAAGAGAACAATTAGCGGTAATACTATGGAAATATAGCCAATATAAAGGAAAATACAAGAATGTAACAGCAGATTATAGCAAATTTAGTGATAGTAAAAATATTTCTGACTTTGCAAAAAAAGGAATGAATTGGGCTGTTGGAGCAGGAGTAATTACAGGTTCAAACGGAAAACTAATTCCACAAGGAACAGCAACAAGAGCAGAAGCAGTATCAATGATTTATAAATACTGTACAAAAGTAAAATAAGACAAGTTAGATTATGCCAATCACATTATAATGATTGGCATATTTATAACAAAATTGTAATATAAAAACTTTATATTTGAGGTGAATATATGAAGATAAAGAATATAGCTATAATAATTATTATAGTAATAATTTTGCAAATGTTTTCAATTAAAACATTTGCAACAAATAGTACATATAATCAAAAAATAATTAGTGCACAACAAGTAAGAAATAATGGGATAAATAATTTCCCAGAAAGTTATCAAATATTACTAAATAAATTAGTAGAGAAAAATGGATATACAAACTGGAAATTTAAAGCATTTTATACAGATATAGACTGGAATGAATTAGTAGAAAATGAAACAACACATATGAAAAACACGATATATAAGAGTGACTATTCAGCATATCCAGACAGTTGGTATTGTAGTTGCGGTCAAGAAGGAGATTCACACTTTTTCTGTGCATCAAAAGAGATAACAGAATATTACTTAGATCCAAGAAACTTTTTGACAAGTATTACAATATTTCAATTTTTAGATTTATCAAATAGTTCAAATATATCTGTAAATCAAATTGAAAGCATAGTAAAAGGAACATATTTGGATGGGACAACAAACACTGGAGTAAGATATGCACAAGCAATAAAAGATGCATCAAAAGCATCTGGAGAAAGTGCATATAGTATTGTAATAAGAATATTTCAAGAACTTGGAAAGGGTAGTACAAAACCAGTACAAATTTCTGGACAAGACCCAGATTATCCTAATGTATATAATTTTTACAATTATGGTGCAAATGATGGAGATAATAATATAAAAAATGCGTTAGCATATGCAAAAAATAAAGGTTGGACAAATGAGTATAAAGCAATTGTAGAAGGAGCTAAATTAGCAGCATCATCATATTTGAAAAGAGGACAAAACACAAAATATTTATATAAATTTGATGTAGTTGGAAATACAAAAAGTGATTTATATGAAATGCAATATATGACAAATGTAGAAGATCCAAATAGTCAAGCGCAACAATTGCAAAAAGTATATGCTGAAAATGGATTATTAGATAATGAATTAACATTTATAATACCAATCTATAAAAATATGCCAACATATAAAAAATTACCATCAACACAAACTGGAAATTTGTATTATGTAAGTTCAAATTATACAAGTGTAGCATTAAGAAGTGAACCAAGTACAACAACAGGACATAGAATAGAACCATTAAGAAAAGATACGATAATAAATGTTTTACAAACAGGAATTAATGGGTGGGCAAAAGCTCAAGTAAATGGACAAATAGGTTATATTTCAGAAGAATACATAACAAAAGTAAATACAAAAAAAGATACATATAAAGTACCATTAGATACAGATTTACCATTTGAGGATGTAGATAGTGATGAATGGTATTACAGTGCTATAAAATATTCATATGATAATAAAATAATTATGGGATATAATTCGACAACATTTGCACCAAATGATAAAATAACAAGAGGAATGTTAGTAACAATACTGTATAGAATGGAAGGAAGTCCACAGGTATCTACAACAGCAAAATTTCCAGATGTAAAAGATAGTTCAATGTATTATTACAAAGCTGTAAATTGGGCTGCTTCAAATAAGATAGTAAGTGGATATGATACAGGAAAATTTGGACCAGATGATAATATTACTAGAGAACAATTAGCTGTAATATTATGGAAATATAGCAAATATAAAGGAAAATTCCAAGAAGTAAATACAGACTTTAGCAAGTTTTTAGACAGTAACCAAATTTCTAGTTATGCTAAAGAAGGAATGAAATGGATATTAGGAAAAGGAATTATGCATGGATCTAATGGAAAATTAATGCCACAAGGAACAGCAACGAGAGCAGAGGCAGCAGCATTATTAAGCAATTATTGTAAAGTGATTAAATAGTAAGCAAAGCTAGTATTGAAATTTTTTATTATACAATAATAAAAATATTAAGTTAGAAGCAGAGGAAAAATAAATGAAAAACAAAAAAATTAATATAATAAGAATAATATTAATAATTTTATTATTTATAACATTTGCAAGGATATTTAGTTTTTCTAATCAAAATGGAGTACAATCAAGTGGAGTAAGCAGAAAAGTAACAAAAATATTAACAAATAATATAAAAAAAGTTCAGGCAATGTCAAAAGAAGAAAAAGAAATATTCATGAATAATGCAGAAAAAATAATAAGAAAATTGGCACATTTTTCAATATATACAGTAGTAGGATTTTTAATGATGGCACTTATGAGTACTTATAATGCAAAAACAATTATAAGAGTTAGCATAAGCTTTGGAATTGGTGTAATATATGCAATTTCAGATGAGATACATCAATATTTTATTCCGGGAAGGTCTGGAAGAGTATTTGATGTTATGATAGATTCATTTGGAGTTCTTACTGGAATATGTATAATTATGATAATTATGTATATTATAACAAAAATAAAGAAAAAATAAAAATATCTGAATAATGAAAAGGCAGGAGCACAACTCCTGCCTTTATGTATGTTTAAAACAAAACATATCTAAAACCAAGAATAATACTTCTGCCTTTGAGACAATATATAATTGTCTATAATAATTTAGAAAAACTATTTCATGTTATTTTCAACTTGTTGGATCATTTTTCTAACCATGTTTCCACCTATTTTACCAGCATCTTTAGCTGATATATCTCCATTGTAACCATCTTTTAAAGTAACACCAATTTCAGAAGCTACTTCATATTTGAATTTATCTAAAGCGCTCATTGCTTCTGGAACTAATTTCTTGTTGCTATTTGAGTTTGCCATTATATTTCACCTCCGTTATATATAACTTCTTTTAATCTTATATAAATATTAATTGAACTTATATTAAATTAAAAATCTGTTTCAATATTTTCGAAAAAGTAAAAACTTTTTCTAAGAATAGAATGTGCAATTTTAAATAAAATAAACAAGTAATTTTTGGAAAAGAAAAATAAATTTAAAAATCTCTTGAAAAAAATATATAAATTGTTTAAAATATGATGTGTCAAAAAATATCAAAAGATTAAAGTTAGGAGAAAAAAATGTATAAATTAGTAGCAATAGATCTTGATGGAACAATGCTTAATCAATATGGAATTATTACTGAAAGAACAAAAGAAATAATAAAAAAAGTTCAAGAAAAAGGTATTGAAGTAATGATTGCTTCTGGAAGAGCAATTACATCTGTAAAAAGATTTTCAAAAGAAATAAATAGTAAAAAATATTTTATATCTGGAAATGGAGCGATTACATATGATATCACAAATAATAAAATTTTATATGAAAATGTGTTAAAAAAATATAAAGCATTACAAATAATAAAAATTTGTGAAGAAAATAGTATTTATTATAATGTGTACACAGAAAATGGAATTATAGCAAAAAGTTTAAATTATAATACACTATATTATTATAAGGACAATTTAACAAAGCCAGATGAAAATAGAACACATATAAATATAGTTGAAAATGTTTATAATTATATTGATGAAAATGATGAAAAAATATTAAAAGTTATGATTTGTGATGAACATAAATCTGTTTTTAATTCTATAGTAAGAAAATTAAAGGAACTGTCTGATATAGAAGTTCTTGAAGTTTCACATATGTCTAGAAAAATTATTAAACAAGGAACAGAAGAAATTGCTCTTGAATATTTTTATACAGAAGTATCAGCAAAAGATGTTGATAAATGGAACGCATTAGAAGAATTAATAAAATTAATGAGTATTTCTAAAGAAGAAGTTGTTGCAATTGGAGATAATGCAAATGATGTAAAAATGATAAAAAATGCTGGATTAGGAATTGCAATGGGAGAAAGTGCACCATATGTAAAACAAAATGCTGATATTATAACATTAACAAATGAGGAAGATGGAGTTGCTGATGCACTAAAAAAAGTATTTGAAATAGAATAAGAACATAATTTAAAATACTAATATTACAAAAATATTACAAGTATATTAATTTTTTATTACAGTAAAAAATTTTGTTGATTTTAGTATAAAAATATTGTAAAATAATAAAGAAATAAATAAAAAAACGGAAGGAATGTGGTAAAAAATGGCAATGAATCCAATGCAAAAAAAAGCAAAGACATCATTTTTATTAGGAGTTTTAGTAACAATATTAATAACAGGAACAATAATAATATTGTTGTTTTTATATGCAAATAAATTAAATAAACAAATATCTAATATTCAAGCAGATTTAAGAAAAGTATATGTATTAAATATGGATGTAAAATCTGGAGAAGAATTAACTGAAGATATGTTTTCAATAAAATCAGTTGATAAAAATACAATTCCAGCTAATGCTACAGCTACAGCAGAAGTTATAGATAGCTGGTATATGCAAACAAAAGATGGAACTATGTTAAATAGAGATGAAGAAGGGTTGTATTATATAGAAACAACTGCTTCAGGAACAGAAAATAAAATAAGAGTTTTTAAAGAAGATATAACAGATAATTATTATATAGTATCTGTTCAAAATGGAATACAAACAAAACAATATATAGAATTGAATAATGTACCAGTTATAGCAAAATTGGATATGAAAAAGAATACAGTTATTACACCTAATTTAGTAGAACAAAGTGATAATGTTGTTACAAATGATGTAAGAGTTCAAGAATATAATGTTATTTCATTACCGGTAGATTTGGCAGATGGGGATTATGTTGATATAAGACTTATGGTTCCAAATGGTCAAGATTTTATTGTAGTGTCAAAAAAATCTGTAGAAATACCACAAAATGGCGATGGAACACTTATTGCAGATACAATTAAATTAACATTAAGAGAAGATGAAATATTGTCAATGTCAAGTGCAATTGTTGAAGCAGCTGGAATTGATGGCGCAAAATTATATGCAATAAAATATAAAGAAGCTGGAATTCAAGATGCTGCAGTTCCAACATATAGACCAAATTCAGCAGTAACAACATTAATTGGAATTGATGGATCAGGAAATATAACAAATCCTAATATTGTATCACAAGCAATTGAAGAATTGAGAAAGAGATATATGCCTCCTGCAACAACAGCAAGAAATGAATATTTACAATCAATAATTAATAATAGTGCAGATTATGATTCAAAAGTTCAAGAAGGAATGAATAACAGTATAACAAATGCTCAAGAAACAAGAAAAAAATATTTGAATTCATTAGAACAATAAAGTAGTAAGGGCATAATTTATGCCCTTACTATATGATATAAAGAATTTTGGGAAGGAAAAGTAATATGAAGAAAATAGGATTTATAGGAGCATATGATAAGACAGATTTAATTCTTTCAATTTCGAAAGTCCTAGTAAAGGCAGGAAAGAAAGTATTACTAATTGATTCAACTATATTACAAAAAGCCAAATATATTGCAACTAATATATTACCAACAGTTAACTATATTACATCATATGAAGAAATAGATGTTGCGATAGGATTTAAAAATATTAAACAAGTAAAACAATATATAGGATTAGAAGAAAATGAAAAACTAGAATATGATGTTATCTTTATAGATACAGATAATTTAGAAGGCGCAATGAATTTTGAAGTATCTACTTCTGACAAAATATATTATGTTACATCATTTGATGGGTATTCATTAAAAAAAGGACTAGAAATAATACAAGGGTTAAACTTTCCATTAAAAATGGAAAGAATATTCTTTTCAAGAGAAATGTTAAAAACTGAAGAAGAGTACTTTGATTATTTAACTTTAGGATTAAAAGTTGAATGGGAAGAAAATAAATTGTATTTCTTGTTAGAAAATGGAGACCAATCAGCTCAAATGGAAAATCATTTAGTCCAAAATATAAAATTGAAAAATCTAAGCAATGAATACAGAGAAAATGTTATATATTTAACAAATGAAATATGTGGTGATGTGGGAGAAAGAACAATTAGAAAAATAGTCAAAGAAATGTAGAAAAGGAGTGGAAAAATGTCAATAATAACATTTTGGAATTCTGATAGAGAACAATCAGGAGTTACAATGTCACTTGTGGCAACAGCAACTAAAATGGCTATAGAACGTAATTTGAAAGTACTAATAGTTTCTACAGCATATAATGATTTAACAATAAAAAATTGTTTTTGGAAAGATAATTCAGTAAGAAAAAGACTTATGCAAAGAAATAATTTTTCGGTAGAAAATGGTGTTGAAGGATTAGTAAGGTTAATTTCAAGTAATAAAATTGAATCAGATAGTATAACTGATTATACACATGTTATTTTTAAAAATACATTAGAAGTATTAGATGGATATGTTGAAAATCCAGATAATACAAAAGAAGAAAATAAAAGGGAATATCAATCAATATCACAAATATATCCAAAATTATTAGGTATCGCAAATCAATATTATGATATGGTTTTTGTTGATTTAGCTAGAGAATTAGATGATGAAATTCAACAAAAAATATTACAATTATCTAATTTAAATATTTATGTTGCTGTACAAAAAATTACAAGTCTTGATAAATATATAAATCTAAGAAATGAAAATCCTATATTAAAAGAACCTAAAAACTTTGTATTAATAGGAAGATATAATAGTCATACAAAGTATAACAGAAACAATTTGCAAAAATATTTAGGAGAGAAAAAAGAATTATCAATTATGCCATATAATACATTATTATTTGAAGCCGCAGAGGAAACATCAATTATTGATATGTTTTTAAGATTAAGCAATATAAAAGACACATCTGATACTAATTATTTATTTATGGTTGAAATAAACAAATTAGTTGATAAAATAATAAATAAATTAAAAGAATTGCAAGTTAGAATGAGGTGAGAATATGTCAATTTTCAATATATTATTAATTGTTTTAGTTTTTATAATAATGATAATATCAATTATATATTATGTTAGAAAAAAACAAAACGAAGAAGTTATACAAGAAATTGAAAAAGATGATAAAACATATACTCTTGAAAAAATGAGAGATTATGTAAAAAAGAGACTTGATGAAATTACAAAAATAAATCTTTATGATATTGGATTGTCAGAAGAAGAATTAAAAAGAAGAAAAAATAAAAAATATGCTTTGAAAAAGGCTTTAAAAGGTTGTACATATGGAGATATAAATGATAAAAGATATGTAAAAGAATTAATATCAGATTTATTATCTAAAGAATATGGTGTTGATGAAACAAATATATCTAAAGCAATTCCATTTGATGTTCCATCTCTTCTAACAGCACAAGACAAATTTGATATTATAATATATATGTATAAAAAAGAATTTGGATATGAGGCATTAACAGAACTTATTAAAAGATATAATTTGGCAACATTAAAATATATTCAAGGAGAAAGTAAACCATCTTATGTAATAACTGAAGATGAAATTTGTGATATTTATGAAAAAGAAAAATTAGTATTATCATTTAAAGATAAACTAGAAATTGTTGTACAGAGAATATATCAACATTATAAAGGTTATAGTTCAATTGATGAAATAAGAGATATGAATATAGATGGTGTATCTGGTGGTGTATCTGGTTTACCAGAAAGCTTTGTAAGTCAAGTTGCGCAAACTGGAACAACAGATTACATAGAACAAGTATCAGAACATAAAGTTCCAAGAGCTTGTGATAGTATTTGGATATTCTTCCAAGGTAAATCAATTCGTTTAGCATTTTTATCATTTGGAACAGAAGCAGAATTAAAAAGAGTATGTCAAAATATTTACAAATATAATAATCCAGGACAATTATCAGATACAAATGGTTATAAAGTAAATGAAATGAAAGATGGATCTCGTGTTGTTGTTGTAAGACCAAGTATGTCAGAAACATGGGCATTTTTCGTAAGAAAGTTTGACGTAAAACGTGCTACAGTTGAGCAATGGACAGGTGATATGCCAGGAAAAGAAAAAGCAATTGATTTATTAAAATATCTTGTAAAAGGAGCAAGAATAACATCAATAACAGGTGAGCAAGGTTGTGGTAAAACAACACTACTTATGGGATTGATTGAAAATATTTATGAAACAATGAACTTACGTATCACTGAAATGGCATTTGAGTTACATTTAAGAAAAGTTTATCCAACAAGAAACATTTTATCAATGCGTGAAACAGATACAATTTCTGGACAAGAATGTTTGGACGTTCAGAAGAAAACAGATGGTTCTGTTAATATCATCGGTGAGGTTGCAACAGACCCTGTAGCATCTTGGATGATACAATCAGCACAGGTTGCCTCTAAATTTACATTATTTACTCACCATGCTAAAACATTTCCAGACTTAGTTACAGCATTAAGAAACTCAATGTTAAGAGATGGGGTATTTAAAAGTGAGAGAACAGCAGAAGAGCAAGTTGTACAAGTATTAAATTTTGATATACATTTACAAAAAGATTTTAGAGGTAGAAGATATATAGAGAGAGTAACAGAGTGTATTCCTGTTAAAGATACAAAAAAATATGATTTCGAATATCAAAAAGAACATGATATGGATTCTAAAGTTACTAAATTTTTCGAAAATGCAACAACATATTTTTCAAAAGTGACAGAGCAAAATCTATATACATATCAAAATATTTTGGAATATGTTGATGGAGAATATCAATTAACAAATAAGATAACAGATACTAATATACGTGAGATGAGATCAAATATGGACGAAACAGATGCTGTTGAATTTGATAAATTCATTGAGAAATATTGGGGAAACGCTGCTAAAAATAAAAAAGTAACAGTAAAATAAAATATATTGAAAGAGAGGTGCTATTTGTTGAATGTCAGTATACTTAAATATATAATAATTGGATCAGTAGCTTTATTAGCTATAGCTATAATATTATACATTATTTTAGCTAAAAAAATGGGAAGATCTGAATATGCAAAAATAAAGAAATTACAACAAGGTACAAGAAGCAGCGAAATTTCATTAGATGTATTATATCAAAAATTATATATAACTTTTATTAAAATTCCTTTTATAAAAAGATATTTATATAAGTTAAGAAGAAGACTTGAAATATTAAATATTGATGATGAATATAGTACAAGACGAGACTCTGCAAAAATTTTAACTAAAGCTATTTTAATTCTAATCCCTATTGTTTTTATAACAATATTAATAACAAAAAATAATATTTTATTAATGAGTATTTTACTAATTTTCGAATTATTTATAATTGACTCAATGATTGATGGAATGGTAGACAAAATAGATAATAACTTATTAAAAGAACAAATAGACTTTTTTGCAGAAATAAGACATGCTTATCATGAATTTAACATGGTAGAGGAAGCAATTTATCAAGTTTCTTTGGATGATGAAAAAAGTGTTTCAAGACATGGTGATAAAATATATGAAATATTAATTTCAGACGATCCTGAAACAGAACTTGAAAAATATTATGATATAGCTCCAAATAGTTATTTGAAAGAATTTGCAGGTATATCATATTTGACAAAAGAATTTGGTGATAGAAAAGATAAAGATGGTTCTTCTTTATATTTAAAAAATGTTGATAATATAACACAGGAAATGCAAATTGAAATTTTAAAAAGAGATAAATTAAATTATGTATTTCAAAGTTTAGCTATAATATCAATATTTCCAGTTTTATTATTAGAACCATTGAAGAACTGGTGTATTTCAAACTTTTCATTTACTAGTAAATTTTATAATGGAAAATTAGGATTATTAGCACAAGTATTAATAGTTATAATTACAGTAGTTTCTTATATTTTAACAAGAAAGTTAAAAGACAATGGTGGTGTTCAAACAGATATTGCAAATAATGAACATCATTGGCAGGAAAAAATATATAAAATACCAGTTTGTAAAAAAGTTATAAATTTGTTTATACCAAAAAAAGGTACAAAAGATTATAGAAAAATGCAGAAACTTTTGAAAGATTCTGCATCAAAATCAAAAATGGAATGGATATATGTAACAAGAATTACTCTGGCAATTGTATCATTTATTTTAACAATTGTATTTGCAACACAACTACATAGAGTAGCAATAAATTATGTATACACAGAGCCTACAACCAGAAATACAGTTTTAGGAACATTATCAGATAGAGAGAAAAAGAATGCGGAAGAATTAACAGAGCAAGATAACTATTTCCTTGAAAAATTCAAAGGAAAATTAGATACAAATATTGATGATATAAAAAAAGCAATGATTAAATCTGAATATTATACAGAAACAGATGAAAATTTAGATACAGATTCTGAAAGAGTTTTGCAAAAATTAAAAGTTGTAAATTCAGAAAATATGAAATGGTTTGAAGAATTAATTGCTATGGCAGTTGCTGTTATTGCATATATGTCACCAATTTGGTTGATGATATTCCAGAAAAAAATGAGACAATTGGAAATGGAAAATGAAGTAATGCAATTCCAAACAATTATATTAATGCTTATGAAGATTGAAAGAATAAGTGTTGAGATGATTCTAGAATGGTTGGAAAGATATTCAAATATTTTCAAAGAGCCGATTGCAAAATGTGTAAACAATTATGAGGCTGGTGCATGGGAAGCCCTTGAAGAATTAAAACAATCAGTTAGTAATCATGATATGATTAGAATTGTAGAAAGTTTACAATCAGCTGTAGAAAAAATTCCAATTAGAGAAGCATTTGATGAATTAGATGCAGACAAGGATTATCATAGAGAAAAAAGAAAAGCAACAAATGAACAATTTATTTCAAAAAAGGGGATTATAGGAAAATTTGTTGGATTTGCACCAATGATTTGTTTATTTGTTGGGTATTTAATAATACCATTAGTATTTATAGGTATGTCAAGCATGTCAGGAGCATTTGCTGGATTACAATAATTAGAGAAAGGAGTTTGATTATATGGAAAATGCAACAAAAGCATTATTAATTTCTGTTGGTGTACTTATAGGAATTATATTATTATCAGCCCTTGTTTTAGGATATAATCAAATTTCTAGTTATTATCAAGAACAAAGTGATACAATAGATATAAAACAAATGGTAGAACTTAATAAGAAGTTTACAAATTATGAAAGTAGAACAGTTCGTGGAAATGAAATGTTATCTGTCATAAATTTAGTTGTTGATTATAATAATTGGATTGATGAAAACCCAAATCAAGGATATCAGAAAATAAAACTTAATATTTCATTTGAAGGAGCTAATGGATATAATGGATTTCATATTACAGAAGATAATAGTATAGATTATTTAATACCAAAATATTTGCAAAATAATTCTATTGTAAATAGTAAATTAGATATATTTTCATCAAGAATTAGTAATTTATTAAAAGATTTAAGTAATAATGGGTTAGTGACAAATGATAGTGTGAAAAATGAAAAGACGTTACAATTATTATCTTCAAATGTTCATAATATAAATGATTGGTTGAAAAAAGAAACAAATCCAACAGCTAATTATTATAATACTGAATATGACTATTTAAAGATGGCGAATTTGTTAGATAGTATTTTAAAAACAGAAATAATTCAAAGTTCACAAAATGATAAAGATAAGGTTAAGCAAAGTTTAAAAAGTAAGATATCATATATAAAAGATCTAAGGATTATATCAGCAAAATATTATGAAATTACACAATTTAAAAGAGCATATTTTACATGTGAAAATGTTGGACTAAATTCAAGTGGAAAAGTAACTGATATGAATTTTAAAATAGTTCTAGCTTCAGATGGTTCAATAAAATTTAACTAATAATTAGTGAAAGGAATTAGATAATGGAGAATGCAACAAAAGCTTTAATTATATCTGCAGGAATATTGATAGGTATGATTGTATTATCAATGGGAGTTTATCTATATTCTGCTGTTGGAACATATGTTAAACAATCACATGAGAATATAGAAAGGCAATCAATAGAAAAATTTAATACTCAATTTTATAATTATATGTCAGATGAAGATGAAATTTTTTCTTTTCAAGATGTAGTTACTGTTGCAAATATTGCATATGAAAATAATTCTAAATATAATTTGTCATTATCAGAATTTGATAAAAATGACATTGGCAAAAATAATTATGTTCAAGTACTTATAGATTGTATTGTTGATGATGTAAATAATACAAGAAAGATAAATTTAGAAAACTATGTGGGAGATAATGGAAAATTAATTGAGTTATTAAATAAAAATTATAATTTTAATTATAAATGTGTTAAAATATTAACAAGCACAGAGACCCAAAGAGTATATAGTATAGAATTCAAAAAAGAATAACAAAAGTATTTTTATTATTAATATTGATAATAAAAAATAAAAGTGATAAAATGAGGAAGATATGAAAAAAATATTTGTGTTTTTGATAATAGTAGTTATAATAGTATGTATTATTTTATTTCAATATAATTCATATAAAAGGGATAAAAACGCTATAATAAGTGAAAATAGTGAATTTGAACAATATATAAATAAAGAAATATATGGAATAGATTTAGCAACAATTATAAATAAATCAATTGATAAAAATGAAAAAAATAAAGTACAAAAAGACAAAGATGGTTTCTTCATAGAAAATGATGAAAATTCAATAAAAGTAGAAATTTATATTAAAGAAAATGAAACTACATATAAAATGGAACAAATATATAAACAAGGAACAGAGCAATTTGTACAATTTTTTATCAATGAAAAATTTAAGTGTTCAAAAGTTGAATATCACAGTAAAACAAATAGAATTAAATATATGCTATTTGAACAAATATAGTTATTAATGTTTATATATAATAAAATTTAAGGAGGAAAAAAATATGGAGAACGCAACAAAAGCATTATTAATTGCAGCAGCAGTTCTAGTTGCAATTATTATAATTTCTTTAGGAGTAGCAATAGTTTCTAGCGCAAAAGGACAAGTTGATCAAGCTAGTACAGCATTAAGTGGAGCAGAAATTGATGCATTTAATTCAAAGTTTGACAATTATGAAGGAGATTCTGTATCTGGTACAAGAGTTAATGCATTAATAAATGCAGTATTTAGTCATAATTTAACAGAAACAGATGATTCAAGAAAAGTACAAATAACAGGTGATGTAAAAATGTCAACAAATGCAACATCAAAAGCAAAAGCCGAAACAGGTAGTAGATATACAGTAAAATGTTTAACACCTGATAAATCAGGTTTGATTAAAACAATAGAAATAAAGAAAAATCAATCTCAAGGAAATTAATAAAGGAGGGAGGATATACCATGGAAAATGCAGCAGATGCTCTAAAAATGGCTTTTGGAGTTTTAATGTTTATTGTAGCACTTTCATTTAGTGTATCCTCTTTTTCAAGTGCAAAAAAAGCCATAGATAATATAACACATTATAGAGATAAGACTCAAACATATATTTATGTGGAGGAAGCAAAAAATAATAATAGACTAGTTGGAATTGAATCAATTGTTCCAACTATGTATAAGGCATATACAGAAAATTATAGAATAGAATTTTATAATGAAAATGGGGAGCAAATATGTTTATACACAAAAGAAGATCAATATAAAAATAAAGAAGATGTATATTATATTGATTTAGAAGAAGAAAAATTTGCTGATATTAATTCAGCAGTTAAACATTTAGAAGCATTATTAAGTAAAAAAAATTTAGATGAATTTAAAAGAACTTCAACTAGTGGAAAAACTCTTTATTATGAAGCTTTTGGAGAAAATATTGGAAATGAAGGATTATACCAATATTTGACAAAACATAAGTTTGAAGAACATATAGGAGAATATTATCAAGAAGATAAAAGTGCTGGTGAAGAAACAGATGTATTGGAAATTAATAAAACTAAAAAAAGAGTTATAACATATGTATTAATGAATAATTAGGTTTTTAGAAAGGAAAAGAAAGATTATGGAAGAAACACCATCAGAAATAATAGGAATATTTGTAAGTGTAGCATTAATGTTTTTAGTTCCATTTTTTCTTTTAGCTGATAGAAATGATGATGTTTCACAGCTTGTTGTAAGTAATGCAACAGCATCGTTTGTTGATAATATTATTAAAACAGGAATTATTGATTCTGGAAATTATATTAATTATTTAAATGAGTTAAATAGTTCTGGAAATACTTATGAGGTTGATATTGAATTAAAAATATTAGATCAAAATTATGCTCAAAGTTATACAAAAGAGTCAAATGGTGAATTAGGGCAAAACAAATATTATTCAATATACACAAGTCAAATAGAAGAAAAATTATCAAATTCAGAAGGTGGAAATCAAAGAATAGTACTAAAAGAAGGAGATATAATTTCTGTTGTAGCAAAAAATAATAGTTTAACATTATCACAGGCATTAAAAAATATATATTATACAATATCAGGAGATGATTTACATATTATTTCAGCAACAGGATCAGGTATTATTGCAATAAATGGAGCTACATAAAAATAACAGGATTTGAGATATAATCATGTTATTTTTATTTTATAGAGATATAGAGAGGAAAAATAAAATGAATATAATTTATATAATTACATCAATAATATTGATTTTATCTTATTTATTGGTTAAGAAGAAAGAAGAAAAATTAAATATAATATATAGTATAATTATAAGTGCCATTATATTTTTAGCATATAATGTTTTTATTTGTATAATAATGTTTTTTCTTGATATAAAAATGACATTAGTAAATTTATCAATTGTAAATATATTATTTTCAATTATGTCAATATATCAAATTATAAAAAACAAGGAAAAACAAGAGTATTATTTAGATAAAGTAGATTTAATTGCAGTTATAATTATATTAGCAGTAACAATTACACTTATAATTTTAAATTATGGAACAAATATAGCGATAAAACATGGTGTTACAGATGCTGCAACACACTTTTTTGCAGCAGATGATTTTTATAAATATTCAACATTACTTGTAAAAGAAAATTCAGATAATGTAAAATGGTTAGGACTTTCTTATTTAATGCCAGCAGCATATATAAATACAGGAATTCTATTTAAAATGTGTGCAAATTTTGTAAATGAAGTTTATTTTGTAAAGATATATTTTATTTTTGATATGTTTATTTGGATATTATCAGGTTTGTTAATGTACACATTTCTTGCAATAGGAAAAGAAAACAAGAAAGATAAAATATTAGCAGTAATATTTACATTTTTCTATATTTTAGCATATCAAATGAATAGTTTATTTGCAGGTTTTTCTTATTTGAGTTTTGGACTAGATATAATAATAGGAATATTAATTGTAATGAAATTGAAAATTAAATCACAATATAAAATTGCATTAATATTTTTACTAAATGTTGGAATAATGTTTTCATATTATTATTTTGCACCAGTGGTATTTTTAGCAATATTTTGGGATATATTAAGAACAAATAAAAAGGAAGGTATAAGAATATTTAGTTTTAAAAATTTATGTGATATATTAGAAGCATTATTTATACCAGGAATGTTAGGAATCATGTATTTTGTAATATTACCTAAAATAGGATCAGGACCTGATGGAATAAATTATGCATCAGCTCTTACAATAGATGGTTTTATTTATGAAAATTTTATTACAAATATATTGCCATATGTTTTAATATCAGAAATTTTCTTAATATTTAATTGTGTAAGAAAAAGAGAATCTTTTCTAGATAAAATCCTTCTTTTAAGTGTTTTATTTTGGGTAATTGCTTTTTGTGGATATAAATTAGAACTAATTTCTAGTTACTATTTTTATAAAATTTATTATATGTTATTTATTATTTTGGTAGCAAGTTCATATGAAATGGTAAAAGTTTTTACAGATCAAAATAAAATTGCAAAAATATTAGTATATTCATTAGTTGCAATATATTCAAGTGGAATTTTAGTATCTATGAAAACAAAACAAAATTTATTCATTTTTGATATATATTCAAATAATGGAGCTGAAATTCAAAGTACATATGCATTAGTAAAAGAAAAAGAATTTGAGTTATTTGAATATTATAATGAAAATATAAATACAACAAATAATGATGATACACTATGGTGTTTCCCACAAGGAAATACAGGAAGAGATAGATGGGTATATAGTATTACTAAAAATGGATATTGCTTGAATGAAGTTTTAACAAATAGTAAAGATGTAACAATAGATACTTTTGTGAAAAAAAGCAAATATAAATATTTTGTACTTTTAAAAAATGATTATAATGGAGAATATGATAAAATAGAGGAAAAAGTAAAGCAAAATAATTTAAAAATTTTAATACAAAATTCAGCAGGAATGATTTTAGAAAAGAAAGATTTGTCTGAATAAAAAAATATATAATACAAATAATAAAAAAAACTTTTAAGAATGTGAGGAAAAAGATGAAAAATTTTAAAAGAGGAATTTTATTATTTGTATTATTTTTTATATTTATATATGTAGTTTCTATTGATAATATTCCACAAACTATACAAATTTTTCAAGGAGAAGAAGTAAGTATTCCAACATTATGGGGAGTTAAAATATCAAATAAAAATGAAACAATAGAGACATCTTCTACACTATATTCAACTACTTTTAATGAAATTGGAGAAGAAAAATTAGAAGTAAGTTTATTTGATAAAATTAGATTAAAAACAATTAATGTTAATGTTATAGAAGATATTGATGTAATACCAGTTGGAGAAATTGTTGGAATTAAATTATATACGAATGGTGTTATGGTAGTAGGTATGTCATCAATTGAGGGAGAAGATGGAAATATATATAAACCATATCAAGAATTAGGAATTCAAGAAGGTGATTCTATAACATATATTAATGATACAGAGATTACTTCTACAAAGGAATTAGTAGAGGAAGTGAATAAATCTTTAGGTCAAGAAATTGAATTAACATTTAATCATAAAGAAGAAACGAGAAAAGGAAAAATAAAACCTGTAAAAAATAAAGATGATTTATATAAATTAGGATTATGGGTTAGAGACAGTGCAGCAGGAGTTGGAACAGTAACATTTTATAATGAAGATACTAAATGTTTTGCTGCATTAGGACATGCAATAACAGATATAGATACAGGTGAAATATTAAGTACATCGTCAGGTGAAATAGATATTGCAAAAATATTATCAATAGTGAAAGGGAAAAAGGAAGAGCCAGGTAGAATAGAAGGAACAATAAATAGTGATTTTACAATTGGAAGTATTTATAATAATACTAAATTTGGAATATTTGGGGTAATAAAAAATCCTCAAAATATAAAATTAGATTTTAATAAAAAAATGAAAGTAGCATCTAGAAATGAAATAAAATTAGGTGAAGCAACATGTTTGAGTGGAATTGATGGAGAAATAAAAGAGTACAAATTAGAAATAACAAAAATATATCAAAACAATAATTATGATAATAAGAGTATGTTAATAAATATAACTGATGAAAATTTAATAGAAAAGACAGGAGGAATTGTTCAAGGGATGAGTGGAACGCCAATAATACAAAACGGAAAGTTTGTTGGGGCAATAACACATGTATTGGTAAATAATCCTACTGTAGGATATGCTGTTTTTGGCGATTTAATGCTTAAATATTGACATTGAGCATGTTTTGTAATAAAATTGTAATGTGAAAAAAATTGAGAAAAGTTACTAGCTAAATTTCGTTAGCTAGTAACTTTAATGGAAGGAATGATAATAGATGGATAAAAAAAGAATTGTAACAGGAGATAGACCAACAGGAAGATTACATATAGGACATTATTTTGGATCATTAAAAAATAGAGTAAAATTACAAGAAAGTGGAGAATATGATCCATATATATTAATTGCTGATGTACAAGCATTAACAGATAATTTTAATAATCCAGAAAAGGTAAGAAAGAATGTAAGAGAAGTCTTAATGGATTATTTATCAGTAGGAATAGATCCTGAAAAAACAACAATATACATACAATCAATGATACCTGAAACAGCAGAACTAACAGTCTTTTATTCAAACTTAGTTACAATTGCAAGACTTGAAAGAAATCCAACAGTAAAAACAGAAATTGCACAAAAAAGAGATTTATTTGGTGAAAGTGTAACATATGGATTTTTAGGATATCCAGTAAGTCAAGCAGCAGATATAACTGTAATGGATGGAACTATCATTCCAGTAGGAGAAGATCAATTACCATTAATAGAACAATGTAGAGAAATTGTAAGAAAATTCAACAGTATATATGGAGATGTATTAAAAGAACCAGAAGCAGTATTATCAAAAGAAAAAAGAATAAAAGGTCTTGATGGAAACGAAAAAATGGGAAAATCATTAGGAAATGCCATTTATTTATCAGACACAGTTGAAGATGTAAATAGAAAAGTAATGAGTGCAGTAACAGATCCAAATAGAATTAAAAAAGATGATAAAGGAAATCCAGATATATGTATGGTTTCATATTATCACAAATTATTTAGTTCAGAAGAAGAATGTAAAACTGTTTGTGAAGAATGTAGAGCAGGAAAAAGAGGTTGTGTAGCTTGTAAAAAGCAATTAGCCCAAAATATAAATAACACATTAGAACCAATGAGAGAAAAAAGAAAATATTATGAAGAACACCCTGAAATAGTTGATGAAATATTAATGAAGGGAACAGAAAAAGCAAGAGAAACAGCAAAAGAAACAATGAAAAAAGTAAAAAAAGCAATGAAACTTGATTATTTTCAAGATTAGAATAGGAGATGAAAAAAATTGTTTACAGATTATGCAAAAATAATAATAAAATCAGGTAATGGTGGAGATGGAGCCATTACATTCAGAAGAGAAAAATATGTAGCAGCAGGAGGACCTGATGGAGGAGATGGAGGAAGAGGTGGAAGCATCTATTTCAGAGTAGATCCTAATGCAAATACATTAATAGATTTTAGATTCACAAAAAAATTCAAAGCACAAAATGGTGAAAATGGAAGCGGATCAAACAGATATGGAAAAGCAGGAGAAGACTTGTATATAGATGTTCCAATAGGAACAATTATAAAAGATGCTGAAACAGGAAAAGTTGTTGCAGACCTTTCAAAAGAAGGACAAGAAGAACTTGTTCTAAAAGGTGGAAGAGGAGGAAAAGGAAACTCACATTTTGCAACAGCAACAAGACAAGTTCCAAGATTTGCACAAGCAGGTGAAGAAGGAGAAGAAAAAGAAGTAATATTAGAATTAAAACTACTTGCAGATGTTGGATTATTAGGATTTCCAAATGTAGGAAAATCAACATTTTTATCAAGAGTAACAGATGCAAAACCAAAAATCGCAAATTATCATTTTACAACAATAGAACCAAATTTAGGAGTCGTAAAAACAGCAAGTGGAGACAGTTTTGTGATTGCAGATATACCTGGAATTATAGAAGGGGCAAGTGAAGGAGTAGGACTTGGAATACAATTTTTACGTCATGTAGAAAGAACAAGACTATTATTACATGTAATAGATGTATCTGGAAGTGAAGGAAGAGACCCTGTAGAAGATTATCATACAATAAATGAAGAACTAAAAAAATACAGTGAAAAATTAGCCACAAGAAAACAAATACTTGTAGCAAATAAAATTGATGTAATGCAAGATGATGAAAGATTAAAAGAACTTGAAGAATTAGCTAAAAAAGAAAATTTAGAATTATTTAAAATTTCAGGAGTAACTGGTGAAGGAGTAACTGAATTATTAAACAGAGTATCTGAAGTATTAAAAACATTACCAAAAGAAGAAATAGTTGAAGAAGAAGATAAAGTTATATATACTTTAGAAGATGATAAAGAAGACTTTACAGTAAGAAAAGATGGAGATACATTTGTTGTTGAAGGAAAAGCTGTAAATAGATTAATGGGAAGAATAAATATAGATGATAATGAATCTATGTATTATTTCCAAAAGAAACTAAAAGAATTAGGAATTGAAGATGAACTTAAAAGACAAGGCATTTGTGAAGGTGATTATGTTAAAATGCTTAACTGGACTTTTGAGTGGTATCAATAATAAAATGTTTTTGAATGTTTAGAAAAAAGTAATTACTAAACATTCTTATTTTTTAATTGATAAATAAAAAAATAAGTGCTATAATGATGGCAGTAAAATATAATTATAGGAGCTATAATGGAAGATATATATAGAAATGGAAATTATAGGCGAAAAAGTAGTCATCGTTCAAAACATAGTACAAAAACTATAAGTTATAGACCACAATATAATAGCAATAATAGAAATAATAAAAATGGAAAAAGACGAAAAAAAGCCAAGAGAATGCAAAAACAAAAATTGAATAAGAAAAAAGTATTTATGGTAATTGCAATTCCACTATTAATAATAATTTTTATTAATAGTAAAAAAGACAAAAATATAGAAGTATCAGGAAAAGGCACAGATGTTAAAGAGACACAGTCAACAAGTGAAAACAATATTACAAATAATACTAATATCCCAACACAAACTACTGATGCAAATACAAATTCAACACAAACAACAAATAAAGTAGAAATAACAGATTGGAGATTAAGACTTGCTAATTATGATAATCTATTACCAGAAGATTTTGAAGTAGAATTGGCAAATATTGATAATTCAAAAGATTCAAAGCAATTTGATGCAAGAGCTATAAAATATTTAAGAGATATGTTAAATGCTATGAAAAAAGATGGAAATACTAAGATATGGTGTCAATCAACATATAGAAGTGTAAAAAGACAAAAAGAATTATATGATGCAAGTGTTCAAAAATATTTGAAACAAGGAAAAACACAAGAAGAAGCTGATAAACTTACTTTAGAATATATTAATAGACCAGGTGGAAGTGATCATAATTTAGGGTTAGCAGTAGATTTTAATTATGTTGACAATTCTTTTGCAAAAACATCAGAATATAAATGGCTATTAAAAAATGCAGAAAATTATGGATTTGTTTTAAGATATCCAGAAGATAAAGAAGATAAAACTAAAATAGCATATGAATCTTGGCATTGGAGATATGTTGGAGAAGAAAATGCTAAGAGAATGAATGAACTTAATATGTGTTTGGAAGAATATGTAGAATATTTACAAAATGGAAATAAATAAATTTAGAGCTGAGCAGAAAACTAAAATTCTGTATCAGCTTATTTTTTTGATTATAATATTGACAACTAGAGTAGTCCATGGTAATATACTAGTGTTAATTCAAAATTTTAATATATAATTTTTTATTCAAACTATTTAAAATTCAAATTAAAATAATCAAATATAAAGCAAAAAGAGGTGAGAGCCTATTGAAAGAAAATAGTATTTTATATGAAGACCTTTTATTGTACAAAGATATATTACAGTTAAATGATGTAAAAATTGTATCAATGGGAGGAGTAGATAAGAAGAATGACAAAATATTTAAAAAAATATTAAGTGACGAAACAGAAATGGCAGTTTTTTTATGCCAATTTTTAAAATTAAAAATAAAGCCAAATGAATTAGAGAAGTATAAAAATAGTTTTATAACTCAAAAATATAAATCCAAAGAATCAGATATTGTATATAAACACAAAAATAAAAATGTTTATTATTTGTTAGAACAGCAATCAAAAATAGATAAAAATATGCCAAGAAGAATTTTGAGATATTGTGATGAATTAATAGAAGAAAGGAAGAAAAATGATATGGATGAATGGATAGAAAGAATAAAAAGAAATGACGAAAAGCAAAGGCAGAAATTGATAAAAGGAGCAGTTATGAAAATTGTAAAAAATATGCTTCTTAATAATGAAGATGATGAAAAAATTTTAAAATATGCAGATATAACTCAAAATGAGTTAGAAAAAATAAAAAGAAAATATAAATAAATTTAGTCATATTTCAAGACAAGCATGAATATAATATAATATCAAATTTGTATTAAAATTTTAACAAATGAAAAGGAAGGAGCCAGATACAATGTTTAGAGATGTAGAGCGGACATTTGAAATTTCCAAAGAAAATCAATATACTAAAATTACGGTTAAAAATAATCAAATCATTAAAGTATTAGTAGCAAGAAGCGGAAAGATTTATCTAATTTTTTCTAATGGACATTGGCAGTATTATGACTCTAAAGACAAAATTGAAATTATGCCAAGAGGAAAAGGGTTATATAGTGTAAAAGGAGAATATAAAAGTCCTCTGAAAATGTATTGTAGAGCATGGTCTGTTGAAATTGAGTGTGAAAATATTTGGCGAGAAATTGTAAAATTTGTCAAAGACAGTAAAATAATTTGTTAGAAGCAAAGAGAACTCCAGAATAGGGGTTCTTTTTGTTTGTTGTAAAATTAATTTTTATAAATTAGCACTTTACTATTGACACTGCTAAAATAAGTGATATAATAACCAAAGAAAAAAAAAGAAAGAAGGAATTTAAAATGAGTAATAAACAATTTAAAGCAGAATCAAAAAGACTATTAGACTTAATGATAAATTCAATATATACAAATAAAGAAATATTTTTAAGAGAATTAATTTCAAATGCGAGTGATGCAATGGACAAGTTATATTATCGTTCATTAACAGATAAAAACTTAAAAATAAATAAAGAAAATCTAAAAATAAAAATTGATATTGACAAGGAAAAAAGAACATTAACAATAACAGATAATGGTTGTGGAATGACAGAAGATGAACTTGATAAAAACCTTGGAACAATTGCAAAAAGTGGATCTTTAGCATTCAAAGAACAAAACGAGAAAAAAGAAGATATTAATATAATAGGACAATTTGGTGTAGGATTTTATTCAGCATTTATGGTAAGTGATGAAGTAAAAGTAGAAAGTAAATCTATAGACAGTGAACAAGCATATTGCTGGACATCAAAAGGTGTAGAAGGATACACAATTGAACCATGTGATAAAAAAGATGTAGGAACAAAAATCACATTACATATAAAAGAAGACAGTGAAGAAGAAAAATATAGTGAATTCTTAGAAGAATATAAAATACAATGGATAATAAAAAGATATTCAGATTATATTTCATATCCAATTCAAATGGATGTAGAACATGAGAAAACAAAAGAAGGTTCAAAAGAAACAGAAAAAGTTATTGAAACAGAAACAATAAATTCAATGATTCCATTATGGAAAAAAGATAAAAAAGAAATAAAAGAAGAAGAATATAATGAATTTTACACAGAAAAATTCAATGATTTCCAAGCACCATTAAAAGTAATACATTCATCAGTAGAAGGACAATATAAATATGATGCATTATTATATATTCCATCACATTTACCTTATGATTATTATACAAAAGAATATGAAAAAGGACTACAATTATATGCAAATGGTGTATTAATAATGGATAAATGTTCAGATTTATTACCAGATTATTTTGGATTTGTAAAAGGATTAGTAGATAGTGATGATTTATCACTTAATATATCAAGAGAAGTATTACAACATGATAGACAATTAAGAGTAATTGCAAAGAATATTGAAAACAAGATAAGATCTGAATTAGAAAATATGTTAAAATCAGACAGAACAAAATATGAAGAATTTTTCAAAGTATTTGGAGTTCAATTAAAATATGGAACATATAGTGATTATGGAATGAACAAAGACAAACTTCAAGATTTATTATTATTTTATTCTTCAACAGAAAAGAAATTAGTAACATTAAAAGAATATGTAATGAGAATGAAAGAAGACCAAAAAGCAATTTACTATGCATCTGGTGAATCAATAGATAAAATAGATTTATTACCACAAGTAGAAATTTTAAAAGATAAAGGATATGAAATATTATATTTAACAGATAATGTTGACGAATTTGTATTCCAAGTTTTAAATAAATATGAAGAAAAAACATTCCAAAATGCTTGTGCAGATAATTTAGACTTAGACTCAAATGAAGAAAAAGAAGAATTAAAAAAAGAAAATGAAGAAAATAAAGATATGTTTACTGCAATGAAAGAAGCTTTAAACTCTGAGGTACAAGCAGTTAGATTTACACATAGATTAAAAAATCACCCAGTATGTTTAACAAGTGAAGGTGCAATATCTGTAGAAATGCAAAAAACATTAAATTCAATGCCAAATAATAACCAAGATATTAAAGCACAAACAGTACTTGAAATTAATGCAAATCATGAAATTGCAAATAAATTAAAAGATTTGTATAAAAATGATAAAGATGAATTAAAGAAATATACTCAAATATTATATGCTCAAGCAAGATTAATTGAAGGTTTAAATATTGAAAATCCAACAGAGTTAAGTAATTTAATATGTGAAGTTATGTCTAAATAAAATGAAAGGGGTAAGACTAAAAATCTTATCTCTTTCATTTTATAATAAATTAATAAATATTTTATTGAAAATAGCATAAAATTGTGATAGGATAAATTTGTGAAAAGGAGATGATGAGATAATTATGAAAAAATTATTATCAAACTACAAATCAACAATTATATTATTAGTATCAATAATAATAGGAGCAATTGTAGGATTTATATTTAAAGAAAAAGCAACAGTTTTAAGCCCTTTAGGAGACATATTTTTGAATTTATTACTAGTAGTTATAACACCATTAATATTTTTAACAATTACAACATCAATATCAAAAATGAAATCACCAAAAAGACTTGGAAAAATAGTAGGGGCAACATTTTTAGTATTTATAATAACATCAATAATAGCAGTTTTAATAGGATTTGCTAGTACATATTTTATAAAATTAGTAAAGCCAGAAGATGGTGAAAAAATAAAACAATCATTACAAGAAACAACAGAGGAAGAAACACAAGAAAATGAAGAAATAGGAATATTAAAAAGAACAGCAAATTTATTAACTGTAAATGATTTTACTAAATTATTATCTAAAGATAATATAATAGCATTACTAGTATTTTCAATTATTTTTGGATTAGCAATAAATATTACAGGAGAAAAAGCAAAGCCTGTTGTAGATTTTTTAGAATCTGCAAATGAAATAATAAATAATGTTGTAAAAATAATAATGTATTATGCTCCAATAGGCTTAGGGTGTTATTTTGCAGCATTAGTTGGAAGCTTTGGAGAAATGATAGTTGTAGGATATTTAAAAACATTTGTAATATATACAATTGTATCAATTTTATATTATTTAATAATATATTCTATATATGCATTTGTTGCAGGAGGCAAAAATGGAATAAGATTATATTGGAAAAATGTATTACCAGCAACTGCAACAGCACTTGGAACATGTTCAAGTGCAGCATCAATTCCAGTAAACATAGAATGTAGTAAAAAAATTGGAGTTCCAGAAGATGTTGCAGAAACAGCAATACCATTAGGAACAAGTTTTCATAAAGATGGATCTATAATAGGTTCAGTTTTTAAAATAATGTTTTTAGTATGTTTATTTGGAATGAATGTATCAACAGGAACAGGCATATTAGGAATATTAGCAATAGCTTTAGTATCAACATTATTAGTTACAGCAGTTCCAATTGGTGGAGGAACAATTTCAGAAATGTTAATAATTACAATGTTAGGATGTCCAACAGCAGCATTACCAATATTAACAATAATTGCAACAATAATAGATGCACCAGCAACAATGCTAAATGTAGTTGGAGATACTGCATCATCAATGATGATTTCCAAAATTGTAGATGGTAAAAACTGGCTAAAGAAATAACATTAGAAAATCAACAAAGGAGGAATACCTGCAAATAGAATGAACAAGGTAATAAAAATAATAGCTATACTTGCAATATTAATATTTGCAGTATACTGGGGAAAAACAATTATATTAAGAATGTTATATAAAACAGATTATAGACAATATGTAGAAAAATATGCTGAAAAATATGGAGTAGAAAAAGAATTATTGTATGCTGTTATAAAAGTAGAAAGTAAGTTTAATCAAAATGCAATATCAAAAAGTAATGCAAAAGGATTAATGCAAATAATGGATTCAACAGCAAAAGAGATTGCTCAAAAAAACAATATTGAGTTAAAAAATGAAAATATATTAGATCCAGAAATTAATATAGAAATAGGAACAATATATCTTTCACAATTAATAGAAAAATATAATAGTGTAGAGTTAGCAATAGCTGCATATAATGCAGGACATGGAAATGTTGATAAATGGATTAGTCAAGATACATTAAAAGAAGATGGAACAGATGCAGAAAATATACCATTTAAAGAAACTAATATGTATGTAAGAAAAGTAATGAGAGATTGGAAAATATATAAATCAATCTTAAAATAAAATCACAAAAAGAACATCACTTCATAAAATAATATGAGGTGGTGTTTTTTATGGCATATTCAGATAGAGAGTTATTAGCAAGAATTGTGCAATGTGAAGCTGGTGGCGAAGGAGATAATGGAATGAAGGCTGTTGCAACATCAATTTTAAATAGGGTAAATGCAACAGAGGGGGAATATGCAAGAGTTTCACAAGGTGGTAATTTAAGAAATATAATATTTCAAGAAGGGCAATATGATTGTGTAAGAGAAACAATAAGAAATCAATATAATTCACAAAATATATATAATATGACTCCAACAGATATTCATTATTATGTTGCTGATTGGGCATTGTCTGGTAATAAACTTAATGAAATAGGTGATTGCTTATGGTATTTGAATCCATTTAGACCAACATGTTCATCAACTTTTCCAAGTAATGGTTCTGGAACATTTCACACAAGATATGGAAATCATTGTTTTTATAGACCAACAAGTAAATATTATCAAACATAGAAAAAAATATTTCAAACTATTGCAATTCACATAAAAAAGTGATAATATAATAACATAACAAAAACGAAGAAAAAGAAGAGTACATTTGAACTATTTGTAGAGAAAAGAAGTCGTGGGCTGAAAGCTTCTTAAATAAAGGCAAATGGAAGGTAGCTTTTGAGTTGATAATCTGAAATAGTAGTAAGGTTATTCGTAATACTGCGTTAAAGTAAATTAAGAAATTATCAAAAAGATAATAATTAAGGTGGTACCGTGAGATATAGAACTCGCCCTTATGTGAAAACATAAGAGTGAGTTTTTTGTTCTATAAAGGAGGAATTTTATAATGTTAAAAATAAAATCAAAAAGACAAGGTGCAGAATTAACAAGTATCTTAAAAGATGGAAACGAAATGTTATTTGATGGAAAAACATTTTGGAATAGACAATCACCAATATTATTTCCAATAGTAGGACAAATAAAAGATGGAAAAACACAAATAGAAGGAAAAATATATGAAATGTCTCAACATGGATTTGCAAGAGATATGGAATTTCAAGAAATAAAAGAAAATCATTATATATTAAAATATAATGAACAAACATTAAAAAAATATCCATATAAATTTGAACTACATGTTATATATAAGATTGTGGAAAATGCACTTCAAGTAATTTATGAAGTAAAAAATATAGATAATAAAAAAATCTATTTTGGTATAGGAGGGCATCCTGCATTTAGATGTGATTATAGTACAGGAGATTATGAGATAGTATTTGAACAAAATGAAGAAAATATAGAATTTTTGAAATTAAAAAATGGATTAATAGATACAGAAAAAGCTACAAATATTTTAGAAGAAAATAAGATTCATCTAACAGAAAATATATTTGACAATGATGCAATAATAATGAAAAATATAAAATCAAATAAAGTAGTATTAAAAAATAGAAATACTTATAAAAAAATATTAGAATTTGACTTTACAGATTTTCCATATTTAGCATTATGGTCAAAAAAAGGAGCACCATTCGTCTGTATAGAACCATGGCAAAACACAGCAGACAAGATTGATAGTAATCAAATTTATAAAGAAAAAGAAAATATTTTATCACTAGAACCAGATGAAATATATTCTTGTAAATATATTGTTAAATTTTATTAAAAAGGAGAGAAAAGATATGAGTAATCATAAATTAATGGATAAATATAATCCAAAAGAATTTGAAGAAAATTTATATAATGAATGGGAAAAGAAGGGTTATTTCAAGCCATCAATGGATAAAAGAAAAGAAAGTTTTTGTATAGTAATGCCACCACCAAATGTAACAGGAAAATTACATATGGGACATGCATTAGATGGAACAATGCAAGATATGTTAATAAGATATAAAAGAATGTGTGGATATAATACATTATGGGTACCAGGAACAGACCATGCAGCAATTGCAACAGAAGTAAAAGTTGTAGAAAAAATGAAAAAAGAAGAAGGATTAACAAAAGCTGATATAACAAGAGAACAATTCTTAGAAAGAGCATGGGCTTGGACAAAAGAATATGGAGGAACAATTCAAAAACAACAACGTAAATTAGGTTGTTCATGTGATTGGGAACGTTCAAGATTTACAATGGACGAAGGATTATCACAAGCTGTATTAGAACAATTTGTAAATTTATATAAAAAAGGATTAATATATAAAGGAACAAGAATGATAAACTGGTGTCCATCATGTCATACATCATTATCAGATGCAGAAGTTGAATTTGAAGAAGAACCATCACATTTATGGCATATAAGATATCAAATAAAAGGAACAGACAGATATGTAATAGTTGCAACAACAAGACCTGAAACAATGTTAGGAGATACAGCTGTTGCAGTACATCCAGAAGATGAAAGATATAAAGATATAATTGGAAAAACATGTATATTACCAATTATGAACAAAGAAATTCCAATAATTGCAGATGATTTTGTAGAAAAAGACTTTGGAACAGGTTGTGTAAAAATAACACCAGCACATGATATGAATGACTATCAAGCAGGATTAAGACATAATCTAGAAATAGTAGAAGTATTTGATGATTCATCAATAATGGGAGATTTAGTACCAGAATATAAAGGATTAACAACATTAGAAGCACGTAAACTAATAGTAAAAAAACTAGAAGAAATAGGTGCACTTGTTAAAACAGAAGATTATACACATAATGTTGGAAAATGTTATAGATGTCATAATACAGTAGAACCAAGAATATCAAATCAATGGTTTGTAAAAATGAAAGAATTAGCAGAACCAGCAATAAAAGTAGTTAAAGAAGATGATATAAAATTTATTCCAAAGAGATATGAAAAAACATATTTTAACTGGATGGAAAATATTCAAGATTGGTGTATATCACGTCAATTATGGTGGGGACATAGAATACCAGCATATTATTGTGATGAATGTGGACATATAAATGTAAGCAAAACAGCACCAGAAAAATGTGAAAAATGTGGTTCAACAAAATTACATCAAGATGAAGACTCTCTTGATACATGGTTTAGTTCAGCATTATGGCCATTTTCAACACTTGGCTGGCCTAATATGGATAGTGAAGATTTAAAAACATTTTATCCAACAAATGTATTAGTAACAGGATATGATATAATATTCTTCTGGGTAGCAAGAATGATATTTTCAGGATTAGAATGTATGAAACAAAAGCCATTTAGTGATATATTAATACATGGTATTGTAAGAGATAGCCAAGGTAGAAAGATGTCAAAATCATTAGGAAATGGAATAGACCCATTAGAAGTTATTGACCAATATAGTACAGATGCATTAAGATTTTCATTGGTTTTAGGAATTTCAGCAGGAAATGACATAAGATATATGCCAGAAAAACTAGAACAAGCATCAAATTTTGCAAATAAATTATGGAATGCAGCAAAATTCGTATTAATGAATTTAGATGGTGTTGAAAAATTACCAAAATTAGATGAAATTGATATAGCAAAATTAGCTAAAGAAGACAAATGGATAATATCAAAATTAAATACATTATCAAAAGAAGTAAATGAAAATATTACAAATTATGATTTAGGAGTTGCAACACAAAAAATATATGACTTTATATGGAATGAATTCTGTGATTGGTATATAGAAATTGTAAAAACACGTTTATATGGTGATGATAAAGAAAGCAAATTAATGGCACAAGTAACATTAAATGAAGTATTAATGAATTCATTAAAATTATTACATCCAATTATGCCATTTATAACAGAAGAAATATATTTACAATTATTTAATATTGATGAAAGTATAATGATTTCAAAATTCCCACAATTTGATGAAAAATATAATTTTAAAGCTGATGAAGAAGAAATTGAAAAATTAAAAGAAATAATTATAGGAATTCGTAATTTAAGAGCAAGTTCAAATGTACATCCATCAAAAAAGACAGAATTAATATTTGTAACAACAAAATATAAAGATTTAATAAATCAATCTGAAGGATTTTTAAAGAAATTAGGATATAGTGAAAATATCAAAGTTCAAGAAAACAAAGAAGGAATTGCACAAAATGCATTATCAATCATAACAGATGGAATTGAATTATATATTCCATTTGAAGAACTTGTTGATATTGAAGAAGAAAGAAAACGTATTGAAGAAGAAAAGAAAAAGGTTATTGCAGAAATTGAAAGAGCAAGTAAAATGCTTTCAAATCCAGGATTTGTTAATAAAGCACCAGAAACTAAAATTAATGAAGAAAAAGCCAAACTTGAAAAATATCAAAATATGTTAAAAAATCTTGAAGAAAGGTTGAAATAAGTATAAAATTGACATAATGATTGTTGGGTGGTAAAATATATATAAGAGCGATAAAATTCGCTTTGGGCAGAAAAACACAGGAGGAAATTTTTATGAAAAACATTATTCCGGTCGCAGTAGTCAAAATTTTGTATGCAATTGATTCGATGAATTACAAGATTAGACTGAAAATTTCGAATGATGCTAAAGACCCCGATGTTCTGAAAATGATGGCAGAAAAAGAGACTAGAATGGATATCTGTACCCAATTGGCACGAAATGTTAATTCTGACGGAGAGGCTTTGGATAAACTTTTTGGAAATAAGAGTTCAACTCTTTTAACTGATATTGAGATTATCCAAAATCCCAATGTTAAACGGATTACATTACTTGGCTTATCATTGAGTGGAGCAAAGATGGTTGCTGAAAATGCAAAAGCAAAAATGGGGCTGTGTGAAAGAGATGATGTGACTAGATAAGAAGTTTTTCTAGCAAGATGAAGGCAGCTGCACTGATTACTTACTTAAGGAATCGGTGCAGTTGCCTTTTATATGTTCTAAAATTAAAATACTTAGCATATTATAATTTAGTATAGAAGAGAAAGGATGATATTAAATTATGATAGAAGAAAGAAAAAGTGTGACAAATAATCAAAACATTGTCCAAAATATAGTATTAGAAAATAGAGAAAAACTTAATGTATCAGGGGTAAATGATGTATTAAGTTTTGATGATCAAGTAGTAATGATAGATACAGAATTAGGATTACTTACAGTAAAAGGAGAAAATATAAGAATAAATAAATTAAGTTTAGATACCTCAGAAGTAATAGTTGATGGAGAAATTTCAAGTTTAACATATAGTCAAAAAGGACCAGAAAAAAATGGAGGAACATCATTATTAAGTAAAATCTTTAAATAAAAGAAAGGCATAAGATGGTAGAAAATCAAGCATATCTATTTATAGTTTTTTCATTAACAGGAATTGGGTTAGGAATATTATTTGACTTTTTTAGAGTATTAAGGAAAACATTTGAAACCCCAGATTTTATGACATACATAGAAGATATAATATATTGGGTATTGGCAGGAATAATTGTATTATATAATATATGGTTTTTCAATGATGGCGAAATCAGAATATATATGATATTAGGAATATTAATAGGGGCAATGATATATACATTAACATTAAGTACAATATTTATAAAAATAAATTATTTTATAATGAGTAAAATAAAAATTATATTGACATTTATTTTCAAAATCTTCAAAATTCCAATTAAATTTATTAATAATATAGTAAATAAGTTAAAAAAACTAATTAAATTTAAAGAGAAAAAGGGGAATTTGGAAAGTAATGGAGAATAATATATTATCTAAAATAAAAAATGGAGAATACTTATGAAAAAAAATAAATTTTTAATACCTGTATTTTTAATAGCACTAATAATATGGGGAGTTGTACTGATAAGACAGCAAAAAAATATAATACAATATAAAAAAGAAATTAAAGAATTATCTGCAAAAATAGATGTAGCACAAAATGAATTAGATCAAAATAAACAAAATTTAGAAGAAGAAATAAATAAATCAAATTCACCAGAATATATAAAAAAAGTAGCACGTGAAAAACTAGGAATGTATTTACAAAATGAAAGAGTTTATGTCGATAGTAATAAGTAAATCCTTAAAACATTCAAGTTCTAAGGATTTATATTAATTTTATTAAATCAAAAGAAATCCCAAAAATTATAATAAAAAATCAAATAAATAGGAGGTAGTTATGTTAGATTTAGAAAACATGACATTATTAGAGTTGAGAAATTTTGCAAAAGAGCATAATATAAAAAATATCTCAAAGCTAAAAAAAGAAGAATTAGTAGCATTATTAAATCAAATTAAAGATTCTTCAAAACCAAAAGTTGAAGAAGTAGACAAAGAAGAATTAAGATATGACGAAAATGATGATGAACAAATGGAAGAATTATCAGAATCAGGTTCAACAATTGAATATAAAGTAACAAATGATGATGATCAGATTGTTGAAGGAATACTTGAAGTATTACCAGATGGATATGGATTTTTAAGGGGAGATAACTATTTATCAAGTCCAAAAGATGTATATATATCACCAATTCAAATTAGAAGATTTAAATTAGATACAGGTGATATAATAAAAGGAATTGCTAGGACAAAAGAAGGAGAAAAATTCCCTTCACTAATATTTGTTGGAGAAGTAAATGAAGAACATCCAGAAAAAGCAGCAAAAAGGAAAAGATTTGATGAATTAATACCAATTTATCCAAACGAAAGGTTAAAGCTTGAAACAAAGCCAACAGAATATGCAATGAGGATAATTGATTTAATTTCGCCAATAGGAAAAGGTCAAAGAGGAATGATTGTTGCACCACCAAAAGTAGGAAAAACAACATTATTAAAGAAAATAGCAAATAGTATATCAGAAAATAATCCAGAAGTTGAATTAATAGTACTTCTTATAGATGAAAGACCAGAAGAAGTAACAGATATGAAACGTTCAATAAAAGGACAAGTCATTTATTCAACATTTGATGAAATGCCAGAACATCATGTAAAAGTAGCTGAAATGGTATTAGAAAGAGCTAAAAGAATAACAGAACATAATAAAGATGTTGTAATATTACTAGATAGTATTACAAGATTAGCAAGAGCATATAATTTAGTTATGCCATCATCTGGTAAAACATTATCAGGTGGTTTAGATCCTGCAGCATTACATAAACCAAAAAAATTCTTTGGAGCAGCAAGAAATATTGAAAATGGAGGAAGTTTAACAATACTTGCAACAGCATTAATTGAAACAGGAAGTAGAATGGATGATGTAATATTTGAAGAATTTAAAGGAACAGGAAATATGGAAGTACATTTAGATAGAAAGCTATCTGAAAAACGTATATTCCCAGCAATTGATGTAAATAAATCAGGAACGAGAAGAGAAGATTTATTATTAACACAACCAGAATTAGAAACAGTATTTGCATTAAGAAAAGCATTAAACAATTTACCTGTTGCAGATGTTACAGAACAAATAATTTCTCAAATGACTAAAACAAAGAATAATGAAGAATTTATAGAAAAAATGGATTCTTATTTGAAAAATTATAAAAATTAGAAAAATAGAATTTCTGCATTAAAGAGCGGAAATTCTATTTCTATTTAGAATAAACTAATTATTTTGAGCAGAATATTTTTGTTCAGCAGCAGTTATTTTTTGTTGATCAGCATTTTCTGTTTGATACCAACCCTTTTCAGCCATTAAGTTATAAATTTTATTTTGAATATTCAAACATTCATTTAAAGCTTCTTTAAAAGCAGTATGAACTTCAGCAGTTGTAGATTCTATTGTACCATGTAAATATAAGTCACAAACACCTTTTACAACGAGAAGCTCATTTTCCATTAAATCTTTATCTTGCATAATTACAATTCCTTTCTTTATAATAAATTTAAAAATTTGTTATATAGTTCAGTATGCTTTTTTTCTAATTCTCCTATATAAGTAGCAAGAGTAGGATCAGTAAGCTGTGTAGCAGTTTTTTTACTACATGTTTTCATATAGCTTTCATGTCCCAAAGCATCTTCAACATATAAAAGTTCTTTATTTGTCATAAAATATCACCACCTAAATATATAATTTCCCAAAATTATAAAAAAATACATTTACTTTTTTTGGAAAATATAGTATAATTCAATTTTGAAATCGTTTTTATATCCAAAATAAAAAATTTGTTTAGGAGGAATAGCATTATGATCAGAAGACGGAATAAACAATTTGGGGCAATATCTATATTTTTTAGAACGTTAATAACAACATTTTCTATATTTGTTGTTATTGCAACAATCTTCGGATGTGTTAAGATAACTCAAAATGCAGAAGAAACAGTTGAAGTTGGAACAGATTTTCAGTATGCAACAATTAAATGGCTCTTTTGGGATGTTTCAGATAAAGCAATAATTACAAATAACAATGTAAATATAGCCAAGATTGGAAACTACAAAATAAGTTATATGTTTGGAATTAGAATTCTAAATCAGATAATTCATATTGTAGATACTCAACCACCAGTTATATTGCTGAAAGGAGATAATATTGTACAGACTAGGGATGTCGAGCATTTTAAGGAACCAGGTTATGAGGCATCAGATAATTATGATGGTGATTTGACCTGGAAAGTTCAAAGAAGCTGTGTCCCAGATGAATCTGAAATAGGAAAATATATATTTATTTATTCTGTGTCAGATAGTTCTGGGAATGTATCAACAATTGAACGAATTGTTTACTTAGTTAGCTAATGCTAGTAAAAGCCAATTTAATCTTAAAAGATTAGTTGGCTTATTTTTTTCTTATCTAGTAAAAAATAAAACAGATGAAATTTCATAAAAACAATTGACGAATTAAAATAAATGTGGTATAAAATATAAGTATTAACATATGGCCCGTTGGTCAAGCGGCTAAGACGCCACCCTCTCAAGGTGGAATCATGAGTTCGATTCTCGTACGGGTCACCAGAATTTTATATTTAAGAGGGAGTAGTTTTAAATTGTTAATCAACAACCGCGATTCAAAAGAATCTGGTTAACAAGCTTCAAAAAAAGTAAACGAGACTTTTAAAGAAAGGATATAATAATTTTTAATTATATTTTTTCTTTAAAAGTCTTTATTTGTTCTAAAATATATAAATGAGAATAAATATTATATGTAAAACTTTAGAACAAAAGGAAAAAAGACAAAAATACAATTAGAAAAGTGAGGTAATTAGTATGGAAAAAAGTTGGTTTAATAAGACAAGCCAAGAAGTAGAAAAAGAATTAAAAACAGATTGTCAAAATGGTTTAAGCAGTAGTCAAGTCCAAGAAAACATGAAAAAATATGGACTAAATGAATTGCAAGAAAAGAAAAAAGATTCACTACTAAAAAAATTTTTAGAACAATTTAAAGATTTTTCAATAATTGTATTAATAATAGCAGCAATAGTATCAGGAGTAGTTGGAGTAGCACAAGGAGAAGGATTTACAGATACAATAATAATATTAATAGTAGTAATATTAAATGCAGTAATAGGAGTAGCACAAGAAAGTAAAGCAGAAAAATCATTAGAAGCATTAAAAAAATTAAGTAGTCATGCATCAAAAGTAATAAGAAATGGAAAAGAACAAGTAATACCAGCAAGAGAATTAGTACCAGGAGATCTTGTTATAATAGAAACAGGAGATTATATAGCTGCAGACTTAAGAATAATAGAAGCAGTAAATTTAAAATCACAAGAAGCATCACTTACAGGTGAATCAGTTCCAGTAGAAAAAATAACAGAGAAAATAGATGGAAATGAAATTGGAATTGGAGACAGAAAAAATATGTTATTTTCATCAAGTTTAATAACATATGGTAGAGGAAAAGCAATTGTAGTAAATACAGGAATGAATACAGAAGTAGGAAAAATTGCAGGAATGTTAGATAATGCAGAAAAGCAAGAAACACCACTTCAACAAAAATTAAATGATTTGGGAAAAACTTTAGGAATAGCTTGTTTAGCAATATGTGCAGTAATATTTGTTATTGGATTATTACAAGGAAAAGAAATAATAGATATGTTTATGACAGCTGTATCACTTGCAGTTGCAGTAATACCAGAAGGACTTGTCGCAGTATCAACAATAGTATTAGCAATAGGTGTTCAAAAAATGGTAAAAAAACATGCAATAGTAAAAAAATTACCAGCAGTTGAAACATTAGGAAGTAGTACAGTTATATGTTCAGATAAAACAGGAACATTAACACAAAATAAAATGACAGTGGAAAAAGTATTTTGTGATGATGAATTACAAGATATAAAAAAAGTAAATACAACAGAAGATTTCAAAAAATTAGTATATAATTGTATGTTATGTAATGATTCAAGATTACTAGAAAATGGGCAACTAGCAGGAGATCCAACAGAAACAGCATTAGTTGATATGGCATTTAAACTAGATTATGAACAATCTATATATAGAGAAAATCCAAGAGTTGAAGAAGTTCCATTTGATTCAGAAAGAAAATTAATGACAACAGTTAATAAGAAAAATGGAAAATATATAGTATATACAAAAGGTGGAGTTGATGAATTATTAAAATGTTGTAACTCATTTTTATATAAAGGTGAAGTAAGAACAAGTATAAATAATTATGCAAAATGGATAAGAGAAAACAATGAAAAAATGGCCAAAGATGCTTTAAGAGTTCTAGCATTTGCATATAAAGAATTAGATCATATGCCATCAAAAGCAGAAATGAAAACAATAGAAAGTGATTTAACATTTATTGGAATGGTTGGAATGATAGATCCACCAAGAATTGAAGCAAAAAGAGCAGTAGAAAAATGTAAAAAAGCAGGAATAAAAACAGTAATGATTACAGGTGATCATAAAGTTACAGCTGTTGCAATAGCTAAAAAATTAGGAATACTTAAGGACGAAAATGAAGCTTTAACAGGAACAGAACTAGAAAAAATGACTGATGAAGAATTAACAAAAAATGTTAGAAAATATTCTGTATATGCAAGAGTATCACCAGAACATAAAGTTAGAATAGTAAAAGCATGGCAAGCAAATGGAGAAGTTGTAGCAATGACAGGTGATGGAGTAAATGATAGTCCAGCACTAAAAACAGCAGATATTGGATGTGCAATGGGAAAAGTAGGAACAGAAGTTGCAAAAGAAGCAGCAGATGTAATATTAACAGATGATAATTTTGCTACAATAGTATCAGCAGTTGAAGAAGGAAGACGTATATATGACAATATATTAAAAGTAATTCAATTTTTACTTTCATGTAATGTTGGAGAAGTTATTGTATTATTATTAGCAACATTATTTGCACCACAAATAGGACAATGGTTTGGAATATCTGATATAACAATGATTCAAGTTTTGTTACCAATACATATTTTATGGATAAATCTTGTAACAGACACATTCCCTGCATTAGCATTAGCATTTGACCCTGCAAATAAAGATATAATGGATAGAAAACCAGTAAAAAGAAATGAAGGAATATTTACAAAAGGAAGAACATTTAGAATTATTTATCAAGGCTTAATGATTGGTTTACTTACACTTGCAGCATATTTAATAGGATTAGGAACAACAAACAAAGCAATAGATGGTTTAACACTAGAACAAACAAAAATAGAAGTTGGTCAAACAATGGCATTTATAGTTTTAGCATTTTCAGAATTAATACATGTATTTAATATAAGAGATAATAAAAATTCAATATTTAAAACAGGAATATTAGGAAATGGAGTTTTAATATTAGCAATATTAGCATCAGCATTATTAATGGTTGTAATATTATTTATACCACAATTAAGAACAATATTTAGCATTCCAATCCTTCCAAGTGATAATATAATTGAAACAATTGTATTAGTGTTATCACCAATAATAATTGTTGAAATTATGAAATTGTTTAAAGTAAATACAACAAGAGATGAATAAAATAAATAAGAAGCTTTTTCAGATAAAAACTGAATTAGCTTCTTATTTTTAAAAATTTAGCAATTTTTTTCAATATTAATATCATTTAAACATTTTTGAGAAGGTTCTTTAAAAGAAAGATACCAAGAAATGCCATTACAATTTTTCTTAATATCTTCTAATCTTTGTTGTAATTCAGAAAACGTTTGAGGTGGTGAAATAATAACAGGAACACCAGGTTGCCAATTAGCAGGAGTTGAAGCATCTGCACAATCAGAAATTTGTAAAGCCTCAACAGTACGAAGAATTTCTGGAATAAATCGTCCAATATTTAAAGGATATGTAAGAATAACACGAACAATACCATTTCCATCAATAATAAAAACATTTCTAACAGTTTTTGTTGTACTAACATCATTTGAAATCATACCATAAAGTCTAGCAATAGAGCCATTTCTATCTGCAATAATAGGAAAAGGCAAAGAAACACCAGTCAAATTATATATTTCATTTACCCAAGCAAGATGTGAAGCATTACTATCAATACTTAATCCCAATAAATTTGTATTTAATTTTTGAAAAAATGGATAAGCTCTGGCAAAAGCAATCATTTCAGTAGTACAAACAGGTGTGAAGTCACCCGGATGTGAAAAAAACACAAGCCATTTTCCAGAATAATCACTTAAATTTATTTTGCCAAATGTAGAATCTGCTGTGAATTCAGGAGCTTTTTGCCCTAATTTTATATTTCCATTCATTAATAATTCATAGTCCATAAATAGACCTCCTTTAAATATATTGTATTCATTAAGAAAAAATAGGCTACATATGGAAATAATATTTTTTAAAATACTTGAAATTATGAGATTTTGCAAGTATAATAATAAAGAATAAAAGTATTGTGAAAGGAATTAAATTAATGAACACTGTAAAAACATTTATAAAGTATATAATATGGATAATACTATTTTGGATATTATCAGATTTTTTAATAAATGTTGGGATAAAAACAACATATAAAGAAATACAAAAAGTAGGACAAATACCATCAGGAATTCAAGTAAAAGAAATGAAATCAACAGCAGTAAATGGAAAAATAAATTTGTTAATAAATTCGACAAATCTTAGTGGAAAATTTATAAAAGTAGATTTATATTCATCAAAAGATAATTTATTAGGTACTCAATATTTAGAAATTGGTGAAATAAAAGAAAATCAAACAAAAGAAATTGATACATATTTCAAAATAGCAGATGTAAGAAAATATGAGATATCAGTTACTGACGAAAAAGGAGAATCATCAGAAGGATTTATGGATACAGCAATGTCAAGTCTAACAGTATTATTGTCAGTTATCAGATTATTGCTAATTTTATAATTATAGAAAGGAAAAAAGATATGGGCTTTTTTGATAAATTAAAACAAGGTCTAACAAAGACAAAAGAATCAATAAATGATAAAATCAATAATGTATTTAGTAATTTTAGAAAGGTTGATGAAGAATTACTAGAAGAATTAGAAGAAGCATTAATAATGTCAGATATGGGAGTAGAAACATCAACACAAATAATAAACAATTTAAGAGAGAAAATAAAAAAAGAAAAAATAGAAGATAGTGAACAAGTAAAAGAAGCATTAAGAGAAGAAATTGAAAAAATATTAGAAAAATGTGATAATAGTTTAAAATTAGAAACAAAGCCATCAGTAATACTTGTTGTAGGAGTAAATGGAGTAGGAAAAACAACATCAATAGGAAAAATGGCAGCAAGATTAGCAAAAGATGGAAAAAAAGTTATAGTGGCAGCAGCTGATACATTTAGAGCAGCAGCAGTTGAACAATTAGAAATATGGGCACAAAGAGCAGGAGCAGAAGTAGTAAAAAGAGAAGAGGGAGTAGATCCAGCATCAGTAGTATTTGAAGCAATAAGGAAAACAAAAGAAAGTGATGCAGATGTATTAATAATAGATACAGCTGGAAGATTGCATAATAAAAAATATTTAATGGATGAATTAAATAAAATACAAAAAGTTGTAAATAAAGAAATGGCAGAAGCATCAAAAGAGGTATTATTAGTAATAGATGCAACAACAGGACAAAATGCTATATCACAAGTAAAGGCATTTAAAGAACAATCTGATATAACAGGTATTGTATTAACAAAATTAGATGGAACGGCTAAGGGTGGAGCTGTTGTAGGAATTGTACAAGAAAATGATATACCTGTAAAATTTATAGGTGTAGGTGAACAAATTGATGATATGGAAATTTTTAATTCTAAAGATTTTGTAAAGGCAATAATATAAAAAACAAAAGTTAATATGTGAAAAGCAAAATTATGAGGAGTTTATAAAAATGGAAAAGAAGAAATTAAATAAAATAAAAAATATACTAGTAATAGCATTTATATTAATATATTTATTATGTACATATATAACATTAAGAGGTGAATATTTAGAATGTCTAGAATTAGGGGAACAATATATTCAAAATTTTTGGACAAATATTAAATATAAGTATTCAATAATGGGAATAAGTTTTTTAGTTATTTCAATATGTATGTTTATTACTAATATTGGAATAAAAAAAGGATTAAAACCATTCTTCGAGTCTGAAAATAAAACAATGCCAAAACTTCCAAACAAGTCGATAATATTTATTGTTGCAGTAGTAGGAAGTATAATAATTTCTAATGATTTAGTTGAAAAAGTATTATTATGTGCAAGTAAAGTATCATTTCAAAAAACAGATATGATATTTAATATGGACATTTCATATTATATGTTTACCAAACCATTAATAGAAGCAATTATAAAGTATATAATGCAATTTGTTATTTTAATAAGTGCATATATAACAGCATTTTATATAATAGTATTTAATTTGTGTTTTGATGGAATAGATAGAACAATGCTAAGAAAGAGTAAATTAATAAAAAGTTTACTAAGAAATGTAATAATTCTAGCAATTCTTGTGGGAATATTAACAATATTTAGTACACAAAATATCTTAACAGAAAAGTTTTTAACATTAAATGACGAAATTGAACTTACAGGTGCTGGATTTGTAGAGTCAACAATAAAATTATGGGGATATATAATATTTGCATTTGTAATAATTGTAGCTATAATTTTATCTGTTATATTTTTTCAAAAAAATAAAAATAAAAAAATAATGTTTACATTACTATCAATTCCAGGATATTTAGTTGCAATGTTTTTGGTGATGGTAATAACAGATTTTATTTTTGTTAGACCAAATGAATTTGATAAAGAAAGAAAATATATTGAAGAAAATATAAAATCAACAAGAGAAGCATATGGAATAAATGCTTCAGAGGTAAATATTAATTATTCTGGAACAATATCAGAAGCTGAAATTAATGAAAATAAAGAAGTATTAAACAATATTCCAATTGTAAGTAAAAACATGGTAAAACAAGGTTTAGAAGATACACAAACAGAAGCTGGTTATTACACATTTAGAAATATATTAACAACTAAATTTATAAAAGATGGTCAAGAAAAAGTTGCATATGTAGCACCAAGAGAAATTGCAGAACAATCAATTTCATATAATAATAAAACATATGAACTTACACATGGTATAGGACAAATAATAGTAAATGCAAATAAGACATCAGAAGATGGAAATATTCAATATATTCAAAAAGAAATAGATGATAATCAAAGAATATATTATGGATTAGAGACAAATTCAATAGTGGTAACAAATACAAAAAATAAAGAAGAATATGATTATACTGATAGTGAAGGAAATGATCATACATATAGTTATGAAGGAAATTCAGGAATTCAAGTTGGATTTTTTGATAGATTAATATTAGCATTAAAAAATGGAGACTTTAAGCTTGCATTTTCAACATCTGTTACAGATGAAAGTAAAATATTAACGAATAGAAATGTAATAGAGAGAGCTAAAACAGCACTTCCATATTTACTATATGATAAAAATCCATATACAATAATAAATGATAATCAAATTTATTGGGTTATAGATGCATATACAATTTCTGATAAATATCCATACTCATCATATACAACAATAGATGGAGAAAAAGAAAAACAAAATATTAATTATATTAGAAATTCTGTGAAAGTTATAATAAATGCATATAATGGTGAAATGAAATTTTATATAGTAGATAAAACAGATCCTATTATATCAGCATATAAGAAAACATATCCAGCAATGTTTGAAGAAAATGATATTCCAAAAGAAATTCAAAAACAATTAAAATATCCACAATTATTATATACTGTTCAAGCAGAAATGTTAAGAGCATATCATAATGTAAAAGAAGATGTATTATATAGAAATAGTGATATTTGGTCATTAGCAACATATGGAAAATCAACTTCAAAAACAAAAAAAGCAACATTAGAACCATATTATACAGTATTAAAAACACCAGATGGTGAAACAAGATTTGGATTAGTACAAATGTATACACAGAAAAGTAAATCAAATATTATATCATATGTATTAGGAACATGTAATGGAACAACTAATGAGTTAAAAATTTATAAATTTTCAGCAGATAATAATATATTAGGTGCAAATCAATTGGATAACTTAATTGAACAATATGAAACAATATCTGCAGAACTAAATAGCTTGAATGTTGCTGGAGCTAAAATTTCAAAAGAAATGAAAATTATTCCTATAAATAATACATTGTTATATATAGAAACTATATATCAGACTAAAACAAATGAGATAAATCAACCAATTACATTAGAAAAGGTAATTGTCGCATCAGGAACGAAAGTTGCAATTGGAGAAGATTTAGAAGGAGCTTTAAATAAATTATTATCACAATCAGCTGTTAACTTAGAGGTTAATAATACTGAAGATATAGAAGGACTTATTGATACAATAATAAAAGCAAATAATAATTTAACAGATTCAAATTCTAGAAATGATTGGGAAATGATGGGATCTGATATAAAAACATTGCAAGAATTAATACAAAGACTTGATAAGATGAGACAAGAAAATAGTAAAAAGATTACAACAATAAATACACAATTAACCCAATCTACAGAAACAAAATAGTAAAAGTGAAGCAAATAATATAGAAAAAGATTTACAAATTTGTCGAAAAATGTTATAATAAAAAACGAGCAAATTAAATAGTCGCTGGTAAGAGATGAAAAGACTTACGAGAGGAAAGTCCGGGCTCCATAGAGCAATGATGCTAGATAACGTCTAGTGAGGGAAACCTTAAGGAAAGTGCAACAGAAAATAACCGCCTCTTTAGAGGTAAGGATGAAAAGGCGAGGTAAGAGCTCACCGCTAGTATGGTGACATATTAGGTCAGTGTAAACCCCATTTGGAGCAACACCTAAGAAGAAGATTAAGCCTGCTCGGCGCCTTCTGAATTGCGTGGCTTGATGCATATAGTAATATATGTACTAGATAAATGACTATTTTAAATGACAGAACCCGGCTTACAGATTTGCCTATAAATATGATAATTAAAGAAGTTTCAAGTTTTGAAACTTCTTTTTGTTTTTAGAAAACCCCCAGATAGTCTGGGGGTTCGAGAAAGCTTTAGCGATGAGTATACAAAAATCTCCT
>CAKPCK010000009.1 GCA_934141555.1 uncultured Clostridia bacterium | reverse complement strand
CGTCTTTAGACGTAGCTAGTAGAGAAGCCCTATGGGCGTAATTGAAAAACCACCAGCTAGGCTGGTGGATATTTATTATCGGGTGAGAACGATAGTATAAAATAAAAAAGGAGCCTTCCCGTATTTCTAATAGGAAAGCTCCTTTATAGAGAGGAAAAATTACTTATTTCTCTACATAATCATAATTGTGTGGAGAAGTTTTGATGATGTCGCCATGGCTCAATTCAATCGAGCCACCCATTTCTTCGAGCTCGTTGATAGAACTCTTGGTGAAACCAAAACACCTTCCTTCTTGAACAAGCTCGATAGGATCCTCGCTTTCAGGGTCAATCTTGTGCAACAAAGCACTGGATTGACAGTAGGTAGAACCATCAGCTTTTTTGAAGGTAACGGTAACGATCTCGCCAGGTTTAAACTCATCAATAGCTTTTTTCCAATCCATTTGGTGTGCACCTCCACGTACATTTGTTGTCTGGAGGTTTAACACAGTCCTCCAGAAATAAATAAATCATTTCTGAAGTCACACTGTGTTGTAACTTTAGATAAATTCATTATAGCATATATGCAGAATTATGTCAATTTGATAAATAAACATAATCCTGCATATAATTTTTTTATTATTCTATAAATTAAACTATTATTAACTTATGAGTATAATCTAAATTTGCTTTTGATTCATATTCATAGCCTAAAGTATAAACATTAGATGCCCATATATCTTTTTGCAATAAATATTTTAGATTTTTATTAGATGAACTGTCTAGAAATTTCTTTGGTGAAGTAATTAAATTTAATTTTGGATTTCTTCTAGTAGCTTCACTAATAAGTTCTTTACCATTTTCATTAAAACCTAAAATTCTTATATATGGTGTGATTTTTTTTGAAAGTTGCATATCATCTTTTGTAATTCCTAAAATAGCATATAAAAAGATTCTCTGAAGTCGAGTTTTAGTATATCTTTTTGTATCAATTAAAGTTAATAATTCAACAACACTATTACATGAATTAGCAGCATTTTTTATAGCATATTCTAATCCTTCTGAAACATCTGGTAAATTTGCAATTTCGGAAGTAGACATTTTTCTTAAAGTATATAAAATCTCTTTATCAAAACAAGATAAATCTTTAACACAGTTTCCTTTTTTTAAACAATCTTCTAATAAGTAGAAAGAATCTTCTGGCATATATTTCTGCAAGTTATCAATATTAGTAGAGAGACAAGCAGAACGAATTGCAGATCCACTTGCAAAACGTGAAGAAGATGTAAACATATTATTGTTATGGTCTGATTCTTGTCTTTTTATAGTAACTGGTTGTATTATAGAATTTTGTTTTTTTAAAGCTTTTAAATATTCAATTCCTAAAATATTATTTGGAGAAGAAAGAACATTAGCAAATCTTCTCATATTAGCTAAATACATAAGTAAAGCCTTTTCTCTGGCTTTGGGATAAGAAACTCCAGTAGAAAGTTCGTGTGAAAGTAAGGTGCGGTAAGCTTTTGGCTCTTCTATGAGAACTTGTACAATATCGTCTAATATAGTAATATCTCCACATTCACTTCCAAAAGCTAAATAATCTACAATATCAAGAGAATCTAATATTTTGGTTGCACCATATGCGAAATTTTCAGCGCTAGAAATTGAATATATAACAGGAAGTTCTAGGACTAGATCAACACCACATTTTAATGCCATTTCTGTTTTTGTCCATTTGCTAACAATAGAAGGTTCTCCTCTTTGCGCAAAGTTTCCAGAAATAATAGCAACAGAATAATCTGAGTTTGTAACTTTTTTGGCTTCATTTAAATGATATAAGTGACCATTATGAAACGGATTATATTCGCAAATAATTCCTAGCACATTGTTCATGATAAATTTTCCTTTCTTAAAACTTCTATTGTAATTTTTTAAAATTATTGATATAATCTTATCACAAAAAAAATATATATACAAGAATATTTTGTTAATTTATAATGTAAAACAAAAGTTAAACAAGATGTTCTTTGTAATAATCTGTATTATTTGAAGGGATGAAATAAAAATGGAAGAAAAAGTTATTATATACACAGATGGTGCTTGTTCAGGAAATCCTGGTCCTGGTGGATGGGGAGCAATTTTAATGTACAAAGGAGTAAAAAAAGAAATATCTGGTGGAAAGAAAGATACAACTAATAATATAATGGAAGTTACAGCTGTAATAGAGGCATTGAAATGTCTAAAAGTAAAAAGTGATGTACAAGTATATAGTGATAGTGCATATACAGTAAATGCATTTAATCAAAAATGGATATATGGTTGGATAAAAAAAGGTTGGAAAACAGCAGGAGGAGATCCTGTAAAAAATAAAGAATTATGGCAAGAATTATATAATTTAACACAAAAACATAATGTTGAATTTATAAAAGTAAAAGGACATGCAGATAATGAATATAATAATAGATGTGATGAATTAGCTAGAAATGCAATAAAATCATTATAAAAGAAAGTATAATAAATTTAATTTTTGGAAATAATAACAAAAACATTAAAGAGAGGAAAATTATTATGAAAAAGAAAATTATATTTATTATACTTTTATTAACTTTTGTAGTTGTTTGTGATGTTATATTGATGAGCTGGAATTCAGAAGTTGAAGCATTATCAAAATACGGCTCAAGAGGGACTGAAGTAAGAACAATACAAGAAAAGTTAAAAAGATGGGGATATTATAGTGGTTCTGTAGATGGAATATATGGAAGTCAAACAGTTTCTGCTGTAAAAAAATTCCAGAAGAAAAATGGATTAACTGTTGATGGAATTGCAGGGACACAAACACTTAAAGCAATGGGAATAACATCTAGTTCATCATCATCATCTTCTTCAAATAATTCATCAAATGTTAATTTATTAGCAAGGGTTGTTTATGGAGAAGCAAGAGGAGAACCATATACTGGGCAAGTTGCAGTTGCAGCAGTAGTTCTTAATAGAGTAAAAAGTAGTAAATTTCCAAACACAATAGCAGGAGTGGTATATCAAAGTGGAGCATTTGATGCTGTAGCAGATGGTCAAGTAAATATGACGCCAGATGCAACTGCAAAAAAAGCAGCTCAAGATGCATTAAATGGATGGGATCCATCATATGGTGCAATATATTATTTTAATCCAAATACTGCTACGAATAAATGGATATGGTCAAGACCGATGACAGTAACAATAGGAAAACATAGATTTTGTAAGTAATAATAAATCGACTATGAAATATTTATCATAGTCTTTTTATTATTTTTTGCAACATTTTCTTGAAAAAAGACATTATATAAGTGTAAGATATCTTATGAAAGACAAAGGAGAGAAAAATTGAAACAATATAAAATATTAGAAGATTATGTAGAAAATGAACAATTAAATATAGAACAAGTAATAAAAGATTATAGTGGATATGTATATACAGCAATAATCAATATTTCAGAAAATTTAAGTAATGAAGATATAGAAGAAATTTTATCAGATGTATTTTTTATCTTTTGGAAGAAAAAAGATACATTAAAAAAAGATGATAAAATAAGTTTTTACTTAGTAGGAATAGCTAAAAATCTTATAAAGGAAAAATATAGGAAACAAAAAGATAATTTAAATATTGAAGATTTTGAAAATAATATATCAATTAATGATGATATATATGAATATTATGAAGAAAAATGTAGAATAGAACAGATACAAAAAATAGTAAATAATTTAGATGACATAGATAAAGCAATATTTAGAATGTTTTACTATAATAATCAAAAATCAAAAGAAATATCACGAAAACTAAAGATGAATGAAATTACAATAAGATCAAGATTACATAGAATTAGAAAGCAAATAAAAGAAAATATAGATTTTTAGGTGAAAGGAAAATAAATTATGAGTAATGAAGAATTGCAAAATAAAATAATTGAAAATGTAAAAGATAAAATAGCAATATATGAATTAGAAAAAGAAAATAGAAATGATAAATTTAGTATGAAAAAATTCAGGAATGTGGCAGCTGTGGCAGTTTTAACAATAGGATTATCAATAGGTACAGCATACGGTGCAAATATTATATATGAAAAGATTTGGAAAGAACCAACAAAAATCGTTGGAGGAGGCCAAACAGAAGAAATCACAGAAGAATCAATTAAAGAAAATATAACAGAAGATGAAGCAAGAGAAATTGCTAAAAATAAATTAAATAAAATAGGAATTGAGGGTGGAGAACTTTCTAAGACAAGAAATTATAAAGATAGTTATAGTGAAGGGATAGAATATATATTTACTACTGATGATGGAAAATGGGAAATAACAATAAATGGAATGAGTAAAGAATTTGAAAGTTTAAAATCATGTGAATATAATAAAAGTTATGAAAAATATACAATGACAAGAGATGAAGCAATAGAAGTTGCAAAACAATATTATGAGCAATTGGGATATAAAGAAGGAGAATATGAATTTGCAGAAATAGTTAAATTATGGAATAGTAACCCAGATGAAGATAAGAGTGGATATTATAGTGCAAGATTTTATAAAAAATATGGAGATTTATATAATAAATGTGAGGCTATTTGGATTGATTTTTATGCGAAAGATCATAAATTAAGTGATTATAGTGTATTAAATGAAAAATATGATGATAATCCATCAAAAATAACAAAAGAACAAGCAATAGAATTAGCAATTGAAGCAGATAAAAAAGTAGAAGAAAGACCAATTATAGAAACAAAAGCAGAACAAAGTATAAAAGCCATGAATGGAACTGCATATTCAAGATTAAAAGATACAGATGCATTTTATAAGCCTATGACGGAAGTTGATGTACCAAATGAAGATATAGTATATTATAAAACAGAAGAAAGAGTTAGAAGAGTTTGGGTAGTTGGTTTAATATATGGAGATACAGAAAATACAGGTATTGTAAATAAAGTTGCAAGAGGACAATTTACATATTATGTTGATGCAACAACTGGTGAAATCATTGGCGGAAGTACTAGTGATGAAATTTATTGGGAGAATTTCCATTTTTATGAAAATAAAATAAATAGATAAGATAATAGCAGATAATTATTAAAAAACATTGATAATTATCTGTTTTTTTGTTAATATATAGTAAATTGTAAAAGAGGAGGGCACAATATGAAATATTTCAAAAAATTAGTAGGAGAAAGAATATATCTATCACCAAGAAATAGTGAAGATGTAGAACAATTCACAGAATGGTTAAATGATTTTAATACAACAGATTATATCGGAAGAAGCGGAGCAAGTGTAACATTAGATATGGAAAGAGAATACTTATCAAGACCAAATAAAGATAATGCTTCATTTGTAATAGTAACATTAGAAGATGATAAAATGATAGGAACAATATCATTAGAACAAATAGATGACATAAATAGAAATGCGACATTAGGAATATTTATAGGAGATAAAGATTACAGAGATAGAGGATATGGAACAGAAGCAATAAGACTTATATTAGAATATGGATTTAGATATTTGAATCTACATAATATAAAATTAGATTTAATGGAATTTAATGAAAGAGCATTAAAATGTTATAAAAAATGTGGATTTCAAGAAAATGGAAGAAGAAGAAAATGTAAGTTTATTAATGGAAAATATTATGATAGTATAAGTATGGATATATTAGCCGAAGAATTTACAGGGGAGTTTATAAAAAATAAAAATATTTAAAAATATAGAAAATTATAAATACATATGATATATTAAAAGAGAAATACCCAAATAAAGGAGGATAAAATGGATTATAAAATTATAGGAGAAACAGTACCAGTAGTTGAAATGAAATTAAGAGCAGGAGAAACAGTATATACACAATCAGGGGGAATGGCATACCAATCAGATGGAATATCAATGGCAACAAATGCTCGTGGTGGAATAATGAAAAGTTTAGGAAGAATGTTTACAGGCGAATCAATATTTATGGCAAATTATACAGCACAAAAAGATGGAGCAATGGTAGCCTTTGCGTCAACAGTACCAGGAGGAATTATTGATTTAGACTTAGCAACATTGCCAGGTGGAATGATGATTCAAAAAGGAGCATTTTTATGTGCTGAATCAAATGTAGAAACAAGTGTTGCATTTACAAAAAAATTCTCAGCTGGATTATTTGGAGGAGAAGGATTTGTACTTCAAAAAGCTACAGGAAATGGAAAAATCTTTTTGGAAGTTGATGGAGATATAATCCAAAAAGATTTAGCACCAGGAGAAATTATAAAAGTTAATACAGGAAATGTTGTTGCATTTGAGCCAAGTGTATCATATGGTATTGAGACAATAAGCGGATTAGGAAACATTTTCTTAGGAGGAGAAGGTTTATTCTTAACAAAATTAGTAGGACCAGGTAAAGTAATTTTACAATCTCAAAACTTTAAAGATTTTGCAGGAAGATTGATTCCATATATGCCAAGAACAACAAATAATAATTAGAGAAAGAGTATCAAAATTGATACTCTTTTTTATATAATTGAACCCAAAACCAAAATTCCCAAATTATCAGAATAAATTTTATCAAATTGTGAAAGAGGAAGAGGACTAGTACCAAGACCAACTTCGATAGTATAGCCAGGTCTATTATAGTTTTGAATAAACCAATCTTTGTAACCAGCAAAACTAGAATTATAAGGAGTTGATTCTAAAGAATATCCACTAACATTAGCAAATTGAGTTCCAATTTCAAAACTATAAGGGGGATTATAATTTTGAAATTGCCAATAAATTACTTCACCTTGAGAATGATAAGCAAGAATAAGCCTAAAATTATGTTGAAGTGTAAAATTATAGACAGCAAGAGACTCTGGTTCTGTAAGAGGTCCATATCCGACAAAATCACGAGGAGCTGGGCCGAGTAAATCCTTGAGAATATTTTATTTCACGAGCTTGTTGCCATCCAGCAGGAAATTGTAAGTTTAAATCCACACCTCTAATATTTGCTTTCCAACCATTTGGAAATGGAATAGTAGCAAAGCCATAAGCAATTTTTGAAGCTTGAGCATATGATGGTGAATTTTTAGGAAGAGCACCTGTAACCAAATCAACACCATCAGGATTAACCATAGGAACAAGATAAATGGTAGAAACATTAAAAAGCCAGCGAGCAGGATATCCAAAAATAGGTAAATTATTAGAATAGCAATAACAATAATCAGCTAAAAATTTCATTAAAACAATACTTGTAATCCATTCATTTGCATGATATGAAGCGGAATAAAAAACTTCATTAGAGCCATTACCAATTTTTATAAAAGGAATTTCTTTTCCCATAATAGATTTTCCAATAGTACCCACAGAAATAAAATTATATAAATTTGTTAATGTGTGCAAATCTTTAATAAAAACATTGTAACTATAATCAACATTTGTAGAAATAATAGAATCTTGTCTAAAAACATTCATAAAAACCTCCATAATATAAAATATTATGAAAAAAGATTTATAATAGTGCAAATTTTTATATTATCTATTGCTATTTTTTTCTAAAAATAGTAAAATATAAGTGGCTAAAAATATAATAACAAGGAGGCAAAAACGTGGCAAAACCAACAGTAGCAATAATAGGAAAACCAAATGTGGGAAAATCAACATTTTTCAATTATATAGTAGGAAGTAGAATATCAATTGTTGAAGATACACCAGGTGTTACAAGAGATAGAGTATATGCAGAAACAAACTGGAGGGGAAGAAACTTTACAGTAGTAGATACAGCTGGAATTGAACCAGAAAGTGATGATACAATAATATCGCAAATGAGAGAACAAGCTAAAATAGCAATAGATATAGCAGATGTAATACTATTTTTAACAGATGTAAAACAAGGAGTAACAGCAGCAGATCAAGAAATAGCAATTATGTTAAAAAAATCAAAAAAACCAGTAGTACTTGTATGTAACAAAGCAGATAATATGAGTAGAGACAGAAATGAAATATATGAATTTTACAATTTAGGAATGGGAGAACCATATCCAGTATCTGCAGCAAATGCATTAGGAATTGGTGATGTTTTAGATGCATTATATGAAAATTTCCCAGAAAAAAGTGATGATGAAGATGATGATGGAAGAATAAAAGTAGCAGTTATAGGAAAACCAAATGTAGGAAAATCATCATTAATAAACAAAATTCTAGGAGAAAATAGAACAATTGTAAGTAATATAGCAGGAACAACAAGAGATGCAATAGACACAGAATATGAAAATGAGTATGGAAAATATGTACTAATAGATACAGCTGGAATAAGAAGAAAAAGTAAAGTATCTGAATCAATAGAAAAATTTAGTATAATGAGAACATTACTTGCAATTGAAAGAGCAGATGTATGTTTAATGATGATAGATGCAAATGAAGGAGTAACAGACCAAGATGCAAAAATTGCAGGTGAAGCACATGAGGCTGGAAAAGGAATAATAATTGTTGTAAACAAATGGGATGAATATGAGAAAGAAACAGGAACATTAGAAAAATACAAAAAAGACATATATGCAAAATTATCATATTTATCTTATGCACCAGTAATCTTTATATCAGCAAAAACAGGACAAAGAGTTGACAAATTATTTAACATGATAAACAATGTTGCAGAACAAAATGCAATGAGAGTATCAACAGCAACATTAAATCAAGTAATAAATGAAGCAATTGCAATTGTACAACCACCAACAGATAAAGGAAAAAGATTAAAAATTCTTTATGGTACACAAGTTAGTACAAAACCACCAACATTTGTAATATTTGTAAATAATAAAGAACTATTTCATTTTTCATATGAAAGATATTTAGTAAATCAGATTAGAAAAGAATTTGGATTAGAGGGTACACCAGTGAGAATTATTGCAAGAGAAAAAGGTGAAAAGGAGGAATAAAAATGTCAGCATACATAATAGTAACACTAGTAGCATATTTATTAGGAAGCATAAGTTTTTCAGTAATAATAAGCAAAAAAATGGCAGGATTTGATGTAAGAGAAAAAGGAAGTGGAAATGCAGGAGCAACAAACATGTTACGTTCTGTAGGAAAAAAAGGAGCAGTACTTACATTAATAGGAGATTGTCTAAAAGGAGTTGTTGCAATATTATTTGCAATAATAGTAGGAAAAATAGCTAAAAATGCAGACAAAGCTTTATTGGTACAACTTGCAGGAATAGCAGTTGTTTTAGGACATACATTTCCAATATTTTTTGGATTTAAAGGTGGAAAAGGTGTAGCAACATCTTTAGGAGTACTTTTAATGACAAATTGTCAAATAGGATTAATATGTTTAGTATTTGCACTAGTACTAATGGCACTAAGTAAAATGGTATCATTAGGATCTGTAGGTGCAGCAATACTTTTCCCTGTACTAGTATTATTCATACATACAAACTTTACAGTAAGTGAAGGAAGTAGTTATTTAATATATAGTATAATACTTGCAGTTATAGTAGCATTTAACCATAGAAGCAACATCAAAAGAATATTAAATGGAACTGAAAATAAATTAAGTTTCAAGAAATAATGCAAAAGAAAGGAGAAAATGCTAGAATTTTTATTCTAGCATTTATTAATAAAAATGAAAAATATAGCAATAATAGGAAGTGGAAGCTGGGGAGTTGCTTTAGCAATACACTTAGCAAAATTAGGTAACAAAGTTAAGATTTGGTCATTCTCTGAAGAAGAAAGAAACATAATAAATAATGAAAAAAGATGCAAATTTTTACCAAATGTAGTATTACCAGAAGGAATAGAATGTAGTACATCATATGAAGAAGTAATAAATGGTTCAGACTTTATAATACATGTAACACCATCAAAATTTACAAGAAATATAGTAAAACAATATAAACAATATGTAACAAATCAACCAATAGTAATATGTTCAAAAGGATTTGAAGAAGCAACATTAATGACATTAGATGAAGTAATACAAGAAGAAATACCAAATGCCAAAATAGCAGTTTTATCAGGACCAAGCCATGCTGAAGAAGTATCAATAGCAATACCAACAGTATTAGTAGTTGCTTCAAAATATGATGCAGTATTAAAATTAGTTCAAGATACATTTATGTCTGATAAAATGAGAATTTATACATCAAGAGATGTAAAAGGTGTTGAACTAGGAGGAGCTTTAAAAAATATTATAGCATTTTGTGCAGGTGTTGCAGCAGGAATAGGTTTAGGAGACAATACATTTGCAGCATTAATAACAAGAGGGTTAGCAGAATTATCAAGACTTGGTGTTGAATTAGGAGGACAAAAAGAAACTTTATATGGACTAAGTGGACTTGGAGATTTAATTGTAACATGTTTAAGTGAACATAGTAGAAACAGAAAAGCAGGAAAGTTAATAGGACAAGGAAAATCATTAGAAGAAACAAAAAAAGAAGTTGGAATGACAATAGAAAGTATAGACAATATTTTAGTTGCACACGAACTAGGAAAAATTCATAATATAGAAATGCCAATAGTAGAGGCAGTTTATGGAATTTTATATAATGGATTAAAACCAGAAGATGCAGTAAATATGTTAATGAATAGAGCAAGAAAAAACGAAGACTAAATATGAAAAAAGTGTCAATAATATTTAATATATATATTGAAATATGGCATAAAGCCGAAGAAAGGAAGATGTGTTATGGGATTTTTTGATACATTAGGAAAAAAAGCAACTGAAGCTTATAATGTAACAACAAAAAAAACAGGAGAACTTGCAAAAGAAGCAAAATTAAGAATGAAAATTAATGAAAACAAATCAAATATAAATGATTTGTACAAAGAAATTGGAAAAAAAGTTTATGAAAAACATGTAAGACAAGAAAACATAGATATAAAAGCAGATTTAGAAGAAGAATGTGCAAAAATAGACATATTATCAAGTGAAATAGAATCATGTTTAACATCAATATTAGAATTAAAAGATAAAAAACAATGTGTAAAATGTCATGCTGAAATTGATGAAAATGCAGCATTTTGTCCAAAATGTGGTGAAAAACAACCTGAAATTGAAGTTAAAGAAGCAGAAGTTGTTACAGAAGATTTAGAAAATTCAGATGTAAAACCAGAAAATGAGACAGAAGCAGAAATTGTAGAAGAAAAAGTATCTGGAGAAGATAATACAGAAAGAAAAAAAACAAGTGAAGAAAGTAATTCAGATCAACAATAAATATAGCAAATGAAAGGAATAGCAAAATGAAACTAGTAGTTCAAAGAGTCAAAAAAGCAGAAGTAAAAGTAGATGGAAACATAATTGGAAAAATAGATAAAGGCTTTTTAGTACTAATAGGAATAAAAGTAGGAGATACAAAAGAACAAGCAGATTATTTAGTTAAAAAATTATGCAATTTAAGAGTATTTTCAGATGAAAATGATAAAATGAATTTAAGCATAAAAGATGTAAAAGGAAAATTGCTAATAGTATCTCAATTTACTTTATATGGAGATTGTTCTCAAGGAAATAGGCCATCATTTATTGAGGCTGCGAGACCAGAAGAAGCAAATCCACTATATGAATATTTTTGTAATCAATGTGAATTAAACGATATAGAAGTACAAAAAGGAATATTTGGAGCAGATATGAAAGTAGAACTAATCAATGATGGACCAGTTACAATTATAATAGAAAAATAATTTTAAAGGAGGTCTTTCTATGGAAAGAAAAGTTAAAGTTGTTCAATATGGTGTAGGCAAAATGAGTTTATACACAATGAGATATGTGTATGAAAAAGGTGGAGAAATAGTAGGAGCAATTGATATAAATCCAAAAGTAATAGGAAAAGATATAGGCGAAATACTAGGAACAGAAAATAAAGGTGTAAAAGTTGTTAATGTAGAAGATGCAAGAAAAATGTTAGAAGAAACAAGACCTGATATAGTAATAGTAACAACAATGAGCCTAATAAAAGATTTAGAAAATCCATTAATGCTATGTGCAGAATTAGGATTAAATGCAATCACAACATGTGAAGAAGCATTTTATCCAGAAAATTCTAATCCAACATTAACAAAGAAAATTGATGAACTTGCAAAGAAAAATAATTGTACAATAACAGGAAGTGGATATCAAGATATTTATTGGGGACAATTAATTTCATCAATAGCAGGATCAACTCAAAAAATAACAAAAATAAAAGGAAGCTCAAGCTATAATGTAGAAGAATATGGAATAGCATTAGCAAAAGCACACGGAGCTGGGCTTACATTAGAAGACTTTGACAAAGAAGTAGCATCTGTAGATAGAATATCAGATGAAGAAAGACAAAAAATAGTTGAAAGTGGAGATTATTTACCATCATATATGTGGAATGTAAATGGTTGGTTATGTGAAAAATTAGGATTAACAGTAAAATCACAAAGACAAAAATGTGTACCACAAACATATAAAGAAGATTTATATTCATCAACATTAGGAATGACAGTAAAAGCAGGAGATGCAACAGGAATGAGTGCTGTTGTTACAACAGAAACAGAAGAAGGAATTACAATTGAAAGTGAATGTATAGGAAAAGTTTATGCACCAGATGAATATGACAAAAATGAATGGACAATTTATGGTGAACCAGAAACAACAATAGTTGTTGCAAAACCAGCAACAGTAGAACTTACATGTGCATCAATTGTAAATAGAATTCCAGATGTTATAAATTCAAAACCAGGATATGTTCCAACATGTGAATTTGGAGAGTTGAATTTTAAAATAAAACCATTAAATGAATATGTAAAATAATTTCCTAAAAAATGTAAAAATAGTTGACAATAATAAAAAAATATGATATAATGAAAAACGTTTGAGTGAAGAACTCGAATATGTACGTAAAGAAACTCATATGTAAAATTTACAGGAGGAAAAGAAAATGGAAAACGAAATCGTTCAGAACGAGAAAGCAAAAGTTTTGGTGTTTTTGGACACTGAAGACTTGATGCGTGTGCGTGGGACAGTGGATTATGATGCTGTCTTGGCACGGGTAGGTGAAAACGGCGACTTGGAATTGTTGCGGGCAGATGCAAAAACCGTTATTGGATATGCGGTTGTTGCAGATGAACGTAATGCAAAGTTGAAGGTTATCATCACGTCTGGCGAGGAAGTTCAGGTTAATGTGTTCAGTAAAAAGAAGGGCAAGTTTGTAGCGATCGATGCGAAGGCAGAAGATGGTGTGCTTGATCTTCGGCAGCTGATTGCAAAGCCTAAAAAGTAAAAATGGGCAGAGTGTGATTTATCACGCTCTGCCTATTTTTTAGAATAAGTTTAAATTTCCGTAATTTTCATATTATATTTATCTTCAAAAACTTTCTTTTTAGTAATATATTCTTTTGTTCTAACGCCTTTAACATCAATAACATCATAAGAATTATCAGTATTAAAAACAATAAAATCAGCTTTATATTTTAAGCCAGGAGCAAGCATAAAAGTAGGTTGTAAGCAAAAACCATTAATCTCTTTTGCCTGTAATTTCAATTTTAATTCACAATAATAATCAGCTTCTTTTTTACTATCAAATGTATGACCATCAATAGAAGTCTTATTTGCTCTATATTTACTTTTTTTTACTTTATTATTAGCAAAGTTTTTATAATCTTCAACACTCCAATGTTCCATTTTTTCTCCAATCCGTAAAAATAATATTTTTAAAATTATATCTTAAAATATAAAGAAATTCAATAAAAATACAAAAAACTTGTCGAAATATTTTACTCGAAAGTGTAGTCAGTTTATTGACAAAGATATATCAAATGTGATAATCTAGTATCGAAAACTAGATTGATTTTTGGTTTCATGAAAGGAAGAAAAAAATATGGAAAAATATTTTGAATCAGTAAACTGTAAAAATATAAAAGAAATAGTATATTATTCAGCAAAAAAATTTGCTGAAAATGTAGCATTTGTAATAAAACATAAAAACGAAAAAAAAGAAGTAAGTTATGAAAGTATAACATATAAAAAATTATTACAAGATGTTAACGAATTTGGAACAAAATTATATGATATGGGATTAAAAAACAAAAGAGTAGCAATTGTTGGAAGAAATAGATATGAATGGGTAGTAACACATTTATCAAATCTATTAGGAGGAATTGTTTCAATACCATTAGACAAAGAGTTACAAGTTGATGAGCTAGAAAGTTGTTTAGAAAGAAGTAAAGCAGATGTTGTAGTATTTGATGAAAAATACATTGAAAATATAGAAAAAATAAAGCAAAATGGAAAAACAAATTTACAAGAATATATTTGCATGACAGAACAAGAAGGGTATAAAAATTTCTGGGCATTAAAAAAAGAAGGAGCAGAAATATTAAAAAATGGAAATAATGAATATGTAAATTGTGAAATAGACAATGATAAAATGGCAATATTATTATTCACATCTGGAACAACATCAAAATCAAAAGCTGTAATGTTATCAAATACAAATATAGCATCAAATGTTTATGCAATGTTATTGGTTGAAGATATGAGATCAACAGACAACAATTTAGCATTTTTACCATTTCATCATATATTTGGATCAACATGTATGATAGTAATGATTGCAATTGGAGCTAAAACAGCATTTCCAGATGGATTAAGATATGTAGCACAAAATTTAAAAGAATATCAAATATCTTTATTTGTAGGAGTTCCATTATTAGTTGAAGCAATTTATAAAAATATAGAAAAAGAAATAGAGAAAAAAGGAAAAACAAGACTTATAAATAATGCGAAAAAGCTAAGTAATTGTTTATTAAAACTTCATATTGATGTTAGAAAAAAATTATTTAAAGATGTAATAGATGCACTTGGAGGAAGAATGAGATTTATAATTTCAGGAGGTGCACCATTAGACAAGAAAGTTGCACAAGGATTTAATGAATTAGGAATTGAAGTTGTTCAAGGATATGGGCTAACAGAAACATCACCAGTTATATCTGCTGAAAATGCAAAAAAGAAAAAATATGGTTCAATAGGATTTCCTATGGAAAATGTAGATGTTGAAATAATAAATAAAGATGAAAATGGAATTGGAGAAATACGTATAAAAGGACCTAATGTAATGTTAGGATATTATGAGAATGAAGAAGCAACAAAAAATGTTATAAGAGACGGATGGTTCTATACAGGAGATTTAGCATATAAAGATAAAGATGGATTTATCTTTTTAACAGGTCGTCAAAAAGATATGATTGTTTTAAAAAATGGTAAAAAAGTATTTCCAGATGAACTTGAAACATTAATTAATAGATTAGATTTAGTAAAAGAATGTATTGTTTATGGAATGCCAGATGAAAAAGACAAAAATGATTTAAAATTATCAGTAAAAATTGTTTATGATAAGAAGATAGCTGAAGAAAAATATCCTGAAAAATCAGAAGGTGAATTATATCAAATTTTATGGGAACAAGTAAAAGAAATCAATAAGACATTTCCACCATATAAATATATAAAAAATATGATTTTAACAGATGAAGAATTGGTAAAAACTACAACTCAAAAAGTAAAAAGAAATGAAGAAATAAAGAGGATATTAGGAAAACAATAAAAAATATGATACGTGTAAAAGACTTGATTTTTCAAGTCTTTTATGATATTATTTAAGCGATAATAAGAGAAAAGTAACCTTAAAGAAAGGTATAAAAATGGAAATAAAAGAACCAATAATAGCACTAGTAAAATCAAAAAAGACTAAGACAATAAACATAAAAGAAATAAGAGAAAAACTAAAACTTGAATATACACCACAAAATGAAAAAATACTTAAAAACGAAATTGAAAAGTTAGTTCAAGAGAGATATATAGAACCACAAAAAACATCAAAAACAAATATAGAAGGAATTTCAGAAAAATATAAAATAATAAAACAAGAGAATGCAGATGTCAAGCAAGAAATTATAAACTTATCAAATAAGCTTAAAATAGACTATTATTTAAAAAATACAAAAGAATATCAAAAAGACAAAGAAATTATTAATTCAATAAGTAAATTTATTTCAGAACCAATAGAAGGTGTCTTAACAATAAACGAAAGATCATATCAAATGTTTCAAAACGAAAAATTGCTAAAAGAAAGAGAAGATATAATAAAAAAGCTTGGATTAACATTACAAGATTTAAAATGTTATGAAACTTATGAGCCATTTTTTTATTATGAAAACAAAGAATTTAGTAAAGGAAAAATTTTAATAATAGAAAACAAAGATACATTCTGGACAATACAAAATGCAGTAAAAGCAACTAAATATAAAAATATATATTTAATAATATATGGAGAAGGAAAAAAGATATTAAAAAGCTTTGAATTTATCAATAATTTTAAATTAGAAAATAACATAATCGAATATTTTGGAGATATTGATTATGAAGGAATAAATATTTATGAACAGTTAAAAAGTAAGTATTCACAATATAATATAAAAGCCTATAAAATAGGATATCAAAAAATATTAGATATAGAAAAAAATCCCAATAAAATAAGAACAAACCAAATTTGTAATTTAAAAAATAATGAAGAATTCTTAAAAGAATTTGATAAAAATTATCAAGAAAAATTAAAATATATATTTGAAAATAAATTATATATTCCACAAGAAGTATTTAATGCAAATATTGCAGAAAAAATAATGAAAGGAGAATAGATTTTGGAAAACGAAGAAAAAGAAGCATTTACAGCAGAAGATATAAAAGAACAAGCTTATGAAGAAATAATAAAAGATGTAATAGAAGAAATAGATTCAAGAGAAGAAAACTTAAAAATCTATTATCCTTATTTTGTAATAAATAAAAAATTACAAGATGAAAAAACTGAAATTGACTTAAATTCAGTATTTGTAGCAATATTATCATATTTACTTTATACAGGAAAATTAAATAATAGAAAAATCGAATATCAAGATATAGTGGATTTTACAGAATATTTTATTTATAAAATATATAATAAAAAGCAAGAAAATGTAAAAGAAATAGTAAATAAGATATTAGATGTAGCACAGAATAATGGAAACAATTTTACTTATGAATATTACAGTTTAAAAGAAAAAGAAAATAAAGATAGGCATATAAAATATATAGAAATAAAATTAGGAGAAAATGGAAAGCTAAATTATTATATAACGCCACAAGGAATAGATTTTTACTTAAAAACAAAAGAATTTCCAGATTCAGCACAAATAACAATAAATTTATTACTACTTAGAAAACAAATAGAAAAAGGTTCATTTAATTATGCTTATGATACGATAAAAAGACTAAATATAGAAGTAAAGAAAAAAAGTGAACAAAAAGAATTAGTACTTGAAGCACTAATGTATGGTGGAAAAGAAGGAATAGAAGAATATAACAAGTATCATGAATCTGTTGAAGGACAAATAAATGAGGAAGAAGAATTATTTGGAGAAGTATTAGAATTAGTAGATAATATTTACAATGAATATTTAGCCAAAAATGAATCAAATCAATTAAATGAAAAAGAAAAACAAACAATATCATTAATAAAAAAGATAGAAAAAGAATTAAACAAAACAATAAATAGTCATACAAAATTATTAAAAGAAGCAATAGAAATGACCAAAAAACATGATGAAATAATAGGTATGAGAGCAAGAAGTGCATTTTCAGAAAAATTCAAATTTGAGCAAGAATTTGAAAAGGTTATATCAAAAACAAATAATCCAGAAAAATTATTTTATTTTATATCACCATTTTTATTACCAAAGAAATTAAAAAGTTTTAATCCAATGAAATCATTAGAATCACAAAAAATTAATCAAGATAAAAAAGAAGAAGAACAAAAAGAAAAATCACAAACACATCAAATAGATACAATTGATGATATTACAAAAAAAAGAGTAGTACATAATTTTAAATTTTATTTTGAAAATATGTTGCTTTTATTAAAAACAAGAAAAAGCTTTGATTTAAAAGAATATTCAGAATTCATAAGATCAAATTATGGAGAAAAATCATTATATAATGGTGATTTTATATCTTTTGTAATATTTTTAAATGGCAAAAAAGAATTAACAGCAGAATCTGACGAAATGTTTAAAGATTATTCATTTAATCAAATTAGAATAATAACACAAAATGATGACATTGACTTTGGAAATGGATTGAAAATAACTAATATTATTATTTCAGCAAATTCATAGAAAGGAGCAAAAATTGGAAGAAATAAAAGATAGTTTAAATATATCATTAGAAATAATAAATACATTATTACAAAATAAAGAAATAAAAAAATCTGAAAATGCAGAATTATATCAACAATATGTTGGAAATGATGAAGTAGAAAGTTTATGTGATATGATTGCTGAAAAGATGGGATTTAATATTTATAGATTAGATAATACATTAAATTTATGTGTAATGCTTGATAATAAAGTATTTGGTTATTCAAATGAAGAATTAAAGAAAAGAATTAAGATATTAAACAAAAATGAAGATATATATTTAATGTATTTTATAATATTAACAATAATAACATGTTTTTATAGAGAATCTGGTCTAAATTCACCAAGAAGTTATTTAGGTCTTGACGAATTAATAGAAACAATAAATATAAAATTTCAAAGTCTTGTGAAAGAAGATATTGAAAAAATAAGTGAAGAAAATGAATATAATTTTAGAGATATAAAAAAGGTATGGGAAAGGTTGCCGGATGCTAGAGAAGACATCAATTCTGGAAAAAATGATAAAATATCTTTTGTAAAATTAGTATTAAATTTTATGCAAGAAGAAAATCTAATTTTCTTTGATGAAGAAAGAAGAATAATATCAATTACAACAAGATTCAAATCAATAGTTTATTTTTACTTTGAATATAGTAAAGAAAATAAAAATAGATTACTTGAATATGTATATGAACTAGGAGGTAATAAAAATGCCACATATTAATAGAATTCGATTAGTAAATGTAAACTATAATGATGCAAAAAGTATATATGATGATTTTAATATGAGATTAGATGGAAAATCTACAACTTATGACTTAATAAATACTGGTGGAAAATCAATGTTAATATTAATGCTTTTACAAACAGTACTTCCAAATACATATTTGAAAAAAGAAAAGCCTATAAAAAATATATTTATAGGTGGAAATACAAAAAGAACATCACATTGTCTTGTAGAATGGGAACTTGATGATGGATATGAATACAAATATATGCTTACAGGATTTTGTGCAAGAAAAAAACAAGAATCAGATAATGATGAAGAAGATGATAATAAACTAGAAATAGATTATTACAATTATTGTTATTTTTATAATGATTATGCACAAACAGATATAAAAAGTTTACCACTTGTAACAAGAGATGGAAATGATAAAATTTATATGTCTTATGATAAATTAAGACAATATCTTATTGGAATGAAAAAAGATGGACTATCTGTAGAAATATTTGATAATAAAAAAGACTATATGAAAAGAATAGAATACTATGGACTTATATCAGCAGAATGGAAGCTTATATCAGAAATAAATGTATCTGAAAATTATATAGAAAAATATTTTAAAGAAAATAAAACATCAAGAAAATTAATAGAAAATTTTTTAATAAAAATAATTGATAATATCAATTTACAAAATAGTGATGAGACAGAAGATACATTAGTAGATACATTGATAGAACTAAAAGATAATTTAATGTTATTTAGAAAGCAAAATGATAACAAAAAAGAATATGAACAAGCAAAAGAAATGTATGAAAATCTTCAAAAAGAAAATGCAAAATTTATTGATGAATTTAATAGAATTGATAAAATAAATAAAAAAGCAAATGAAGCATATCAATATAAGCAACATAAAATGAATGAGTTGAAAGACAAAATTCAACATGAAACAGATGAAATTGCTAGATTACAAGATGAAAATACAAAATTAAATATTGAAAACGAAAAATATAAAATAGATAAATTACATAATGACAAAGCAGAAATTGAAAATGACAAACAAAATATAGACACTGAAATACAAAAAATACAAGCCAAAAAAGATGATGTGGAAAAGAAATTAGCATTGTCAAAAGCTCAAAATGAATATGTTGAATATTTAGAAAATAAGCAAGAAAGAGATAAAACACAAATACAAATAAATAGTATGCAAATTGCTGATAAAGATTTGGCTAAAAAATATAATATTTATGGATATAATTATAAATTAAAATTACAAGAATTAATAGAAAAGATTAGTAAACAATATTCTGATAGTTTAAAAGAAAAAGATGAAAAAACTAGTGCTAGAAAGATTGCAAAAGATCAAGAAAATTTTGCGAGAACAGATTTTACAAAATGTTCTTTAAATATAGAAAATTATCAAAAACAAATTGATGAAAAAAATGAAAGCAAGAATATAATTACGAATGAGTTTTCAGAAAAAGGAAAACTTGATTTAATTTTAAATATTGATGAAGGAATAGAAAAAGAAGAAAAATTACAAAATGAGTGTAAAGAAAAAGCAGAAAAAAATAATATAGAAATAGAAAGATTAGATAATGAAAATATAAAAATAAATCAAGAACTTGCTCAAAATAGAGCAAATCAAATACTTCAAAATAAAGTATTTAAAGATGCAGAAGCAGATGTTCAAAAATATGAAAAAGACAAAAATAGTCTAGAAAAACTAGCCAAACTATTTGATGTGGATTTTGCTAATATAAAACAAACAATAGAGGCAAGTATAGAGGAAAGAGAAAAGCAAAGAAATTCATATCAAATAGAAAAGCAAATAAAATCAAGAAAACTTGAACTAATTAATAAATATAATACAATAATTCCAAATGAAGATATATTACATTTGAAAGAAAAGCTTGAAAATAAATGTAATTATGTAATTGCAGGATTTGAAAAGTTAGCAGAATATGATGAAGAAAAACGTAATGAAATAATAAAAAATAATCCATTAATAATGTATTCAGTATTTGTTGATAATAATAGTTTTGAAAAATTAAAAGCAAAACAAATAGAAACAGAATTACAAAATTTAGTACCAATTGCAAATATTGAAATGTTAAGGCAAGAAGCGGTAATAAAAAGCAAAGATTACATATTTCCTATTTCTGTTGATGTATTGCAAAATTCGAATCCAGAAAAACTTGAAGAATATAAGGCAAAATTAGAGAAAAATATTGAAGGATTAAATTATAAAATATTAGATGTAAAATCAAGAATTGACAAAGAGCAAGAATATTTGAATGAAGTTAAAGTATTTGAACAGACATATTCAAGCAAAAACATAATAGATTCTTTATATGAAAATGTAGATAGTGCAAAATCTCAAATAGAAAAATTAGAAAAAGAGCAAAAAGACTTAAGTAATAATATTCAAAATAATAATGAGAAAAAAGAAGAACTTTCTAAAGAAAATGTTTTATTAGAAAAAGAACAAAAAAGCATTTTAGAAGAAATTGAAGTTTTAAATGAATTAAAAAATATAAATAATGAATTACAAAAACTTCAAGATCAAATCGGCAAAGAGAAATCAAATGAACAAATATTAAAAGAAAGTTTAGAAGAAAAGACTGAAAGAGTTCAAGAAATTGAAGATGAAATAAACTTATTAGAAAAACAAATAAGTAACCTAGAAAATCAAAAAAATAGATGTTCGATAAAATTATCAGAACTTACAGAATTTGAAGAAACAGAGATTATTAAAGAGAGTTTTGAAAAAATAGAAACAACATATAAAGCACTATCAGAAAAATTTAGTACATCTGAATCAACATATAATCAATTAGTAAAAATATTAAATATGTGTAATCAAAATATGAATAATTGTCAAAATAGAATTGAAGAAAATGGATATTATGTACATGATTTTGAAGAAAAAAATCAAATATTTGAAAGAATAAATGAAAGTGATTTGAAATCATATAAAACAAATATTGATATTTTAGAGAAAAATATTAAATCATTAAATGACAGGCTAACAGAAAAAGATAAAGCTGAAAGTGAAATAATAGGACAAATAAAATTATCAATTGTACAATTACAAAAATCAGGATTTGAATATAATAGTGAAGAAAAAATCTCAAATAATGAAATAATCAAAACATATATGAATGAAAACAAAAACAAAATTACATCCAACAAAACAAATATAAGAAATATTACTAATAAAATCCAAGATGTTGAAAATGAAGTTGAAGAATTTAAGAAAGAATGTATAGGTTTAGAAAATTTCATAACAGATAGAAAAATAGAGCAAACAGAAATTGATATTGAAAATATATTAGAAGCAGAATTATATACATATAATAAAATCAAACAAGAAAGTATTAGCTTAGATAAAGAATTATCAAAACAAAAACAAAACTTTGATAGTTATATAAAACATATTAAAGAATGTGTTGAAAATTATTATATAAAACAAGATGTGTTGGAATCAATAGAAGGAATAAAAAATCCTGTATGTTTAAGTGAAGCGGAAAATAATAATCAAGGAATATTGACTATTATAGAGTTAATTAATGAGAGAATCAGACATATTGATGAGGCAATTGAAAAGCTTGAAAAATATCAAGAAAACTTTATTACAAAATGTTTTGAAAAAGCAGAAACAATAGTAAGAGATTTGGAAAAATTGCCAGGATTATCTAAAATTAAGTTTGGCGGAAAAGATATAAATATAATAAAACTTGAATTATTTGAATATGAAAAAGATGAAAAAATAAGAAGAATGAAAGAATATATTTATAAAATTGTACAAGACATGGAAGAAAAGCCAGAAGAAATGACTAAAGAAGTTTTAAATGAAAAACTTTCTTCAAAAATGTTAGTTGGACAAATTGTAAATATAGATAAAGCTTATGTTAAATTATATAAGATTGAAGATGTGCAAGAACATTCAACATATAAGAGATGGGAAGAAGATTTAGGATCAGATGGACAAGTTAATGCAATTTACTTTATGTTTGCAGTTTGTATAATTTCTTATATTAGCATGCTTACAAGAAAAGATGGTTCAAGCAAATGTAAAAAAGTTATAATTGTTGATAATCCTTTTGGTGCAACAAGTGCTGTATTTTTATGGAAAGTTATGTTTGAAATATTAAAAGAAAATAATGTTCAATTAATTGCACCAGGTCATAATATAAGTAAAGAAATTATATCAATGTTTGAGGTAAATTATGTATTAAAACATGAGTTTAAAGATGGTAATAAGAAAACAGTTGTTGTTGAACAAGAGTTTAGAACAGAGGATTCTTTGAAAAATATGAATTTTGATATAATTGATGGAAATCAGCAAAAGTTGTTTTAAAAGAAATTTTATTTACAAATCTTGATTTTTTAGAGTAAAAGATATATTATAGATAAAGTAATATTTATTATGTAAGAATGCTTAATATTTAAATAAAAGCACATAATAATATTGAAATTTAGGAGGTAAAATTATGGAATTAAAAGGATCAAAAACAGAACAAAACTTGATGACTGCATTTGCAGGAGAATCACAAGCAAGAAATAAATATACATTTTTTGCAAGTCAAGCAAAAAAAGATGGATATGAGCAAATAGCTGCTATATTCCAAGAAACAGCTGACAATGAAAAAGAACATGCAAAATTATGGTTTAAATTATTAAATGGTGGAGCTATTGGTTCAACAGAAGAAAACTTAAAAGCAGCAGCATCAGGAGAAAACTATGAATGGACAGATATGTATGATGATTTTGCAAAAGTAGCTAAAGAAGAAGGATTTGCAAGAATAGCATATTTATTTGAAGCTGTTGGAAAAATAGAAAAAGAACATGAAGAAAGATATTTAAAATTATTAGAAAATGTTAAAGAAGGAAAAGTATTTGAAGCAGGAGAAGTTAAAATTTGGAAATGCAGAAATTGTGGACATATTGTAGTTGGAACATCAGCTCCAGAAGTTTGCCCTGTATGTAGTCATCCAAAAGCATTTTTTGAAATAAAAGCTGAAAATTATTAAAAGAAAAAGAATTTTTAAATAGGAAATACCCTAATTAAAAATTCTTTTTTTATATAAAATGTTATAATTATTATCTTTTTTGAGTTTTTCATTATAGTCGAAGGCTCAATTTGGTGAGAATGAATCAAAAATTTTCAATTTTTATTATTTGTTTCTTGAAAAATGATGTAAGGAATGATATTATAAAAGTGTAAAAATGTATATAATACTTAAGAAATGGAAATAAGTAAAATATGAATGAAGAAGAAATAAATCAGACTAAGTATTTAGTAAAGTCTGTAATAAACAGAGGAAATATAACAGAAATAGAAAGTTATTTAACTCCAGAAGCAATAAAAAAATATGGGATAAAGTATGAAATAAAAGATTTAATAATTGCAACAGGAAATATAGATAAATATCTAACAAAGGAAAAAATAAAAGAGTTGAATATTACTAATCTTACATTATATAAATTGATAATTGCAACAGGAAATATAGATAAATATTTAACAAGAGAAAAAATAGATGAACTTAATCTTAAGGTTGGGGCGATAGTATATATAATTACTAAATCAGGAAAAACTATAGATAGTTATCTAACAAAAGAAAAAATAGAAGAATTGAATATCAGCCAATCTATGTTACGAGATTTAATAATTGCAACAAGAAACATAGACAGATATTTAACCAAAGGAAAAATAAGTGAATTAGGGCTTGATAGCTTTTTTGTGTATAAATTAATAGTTGCAACAGGAAATATAGAAAAATATTTAACCAAAGAAAAAATAGAAGAGTTAGGTATTGATAATATCAATATAACAATGTTAATAAATAAAACAGGTAAAATAGAAGAATATCTGACGGAAGAGAAAATAAAAGAGTTAGGGTTAAAGGGAAACGATATTATATTTTTGATATTTCAAACTGGAAAATTAGAAAAATATATAACAGCTGAAGCTATAAAAAAATATCAATTAGATATACAAGAAATAAAAGGAATATTTAGATCAGAAATAAAATATAAAGAAAAGATGAATAAGTATTTATCAAAAGACCTAATTCATCTATTAGAATTAAGCAAGTATGAAATAGGAGAATTACTTGTTGGAACTGGTAAGCTAGAAGAGTTTTTAACAAAAGAAAAAATTCAAGAATATGGTTTTGATATATCTACAGTAGAATATTTAATTGAAAAAACTAATAATATAGAAAGATATTTAACAAAAGAGAAAATTCATGAATTGGGGTTGGATACAGAGTCTGTAGTAAAATTGATTGCCAAAACTAAAAATGTGAATAAATATTTAACAAGAGAAAAAATTCAAGAATATGGTTTTGAACATGATACAGTAATTAAATTAATAAAAAAAGCACATAAGAATATGGACAAATATCTAACGAAAGAGAAAATTGAAGAGTTAAAACTAAGTTATGAAGATATAGCTGAGATACTAGACTGTTTTTGTTTTTTTACAGACAAAGGTTTGGGTGAAGTTTGTACAGAAGAAAATTTTAAAAAATGGGGATGGAATAATAATGATATAATAGAGGTAGCGATTATTTTTAATACGATAGAATCATATTTGACTAAAGATGCAATAAAAAAATATAATTTTACTACAGAAAATATATCAAAGTTAATGTTGGCATTAGATAGTGGCTTTAAGCAAATAATAGATAGAGAAATGGCCAATGGAACATATAATGAACAAAAAATATTACATATTTTAAATATATACCAAGAATTAAAAAATTCAAATTCAGAAAAATTATCTAGAATTGCAGTAGAAATAACACTTCAAATTCAGCAATTACCACTTTCTGAACAAAAAGTAGCTATAGAAAAAATAAAGAATATATATGAAAATAAAAATCTTCCGGAATGTGCCAAAAATTTTCAAGTATTTGAAACCTTGCATCCTAATTTTATGGGAGAAGAAAATGCAAAATTATATTCAGATAGATCATATGGGGAAGTTCCTTCATTAAAAGAAGCTACTCCATTACAAAGAAAACATATTATATTTTCAGATTTATTAAGAATAGCAATAGAATCAAATAGTAGAGATTTAAGAGATTATATTAATATTATAGAAAAAGGTAATAACTTATATAAGACTTTAAAAGAAAATGGGTCAATAGAAAAGATTGATTTAGAAGATAAACAAGTTTTAAAAAGATATAGCGATATTTTAAATGCATTATATAATCAAACAAGTAAAGCAAAGCGTTCTGGAAAAACAAGAGAAAATTCTGGAGATATATTAAATGATTTAACAGAACTTGAAAAGTTATTAAAAGAAGATGATAAAATAAAAATGGATTTGCCTGACAGGATAGTAAGAATGTTTGGATATTGGGGAGGTATAAGAAATTTTGAGCAGGCCAAAAATATGATTTTAAAAATTCCTCAAATCGCAGATCAAAAGAATAGAAGAGCTGTTATTAATGGTAAACTTACATATGAAAAAGGTGATTTTGTAAAAGGTATTGAAATGACAGAATATTTCCCACGAATGTTGCAAAATGGAATAGTAGCCAAGGAGTATTTAGGAAATGATGCCTCAAGTGATTATACTCCACTTGATACTGACGTTGAGATGATAAGTGAAGATAAAAAAATGCGTACAGCATTTGCTTATACGGATGAGGAAACTAGTGGGAGAAAATTAGGAAAAATTATTTTAGTAATAAAAAATGATGGTACATATATTCAAACAAGAGAAGGGGAAAAAACAAATGACGAAGCTGTAAATGATGTATTAAATGGAAATAATAAAAAAGAATATTTTGATAACAATGGAGTTGGTGGAGAAAATGCATATGGCATAAGAACAGGGATTGGTTCAACTAATATTAGTTATATTATTGCAGATAAATATGTAGACAAGTTAGGACTAGAAATAGCTATAAATGGTTTTTATATTCCTATAGTCGATATGGAAGGAAAAGTAATATTTACTCCAGAAATGTATGATAAAATTAGAGAAAGAATGCAAGGGTTAAGCTATTATGGAATTAATGAGTTTAAAGTAGATGAGACGGCTGTAAATAAAGGAACAACTCAGATAGTAGAGTTAATAGATGAAAATAAAAAACAAGTAAGCAATAAAAAGAAACTAATTTTACAAACATTAAAAAGTGCAATAGAACAATCAGGATTGAGATTATCAACTAATAGAGAACAAGACTTAGAAGAAGGAATTGTAGAAGTTTTAGATACTGGTTCAACTGGTAGAGGAACTAATGAACCAGGTGATGGAGATTTTGACTTTATGGTGAGACTTGATAAAAAAGTACTAGAAAGTCCAGAAGAATTTAAAGAAAATCTACAAAGAGTATTGCATAGTGTATCAAATCCACAAAAAGTAGATATTACAGGTAACGGAGATTTCAGATATAAAGGAGTATCCATTCAAGGACTTGAAGGAAAGGTGGATCTGGATTTAACATTTGTTCAAAGAACAGATCAAATAGAATACACAACAGAAGAAAGTATAAAAGATAGATTAGAAACAATAAAAAGGATTAGTCCAGATAGATATAAGTATGTTATAGCAAATATTTTACTTGCAAAAAAAGTTTTGAAAACAAAAGGAGTGTATAAAAAAGAAACTTCAGAAGCTCCAACACAAGGTCAAATTGATACAAGAGGAGGATTGGGAGCTGTTGGAATAGAAAACTGGATATTGCAAAATGGAGGCTCATTTGAAAAAGCAGCTAAAGAGTTTTTAAGAGTTTCAAAAGAATGTTCAAGTTTCGAAGAATTTCAACAGAAATACCCAATATGGGATTTTGGCGAAAATTATATGGCTGGTAATATGTATCCACATGACAATTTTGTATATAATATGACTGAAGATGGATATCAAAAAATGCAAAAAGCATTGGAAGAGTATCAAAGAACTGTTGAAGCTGAACGTGAAAGTGAGGCAATGATAGGATTAGGCGATATAGTTCAACAAGATATGGAAGCAATAAATGATACACTTTACATGAGATCTGTTAGTGATTTATTAAAAAAGGCAAGGCAATGCCAAACAACTAGATAAAAATAATCAAATTGGGGAGGAATAATTTTGATAATGATAGATACAGAATTTTATGATGCTTGTTACGAAGTACTAGTAATTTTAAAGCATGTAAAAAAAGAAGATTTATTAAAAATTCCAAAAGAAGAAATACAGATGTTAAAGGATAATGCTAATTTTAGTCATAAATTTGAATACAATCCAATGAAGGATATAAAAGAACAAAAAGTTTTAAAAATGACAAAAGGGATAATAGCTGAATATTTTTTTAAATATTGCGCTTCTGAAAAGCAAAAAGAAAAAATAAAATGTAAGATGGAAAATGACATGAGATTAATAGAAAAAGAAAAAGAACAAAAATATAATTCTAATGTTATTTTTAAAAATGAAGTTAAAAGTAAAGAAATAGCTGAAGAGAGAAATATACAAATAATAGAATATAAAGAGAAATGGTATATGAAATTATTTAAAAAAATATTAAAATGGTTTAAAAATAAATAAAAAAATAGAGTGAGAAATGAGATATCAAATATATATTTAATCTCAAATTCTTACTCTATTTTTTAATATTTCCATTTCATACTAATTTTTGCTTGAGACTTTTTACGTTTTGGAGACAAAAAACTATCTCTAAACTCTTGCTTCCAAATAGGAGGAATAAAATAACCATTATTATCAGAAGAGGCTGGAGTAATAGGACTTGTATATGGAACTCCAAAAGATTTTAAACTACATAATAATGTTAAATATATAAATAAGCCTATTCCAATGCCAAGAAAACCTGCAGTAAAACCAAGAGCAATAAATATAAATCTAAAAACTCTTAAATGAAATCCAAAAGAAAAATCTGGAATGGCAAATGAAGCAATACCTGTAATAGCAACAACAATTATAAGAATAGGACTAACAATACCAGCATTAACAGCAGCATCTCCTAAAATCAGGGCACCAACAATTCCAATAGTAGAGCCAATAGGTGAAGGAACTCTTAAACCAGCTTCTCTTATAAGCTCGAAAGAAAATTCCATAAGTAGAAGTTCAAAAATCATAGGAAAAGGCACATTTTCTCTAGCAGATAATATTGAGAAAAGCAATTCAGTAGGTAAAATTTCTTGATGAAAGCAAGTTACGGCAATATAAAGTCCAGGTAACAATAATGTAATAATAGCAGCTACCAAACGAATAACTCTTAGAAAATTAGCAAACATTGGCTTTAAATTTGTATCTTCAGGAGAAAATAGAAAATCTTCAATAGTTGCAGGAGCAATTAGAGCATATGGATTTCCATTAACTAAAATTATTACTCTGCCTTGAAACAAATATTTACAACACTTATCAGGTCTCTCTGTTGAAATAAGTTGAGGAACACCATATGTTTCTTCTTCCTCTAATAATTGTTCCAATTGACCAGTAGAAAGTAGTGAATCAATTGATAGATTACTAAGTCTAAATTTTACTTCACCAACTAAATCTGAATTTGCAATATTTTTCATATAACAAACTCCACATTTTGTTTTACTAATATTTCCAACAGGTATATTTTCAATTACTAAATTTTCATTATTTACAATTTTTCTTAAAAGTGATGTGTTTGTTCTTATATTTTCAATAAAGCTTTCTTGAGGACCTTTTATAATTACTTCATTTTCAGGTTTATCAACACTGCGAGAATTATATTTTTTTACATCTATGTCAAAAGCAATATTTAAAGTATCAATAAAAAGTAAACAATTTCCCATATTAATTCCAGAACATACAGCTTCAAAATCTTCAATTTTATTAACACTATTTTGAGGTAATAATCTATTATCAATATAGTTTAAGAGATTATTTGGATTAGGGTTTTGAACTCTTTTGGGAAACATTAATGGTTCTAAAACAAAATCATTTATTGAAGTAGAATCTACTAGACCATCAACATAAATTATAAAACTTTTATATAATTGATTTTGAGCAAGAGTTTCAAATTCTCTAATTACAATATCACTATTAATTAGAGTATTGTACTTACTTTGTATAAATTCAAGATTTTTATTTAATTCATGAAAAATTTGGGTATGATTATTATTTATTGGTTTTGCTTTTTCATTTTTATTATTTATAATTGAAAAATTATAATTTTGTTCAAATAAATTATTTATAAAATTCTTAATATTCATATTTCTAATATTGACAATATTTTGAAAAATATTCTAATTAACTAAAATAAACAAATGTATTTAAAGAGGTATATTATTTTTGATGTATAAATAAATTAAAAAAATGTATTTTTTCTTGAAAAAAAAAGTACAATAATATATAATAAATTTAAAGTTTTAAATTTATGAAAAACAAAAGCACAAATTTTGATATTTATCCAAAATATCAATAGGAAAAAACGGAGGAAATAATGGGAATAGAATTTGAAAAAATTAAATTGCGTGATTATCAACAAGAAGCAATAGATAATATGTACCAATTATTCGATGAAGGAAAAAGATCTGCTACAGTATTATTGCCAACAGGTGGCGGAAAAACTTATGTTGCGCTTGAAGCTATGGCAAGAGAAATGAAATCAAGTGAAAAAGAAGGAGTTATATCAGAAACATCTATATTTTATTTTGCTCCAAATGATGGAATTGTTCAACAGACATTAGAAAGAATTAGTGAATATATGATAGGAGATAGACCTGAATATAAAGGCCTATCAGTAGAAGCAAAAGTAAAGAAGGCTTTTCCGAATTTAAAAGTAAAATGCTATCAAAGCATGAAGTCAAGAGGAAATGGAGATAAGCTAAGTAAAGAAAATGATGAATATTTAGAAGATGTTGATGCAGATTTTTGTATATTTGATGAAGCTCATAGAGGAGCAGCAGAAACATTTGGAAAGAAAATTAAGAGTTTTGTTCAAGCACACCCAAGAGCAAAATTTTTAAATATTACAGCAACTCCAGAAAGAGATGCAGACTTAAAAAATGTAATGAAAGAAATTGCAAGTGCAACTGGATATTCTGAGCAAGAAATATCTTCAAGTAAATACATAGCTAAAGATCTTAATTTATTAGAAGCAATTGAAAATGGTTTAGTTGTTAAACCAGAAATAATCTTCTTTCCATGTACATTAGATGAATCTGATGAGTATAAAAAAGTAGAAGAAGCATATTTTGAAGCTGAAAGAAATGAAAGTAAAACTCATAGTGTATCAGCTCAAACAAAAAGAAATAACTTAGAAACAATCTATAGAACAATGAATGTCATTATTGGAAAAGCTAAGTATATAAGAAAAGCGGGAGAGACTCTTGAAACATATGAGGAATATAGTGAGGAAGAATGGAATAAAATAAAAAAAGAAAAAATTCAAGAAATAATGGCTAGAAATATAAAATTAGGTGATAAAACAGCAGTTTTTATTCCAGAAACTCCTCAGGGAATAGAAACAGAAGATTTTATTGAAGAATACAAGAAAAAGGTTAGAGAATTAGTAAAAAGTAGTGTTGGAGAAGAAAATGTTTTTGTAGAAGGATATCATTCAAAATTTGATAATTCTCAAAATAGAAAAACTCTGGAAGAATTTAATAAATACGGCAGAGAAGATGGAAAAGACATATATGCAGCTTTAGTTACATATAAAATGCTAGATGAAGGTGTTCATGCAGATGGAGTTAATTCTGAATTTATGTTTAAACAAACAGGTTCAGAAAGGAATAATAGTGAAAAAAACGGACCAAGTATAAATTTATTACAAAAACTTGGAAGATGTATAACTTCTCCTGATCCAGAGCATCCAGAAAAAACAAAAATTCCTAAAGTTTATGATTTTGGAGCAAACTTTGTTAGAAATTATACACGATTTTTGGAAATGAGTGATGGAAAGCAAACATTCTATGAGCTTCCAAGAGAAATGAATGAATTTCTTAATCTATATCAAATGTTTGAAAAAAGAAATCAAATAGCCAAAGGAGGCATATCTTTTAATAAAGATGAAACAGGTAAGACTTCATGTATGAATCTTTTGGTAAAATATAAAGATGGAACAGAACTTCCAATTGATTCACTACAAGAAGTAAAAAAGGCAAAGAAAACTACAACAGGAGTTAAAAAGACAAGTAAAACATATACGTCAAATACTAAAAATGCCAAAGGTAGATTTGAACGATTAAGAGATATTACTCAAGTTTTGAAAAAAAATGGAATTCAAATTGATGCTAATACAGTTTTAAATAAAGAATTTTTTGATAATATTTCAGAAGAAAATGCAGAAAAAATTTTAAAAGAAATAAACCAAATAACAGGACAACATTTTGATTTTAATAAAGAATATGAAATTGGTAAAGAATTAGAACAGTTTAGAGAGGCTTTTTGGAAAAGACCTAAAAATAGTAGACAGATTGTTCAGACTTTAAATGGTTATGATTTTAAGACTTTATTTGATGCTGGAATTTTGGATATTAAAGTAGAAGAGTTGCCAGAAGACGTTGTTGATAAAGATGGTTTTGTAATGGCAAACTCTCAATATAAATTTCCAGAGAGTTTCATTGGAAAAAACATATATACTGGTACAGAATTTTCTAAAGATGGAAAAGATGAATATGGTTGTTATGCTGATGGCTATGATGATAATGGTTATGATAGATATGGATTTGATAGAGCAGGGCTTCATAGAACAACGAGAGAAGCATTTGATCAAAGAGGCTTCTATAAAGATGAAAATGGGGAATGGAAAAATAAATTCACAAGAACAACTTATGATAAATTAGGATATAATCATGATGGAATTAATAGAAGAGGATTTGATAGAGCCAATATGTGGCATAAGGAACTTGAAAATGGAAAATATTCTAGAAATGTTGAAACAAGAGATGAAGATGGTTTGGATGCACACCTTTTTAATGGAAAATCTAGATATTATTCTGGAGAAAGCATTTGGAATTTTGACTTATTTAGAGCAAGTGGAATACATCAAAGAACAGGAACTTATAGAAATCCTCAAGGATATGATATTGATGGATATGATGAAAAAGGATTTAATAAAGAAGGAATTTGTAAATCTACATCTTGTAAAGTAAATAGAAAAGGACGTAATACCGAAGGAGAATTAGTTCAAGAATTTCAAATAACAACTGATGTATTTAATTATATAAAATCTGGTGAAAAGAATTTAGGAAAATTCTTAGATGGAATAAGCAAAAAATACAGAATATCTATTAAAGAAATTAAAGCTGTTATAGATGAAAAAATGGCAGAAGCATATACATTGTCAGCAATTGCTTCAGAATGTGAAGAAACTAAAAAAATGAAAGAAGAAGTTGTAAAATTATCAATGACTAACCCAGATTTAATAGAAAGATTTGTAAAATTTTCACCAAAACTAGAAGCTGATTTAAGAAGAGAATCAATTTCATTAAATAAAGCTCTTGTAAAACTTAATAAGATGCTTGATGAAAAATTAAAAAAAGATAAAGTAGATGAAAAAGAAGTTGAAGAAATTAAAAAGAAATATAGTGAAGTAGATAGAAGAAAGAAAAATATAGATAGAATTGTATCACCAAATCCAAGTGGAAGTTTATCAAACACAGATGAAGAAAGATAAAGGAGAAAATATAATGACTAATAAAAGTTTGATTGTAAAGAAAAATGATTCAATATTTGATAAAATAATAAATTTTTTTAAGTCTATTTTTCATAAAAAAGCAGATATCAAAAATATTAAACTAAAAGAAGTTGAAAATATAAGTGAAAAAAATAATATAGAAAATGTCACAGAAGAAGATAATACTAATGAAATAGAAAAAATGAACAAAGAAAAATTTTTCAAATTATATGAGGATGTAAAAAGTGAAAAAATAAACATAGAAGATTTATCAATTAGTGAGATTATTGTTATAAATGCAATGCTAAAAGGAGAAATTGACATTAAATTAAAAAAATTACAAGAAAAAGTTCAGTCTTAATATTAAGATGGAAACAACCATAATTTAATGGTTGTTTTTCTTTTTAATAAAAAATTAATAAAACAGATATTCCGTAATAATTTAAAACATGGTATAATAATGGCGAGAAAAGAAAGAATTAATAAAGGAGAATAATTCATGTATAACGTATTAGTAGTAGATGATGATAAAGAAATAGTAAAAGCAATAGAAATATACTTAGGAAAAGAAAACTATACAATATATAAAGCTTATGATGGAGAAGAAGCTTTAAAACAAATAAGTGAAAATAAAATTAACTTAATAATAATGGATATAATGATGCCTAAGAAAGATGGAATAGAAACATTAGAAGAAATAAGAAAAAGTAAAGATATACCAGTCATATTATTATCAGCAAAATCAGAAGATATAGACAAAATAAATGGATTAAATATAGGAGCAGATGATTATATAACAAAACCATTTAATCCAGCAGAATTAATAGCAAGAGTAAATGCAATAATAAGAAGATGTTCAAGAAATAACATTTCTTCAGAAAAAGAAAATTTAATAAAAACAGGAGATCTAACAATTGATGATGAATTAAAAAAAGTAATTGTAGATGGAAGAGAAGTAAAACTTACGCCAACAGAATATAATATTTTGAAGTTTTTAACTCAAAACAAAGGAAAAGTATATTCAATAGATGAAATATATACAAATATATGGGAAGAAGAAAGCTTTGCAGCTGAAAATATAATAGCAGTACATATAAGACATATAAGAGAAAAAATAGAAATAAACCCTAAAGAACCTAAATATTTAAAAGTAATTTGGGGTGTAGGGTATAAAGTAGAAGACATTTAATTTTATGAGGAGAAAATTTTAAAAATGAGAAAAAGTAGAATATTAAAATTATTAAGTTATATATTTTTACCAATTTTTATAGGAATATTAATAATTTCAACATTTTATATTCAAGTAAAAGATGCCACATATTATGACGAAGAAAAATATTTTGAATCAGAATCATTTATGTCATTATATATGACAAGATTATCAGATATATCACGAAAATTAATATACAAAAATCCAGAATACAAAAATATTGAAGATGGAGATTCATATATTTTTTATTCGGCTAATGGTGAATTTAGTTATGATGCGCCAAAAATGTATTTTTTAGTGATGTATAATAATAAGGCATTAACAAATGTTGAACTAACATCTGAAGTAAGTACAATAGAGTCAATAAAAGATTATATAGCAAATGTAGACGGGAACCAAGTTTTTAATATTGTCAATGGCAAGGTTGAGACAGATTCCGCAATATTAAGGAAAAGAGCTAAGCAATATCAAGAATCATTTACATACAAATATTTTACAAGAAACAATACAGAAATTGGTTCAACAGATGATCTTCAAATTGAAACAGAAGAAGGAATTATTGTAGGAAAATCAGATAAAAATGATATTGAATATGTAACAGCACATATAGAAGATTTCCAAATTTATACATCATATACTCCTAAGTTTGCCGAGAATTCTAATCAAGCATTGTCAAATGAATTTATTGAGATTTTAAAACCATATCAAACAGTTATTTATGTATTAGTTCCAATATCAACAATGATGACAATTTTAATTTTATTATATTTAAGTATATCAATAGGGCATAAAAATGGTGTAGAAGGAATTTCAACAACAGATTTTGATAAAATACCATTAGAAATTATATTAGGAATTAGTGTTGCAATTTTCACAATAATAATGCTTATGACATTTGGAGGTATAACTCCTTCTGATATATCTTTAGAAGTTTCTTTAGTAGTAACTGCATATTTTTCAATATATATTGTAATAGCAATAATATTTGATACAACAGTAAGAAGATTAAAGGCAAAAATGTTTTGGAAAACTACAATAATAGGAAAATTCTTTAAAATTTTTGGAAAAATGTTTACAAAGTTAGAAAACTTTTTTAAAGAACTTAGAGGAACATCAAAATTTTTTGATAAAACAACTAAAAAGTTTATATTAGATTGTATAATAGCAATTGTTTTTGCAATTATCGTTTTATTAATATTTCATCAAAATCTTATATTCACAACATTACTTGAAACAGGAATAGTGATAATATTTGTTTTTAGAATATTAAAAGCAATTGCAGATTATGATAAAATAGAAGAAAAATTAAAAGAAATGTATGAAGGAAATAATAATGATGCATTAGAAAGAAGAGAATTTTTACCAGAATTTTATCAATCAGTTGATTATATAAATGATATATCAAATGGATTTGAGAGAGCAATACAAGATAGAATAAAAAGTGAAAGATTAAAAACAGAGTTAATAACAAATGTATCACATGATATAAAAACACCATTAACATCAATAATTAATTATATTGATTTATTAAAAAAGGAAGATATAAGAAACGAAAAAGCTAATGAATATATAGAAATATTAGATTCAAAATCACAAAGATTAAAAAAATTAATTGAGGATTTAGTTGAAGCTTCAAAGGTTTCTACAGGAAATGTAAAACTACAATTAGAAAAGATAAATATTGTAGAATTATTAAATCAAGCAATTGGTGAATTTGAAGATAAGTTTGAGGCGAAAAAATTAGAAATATTATTAGAAGCAAAAGAAAGTGAAATATATATATTAGCAGATAGTAGATATATGTATAGAATTGTAGAAAATTTATTTAGTAATATTTCAAAATATGCTTTAGAAAATTCAAGAGTATATATTGATATAATAAAAAAATCAAATGAAGTATATATAGAAATGAAAAATATATCAAAAGAAAAACTTAATATATCTGCAGAAGAATTAATGCAAAGATTTGTTAGAGGTGATAAATCAAGGACAACTGAGGGAAGTGGACTTGGAATATCAATAGCACAGAATTTAACAGAAATTCAAAAAGGTGTATTTAATTTGAAATTAGATGGTGATTTATTCAGAGTTGAATTAATTTTTAATATTTTGTAAATGAAATAGTGACAATTATAGTCTATTGTGTTACAATTAAAAAGATGTAATAAAAAGTAACAAGATAAAATAGTATTATAAGAGGTGAATAAACTAACAAATGAAAAGCAATAAGATATATATTATACAGATGCATACACATACAATGCCATCAAGACTCATAAAACTTTTTACACATTATAAATATAGTCATATAGCAATATCATTAACTCCAGAATGTGATAAAATATATAGCTTTGGTAGAAAAGAATTAAATTCAATAATAAATAGTGGATTTGTTATTGAAAACAGAAATGGTGAATTTTTTAATAAATTTAATGAAACAACTTGTAGAATATTCGAAATTGAAGTTACAAAAAAGCAATATAGAAATTTGAAAAAAATAATTAAATATATGAAACTTCATTCTGATTTATATAAATATGATTTTATTGGTATTGTATTAAGATTTTTTAAAATTCCAGTTCGTTTCAAAAATAGATATGTTTGTAGTTTCTTTGTTGCAGATGTATTAGAAAAGGCACATATTTGTAAATTTAATAAAAAAAGCAGATTTGTTGAGCCTAAAGATTTTGAAAATATAGATGGTGTAAAACAAGTTTATGAGGGTAAATATTTGTTGATGAATGAAAATACATAGTTTTAAGAAGCAGTATTAAATACCGCTTCTTTTCTTTTTCTGGCTAAGAATCAATATGAAAATTCTAAAAGCTGTTTAAGTTTTAATTATAAAATAATAGGCTGAATTTGTTCATTATCTAAAGCATATTCAATTGTTTTAGACAAATAACTTGGGTCAAAAACAAGAGAACGAGGTTTAGTAATAGGATTATCTTGCCTAAATGGAACAAAGTAGTAATGTTTTCTATTCAATAATTTGCCAATATTTTCACAAGCCCCAGAAAGACCATTATTAGTGGAAATCCCTATTACAACAGGTCTTTCACGACGTAAGTGAGACTTTACAGCCATAGTAGCAGTTCCATCAATTATATCATTTGCAAGTTTTGCCATTGTATTTCCACTTGCAGGAGCAACAACTAAAATATCAAGCATATCTTTTGGACCTAATGGTTCTACATCTTGAATTGTATGTAGAATTTTTTCATTTGTAATATCTTCTATTTCATTTATAAAATCAATAGCATTTCCAAATTTTGTATCCATTGTATAACTATGTTCAGACATAATAGGAATTACCGTTGCTTTTGATTTGACAATTTTTTTCAATTCTTCAATAGTTTTTCTAAATGTACAGAATGATCCTGTAAAAACGAAACCAATTCGCTTTCCTTCTAATTGCACAATAAAAAATCCTCCTTTCATATTATTTATATATAATATGAATAGAAGGAATATTTTGTCGAATATATGATTATTTTTCTTTATTATATTTAAACATACATTTTTTCTTTATAAATTCAGAAAAATCTGTAGCGTTACCAATTTTAAATCCTGATTTACTTACTAAAAAAGCTGTATCTTCATCAATATATAAATAAAAATAATCTTTAGTTTCAAATACTTTGTATAATTTAAAATAATATATTTTTGTTTTGTCTATTTCAAAGAAAAATTTATAAAAATTAAATGTAAAAGATGATGACTTATTTTCCAATTTATTTTTAGTTTTTTCATATCTTTTTATTGGAATATAAATTCTTATGATAATATATCCAATAAACATTATTATAAAAAGTAGTGTGAGCCAAAATGTTTTTTGAGATATACTATAAAAAATACAATATATTATTAAGATAAATGTAATTATAGTATAAGAATTATAAGATAGATTAAATTTATTTCCATGAAAATTAACAAATTGTTGGTAACTTTTTTCGGTATATTTAGTTATGTTTTTAAATAATGGATTCATATTATTAATTCCTTTCGATATTATTTATTTAAAGGGTTTTTCTCAATAGCTTCTCTAACTTGTTCATTACTTACATGTGTGTAAATTTCTGTTGTAGCAATACTTTCGTGTCCTAGTAATTCTTGTAAGGCTCTAATATCAACATTACCATATTGATACATTAAAGTTGCTGCAGTATGTCTTAGTTTATGAACTGATAATTTTTTTGTATCTAATCTAGCCGCTTCTAATTCTTTTGTAATAATTAATTGAACAGTTCTATTACTTATACGTTTTTTTTGTTCACTAAGAAATAAAGCTTTTTCTGAATTTTTTGAATCACGTTTTATAAGAGAAGGAGCTGGTCTTGAAGAGAGATAATCTTTAATTGCATTGATACATGATTTATTTAAATAAATTACACGTTCTTTATTGCCTTTTCCTATAACAGTCATTTTATTCTCATCAAAATCAATATCGCGAATATTAATTCCGACTAATTCAGATAATCTCATTCCACAATTTAGGAAAAGTGTTGTAATAGCAAAATCTCTTTTGTAATTACGATTATCAGTATTATCAGCAACTTTTAAAAGTTTTTGGCTTTGTTCTAATGAGAGATATTTTGGCATTCTTTTTTCAAGTTTTGGTGTTTCAAGGTTCTGAGCAGGGTTTACATCTAATAATTTTTCTTTTACTGTAATATATTTAAAAAATATTCTTATCGTTGATATTTTTCTGGCTCTTGTTGTGGCTTTTGCTCTATTATCAATAGCTAAATGAGAAACATATGAATGAATATCTTCAAGTGTTATTCTTTTTAAGTCATCTTTTGTAAATTGTGTTATATCAATTTTTTCAGGATCATCTTCATTAGTCATATTAAAACGAATCATAATAAATCTAAAAAAATTAGTTAAATCATAATTATACTCTTTTACGGAATTTGGTGATTTATTTAGAATTGTAATAGAATAATCCAAAAAAGAATTCAAATAATCAGGATTTTTGTCTCTTGGTATCATAATTAAATCTCCTTAAGTATAAGAAATAGTTAGTTAATTTGCTAACTTTGAATTTATGATATCACTTTTAAATAAAAAAATAAAGACATTTCACAAAATTAATTAACATATTTTTGTGTAGGATATTGTTGATAAATAATAAAAAATGTGATATAAATTATGTAGTAAATTTGCAGGAAAGAGGTTTATAATGAAATTATTATTACATACATGTTGTGCACCTTGTAGTGTATATTGTATAAAAAGTTTAAGAAATGAAGGAATTGAACCTACTGTTTATTGGTTTAATCCTAATATACATCCATATATGGAATATAAAGCAAGAAGAGATACATTAAAAGAATATACAAAAAGTATAGGAGTAAATGCTATTTTTGATGAAAATTATGGATTAAGAGAATTTTGTAAAAATGTTGTTGATGATTTAGATAATAGGTGTGTAAAATATTGTTATAGAGTACGTCTTGAACAAACTGCTAAATATGCAAAAGAAAATGGATATGATACTTTTTCAACTACCTTACTTATAAGTCCATATCAAAATCATGAAGCTTTGAAGAAAATTGGTGAGGAAATGGCTGAAAAATATGGATTAATATTTTTATATAGAGATTTTAGACCAGGATTTAGAGAAGGTCAGGCTGAAGCTCGTGAGCTTGGGCTTTATATGCAAAAATATTGTGGATGTGTTTTTTCAGAGTGCATTCCAAAAGATGACCACAATAAAGTAGAACTAAAATTACCAGAGAATTTTGAATTCTTACCTGTTGAACGAAGCATTGTTATAAAAAAAGAAAGAGAAAATAAAGAGCAATATATGAAATTACTACTTGAGGCAGACCCAAGTGAAAAGTTGATTAGACAGTATTTAGTAAATGGTGATTTATTTGTTTTAACTTATAAAAATGAAGTCGCCTGTGTTGCCGTTGTAACTAAAGTAGATGATGATACGTGTGAAGTAAAAAATATTGTGACAGAAGAAAAATACAGAGGCAAAGGTTATGCTAAAAAGATGTTAAAATATTTAGCAGACAATTATAAAACAAGATACAGAAAGATGACAGTTGGAACAACAGAAAATAATATTCCATTCTATGTAAAACAAGGTTTTGATAAATACGAAAAAACAATAAAAAATTTCTTTATTGATAATTATGAAGAAGAAATAAAGGATGGAGAATTAGTTTGTACTGATATGATATATTATTCAAAGAATCTAAAAAAGAGATAGGCAAATTTAACAATAAAAGGAGAAGATTATATGAATTTTGGAGAAATTATAAAAAATATTGCACCATATGTTGTGTCTATAGTAGGAAGTTTTTGGGCATATATGCAAGCCAAAAAGAAGATGAATCAAGAATTAGAAATAGTAAAAACAAATAATGAACATGAAATTAATAGATTGATAGAAGAACATAAAATTAATATAGAGGATTTAGAGAAAAAACATAATTTAGAAATGGAAGCGAAAGAAAAAGAGTATGAACATGAAAAAGAAATATTAGAACTAAAAAGTAGAACCACAATTAATGAGAAAAACCAAGAACTTATGAACGCAGCGATGTCTGATGTTGTAGGAGATGTCTTTTCTGGTATTTTATCTGGAAAAATAGATATAGATAAGATAAATGAACTTTCAAAAAAATTTCCCCAAAATAATAAAGAATAAGATGTATCTATATGGAAGATTCGACACTAATAAGTTGGATAAGGAATTAGAATGAAAAAATTAGAATTAGAAGGAAAATAAAATGAAAAAACTATAAAACAAAATTATGTTAGAATAGAAAACAAACCCAAAAGAAAAAGTTACATATAGATTATTTTGAAAAAGTGATTTATAAAAATAATAAGCGCTGACAAATGAGTAGGTAAAAAGATGAAAATAAAGAATAAATACACTAAACAAAAAATTGATAAGAAAGAACAGCTAATAAATAGATGGATAAATGCTAAAAAGTATATAAGGTTAAAAACGCAAAAATTTATAAAATTAAGTAAAAGAGAAGAATGGTTATATAATCCCAAATTAATATGTAAAAATGATATTTCTAAAATAGAAGATGATAAATATATACATTTAAAGAATATTATGATGATTAATTATATAAAGAAAAATAATTGTAATAAACTATATAAGGGAATTATTAATTTATATGGAAATAATCCTTTAAAAGGTTTTGAAGGCATAGGGGTTAATCCAAAAGAATTAAAAAAGGCTATAGATGATTTTTCTTATTCTAATAATTTAGAAAGATGGATGAAATTATGTGATATATCTCCAAAAGAAAAGATACTATATGAATATACTAATTATATAGAGATATCAATATTTGAAGCATCAAATGATATGATAGGAATAATATTTAATTTGCATTTAACAAATTTTGCACAAGATAAATTATTAGATGTTATGAATGAAGATGTTGTAGTAAAACCTATCTATTCAATATATAAATATAAAAAAAGAAGAAATATATCAATAACACAATTATTCCCAGAGAGTATTAGGAATGATAATTATGAAAATATGTTATTGGAAATATTAGGATGAATATAAATAATTCTAGAAGTAGTTATAATTTTTCTAAAGTATCAATAATAATAGCTATATTAGCGTTGTTATTAACTATCTATTTTGAATATAGAAAAAAGACAGAAGATATCTATATACAACAATATAATAGAGATGAAAATAAAAATATAGTAGAATCAATTAACGATAAAGAAATAGCAAATTAAAACAAATGGACAATATGATATGTTAACAACATAACTAATTGCATAATAAAATAGAAGGAGGTATGGATGGACAAGTTAGAATTAAACTTTAATGAAATTATAAATATGATTGAAACTAGAAGAAATAATGCTTATAAGAAGGTTAATGAGGAATTAATATCTTTATATTGGGATTTTGGAAAATATATAAGTGAAAAAGTAAATGATTCTAATTGGGGAGATAAAATTGTTGATAAATTAGTAGAATTTATGAAAAGAGAATATCCTACAATGAGAGGATTTAATAGACGTGGAATATATAGAATGAAACAATTTTATGAAACTTATAAAGATTTTCCATTTGTGTCACCACTGGTGACACAAATTAGTTGGACTAATAATTTATTAATTTTAAGTGGTACTAATTCAATAGAAGAAAAAGAATTCTATATAAAAATGTGCATAAAAAATAATTATTCCAAAAGAGAATTAGATAGACAAATTTCAAGTGGATATTTTTATAGATATATGTTATCAGATGGTAAGGCAAATCAAAGTTTATCAAAAACTGTGGGAGAAGAGGATTATCCAAATACAAAATTACTAGATACATATAGTTTGGAATTTTTAGATTTACCAAATCAATATTCAGAAAAAGACTTGAAAAAGGCAATTATTTCTAATATGAAAGATTTTATATTAGAGATAGGAAAAGATTTTACTTATGTAGGCGAAGAATATAGAGTGCAAGTAGGCAACGAAGATTTTTATATTGATTTATTATTTTATAACCGAACATTAAGCTGTTTAGTTGCATTTGAGTTGAAAATTGGAAAATTTAAACCAGAATATATATCAAAAATGGATTTTTATTTGGAGGCATTAGATAGACAAGAAAGAAAAGAAAATGAAAATCCAAGTGTAGGAGTGATTCTATGTGCAAGTAAAGATGAACAAGTTGTTGAATATGCAATGAGTAGAAGCATGTCACCTACTATGGTGTCTCAATATACTTTAAAATTGATAGATAAAAAATTATTAGAAGAGAAATTAAAAGAGATTAATGATATTGTAGAAGAAAATAATAATAAGGAATAAAATTGTGGTCTTAAGTGGCTACTGCAGAGGAAGATAGATATAGTAAACAGATTATGAGAGACAAGGAAATTAAAAGAGATTAAGGATATTGTGCAAGAAAACAATAATAAGGAATAAAAAATAAAGTATAAATGAAAGGAAGAAAGAAAATGACATTAGTAGAAGATTTAAAATGGAGAGGGCTAATAAAAGATATATCAAGTCCAGAATTAGAAGAAAAATTAAATAAAGGAGGATTAACATTTTATATAGGAACAGATCCAACAGCAGATAGTTTACATGTTGGACATTTATCAAGTTTTTTAATATCAAAAAGATTAAAAGAAGCTGGACATCATCCAATATTACTAGTTGGTGGTGGAACAGGAATGATTGGAGATCCAAGACCAACAACAGAAAGAGCAATGATTAGTAAAGAACAAGTAAGACATAATTTTGAATGTTTAAAAAAACAAGTTGAAGATATATTTGGGTTTGAAGTTGTAAATAATAATGATTGGTATCAAGATATAAATGTTATAGACTTCTTAAGAGATTATGGAAAATATTTTAATGTTAATTATATGTTAGATAAAGACATTATAAGAAGAAGATTAGATTCAGGAATTACATATACAGAATTTTCATATATGATATTACAAGCATTAGATTTTAAACACTTACATGAATGTAATGGAGTAGATTTACAATGTGCAGGATCTGATCAATGGGGAAATATTACAGCAGGAATTGATTTAATAAGAAAATCAACAGGTGATGAAGTATATGGATTTACAATGCCATTAGTAACTGATTCACAAGGAAAGAAATTTGGAAAAAGTGAAGGTAATGCTTTATGGTTAGATAAAGCAAAAACCTCAAGTTATAAATTATACCAATTCTTTGTAAATGTTGAAGACTCAATGGTAATAAATTATTTAAAAATATATACATTTCTTTCAAAAGAAGAAATTGAAGAATATGAAAGAAAAAATAATGAACATCCAGAATTAAGAGAAGCACATAAAGCTTTAGCACGTGAAATAATAACATTTTTACACGGAAAAGAAGAATATGAAAGAGCAGAAAAACTAGCACAAAGTTTGTTTAATAATAAATTTGAAGATTTAACAAAACAAGATATTACAGATTTATTTGATGAACAAGATATGAGAGAAGTTCAAGACAATATAAACATAGTTGATATGGTAATTGCAGTAGGAGCAGCTTCAAGTAAAAGAGAAGCGAGAGAATTTGTAACAAGTGGTGCAGTATCTTTAAATGGAAATAAAATAACAGATATTAATCAAATAATATCTCCAGATATGTTTATAGATAATACTTATATTATAATAAAAAGAGGAAAGAAAAATTATTACGTAGGAAAGAAAAAATAAATATATAAATCATATAAAAATAGCAAGTTGTTTGGATTTGCTATTTTTGTTTTTACATTTTATTCCAAAAAAGTACTTGAAAAATATATTATTATAGAGTATAATAAAAGTATGCACAAACATAAGTAAGGAGTGTAAAGATGCGTAAAAAACGGAAAAATTTTGATGGAACAGCATTAGTTTGCTGTACAATCGGAATGTTTGTTTCAGTAGGTATCTCAAGTTGGGTGAATACTCAAAGTGAAGATACACGGGAAACGGCGAAACGAGAAGAAGTACGAGTTCTACAAATTCAGCTCATTCAACAAGAACCAATTGAGGAACTTCAAGTTCCAGATGCACTTGCACAAATTCAAGAACAGCTTTTCGATAAGAAGCAAGAGATAAATTTAGGCGAAAATAGAGAGTCAGAAGATTCATATAATGCCGAGTATGAACAAGAACTTGCTGAAGAGACTGCTAATGCTTCTGATGAAGGAGTAGAAGATGTTGAATTAGAAGAAGAAAATTCAATTTTAACATCAAGAAATGGTTATTCAGAAAGTGACTATGAGCTTTTGAGTGAGATTACATATGCAGAGGCAGGTAATCAAACTGAAGAGCAGCAAGTTGCTACAGCCGCTACGATTCTTAATCGTGTGGAAAGCAATATTTTTCCTAACACAATTAAAGAGGTGATTATGCAGAAGGGGCAATTTGCCTCTACAAGAAATGGTCACATCTATGCATGTGGAAAAACAGTTGATTTTTCCAAAGTACCTAATGTGACTAAAGAAGCAGCTCGTAGAGCGCTAAACGGAGAAGATCCTACAGAAAATTGGCTCAGAAAAGAAGCACAAATGTTAGGACTTAGCTCTGAAAAGTATGCATCTGGTGGAGCTTTGTACTTTTATAGTCCAGAATATACAAGTTCTTCGGAACTTGCAGCACGGACTAATATTAAGTGCAAAGTTCAAAAAGGTGGCCACGTCTTTTATAAGGTGTGGGGCTAATACACTCACCATAGTTCTAAAATAAGAGCTATGTACAAGAAAGGCAAGGATTGTGTAAAAACAGTTCTTGTCTTTTTATTTAATAAAAAATTAATATAAATGTCATTGTTTTGTCACATTAAATATAGTAAAATAAAAATAAATAGATTTCTGTCGAAAAATAATATTTTTCGAATATAATAAAAGGGTGATGTAATGAAAGTAGTAAAAAGAATATTAATAATTATACTATTAATCATAATATTTATAGGAACAGGATTTGTATATAAAGGACATGAATTATATAAACAAGCACTTGAAAAAATTAGTATATCAGATAAAGTTACAGAAATAAAAGCAGATGAAAATTATACAAAGCTTGAAGATATGTCTGAGTTTTATAAAAATGCAGTAATTGCCGTGGAAGATAGAAGATTTTACGAACATGGTGCAATAGATCCAATAGCATTAGCAAGAGCAACATATTCAAATATAAAAGCCAAAGAGTTGAGAGAAGGTGGAAGCACAATAACACAACAACTTGCCAAAAATATATATTTTACACAAGAAAAATCAGCATTAAGAAAAATAGCTGAAATATTTATGGCATATGACTTAGAAAAAAATTTAGATAAAGATACAATATTAGAATTATATTTAAATACAAGTTATTTTGGAGATGGATATTATTGTGTGGCAGAAGCATCAAGAGGATATTATAAAAAAGAACCAAAAGATATGAATAGAAATGAAGCAAGTATGTTAGCTGGAATTCCAAATGCTCCATCAGCATATTGCCCAACAAAACATTTAGATTTAGCCAAAAAAAGGCAAAATCAAGTATTAGATAAAATGGTAAGATATGAATTTATTTCAGCAGAAGAAAAAGAAGAAATATTGAATGAAAGCAATGCAGTAGAAGATAATAAAGATTAATGTATTGCAAGAAACAACAAATTGTGGTAAAATATTTTGGAAATTAATACTTATTATACGATAAAGAAGGTAATAACATGTTAGAACAAATCAATTCACCACAAGATTTAAAAAAATTAAATGAAAAAGAAAAGAAACAATTAGCAGAAGAAATAAGAAAATATATATTAGATGTAGTTTCAGAAAATGGAGGACATCTAGCATCAAATTTAGGAGTGGTAGAGCTAACAATAGCACTACACTCCGTATTTAACGTTCCAGAAGATAAAATAGTATGGGATGTAGGACATCAAAGTTATGTACATAAAATTATAACTGGAAGAAGAGAAGAATTAAAAAATATAAGAAAACTAAATGGAATTGCAGGCTTTCCAAAAAGTAATGAATCAGATGCAGATTGCTTTAATACAGGACATAGCAGTACATCAATTTCAGCAGTATTAGGAATGGCAAGAGCAAGAGATTTGCAGGGAAAAAAGAATTCATGTATAGCAGTAATTGGTGATGGTGCCTTAACAGGTGGAATGGCACTAGAAGCCTTAAATGATGCAGGATGTAGTAATTGTAATTTAACAGTTATATTAAATGATAATGAAATGAGTATTGCAAAAAATATAGGCGGAATAAATCAATTTTTAAGTACATTAAGAACCAAAAAATTATATACTCGAACAAATAAATTAATCAAAAATAAATTAAATAAATTACCAGTTGTAGGAAATAAATTAGTAAAGATTATTCAAAGATTCAAAAGAGCATGTAAACAATTAGTAATAAGAGGAATGTATTTTGAAGATATAGGTTTTACATATTTAGGACCTGTTGATGGACACAATATTGAAAAATTAGAAAGTATATTAAAACTAAGTAAAGAGATAGAAGGACCAGTTTTAATACATGTATTAACTAAAAAAGGAAAAGGATATAAAATAGCAGAAAAAAATCCAGACAAATTTCATGCAACATCTCCATTTAATATAGAAACAGGAGAATTAAAAAAAGAGAAAAAAGCGGATTATTCTAAAATATTTGGAGAAAAATTGGTAAAACTAGCAAGAGAAAATGAAAAAATAGTTGCTGTTACAGCATCAATGAAAGATGGAACAGGACTTAGAGAATTCCAAAAAGAATTTCCAAAAAGATTTTTTGATGTAGGAATTGCTGAACAACATGCTATAACAATGGCTGCAGGAATGGCGAAAGAAGGAATGATATCTGTAATACCAATATATTCATCATTTTATCAAAGAGCATATGATCAAGTTATACATGATGTTGCAATGCAAAATTTGCCAGTAATTATGTGTGTAGATAGAGCTGGATGTGTTGGAGCAGACGGAGAAACACATCAAGGAACATTAGATATGGCATTTTTTAGGCTTGTTCCTAATTTAACAATAATGGCACCAAAAGATTTTAAAGAATTAGAAGATATGTTAGAATTTGCAGTAAAATTAAATAAGCCAGTAATTATTAGATATCCTCGTGGAGGAGAAGATTCAAAAGTAAAATTTGAAAGACACGAAGATATTGAATTAGGAAAAGCAGAAGTTTTAAAGAAAATTATAGATGAAGAAAAATCAAGTAAAACAAAAATATTACAAAAGATTGGAGATAAAGTATTTAATAACAAAACACAAAGAAAAAGAGTAACTATAATAGCAATTGGAAAAATGGTTGCAAAAGCGATGGATATAGGACAAAAACTACAAGAAAAGATGGATGTTGAAGTTATAAATGCAAGATTTTTGAAACCATTAGATAATAATACAATAATTGAAAGTATTAAGAAAACTAAAAATGTAATAACAATAGAAGATGGAACTATTATAAATGGGTTAGCCACAGCAGTAAAAGAACTAATTGTAAATAATAATTTACAAGGAGTAAAAATAAAAAGTTATGCATATCCTGATGAATTCATAAAACATGGAAGTGTTGATGAACTTGAAAAAATATATGGGTTAGATGAAGAAAATATAATAAATGGGGTGAATAAATCATGATTGAAGGAAATGAAAATAATGATTTAGAGAACTTAGAAGAGCTAGACGACATTACTGCTGTCGATCTAGCTTTAAAGTTATCTGAATATGATGATGACGAATTAGAAGAATTTTTAAAGAAACCAACAGAGGAAGAATTAGCTGGAATATTAGAAGAAGCTGAATTAGATACTCAGCTTAGAATATTGAAGTTTTTAGATAATAAAAAAATCTTAAAAGTATTTAGTTATATGTCAAAAGATGATATTGTAGATATTTTAGGAGAAATGAATGTTGGAAAATCTAAAGAATTAATTAACTTAATGAAAAGTGGAGATAGAGCTGTTATTAAAGAACTTTTAGGTTATAAAGATGATTGTGCTGGTGGTATTATGACAACAGAATATATAGCTCTTAATGCTAATCTTCCAATAGAAGATGCAATAAAAAAGATAAAAGAAATAGCGCCAAAAACAGAGTTAATTGATACAATTTTTGTGGTAAATAGAAAAAAAGAATTAATAGGAACAGCACAATTAAGAGATATATTAGTTGCCCCAGAAAATGAGAAATTAGAAGAAATAACAAATGATCATTTTGTATATGTTGATCCAGAAACAGACCAAGAGGAAGTTGCTTTAATAGTTTCAAAATATGACTTGACTGCAATACCAGTTTTAAATAAGAAAAAAGCGATGCTTGGAATTATAACAATTGATGATATAGTTGATGTAATAGTTGAAGAACATACAGAAGATTTGTTAAAAATGGGTGGTGTCGCAAAAGAAGAGACATTAGATAGTACATTATGGGAATCTATAAAATTAAGACTTCCATGGTTACTTGTAAATTTGTTAACAGCATTTTTAGCATCTGCAACAATAAAGGTTTTTGAATCTACAATTGCGCAAGTTGTAGCATTATCATCAATAATGTCAATTATTACAGGTATGGGTGGAAATGCAGGAACACAGACTATTTCTATTATAATTAGAAATATTGCAATGGGAAAGGTTAGCTTAAAAGATTCTTGGCATTTACTTAGAAAAGAAATATTACTTGGAGTTATAGATGGGGCAGTTATAGGAATTGTAACAAGTGGAATTGTTTCAATAATGTATGGAAATTATTATTTGGGAATTATTGCTTTTTTAGCAATGGTCGCAAATTTGATAATTTCAGGTGTGTCTGGAATATTGATTCCATTAATTTTACAAAAATTAAAAATTGATCCAGCACTATCTTCTTCAATATTTTTGACAACTGCTACTGATGTATTGGGATTTTTTATATTTTTGAGTTTAGCAAAAATATTTTTAGTACATTTGATGTAAAAAAAATTGCAAAATTAGCACTCTACTATTGACATTGCTAAAAAGATGATATATAATAATAAATGTAAATGAAAAGAAAGTAACAGCACTATCTAAAAGAGGTGCTGTTAAAACATATATTCATATTATATGAAAGTTCTTTGAACTTACCTATAATATAAAAGGAGAGTGATATTTATGAATATACAAAAATTTACGCAAAAATCAATAGAAGCATTGCAAAATGCACAAACATTAGCAAGCACAAATCAAAATGTACAAGTAGAACAAGAACACATATTACTTGCATTACTAGAGCAAGACAATAGCTTAATAAAAGAACTAATAAAGAAAATTACATCAAATGAAGAAAACTTCGAAAATGAAGTAAAAAGACTAGTTGATAACAAGCCAAGAATGACAGGTGGTTCAAGACCGAATGATGGAATATATGTATCACAAGATACAGATTTAGTATTAGCAGATAGTGAAAATATAGCTAAAAAAATGAAAGATGAATATGTATCTGTTGAACACATAATGATTTCAATATTTGATCATGCAAATAGTCAATTAAAAGAATTATTTAGAACATTTAATATAACAAAAAACGCATTTTTAAAAGCATTATCAGAAGTTAGAGGAAACACAAGGGTAACAACAGACAATCCAGAAGAAACCTATGATGTTTTAAAGAAATATGGTCAAGACTTAGTACAAATGGCAAGAGACCAAAAACTTGATCCAGTAATAGGAAGAGATAATGAAATAAGAAATGTAATAAGAATTCTATCAAGAAAAACTAAAAATAATCCATGTTTAATTGGTGAACCAGGTGTTGGTAAAACAGCAATAGCAGAAGGATTAGCATTAAGAATTGTTAGAGGAGATGTGCCAGAAGGATTAAAAGACTGTACAATATTCTCACTTGATATGGGACTACTTGTAGCTGGTGCAAAATATAGAGGAGAATTTGAAGAAAGACTAAAAGCAGTATTACAAGAAGTAAAGAAAAGTGAAGGAAAAATAATCTTATTTATTGATGAAATTCACACAATTGTTGGAGCAGGGAAAACAGATGGAGCAATGGATGCTGGAAACTTATTAAAACCAATGTTAGCAAGAGGAGAATTACATTGTATTGGTGCAACAACATTAAATGAATATAGACAATATATAGAAAAAGACCAAGCACTAGAAAGACGTTTCCAACCAGTAATGGTAGATGAGCCAACAGTAGAAGATACAATATCAATATTAAGAGGATTAAAAGAAAGATATGAAGTATATCATGGAGTTAAAATATCAGACAATGCATTAATTACTGCAGCAACATTATCACACAGATATATTTCAGACAGATTTTTACCAGATAAAGCAATAGACTTAATAGATGAAGCATGTAGCATGATAAAAACAGAAATGCAATCAATGCCAACAGAACTTGATGAAGTATCAAGAAAAATAATGCAATTAGAAATTGAAGAAACAGCACTTTCAAAAGAAACAGATGAGATTTCTAAAAAGAGATTAGAAGACATCAAAAAAGAAAAAGCAGAATTAAAAACAAAATTTGATGGAATGAAAGCAAAATGGGAAAATGAAAAACAAGCAATTTCTAAAGTGCAAAAATTACGTGAAGAAATAGAACAAGTAAATGCACAAATTGAACAAGCAGAAAGAGTATATGATTTAGGAAAAGTTGCAGAATTAAGATATGGTAAACTTCCAGAATTACAAAAAGAATTAAAAGCAGAAGAAGAATTATCTGAAAAAGGAAAAGAAGATGGTCTATTAAGAAATAAAGTAACAGAAGATGAAATAACAAAAATTATTTCAAGATGGACAGGAATACCAGTTACAAAATTAATGGAAAGTGAAAGAGAAAAAATCCTACATTTACCAGAATTATTGCATAAAAGAGTAATTGGACAAGATGATGCAGTAGAAAAAGTATCTGAAGCAATAATGCGTTCAAGAGCAGGAATTGGTGACCCACGTAAACCAATAGGATCATTTATGTTCTTAGGCCCAACAGGTGTTGGTAAAACAGAACTTGCAAAAGCATTAGCAGAATGTTTATTTGACGATGAACATAATATGATAAGAATAGATATGAGTGAATATATGGAAAAATACTCTGTATCTAGATTAATTGGTGCGCCTCCAGGATATGTTGGATATGAGGAAGGTGGACAATTAACAGAAGCAGTAAGAAGAAAACCATATTCAGTAGTTTTATTTGATGAAATAGAAAAAGCTCATCCAGATGTATTTAATATTTTGTTACAAGTACTTGATGATGGTAGAATTACAGACTCACAAGGAAGAACAGTAGACTTTAAAAATACAATTATAATATTAACTTCAAACTTAGGCTCAAGTTATATATTAGACGGAATTCAAGAAAATGGAGAAATATCTGAAGAAGCAAAAGAAAATGTAAGAAAATTGTTAAAACAAAGCTTTAGACCAGAATTTTTGAACAGATTAGATGAAATAGTCTTCTATAAACCATTACAGAAAACTGAAATAGGAAGAATATTAGATTTATTAATTAAAGATTTGGAAAGAAGACTTGATGATAAACATATTAGTTTAAAGGTTACACAATCAGCAAAAGATTATTTAATTAATAATGGATATGATGAAGTTTATGGTGCAAGACCATTAAAGAGATTTGTCCAAAAGAAACTTGAAACATTAATTGCAAAAAATATTTTAGCAAATAAAATTTTACCAAATACAACAATTACAGTAGATTGCAAAGATGATGAATTATTCATTAAATAATATTCTAAAATATTTAAAAATTTAAAATTAACTATAGATTTTTTCACATATTAGTGGTATAATCTAACATGTCTGATGTCAAGTGCATTAGAAGAAGAGTAAATTACGTTGGTTCAATGTAAGGAGGTTTTGACATGATGATGCAATTTAATAAACGGTTTGAAATTCAGGAATTGAAAGTAAATGAGGGCAACTTCAAGGAAGTTCTTTTTGAAAGAATGAAAGACTTCAATGGAGATGTAGCATTTATCTTCAAATCTGAAGTGATGCACAAAATTTCGAAAAAAGGCTTTTGCCAGAATTATGCTCAGGGGTACACCCAAGATGATGGTACGTGTATGTACACTACTAATGGTATTATGCTTATGAATAAAGTTGCATATACTATTTATCCGTTTGACATTCTGAAAGGGTATGTTGGTATGGAATCTATTATTACGGCTGTTTATGATAGCCGTGGAGTGGTGAAATATAAGCTTGCTCTGAACGGAGAAAAAGTCAAGAAAATTTATCTTCTGGAATATGAAGTGAAATAAAATTTTTGACTAAAATTTGCTCAAAAGTCAAATAAGGAAGGGGCGAATAGGAATTTTTTATTCTTATCCGTCCCTTCTGAATTTTATATAGATCTTTATATTAGTAAAATAATATTGGAGGAAAAAATAATGAAAAAAGATTGTAGTTTTTTGACAGAAAATATAATAGTACATAGAGGAATGCACGACATAAAAGAAGGAATTCCGGAAAATTCGATGATTGCTTTTGAAAAAGCAATTCAAAATAATTATATAATAGAATTAGATGTACATATTTTAAAAGATGGAAATGTAGTTGTTTTTCATGATGATAATTTAAAAAGACTTACCAATATGGATGTTATGATAAAAGATATGAATTATAATGAATTAAAAAGGTTAAAATTGCAAAATACAGAGCAAAGAATACCATTATTAGAAGAAGTATTAAATTTAATAAATGGTAAAGTGCCAGTAATTATAGAATTGAAATATGATAATAAGTGTGGTTTACTTGAAGAAAAGGTAATTAAAATCTTGAAATCATATCATGGAAAATATGCATTAAAAAGTTTCAATCCATTGGCCGTAAATTATATAAGAAAAAAAGCGCCAGAGATTGTTAGAGGACAATTAGCATCAGATTTTAAAGGAAAGAAAATGAATATATTCAAAAGAATTTTTTTGAGTAATATGCTGTTTAATATTATATCTAGACCAGATTTTATTTCTTATGATGTTAAGGCGTTACCTAATAAAAGGTTAGCAAAAATTCGAAAGAATAAAATTGTTTTAGGCTGGACTATTAGAGATAAGGAAACATTGAAAAAAGCAAAAAAATATTGTGATAATTTTATTTGTGAGAATATATTAATATTAAAAGAAGATTTGACATAATTTGATGTATATAAAACATTTAATTGACAGATAAGACATTTTAAAGTATAATATATAAGTTCGAATAAAGATTTTCGATATGGAGGTTTCAGCATATGAAACCAAAAGGAAAGTTTAATATTGCATTTTTTTGATTAAGGAGAGACAAAATGAAAAAAAGAGTTAACTGTGATGTCGTAGTTATGCCTGGTGCAGAACTTGACACTGATATTTGTATTACTGGTAATGTGTATATGGCCAAGGGCAGTAATGCAAATGGCTATGACATTGATGTTGGAGAAAGCTTTTTTGCCAGTCACGCGGATTTCTTTAATGTGCATGTTGGCGAAGATCTTGCGATTACTCATTCTATCGGAAACGATGTCAGAGCAGAGGGCGATGTGACACTTAATGGTATCTGTGTCTTAGGAGATGTTTTTGCTAACGGAAATGTTAGTATTTCTCCCAATTCCTCTGTTTGGGATGTCTCTGCTATGGGGACTGTTGAAGTTCAAGTAGATGTTAATGCTCAAAATGTCATGGCATTGGAGAAGATTTTTAAAGATGTCAAATCTGATGCTAAGAAACTTCAGAGTAAACAGGTTGAGTTTTACCTGTCTGTTGGCTAAACAATATTAAACAATAAACAGGTCAGTTAATCACAAGTGTGATGACTGACTTGTTTTTTGCTTTATAATAGAAAAAATGTAAAAAATAGATATTGACACATACCCCTATGGGGTGTATAATGATTCGCAGATAAAATCAAAAAATAAAGGAAGTGAATATATGAAGTGTGAAAAATGTAGCAAATGTGAAAGTTGTGAAAAGTCAACACACAGAACAGAAGAAGAAAAAAAAGCTTTAACCAAAAGACTAAACATAATAGAAGGTCAAATAAGAGGAATAAAACAAATGCTTGAAGATGATAGATATTGTGCAGATATATTAATTCAATTATCAGCAATAAGTAAATCATTAGAAAGTGTAGAAAATTCAATATTAGAAAGTCATATAAAAAGTTGTGTATTAACAGAAATTCAATCTGGTAATACAGAAATTATTGATGAAGTGATGGAATTATTTAGGAGATTACGCTAATGAAAAAAATTTATATTAAAATTGATGGGATGATGTGTACACATTGTTATCAAACAGTAAGTAAAATAATTCAAAGTGATTTTAATGTAAAAAAGGTAAAAATAAACAGAAATATAGCAACAGTTTGGTATGAAAATGAAATAAATATAGAAAATATAATAGATGAAATCAATAAAAAAGGATATGTAACCAAAAAAGAATATATCTCAAAAGACAAAAGCAAGATCGATGATAGCATAAATTTACTTGAATTTATATTAATAACATGTAGTATTATTTTAGTTATATTGGTTTTAAATGAAATATTTGGATTTAATATTTTTAATATGATTCCAACAATAGATACAAATATTCAACTAGGAATGTTATTTGTAACAGGATTATTTACAAGTATACATTGTATATCAATGTGTGGGGCAATAAATTTATATGCATCATCAAGTAAAGAAGAAGGAAAAATAAAAAAGTTTAAAAATCCATTATTATATAATATAGGTAGACTTTTATCTTATACGATACTTGGAGGAATAATAGGTGGAATTGGAAAAGTATTTAGTATTAACTATGTGGAACAAAACATAATTATTTTAATAGCTTCAATATTTATGCTAATAATGAGTTTATCAATGCTTGGAGTAATTACAATAAGTGGAAAACTAAAAAATTGTAAATGTTTTAGTAAAGTAAAAGTTAAAAATCCTTTTATAATAGGAATATTAAATGGATTCATGCCATGTGGGCCACTGCAAGCAATGCAAATATATGCATTAAGCACAGCATCTGTATTTTATGGAGCTATGTCAATGTTCTTGTTTTGCCTAGGAACATTACCACTTATGATGTTCTTTGGTAGTTTTATAAATTTATGCAAAGGAAAAGTAAAAGTAATAATAAATAAAGTTGCATCTGTATTAATACTTATTTTATCAATATTAATGCTAAATAGAGCATTAGTTGGATTTGGAATAGATATAAATAGTATCTTTTCAAAAAAAGATGATGCACAATATATAAAAGCTATTAAAGAAGATGGATATCAATATATTGAATTTGACTTAGATTATGGTAATTATAAAGATATAATAGTTCAAAAAGATATTCCTGTAAAAATGGTAATAAATGTAGAAAAAAAATATTTAACAGGATGTAATAATGAAATAATAATGAAAGACTTTAAAATTGATAAAAAATTAGGTGTTGGCACAAATGAAATTGAATTCATACCACAAGAAGAAGGAGAATATATTTATTCTTGCTGGATGAATATGATAAAAAATAAAATAAAGGTTATAGATAATAAAGATTATTTTAAGGAGGAAAATTAAATGAAGGAAGTAAAATTAAATATAGAAGGAATGCATTGTACAGGATGTTCTACAAGATTAGAAAAGGTATTAAATAATGTTGATGGAGTAGAAGGTGCAAAAGTAAGTTTAGAAGAGAAAAAGGCGGATATAAAATATGATGAAACACAAGTAAGTGAAAAAGAGTTGATTGAAGCTGTTGAGGA
>CAKPCK010000008.1 GCA_934141555.1 uncultured Clostridia bacterium | reverse complement strand
AGGAGATTTTTGTATACTCATCGCTAAAGCTTTCTCGAACCCCCAGACTATCTGGGGGTTTTCTAAAAACAAAAAAGTTGAGATAGGAAAAATTTTTCCATCTCAACTTTTGAAATAGAATTACCAATTTCATTTAGTTGTATTTGCTTTTTCTGCGTTTTCAATTTGTTCTCTATCTTGATTCATTAACTCTGTAAATTGAGTTTCAACATTATCTAATACTTGCTTAAAAGTATCTGTTAATATTCTAAATTGATTTCTAAATTCATCTGCCCCATCGCATTCAAGTACTATTTGTTGTACTGTTTTTTGCATAGAATCCATTAATTCTTTTGCTGATGTAAAATCTGATAATATCTCTGTTTGAATGTTCGCTACTTCTCCTTGAATATATCTCATTCCAACATCTTCTATTATTGGAATTTCCTCAAGTTTCTTATAACTTTCCTTCCTAGCTGTTGCTATATTTTGTTGTATATCAATTTCTGAGAAATTATTAGCAATTCCTTCAAACATATATGGAACTTCTGCCACTATTACCTCTAAAAATTGATTTAATTGTGGTGCTAATTCGTTGAATTTTGTTACTAATTCATTATATCTTTTTCCATACCAATGTGCATGCATTTCTGATACTTTTTGGTATACTGCTATTAGTCTACCATTTAATTCTAATGCTGAATTTCTTATGTTATTTGATTGGCTTGGTATATTTTCATAGTCTACTTTTACTTCTGAACTCATTTTTGACTCCCTTCTAATTTTTTCATATTATTATACGAACGTCTCGCTGCTGTCTCTAATTCTGTTTGTTTAGCTCTAGCTTCTGCATGCTCATTTACCCACCAATCATATTTTGCTCTCGCTGCACCTAATTCCTTAGAAGCAGCATTAAGATTTTTCGTATTAATAGATGCTTTTTTTTCTATCTCAGAAAGTGCTTTACTATCTCCATTTTGTATTGCTCTTGTCTTTTGATTTTTTAACTGTGTATCATAATCTTCTGTCATATTGTATACCTTTTGTGCGTAATCCAAGTCTTTTTTGGCTTCTTGCATTTCAATTTTGGTATTCGCAACTTCAATTTTATGTCCCTCTCTAGCATCTCTATCATTTTCGTATTGTTTAACTGCAAGTTCATATTCTTTATCATCTGTTGGCTTTGTTGGGCTCTTATTTCCATTATTATTTCCATTATCTCCACTAGTAACTGTTGAAACATTTTCTACAACATCACCTTGAGCTTCAGGCGTTGTAGTTCCTCCTGGAATTATATCCGAATCATTTTCTCCTAGCTGATCTTGAATATCTTCTGTACCAATAGCTGCTGTTTCTGTTCCTTCTTCCTCTTCAAATGTAATTCCTAGAAATCCTAGTCCACTTGTAAATCCATTATAAACAACCTTTACTGCATCTTCATCAAATATTTTATCTATTGTTGGATTAATAAAATCATTAATAATGTCTAATGATATTTCTCCTAATCCAGGAAGTACTCCAATTGTTGAAATTACCGCTAAGCTTGCAAATCCCTTTACTGCAATTGACCCTGTTTCTATTAATTTACCAGATATTCTATATAAATCATCAGCTCCAAATCCATCTGAAAGATCTATTCCTACATATTTTTTTAATAAGTTATTCGCCCAATTTCCTATACTTTTTACACTTGGTATATTAAATGTTGAAATTGCATTTCTTAACATATTAATTCCTGTTTCTAATGACTTTGTTGAGTTTACTATTGCTGCCTTTATATTTTCACGTGCTAATTCCCAATTTTTTGCTGCTTCTTCCATATTTCCTTTTAAAAGCCATAATCCTGCTGCTAAAGTTCTATATTCTGCTGCATTTTCTCGATCTTTTGCTGCATCTTCTCTCTTTTTTTTGGCATCTGCAAGTAATCCTTCTTTTCTTTTTATGGCATCTTCATCGTCTACCTCTTCCTCATCATAGGTTCCATCTTCATTTGGTGTAGAACTTGTTACTGTTTTTGTAAGCTTCAAAGCGGCTGCTTCCTGTTCTTCATTCACTGCTGTTTCTTCAAATGTTTTAGCTTCATCTTCAAGTCTTTTAGCCTCTTTTTCATAAGTTTCTGCATCTACTTTCATTGCTGAAATATCAGTTTTTAGCCCCGCAATGGCATCATCCATTTTTTCTCCCCAATATCCAAAAAAGCCCATCTTTTTCCTCCTTTATCTATTTTATATTTGTATTTTCTTTTTTAGCATTTGCATCACCAATTATATCATTTGTATTACTTATTAATTTGCTAAACATGTTACCAACTAATTTATTTTCACCATCAATCATTTGGTATTTTTTCTTTAAAGATTCCTTTATCTCATCTTTTTTATTAAAATTTGTTGAAATATTATTATCGCTTGTACTCCCACTGCCTGTATTAGAACTTCCGAAAAAGTCAGATATTGATTTAAATAAACCATCTAAAAGTCCCATAATTTTCCTCCTTTTATAATTATCCTCTTATAACATCATCCGCTAATTTTTCTAATTGCATTCTAAATTCATCTGAATAATAATCTATTGAAACTTGATATTTCGCAATACCTTGTAAATATACTTCATATGCTTGTTGATCATATGAAATTGTTGTATATCTAGCACCATTTTTTTCAAATAATTGTTGCATATAAGTCATTGATGGATCATTATAAAAAGCTAGTCCACCAATTAGCTGTCTTACTGAAATTCCATCTAGATTAATATATTTATTTAATATAATTCTTATTTTTTCACTATTTATAGCATTTTGAGATTTTAATTTTGACAAAAATTCTGTTAATGGTTGAATTGTTAAAACATCCATTGTTTGTACTAAATAAACTTGTTGAGAATATGTAAAATAATCTATATTTGTAGAAAAATCTGTATCAATAAGAACTATTTGATGTTTTTTCAATAATGTTTCTAATATATTTTCTGCTTTTACACTATATTCTTTTTCGTTAGGTAAATCTGTATATATTGTTAACTTATTTTCAACATGTAACCCATTTAATTTACCTTCACTCAAATCTTTAAAACAATCTTTTATACTAACTCTTACTGATTCTTTGTTTTGAGTATATATATAATATGTGTCTTTGTTTGATGTCATATCTAATATTGCTACATCAATATCTCTTTTAGCCATTATTTGAGCTATATTGTTTATAATAAATGTTGTTCCACTTTGCTTTGAACCCAAAAATGAAACTACTTTTTTGTTTTCCTGTAACAATTCATTTATATTTACACTTGAATCATCTTGATATATATTATCTTCTCTTAGTGTTTTCATTATCTTTTTCCTTTCAAAATCTCAAATATTTAAATTTATATTAATATTACTTCTGTTCCATTTCTTATTGTTGTATCTTTTAATATTAGGTTTAAGTCATATTCTTGTGCTGTTATTTTATCATATAGTGATGGCATTTCTAATGGATTATAACAACCTTCACTTAGTTCTGCTATTGCTTTTACTAACAATACAATTATTTCATATATTTTCTTATTAGAAGGAATCCATACATCATAGATTCCTTCTAACATAGGAACATAAACTTTTACTAATACTTTATCCATTGTCATCACCATCATCTTTCATTCCTATTAATTTTATTAGCATTGCTTCTTCTTGTTTTATCAAATATCCAAAACTGTCTCCACAATTATTTACTAAGTTTCTATTACTTGAATTTAATCTAATTATATATTGGTCACTTACACCATTTCCAACCCAAATTCCTGTATCTTTTGTAATGTATGCTTTGTACCAATCGTCATATTCGTGATTTTTTAATTTGAATACACTGTCTACTACAATAAATGTATAATTTTTTAATTCTTCTGCTTTCATCAAATCTGGTAATATTGATGTTCCAATATTTGTTAAGAATTTATCAATTCCTATAATAATACATATATTGTGCTTGTTCTTTTTTAGATTATTTTGTATTTTTAATGAATAGTTTTGGTAATCTAATTTGATATTTTTTCTTGTTTCTTGTACAATTCCTTCTGAATCAAATACTGTAACTTCCACATCTTTTAAAAGATTAAATTCTTCATATAAATGTGTTACATATTCTGCTACAACATCTACATTTTTAGCGGAAATAATATTAACTAAATTATTCTTGAAGTCATATGTTGCTAGTCCTAAACTTGATTTATATATACCTATTGGTAATTTATCTAATTGTGTAACTAATTCTTGTACATCTTCTACTTTTATTTGATTTGGTAAAACTGGAATTGAAACTGCTCTTTCTGTATATTTTGAATTTAGTTTCTTTATTTCATCCTTTATAAATGAATTCCATCTTTCTGGTTCACAAATTCTTGCTGTTTGGAATTCATAAACATCACCATATTTAATTAAACCTCTACCAAATATATGTGCAGGTCTTTTCTTTTTTACACCTTCTATTATGTTTAAATAATCATCTTCATTATTTAATTGTAATGCTATTTTTTGTCTGAAGTTTTGTGATAATCTATATCTTACACTGTTATAAGCACTTGCAGTTAATACAAATATTATTCCATATTTTATACCTTCTCTGCATAATGTAAGTAATATATCATCATATTTTTCACCATAGTTTTCTATAAAACCTTCATAATTATTTATAACAACTATAATTTGTGGCATTGGAATTCCAGTATCTTTTATATATAATTTGATGTCTCCACCATAATTTGATAATACTTCTGTTCTTCTTTTCATTTCTCTTTGAATCATTTCAAATAATCTATTGATTTTTTCAGAGTCTGTACTTAATACTACATCACCAACATGTGGTGCATCTTTAAATATTTTTAATGCTTCACTTCCAAAGTCTAATAAATACATTTGTGCTTCGCAAACTGTATAAGTTGTTATTATATCATATACCATTGTACTTATTAATGTTTCTTTACCACTTTCTGCATTTCCATAAATAATTATATTACCTTGTTTCTTAAAATCTAGTTCAACTGGCCCCTGTCTTTGGTTATATGGATCATCATATTCTCCAATTACAGGTATTACTTCATTTTCTTTTCTTTCTATTTTATATTTTTCTTTTGTTTTATCTAACATTATTATCTCTGGTATATTTTCTAACCATAATGGTTTTAAATGAATATTTTCGTTTTCTCCTAATTCATAAATATATTTTACTATATTTGTTAATTGCTCTCCGTCTTTTTTTACTGGTGTTCTTTTTGTATCATCTATTTTCTTTATTACAGATCCTATATTTGATACAAATTTCATTGAATTATCAACATTTTTCTTTATTATATCTGCTGGCTCATAACTTGCTCCAGCCCATGCTGATTGTCCTAATGCAAAATATTCATTATTTCCAACTTGAATATAAAATTGTCCTGCTCTTTTTAATTCAGCTGCATCTGGTCTTTTTATAACATCCATACTGTCTTGTTTATCTTGAACTTTTAAACATATTCCAAATTTACTATTACTACGAATTTGATCATTTACTACACCTGCTGGTTTTTGTGTTGCTAATATTAAATGCACTCCTAAACTACGTCCTATTCTGGCAACACTTATTAATTCATCCATAAAATCTGGCTGTTGTTGTTTTAATTCAGCAAATTCATCACATATTATCAATAAATGTGGAATTGGCTCTTTTACAACTCCATCATGGAATAACCTTTGATATTTATATATATCAATTGTTCCTTCATCTGTTTTTTCTCTTGCTTGATTAAATTTTATTTGTCTTCTCCTTAATTCACTTTGTATAGATACTAAAGATCTTTGTAATCCAACTTTATCAATATTTGTAATTGTTCCTACAATATGTGGTAATTTTACATTTCCTTTTTGGAATGCTCCAGCAAGTCCTCCTCCTTTATAATCTATTAATATCATTGAAACATCATTTGGATTATAGTTTACTGCTAATGATAATATATATGTAATTATAAATTCGCTCTTTCCTGAACCTGTGCTACCAGCAATTAGACCATGTGGTCCATGTGCTTTTTCATGTATATCTAATACAATTGGCATTCCATTTGTATCTATTCCTATTGGTGCTTGTAATGTTTTGGTTGAATCATTTGTCATCCATCTTTGTAATATATTTAATTGTTCTATTCTTCCCGCATCGTACATTTCTAAAAATGTATATACTTCTGGCAAAGAAAATTTTGAAGTTGTATTTGCTCTTATTGGAATATTAGACAATTTTTGACCTATATTTTCAAAAAAGAATGTAAATGATGAATCAAAATAAAATTCTTTTTTTGTAGTAGTAGTTATTTCATTTTCAAATAAATTTCCTTTGTGTCCTTCTATATTTATAAATAATTGACACTCATTAGGTAAATTTAACATATTATCTGTTATACAAAATAATCCAAAACCTAAATTTCTTTTAGCATTTAATATTTCTGTTACTATTTTTAAATTTGCTATAGTTTTATAATCATCTGTTATTATTAAATAATATGGAGAAAATGATCTATAATCAAATTTATCTTCAAATTTTCTTCTATTATTTAATTCAATCTCCAAATATCTTGATATATCCTTCATATCTTCATATTCATCTGCCCAAAATCTTATTTGCTTTTGTTCATCCCAAATATGTGGTAAAGTTTTCATGTGTTCCCATCTTACATTTTTTTCTTTTTTTAATAAAAACACTAATTTTAAATCCACATAACTATGTAATGCGATCAATTGCATTATTAAATTTTGTGCAAATTTTTCTGTTGTTCTTTCATCATTTTCTATAATTGCTGCAGCTATATTTTTGGATGCAAGTGATGCTGTTATTGGAACATTTTTTATAAGTTTTGATTTTTGAGCTACAGAATTAATCAATGTTACTAAATTATCGTCTTCTAGCGAAAATTCTTTATTAGGATATTCTATATCTGCTTCTATTGGTAAATCTCCCAAACCAACTCTTATTGTTAAAAAGTCATCATCTTCTCTTCTTCGTTCCCACAATCTAGGCTCTTTATTTAATATTATTTGAGCACATTCTTCAGCAGATAAATATTTTTGAAATAAAATATTCTTTTGCTTAATCATTACATCATCAATTTGTTGTAATTTTTTATTAATATATTCTTTATATTTTTTTTGTCTAGTAGCTTCTTTCTTTTTCTTTTTTCTTTTTTCATATTTATTATTTAATATTGGAAATAATATCATACTTATAAGCATTGCTACTGTCATCAATGCTGATGTAACTGTACTTTTTACAGATGCATTTCCATTTGAAACTCCACTAATTGTTGAACTCATTGATATTAGCATAACTAATCCCATTGCTAAACTTGGTCCTATCGTATATATTAATGGTTTGTCATCTTTTTCTTGTTTTTGTGGAGGAGCTTCTATTTTTATTTTTTCTCTTTCTATTCCACTTGTTATTCTTGGCGCTCTGGCAAAAAAATCTTTTTCTGAAAATAGTTTTACATCTTCTTCAGTTATTTCTGTCGTTTCAATTACTTTTTCTTTCTTTTCTACTAATTCAAATTTTCTTTGGTTATATGAAACTCTATTAAATGGATTTGTTATAAAAAAGTTATTTCCTATAACAACAATCCTTAACCCCATTATAAATATAATGTCACCATTAAAAAGCAATTTTACTTTGTTTGAAACTGGTGTACCATTTAAAAATATCCCATAATTGGTGTCATAATTCTCAAGCATTAATTTTCCATTACTATAAAATATTTTTGCTTGTTTTTCACTTATTAAAGAATTATTATAAATAATATCACAATTAAGGCTTTTTCCTATTGTGATTTCTTGAAAATTTTGTGTTTTTATTTGTATAAAATTTCTTTGATATATAGGTTCACAAAGTAAAATATATAACATATTTGAATTAGAATTTATTGATAAATAATATATACAATTTTCTTTTAACCTAACACCTCTAATAACATTAACAACATCTTTTGCAACTTTTGATACATTAAATGATTTAATTGCTTTAGGATCTAATATTTTAATTTGATCATTACTATATATTTGCCATTCATTATTTTTTCCTATTATATTTAAAATCTTTTTTCCATCATCATCTGTTATCCAATAATTTCCAGCTTGTTTGTTTGGTAATTTTGTTTTATATAAAATATTTTTTCCTATTAATGTGACTAACATCTTTTTTCACTTTCTCTATTTATTTTTTAGTTCTTCAATTGCATTATTTAGTTTCTTTTTAAATTTTTCTTCTTCTTCATCAACTAGTCCAATAAAATGTACTTCTTCTATTTGTGAATGATTAAATAAATAATTTGTTGATGAAACTATTATTCCTTCTGGGTATAGACAACCACTATAATCCCATACATTTTTTTCTCCATTTTCTTTTTGTTCAATTGGTAAAAATCCTGTTATCATTAATCTTTTTTTGCCATCTTTTAATTTTACAACACTTCCTATTGGTAAAAATTTTCTTTCCATAGTAAGTTCTCCTTTCATTTGTTTTCTTAAAGCATATGTATGCTTTCTAAAACTATATTTGTTAATATTGCTTTAGAAAGCACATATAGTGCTTTCTATTAGTTCTATTGAACTGTGTTTGCTTTTTCTGTTGTTTCAATATCTTGTTGTGTTTGTGTCATTAATTTTGTAAATTCATTATTAATGTTCTCAAATGAAGCAATTATGTTTGTTTTTAATTGTGTGAATCTTGCTTTAAAGCTTTCAGAAGCCTCACTTTGCCATTCAACTTTGTTATATTCTGATTCAATTTTGTTCATTAATTCTTTTGCTGCTTCAAATTTTTCTGATACTGCTCTTTGTGTATTTCCAACTTCACCTGTCATGAATCTCATTCCTACATCATTTGTTATTGGCAAATTTTCAACTTTGTTTGCAGATGTTTCTTCTGCTGATGTTACTCCTTGTCCTTTATCTGCTTTTGCATAATTGTTTGCAATTGTTTCGACTGCAAAAGGAATTTCAGTAACAACTAATTTTAATAAGTCGTTTATTTGTGGTATTAATTCATTAAACTCTTTTACTAATTCATTGTATCTAATTCCATACCATGAATTATGCATTTCTCCTACGTTTGAATATGCTGTCCTTAATTCACTATTTAATTCTAGTGCATATTCCCTCATTTGTTTTGCTTGTCTAGGCATTGCTTCATAATCTACATGATCTATTTGTGCCATATCTTTTTCCTCCTTTAATTTTTTTATCATTTATTAATGATATTTTTCATTTCTATAATACCAATAACAAAAAATATTGTCAATAGTTATAAAAAAAAAATCCCTAGGAAATAATTTCCTAGAGATCACAAGGATGTTAATTATTTGGAACTAATGTAGTCGAAATTCGCCTATCGGCAAATTCTTTCGCAAAGTGAATGCCATTGATGTCTTCTTCTTTGCTTCCATACCCGGTAAAACCTGTGATATGAACTTTTTCAAAATTTTCAACAGTAAACACTTCATTAATGTATCTGTCGATTTCAGAAAGTTCTTCTTCTGATAGGCCTCCTGTCAATTTGTATGCATCATGTGATGCTTTTCCATGTTCTGCTTCCTCTTCCATTTGCCTACTCTTAAACTGAATTTCAAGCTGACAGCCAGGAAGAACCTCAGAATACATTTGGACGGTCATTGTAAATTGCAAAGATTTGTAACCATTTGCCTTAGGCTCTTTGATATAATCCTTCACAAAATCAATTGCAAATGGAATAGTGAGTACCTGCTGAACAATAATCTTATCGAGGGGCATAATATTTTTGTTATTTGCAACCCAATCAGAAAAATCTTTCTTCATCTTTCTGTTCTTGCCAGCCAAGATACCAGAAGTGCAGTCAAAAATCATATAAATGATTTTCTCAATTTCTGCTTCTTCTAAATGGTTTTGAACAATGCCTTTAAGACCAAACCTATCGCGAATATTAGCTGAAAGATCGCTATTAGATTTGCGAATAAGTTTTGTCAGCTCACTTTCAAGAGCTTTACAACGCGCCTTCCACTTAATGTCAATATGCATATCCTTCGTGCTATTAAGCCAAAGAACAATGTACATCATTGTATTAATAATGTAAATTGACAAATTCGTGATTTCAAAGGTCTTCCGCCGATTCTGAATACAACCTCTCAACCCATCCAAAAAAGAATCAAAGATTACAGCATCCTCCTCATTGTTGATTTCGAATTCATTCAGGATTGCATACAAGTTTTCTGCAATTTCCAGCAGATTTGCAGATTTTTCTAATGCCTCCTGATATGCCTCATGAATTAATTCCAGTGTGTCTCGTGTCATCTTGTTCATCCTTTCTACTTGTGCTTTTTGCACAATTATATTAGTAATTATATCATAAAATCTTTTAAAAGTATAGCATTTATATGTAAAAAGTGATATAATTCAAGCGAAATATAATGGTTTAAGCCAAAAAAGGAGGAATTTTAAATGAAAACTGTGCCAATTACATTATTAACAGGATATTTAGGAGCTGGAAAAACAACTCTTATAAATCATATTTTAAATAATCAAGAAGGTTACAAAGTTGCTGTAATTGTTAATGATATTGGAGAAGTAAATATAGATGCATCTTTAATAGGAAAAGGTGGTGTTGTTACTGAAACAAATGATAGCCTTGTTCCTTTACAAAATGGTTGTATTTGTTGTACTTTAAAGGTTGATTTAATGCAACAAATTGTTGATTTAGTAAAAACGGGAAATTTTGATTATATATTAATAGAAGCTAGTGGAATTTGTGAACCTATTCCAATTGCTCAAACAATAACTGTTTTACAAGATTCTACAAAACAATATGGATTACCTAAAATTTGCAGATTAGACAATGTTGTTTCTGTTGTTGATGCTTTAAGATTAAGAGATGAATTTAATTGTGGTGAAGAACTTGAAAAAGAAGAAATTGATGATGAAGATATTGAAAATTTATTAATTCAACAAATTGAATTCTGTAATACTTTAATTTTAAATAAAGTTGATGAACTTTCTAAAGATGAACTTGCAAAAGTTAAAGCTGTTGTAAAAAAATTACAACCAAGTGCAAAAATAATAGAAACAAATTATTCAGATGTTGATTTTAGAGAAATTATGGACACAAAAGCTTTTGATTTTGAAAAAGCTTCACTTTCAGCTGGATGGGCTCAGGAATTAGATAAAACTGAGGAAGAAGCTGAAGAAGGTGAAACTGAAGAATATGGAATCGGAACTTTTGTATATTATAGAAGAAAACCTTTGGTTGAATCAAAATTCCATAACTTTGTTAATTCCTTACCAAGAAATATAATTAGATGTAAAGGTATTGTTTGGTTTGAGAATGATGATGAAATGTCATATGTTTTTGAACAAGCGGGAAAACAAACTGGAGTTTACGAGGCTGGTGAATGGATTGCTACATTCCCATTAAAAGATCAACAAGCATTTAGAAAAGCTAATGCTGATTTAGAAAGAGATTGGGATGAAGAAGTTGGAGATAGAATGGTTAAACTTGTTTTCATCGGTCAAAAAATGGATAAAAAAGCAATTTGTGAAGAACTTGATAAATGTTTAGCAAAATAATTAAAAAAAATCGCCTAACTGGCGATTTTTTATGTATTAAAGAAATATGTTGCTTCTAAATCTGCTTCAAACATAAGTAATGCTAATGGATATTTAGTATATGCTAATCCTATTGTTCCATATTGCTCTTTTGGTTCTGTAAATCCCATATGCCAACGAATTGCATATTTTTCTTCACTTGTTAATTTCATATATTCTGTTATCATCATAACAGATTTTTCACCATGACCGTATGGTATAGTGTCTTCAACTGTATAATATGGTACTTTTTCCCATACCCCTAAAGCATTTTTTGCATTTCTATAATCTATTTTATAAAAATTAGCTTTACACAAATCATGTAATAATGGTACTATTATCAAAGTTTCTGGTGGTGTATTTAATGCAATTGGTGCAGTTTTTACTTTTTCTTGCAATATTTCATATACTTTCATGCTATGTTCTACAAGTCCACCAGCATGGTCACCATGAAATCTTGTACTTGCAGGTGCTGTAAAAAAATCTGTACTTTCAATAAATCTTATCAAATCATCAATTCCTTCTCTTTTTACACTTCTTAATAAATTTAAAAATTCTTCTTTCATGCTATAACTCCTATTCTATTTTCTTTTTTCACTTATTATTTTTTCTATACTTGCAACAACTTCATCAATTGTCATATTACTTGAATCAACATATATTGCATCATCTGCTTTTTTTAATGGTGCAATTTCTCTTGTACTATCAATAAAATCTCTATTTTTTACACTTTCTAGTATTTCTTCATATGGCATTTCAATTCCATTTTCTTTATTCTGTAAATATCTTCTTCTAGCTCTTTCTTCTGGTGTTGCATCTAAATAGATTTTTACATTAGCATTTGGAAATACATTTGTTCCAATGTCTCTCCCTTCCATTATAACATCTATTGTTTCTGCCATTTCTCTTTGAAGTTTTGCTAATCTTTCTCTTACGATTTTTATTGTTGAAACAGGTGATACATTTTCATTAACTGGTTTTGTTCTAATTTCTAATGATACATCTTTACCATTTAGATATACTTTTTGTTCACCATTAATTTTTTTAAATTCTATTTTAATTTCATCTAAAAGTTTTGATATTTTTTCAAAATCATTTAATGCTATGTTTTCATTTAACATTGCAAGTGTAACACTTCTATACATTGCTCCTGTATCTATACTTGTTAAATTCATCTCTTTAGCAATTCTTTTTGTTATTGTTCCTTTTCCACTTCCGGCAGGTCCATCAACTGCAACTACAAATCCCATTATATCCTCCATTTTTTATTTATTAATTACCTTCTTTTGTTAATATAAATGCTGTTGAAATATATCTTGTTCTATGAGACCCTGATTGATCAACTGGGTCATTTATTATTTTATTATTTACAACCATTGCACTAGATGTTCCTCCATCTAAGTTAGCTGCATTATAAGCTCCATATCTTTCGAAAATTTCTATTAAGTCTTTCATTGTTGCACCTGGTCTTTTTACTGTTCTTCCATCTACAACTAAGAATAACACAATTCCATCTTGTCTTTGTCCTATTGCTGTTCTTGGTGCTGTTCCCCATCCACCATTTCCAGATACTGATGATGCTTTTCCATTTACTATTAAAAATGGTCCAAATGTTACTCCATCACGAATTTTTTGTTTCTTTGCTTGCTCTACAGTCATTTTTCCAAGTATTAATTTATCATCTTGTGTAAATCCTATTAATCCACCTTGTCCTCTATATGTTTCTGATGTTATTAATTTTCCATTTGAAAATGTTATTCCAAGAGGTATTGCTCCATTTCCTACATAATTTGGATCTTCAAAACCTCCTCCATTTATTGCAATTAGTGCATTATTATCTTGTGCCATCTTAGTCAAATATTCACCTGTTTTTCCTAATTTACTTGTATATACTGTTTTTATTCTTGATGGCTCATATATTACTGCCATATATCCATCATAGCCTTTTCCTTCTATTTTAATTATTTTATAATCCTCATGTTCTGGATCTTTTTCTAAGATTTGCCTCTCATATTCATTTGCATATTGTATTTTTTCTTCTTTTTCTTTATTTATAACTATCATTGAAGTATCTGTGTTCTCATCTGTTTCATGTACTTTATTATTATCCAACACTTCCTGTATTGTTTCATCATTATAAAACCATGTTGCTAAATATTGGTGTCTCATCGTTGTCATTGCACTTGTTATTAGCCATTCTCTAAATCCTGAATATGGTCCATATAATAAAAAGGCTAATGTTGATATTCCTAGTATTCCTAATATTATAATTGTTATTATTATTCTTAACCATATTTTTTTTGACTTTTTTTCTTTTTTTATCTTTTTATTATTATCATTTATTTTTTCTTCATTAGCATGTTTTTGTAATGCTTTTGGAAGTTCTTCTTCACTTAAATTCATTTATATCATTCCTTCCTTAAGGCTTAAATTTAATGTAACTCAAAATTAAATTATATATATTTCTTGTTACACACTTGATTAATATTTTATAAGAAATTAAAAAAAATAGCAAGTACTTCTTGCTACTTTTTTCTTTGTTTTTCGACTTTTTTCTTAATATTTTATGAAGTTATGAGTCTATACTTTCTTTTATTTTATTTGCTTTTTTCTTTATTCTTTGTATTGCTGTATCTACAGATTTTACTTTTGTTTTTAATTTTTCTGCTATGTCTGCATAAGAGTGTCCTTTTTCATATTCATATAAAACTGATAATTCATAATCACTTAAATTTTCTTTTATTTTTCTCTCTATTGTTTTTGAGTATTCTTGGTTTGCTATTATATCTAATGGATCATCTTCTGTTTTTAAATCAACAATTTCAAGTTTGTCCATATCATCATTATCTTCATATGCTGCTGAATTTAAAGATATTGATGAGTTTAATGGTATATGTTTTTGTCTATTTGAATTTTTGACTGCTGTTATTAATTGTCTTTCTATACACATATTTGCAAATGTTTTGAATGAGTTTTGCTTTTCTGTATCAAATGATTTTACTGCCTTATATAACCCAATCATTCCTTCTTGCACCATATCTTCTCTTTCTGCTCCCACCATAAAAAACTTATTTGCTTTCATATTTACTACATCATTATATCTTTCTAATAGGCAATTTAATGCTATATTGTCATCTTGTTTTATATTCTCTATTAATTTTTCATCTGTCATTTCTTTATATTGATTTTCATTAATTGAAAACATATTTTTCTCCATTAATATTGTGTCCTCCACTTCTTTGATGTTTTCATTATAGCTTCAAATCGCTTAGATGTCAAGGAAATTTAGTAATTTTTAATTAATAAAAATTCATATATTATCATTTCAATTTCTTTTCGTCTTTGTCTTTTAAAATTTTTTCTTTAGATAATTTATTGTCCTCTAAATATTTATAGTTTAGTGCATTTGTTCTACTAATAACTGATTTACCCAAATTTTTCTCTATATCATCTCTAGCAACTTTAGCTGCATGTCCTCCTAATTTAGCTATCTTTCTATTTTCTTTTAACCCATATGGCTTATGCTCTTTAGCAAGTTCTCTTGTAGCTATTTCTCCTAAATCTGTCAATGCTACTTCAATATCTGTCATATTATCTCTTAATGATTCTTTTCTAATACCTTTATATTCTTTATATTGTGAAGCTTTCATTCCAGACCATTCTTGGTATATTTCATTTGTTAATACTGCATATTCATAATTTTGATTTATTCCATTTTCTTTCCATACATCTGTTAATTTATGCCTATCTACAACTCCTGTTAATCTTGTTTTTATCCAATTATCATCATATCCACGACTTCTATAATAATCAACTGCACGATTTATCGCTAGCTCTGGATCAAATACTTCATCAATTCTTTCCTTTCCCATTTTCGCAAGCCATAGTTTTAATGGTTCTGCTTTGTGGCTTGGTATTGATTCAATTAGTCGTAATATTCCATTTGTATCTAATACATCTTGACTATAGTACTTACCATCAAGTGATCTTAATTTCAGTTGACTACAATTTGTAGGCAACTCTGAACCTTCCTTTTTCAATCTTAACTTTAATACTGACCAATACTTTCTAGGCTCTTTACTCTCTGTTAATGCTCCAACAACATCAACCACACTAAAGTAATATTCTTCTTTCTCGCTATCCCAAACACTTCTTATTTCACTATCTTCAAAAAGTTTGGAAATTGTTTGCAATTTACTATTTTCCATTCAGGCATCATTCCTTTATAAATATAATACATCTCTATTTATTCTCATTTCCTATGTTTGATAGTATAACACATACTATCTAAAAAATCAACATTTTGCAAACTTTTGTTTATGTTTTTTAAAAATAAAATACCCTGAATTTTCTTTCAAGGTATTTCATTTTATCCAAACAAACTCAATTGATTACTTTGACTCATTCCCTCAAGGCAACCAAATTGTCTCAACAATTCTGTAACAGAATCACCAACTTTTGAACGAATTTTCAAATCATCTATAGACATAAATTTTTCTTCCTGTCTAGCTTTCATAATTCCTTCTGCTGCAACATTTCCTAATCCTGCTATACTATTTAACGGTGGTCTTAATGAATCTCCTTCAACTTGGAATTTTGTAGCATGTGATTTATATAAATCAATTGGTAAAAATCTAAGTCCTCTTTCATACATCTCTAATACTAGTTCCAAATCATCATACATATCCTTGTCTTTTGGAGTAGCATTATTTCCCATCATTTCAATTTCTTTCATTTTATTTTTTACTTTTTCTTTTCCATTAATCATAACTTCTGCATCAAAAGCTTTTGCTCTTATTGTAAAAAATGCTGCATAATATGCTAATGGAATATGAACTTTAAACCATGCAATTCTAAATGCGTTTGTTACATAAGCTGCCGCATGTGCTTTAGGAAACATGTATTTTATTTTTTCACAAGATTTTATATACCATTCTGGAACATCATGTTCTAACATTAAAGGTATATATTCATCTTTCCATTTTGGTTCTTTTCCTTTTGCAACTTTACCTTTACGAACAGCTTCCATTATTTTGAATGATTTATCTGGTGGAAGCCCTTTTTTCATTAAATATATCATTATATCATCACGACAACATATTGCTTGTTGTAATGTTACAATTCCTTGTTCTATTAATGATTGTGCATTTCCTAACCATACATCTGTACCATGTGATAGTCCAGATATTCTTATTAATTCATCAAATGTTGTTGGGTGTGTATCTAAAAGCATTCCTCTAGCAAATTTTGTACCATATTCAGGTATTCCATAAGTTCCTACTTCTGAATGTATTTGTTCTGGTGTTACACCTAATGCTTTTGTTGATGAAAAGATTGACATTGTTTCTTTATCATCTAATGGTACATCTGTTGGTGCTACTCCTGTTATATCTTGAAGCATACGTATTACCGTCGGATCATCGTGTCCTAGTATATCAAGTTTTAACAAGTTTCCATCTATTGAGTGATAATCAAAGTGTGTTGTTATTATATCTGAATTTGGGTCATCTGCTGGATGTTGTACTGGTGTAAATTCGTATATTTCTCTTCCTTTTGGAACTACTATAATTCCTCCTGGATGTTGTCCTGTTGTTCTTTTTATTCCTTGACATCCTACTGATATTCTTGCTATTTCTGCTTTATTTATTGGTATATTTCTTTCTTCATAATATTTTTTTACATATCCAAATGCTGTTTGTTCAGCAACTGTACCAACTGTACCTGCTTTAAATGTTGTTCCTTTTCCAAATATTACTTCTGTATATTTATGTGCTTTTGCTTGATATTCTCCAGAAAAGTTTAAGTCTATATCTGGCTCTTTATCTCCATTAAATCCAAGGAATGTTTCAAATGGTATATCCATTCCATCTTTGGCCATTTTTGTACCACATTTTGGACAATCTTTATCTGGTAAGTCAAATCCATTTCCAACTCCATAATCATCAAATTCTGAATATTTACATTTTGGGCATCTATAATGTGGCTGTAATGAGTTTACTTCTGTTATACCTGTCATAAATGCTACAAGTGATGATCCTACTGATCCTCTTGAACCTACTATATATCCATCTTCATTTGATTTCCATACTAGTCTTTGTGCAATAATATACATTACTGAATATCCATTGCTTATAATAGAGTTTAATTCTTTATCTAATCTTGTTTGAACTATTTCTGGCAATGGATCACCATATAATTCATGTGCTTTTTTATATGCAATATTTTTGATATCTTCCTCACATCCTGGGATATGTGGTGGACATTTTTCTGGTGATATTGGGTCTATTCTATCACACATATCTGATACTTTATTTGTATTTGTTACTACAACTTCATAAGCTTTTTCTTCACCTAAATATTCAAATTCTTTAAGCATTTCTTCTGTTGTTCTTAAATATAAAGGTGCTTGTTCATCTGCATCTTTATATCCTTGTCCTGCTTCTAATATTCTTCTATAAATCTCATCTTGTGGATCCATAAAATGAACATCACATGTTGCTACTACTAGCTTTCCTAGTTTTTCTCCTAATTCTACAATCTTACGATTTATATCTTTTAAATATTCTCTATCTGGTACAACACCATTTCTTACTAAGAATTCATTATTTCCTATTGGTTGAATTTCTAAATAGTCATAATCTCTTGCAATATTTTCTATTTCTTCATCAGATTTTCCTAATTCTATTGCTTGATATAATTCTCCCGCTTCACAGGCACTTCCTAATATTAATCCTTCTGAATATTTTTTATATATACTTTTTAATATTCTTGGATTTTTATAAAAATAGTGTAAATGTGAAATTGATACTAATTTATATAGGTTTCTTAATCCTACATAATTTTTAGCTAATATTATTGCATGATATGATCTTTGCTTTTTAAATTCTTCTTTTTGAGCTTCTGGATCTTTTGTTGCTGAATCTATCTCGTCAACTGTATTTATTCCTTTGTCTTTTAGTTTTTTCAACATTACATTAAATACTTTTACAGTTGTATCAACATCTGCTAAAGCTCTATGTGCTACATCTACTTCAATTCCTAAACTATCTGCAATTTTTCCTAATTTATATTTTTTCAAATCTGGGAATAAATCTTTTGCAAGTGGTAATGTATCTATATATGTATTATTAAATTCATATCCTAGCAATTTTGCATTGTGTTTTAAAAATCCAACATCAAAACTTGCATTATGTGCAACTATTATTGAATCTCCTACAAATTCTAAGATTTTTGGAAATACTTTATCTATTGTTTCTGCATCTTTTACCATTTCATCTGTTATATTTGTAACTTCTACAACTCTTTGTGGTATTGGCTTTTCTGGATTTACAAATATCTCAAATTCATCTATTACTTCACCATTTTTTACTTTCATTATTCCAACTTCTGTAATTTTTTCTGTTGTTATTGAAATTCCTGTTGTTTCTAAGTCTAATACACAATATGTTGCATCATCTAGTACTTGTCCTCTTGGATTTTTTACTGATTTTTCTTTATCTGGTACTAAATATGCTTCTACACCATAGATTACTTTCATGTCTGGGTTATCTCTTCCCAATAAGTGATATGCTTCTGGAAATGCTTGTACTACTCCATGGTCTGTTATTGCTATTGATTTCATTCCCCAGCTCATTGCTCTTTTTATTAAGTCTGTTGCTGATGTCATTGCATCCATTGCACTCATTTTGGTGTGCATGTGTAATTCTACTCTTTTTACTTCTGCTTTATCTTCTCTTGTTGTTTTTGGTAATGGAGTTGATTCAACTATTGTATTTGCCATTATTGTTAATTCATTTGAAAAAGCATCCATTTGCGCTCTTCCTGCTAATTTTACTGCTTTTGTTTTTCCTAATCTTTTTACAATGTTTTTTGCATTTTTTCCTGGTAAGAATGCTTTACATGTCATTGTACTTGTTCCATCATATATATTTATACTTAATATTACTTTTCCTGTTTTTGTTTCTTTGTCTTCCATTCCAAGTATTTCACCATCTATACATACATTTCCAGATTCTGCATTTAAGTCTGTTATTTTTACTAATGGATCTGATATATTCATTGAGTTTCCTAATATTAATGGTGAACTTGTGTCTTCTTCTGGTAATTGTGGCATTCCTTCATCTGAAATTTCTATTATGATATTTGCCATTACTGTTAAATCACCAGCATAAGCATCCATTCCTGATTTTCCTGTTACTTTTATTGCTTTTGCAGATTGGATTTTTTCTGATACTTCATTTCCTTCTGTTATATCTTTTGCAAATGCTTTACAATTCATTATTCCTGTTCCATCATATATTTCAAAGATTAACATTCCTTTTCCTGTTTTTGTTTCTTTACATTCACAACTTACTATTCTTCCTTCAATTGTTACTCTACTATCATTTGATGTTATATCTTTTATTTTGAATAGTGTTTCTTTTGCTCTTGATGGCTTACCAAAGATTATATTTGAAGGTTCTTCATTTTCTGGCATTTCTGGTATATATCCCATATCTGCATCTGTTGGCATTGCATAATCTGCATCATTATATACACCTTCTGGTATTGGTGGCATTTCACTTGCTGGATATTGTTCATAATTTTGTGCTGATGGATTTTGATGACTCTGTTGTTGATGATTATTTTGCATATTTTCTCCACTATTTTGTGCTTGTTTTTCTGCTGCCATTCTTTGTGCTTCCATTGCTTCTCTCATTACATTTTCTATTGCTTTTTGTTGTACTTGTTTTGCTTTTTCTTTTTGTTTTAATACTTCTTCTGCATTTATTCTTTCTTCTATATTTATTATATATTTCTTTCCGAATATGTTTTCTATTACACTTTCTAGTTCTCTATCTAATTTTCTTGCTTTTAGAAAATCTGCACCTTGTATTTTCATATATACATTTATTTGATTTTCTGTTACTTCAATTTGACTTTTTAATAATAATAATGGTTTCATTAAAGGATATTTATGTGCCATTAAACATACTATATTTTCCCACTCATCTGCTATTGGCTTTTTTCTTACTCCTTCTGCATATTTTATTTTTATATGCACTTGCTCAAATTGAAATCTTTGTCTTAAGAATTTTTCAAAGTACCATATTTCTTTTATTTCTATGTATTCTTTTGCTTGCATTTCTATTTCTAATGTGTTTATCTTTTTTAGTAAATTCATTCTTGCTATTTCTGCATCTTCTATATTACTATTTGTTTTATAATCACTAAATAAATCTCCTATTTTTCTGCTTTTATGTTTTTGCTCTGCTTCTGGCACTTTTTTCACCTTCTTTTTCTCTCTTTTCGTCTTGCTCTATGCTATCATATTTTGTGTTTATTTGCAATTGAATTTTGAAATAAATTTTTGCAAAAAAGATAAGAACAAATTTTGCTCTTATCTATAATCTAATTTTTCAAACATCCAATTGGTACTACATAAACTCCATCATCTCTTTTATATGCATAATTTCCTGTCGCTGTTAATACCATTAAAAATGATGGATTTTTCATTTTGGTTATATCAATTTTTGAATACATTTTTTTCAAGTTTTCCGCACCTTCATTTATTAATTTATCTCCACCTAATTTAATTTCTATTAATCCATATAAGCCGTTTCTTAAATGAATTACTGCATCACATTCTAAATCATTTGCATCTCTATAATGGTATACACTTCCATTTATACTTTCTGCATATATTCTTAAATCTCTAATACATAATGTTTCAAATATTAATCCAAATGTATTCAAATCTCCTATTAAATCATTTGGACCTAATCCTAATGCTGCTGTAGCAATTGATGAATCTATAAAATATCTTGTGTCCGCTGTTCTTATAGCAGTTTTACTTCTTAAATTAGGATTCCAAGCTGGTGCTTCTTCAACCACAAAAATTTTCTTTAATGCATTAATATATGAAAGTACAGTATCTGTATCCAAAGAAAATGAATCATTTATAATCATATCATTTTTTAATGTCTCATTAGATACTTGACTTCCTAAGTTTCTTGCATATGCTCTCATTAATTTTTTTGCTCTTTCAGGATTTCTGTTTACATTATCTACTCTCGAAATATCTGATTGTACTATTGCATCATAATAGTCAAAAGCTTGCTCTAGTGCAATATCTTTATCCATAAAAGTACTTCTTGGCCATCCTCCTCTACAACACAAATATGCAATGTCTTGTAAACTCAAATTATTAATTCCTGTAATATTATCATTTTTTTGAAATAACATCTCTAAACTTATATTCCCATTTGACTCTCCTGATTCATATAAACTCATTGGCCTCATTAGTAACCATGCAAATCTCCCTGTTCCAGTATGTGTTACTTCATCCATATTGACAGGTACTGCCGAACCTGTTAATATAAATTGCCCTTCTAAATTTCTATGATCAATTTCAAACCTTACTGCATCCCATAATTTAGGAGCAATTTGCCATTCATCAATTAATCTTGGCGTATTTCCATTTAATAATAAACTTGGGTTTATATCTGCTAATGTTAAATTTTGTTCTTTATCTTCTGGCTTTGCCATATACAATATACTATTTGAAATTTGTTCTGCTGTTGTAGTTTTTCCACACCATTTTGGACCTTGAATTAACACTGCTCCTTTTCCTTTTAATTTTTTTTCTAATATCGAATCTGCAATTCTCTTTATATATTTTTTCATTTTTACTCTCATTCCTATCTTTTCCAATATAAAATTAGTTACCAAATATTTAACTAATTTTTTTAATTATATCATATTTTTTATATGGTTTCAATGTTTTCGGTTATTTGATGCAAATTTTTTCGGTTATTTATAGATATTTTTTTCGGTTATTTGTGTTTTTTCTATATAAATTTCATTATTTATTATAAGACTTTTGTTTTTGAAAATCAGTAGTTTTATCTATTATATATATTTATGTTAATATAATATTTTCTTGTATTATTTTTGCTAAATTTATTGAAATTAAGAAACTTCTATGTTATAATAAATACCCGAATGAAGCCAATCCGCTTCATAATTTTCATAATATGAGAGGTATATCTTATGATGATGCACAACCTGGCCGCCTATTTCTCTTCTCTCAGCCACACCGAGCGGAAAGAATTAGTCGAAAACCACGCCAAAGAAATTGCAACTTGGATTATTAAAAACAATGGATATGTCCTTGTTGGTGTTAAGGATAATTTCAATTTCAATTCGCCTGAACTCGAATCTGCAATTGATATGTGTCTTGAACACAAATATGGTATCGCACGGTCTTCTAAGGATTTTGGAAAGTATCGGCTTTATTATTCTATGAAGTTGCATGCAAAGAAGGTCGAGAAAATTGAAAAACACGTAATCGATTTCGAAATTCCCGAATTCAAAAAACATGAAGAAGATTCTGCAAAATTAAAAGAAATGCATGAGAATTTCATCAAAGGTATTTTGGGCGACGAGCTTTGGGATGCCATTTTTGGTAACAATTAAAGTTTAAAAGAGGATGCTCCGCAAAGGAGCATCCTTTATTATGAGGCTTTGATTCTTGAAAATCAATAGTTTCAGGCATTATATATTTATGCTAACTATAATATTTTCTTATATTTTACATACTCTATTTATCTTTTTTAAAAAAAGCTAATATCTTATTCCAAATCATTCTCAATTTTGATTCTTTCACTTCAACAAGTGCTGTAGAGGTTACAATTTCTTCACTTGTATTCCTTTCTTTACGCTTTTTAAATACATTCTCTATACTATATTTTTCACTTATTTTTTTATCGTTTTCATTCAATATCTCATAAATTTCATTTTTCTCAGTTTCTGTTGCTATATAATCTAAAAATAATTTAGTAAATAAAGTTATCGTTTTTTCATTTACATCATTTTCATTAATAGTATCATAAGATATATACTTTTTTGTATATTTTTTATCTCTATTATCTTCAATATTCTTTATTATATCATCAGGAATCTTACTCCTATCATTACCGTCTAAAAGTTCTATAAGTTCATATAATTCAGAATATATCATTCCATCATTTGTTTCACTCATTTTATTTTTCCTCTCCTATATCTTGTATATTTTCGGGTATCTCTTTTGAAACAATCCCTGCATTTTGCACACTCTCTTTAGATATAATTTTAGCAGGAATAAATCTTCTAAAAAAGTTCATTACACCTACTCCTTGTGTTTTTATAGCTTTTGGGACTATTTTTTCACTTTGAGACTCTGCATTTTGTTCTAAAGCTCCTTGTACTTTTTCATTTGTTTTACCCTTTTCTATTAAAAAATCTCTTATATATCTTCCACACAATATTCTTGCCTTACATTGTGGAATTAACTCATCTTTATGTTTTTTCAAAAACTCTTCTTTTTTTTCTGGAGAAAGTCCCCTTGCTACTGCTGCTACATTCATTAGATTATCAGGATACAATTTTTGCACATATCCTATCATTTTTTCTAATTGTGAATCAGAATATCCACCTTCACCTATAGTTTGTAAGAAATCATTAATATCTCTTTGTCTCAACTCATAATCTCTTATATATCCAGTTTCTCTAGCACCTTCTTGGTATTTTCCATCTTTAGTTCTTATTCTATTATTTATATCTTCACACATTGCTCTAGATATAAACATACCATTTCCAGGTAAAATTGCTTTAGCACCTTTTCTATATATTGACATTTCCACAATATTTTTAAAATCACTTTCAGTTAATGAAGCATCATTTAATACGCTTAAGTGTTCTACCATCGGTTTCAATATTTCTATTCTTCTTTCTAATTCAATCTTTTTTTCTTTAGTATCTTGAATTTCAATTACTGAATTACCTTCCCCTCTGGCTATATAATGCAATAAATAAGGATCTGTAGCCTCATTTTGTGCTTCCTTCCATCTCTTACCATAATTTAATTCTACTTTATGCTTTGAAGCATATTCAGTAACTTCTTTTATAGATTGAGGAGATGATAATTTATCAATCATTTCACAAAGTAATTTTGTATTTTTAAATTCATGATCTCTTCCATTAGATCTCTTTATATAATTAATTATTCCATAGCATATATCTCTCTTATCTTTTTCTCCTTCGTATGTATCCATATATTTTTCCTCCACAAATATTATTTTAAAATCATTATATACTTAAAAAAAATTCATGTCAACAAAAAATTATATTTATAATAAAAAATAAAAAAATGCCCAATATTGAGCACTTTTCTAATTCATATAATCTCTTAATTTTTTGCTTCTACTTGGATGACGAAGTTTTCTCAAAGCTTTAGCTTCAATTTGACGAATTCTTTCTCTTGTTACATCAAATTCTTTTCCTACCTCTTCAAGTGTTCTTGCTTTTCCATCATCAAGTCCAAATCTTAATCTTAAAACTTTTGCTTCTCTTGGTGTTAATGTTTTCATTACTTCTTCTAATTGTTCTCTTAATAATGTATATGAAGCAGCATCTTGTGGTGCTGGAGAATCTTCATCTTGAATAAAATCACCTAAATGGCTATCATCTTCTTCACCAATTGGAGTTTCTAATGAAACTGGATCTTGTGCAATTTTTTGAATTTCCATTACTTTCTCAACTGACATATCCATTTCTTTAGCTATTTCTTCTGGCGTTGGTTCTCTACCTAATTGTTGTAATAGGTGTCTTGATGTACGGATTAATCTATTTATTGTTTCTACCATGTGTACTGGAATTCTTATTGTACGTGCTTGATCTGCAATTGCTCTTGTAATTGCTTGTCTAATCCACCATGTTGCATAAGTACTAAATTTAAATCCTTTTGTATAATCAAATTTTTCTACTGCTTTTATTAATCCCATGTTTCCTTCTTGTATTAAGTCTAAGAATAACATTCCTCTTCCAACATATTTTTTAGCAATACTTACTACTAATCTAAGGTTTGCTTCTGCTAATTCTTGTTTAGCTTCTTCATCACCTTCTAGTATTCTTTTGGCTAATTCTAGTTCTTTATCATAAGATAATAATGGAATTTTTCCAATTTCTCTTAAATACATTCTTACTGGATCATCAACACTTATTCCTTCATAACTTGTTTCTGTTATTTCATCTAATTTTAAATCTTCAACTTCTTTTAAATCATCAATGTCTGGCTCATCTTCAAAGTCATCATTAATATTTACTCCCATTTCTTCAAATGCGTCAAAAACTTTATCTATTTGATCTGGATTTGTATTTTCTAGCTCTTTGGCTAACTCTTCATATGTTATTTTTCCTTTTGCTTTAGCTTTTTTTACAATATCTTGAACTTTTTCAGCATCTGATTTTTCTTTTTCATTATTTGTTTTGACATCTTTCATTTCTTCTAATTTTTCTTGATTTTCCATTTCTTCAATTTTCTTACTCACGAAAATTCACCCCTACTTAATTTTAGCTAATGCAATTATTATATTACTTAGCTCTTTACTTAATTCTTTTTTTATTTCCCCATCTTGTTCATTTTCTAATTTCTTTAATATATCTTTCTTTTGACTCTCTAGTCTTTCTCTTTCGTATTTTAATAATATATCATCAACAGCTTTATCAATATTTTCTATTTCATAATCTGTTGCCATTACCTTAGTAATATGATTTTGAGTTTGTTCATCAAATTCATCTATTAATTTATTAACATTTGTGTCTTGTTTCTCTAATTCTTCATATAATTTTTCTGCAATTTTTCTATTTGTTTCATCTTTAAAATCTTGTGGTTTGATTTTTTCTTTTATTTTTTGAAAGATTTTTTGATTTGCATCAAGTAATAATGCAATTATTGTGTCTTCTCTATTTTTTAAGTCTTCGTCTATACTATTTTCTTCCACTTTAGAAATAATTTGTGTTTTTACTGCTTTTCCTTGCAATAAATTGTCTGCTTTTGAGTTAGTATAAATTAATTTATTTACTTCTGCATATATTGCTTCTTTTGAAATATTATAACCACTTGCTATTTTTTCTATGTATATTTCTCTTTCCATTGTATTATCTACTTTTGCCAATATTTTTGCAATTTCGTTTAAGAATTTTATTTTATCTGATGTATTTTCTAGATTAATATCTTTTTTTAGATTTTTTACTTTAAATTCGACTAATGATATTGCATTATCCATTGCTAATTTGAATCTACCTTCTCCAAATTTTACAATAAATTCATCTGGGTCTTTTGCTCCTTCTATTTGTAATACTCTCATGTCACATCCCATTTTTTGTAGTATTTCCATTGATCTTGCTACAGCTGTTTGTCCAGCTCCATCTGCATCAAATCCAAGTATAACTTGTTCTGTGCTTTTTCTTAACAACCAACCTTGTTGTTCTGTTAATGCTGTTCCTAATGCTGCTACTACATTTTTTACCCCTCTTTGGTGTAATGATATGACATCCATATATCCTTCTACTATTAATAGTCTTTTACTACATTCTGTTTTTGCAATATTTAGCCCAAATAAATGTCTTCCTTTACTATATACAACATTTTCTGGTGAATTTATATATTTGGGTTTTGAATCATCTAAAACTCTTCCTCCAAATGCTATTACTTTCCCTCTAATATCACATATTGGAATCATTAGTCTATTTCTATACATGTCTATATATTGTCCTCTATCATTTCTGATGACTAATCCTGATTCTAACATTTCTTTTTCATTAAAGCCTTGGGCTTTTAATTGTTTATATAATTCATCAAATCTTCCTGAAAATCCTATTTTATATGTTTCTAATGTTGATTGTGTTAGTTTTCTTTTTTTTACATATTCTTGTGCCATTTTTGCTGTTGGCTTGTACAAATTTTGATGATAATATTCTGCTGTAAATTGATTTATTTTATATATTTTGGCTTTTAATTCTTCTCTTGCTGTATCTTCTGCATTTTCTATTGTTGGTAATTGTATATTTGCTTTTTCTGCTAATTGTTCAACTGCTTCTTTGAACCCTATTCCTTCTATTTTCATCAGAAATGAATATACATTTCCTCCAACTCCACACCCAAAACAGTGAAATATTTGCCTGTCTGGTGATACTGAAAATGATGGAGATTTTTCATTATGAAATGGACATAGTCCAAAATAGTTTCTTCCTTTTCGAGTTAAATGGACATATTGTGATATTACATCTACAACATCGTTGTTTTGTCTTACTTGTTCTATAATTTCTTCACTATAACGTGCCATTTTCCTCCACTCCTATACTTTCTTATTATTGCTAAAAATCATCATTTCCGTTTTTCGTACATATATATTATTCGACGAATTTTACATAATTCCCTCTTTTTTTGAGAATTTTTTTGAGGTATTTCACAAATTCATTCTTTTATTATTTTATTATTTAATGATTAATAAATTTTTTCACATATTCTAAAATATTATTGATACTTCTTGTTTTTAATGATATAATTTTTTTCAGAATGGAGGTGAAAAAATGCAAGAAAAAAAATTAAGTTTTTCAACATTTATATTAGTATTGTCTTTTATAGTAATAATCGTTTTAGCATTCTTTATTGTTAAACTATATAATAATTATAATTCATTAAAAACTGAATTAGATAATATAAAAAATTCTTCTATAATATCTAATTCTCAAAAGTCAGGTAATGAATTATCAAATAATTCGACTACAAATGAAAAAACTTCTTCATTTTCAACTACTGATATAAAAAATACTTTATCTAATTATTTAGATATTGTTCTTTCTTCAAATACTGGCACTGAAATTTTAACTGCTCTTTCACAAAATGGAGTTCTAACTTATAATAGAAAAGATATGTCTTCATATTATGAAAAAGCACAAGGTGTTGTTGAAAATGTACAATTTAGTGACTTTAAATCTGCAATGCTAAACTATGTTTCTGAAAAAGAATTTAAAAAAATCTGTAATGATTTTTCTATTCGCGAATTTGATAATGGTTATTTTGTTTCAGGTGAAGGTGGCGGAGCTAATTCTCATTATACTATAAATAGCATTACAAAAATATCTGAAAATACTTATTCTGCTCAAACAACTTGTGTCCGTGATACTGAAGATGAATCTACTTCATCACAAACATTTACTTTTACAATAAAAGATGTTAATGGAAAATGTGTTATTGATTCTATTAACTCTACAGAAAAATAATATACACAAAAAAGACAGGATTATATTTCCTGCCTTTTACATTATTCCCATCTTTTTAGCAAATTTTTTGCCTTTTTTCATCATTCTATTTGTATTAAACATATTATCATTTTGCCATAACATAACCATTCCTGTTGTTACTAATCCACCTATAACTAAACCTTTAACAAATTTCATATTCATTTCAATCCCTTCTTTACAACTATTATTAGATTTTTAATCTTTTAATAGTATCTCATTTTTGTTAGTTATTTATTCATTAATAATAGAATTACTCTCAAAAACCATTTTCATTACATTTTCATTGACTTTTTGCCATTTTGCTAGTATAATCGATATGAAATAATTTCGCTCATAAGAATATTTTTTCTTACAACGAAAAATGAGAAAGGAATGAATTTTAAATGGCATATAATTTTAAAGAAATAGAAAAGAAATGGCAAAATAAATGGGAAAAAGAAGGAACATTTAATGCTAGTACTGATTACACAAAGAAAAAATGGTATGGATTAATAGAATTCCCTTATCCATCAGGACAAGGTCTACATGTTGGACATCCTCGTAGTTATACAGCACTTGATATAATCGCAAGAAAAAGAAGATTACAAGGATATAATGTATTATTCCCTATTGGATTTGATGCATTTGGTCTTCCAGCAGAAAATTATGCAATAAAAACAAATGTACATCCAAAAATAACAACTGCAAAAAATATTGCACATTTTACAGAACAATTAAAATCTGTTGGTTTTTCATTTGATTGGTCAAGAGTTATTGACACAACAGACCCAGAATATTATAAATGGACACAATGGATATTTATTCAATTATATAAACATGGATTAGCTTATAAAGCAACAATGCCAATAAACTTCTGCACAGGATGTAAAGTTGGATTAGCAAACGAAGAAGTTGTAAACGGTGTTTGTGAAAGATGTGGAAGTCCAGTTGTCCAAAAAGAAAAATCACAATGGATGTTAAGAATCACAAAATATGCTCAAAGATTAATTGACGATTTAGATGATGTTGATTACCTAGAAAAAATAAAAACACAACAACGCAATTGGATTGGGCGTTCAGAAGGTGCTGAAGTAAAATTCAAAATTGCAGGTACTGATGAAACACTAACTGTTTACACAACAAGACCTGATACACTATTTGGTGCTACATATATGGTAGTTGCTCCAGAACACAAATTAATTGAAGAATTTGCTTCTAAAATAACAAATTTAGATGAAATAAAAAAATATCAAAAACAAGCTGCTTTAAAATCTGATTTTGAACGTGGTGAAATGAATAAAGATAAAACTGGTGTTGAAATCAAAGGAATTAAAGCAATAAATCCATTAACAAATAAAGAAATTCCTATTTGGGTTGCAGATTATGTATTATCATCTTATGGAACTGGTGCTATTATGGCTGTTCCTGCTCATGATACAAGAGATTATGAATTTGCTACAAAATTTGGTCTTAATATTATACCTGTTCTTGAAGGTGGAGATGTTTCAAAAGAAGCATTTACTGGTGATGGTGTACATATAAACTCAGGATTTTTAGATGGTTTAGGGCTAGAAGAAGCAAAAAATAAAGTTATAAAATATCTTGAAGATAATAAAATTGGTGAAAGAAAAGTAAATTATAAACTTCGTGATTGGGTATTCTCACGTCAAAGATATTGGGGTGAACCAATTCCAATGGTACATTGTGATGATTGTGGTTGGGTTCCAGTTGATGAAAAAGATTTACCTTTAACATTACCAGATGTAAAAGATTTCTTACCAGGAGAAAATGGTGAATCTCCTCTTGCGAGACATACAGAATGGATTAATACAACATGTCCACATTGTGGTAAACCTGCAAAAAGAGAAACAGATACAATGCCTCAATGGGCTGGATCATCATGGTATTTCTTAAGATATATGGATCCACATAATCATGATGCTCTTGCATCTAAAGAAGCTCTTGAATATTGGTCACCTGTTGATTGGTATAATGGTGGTATGGAACATACAACACTTCACTTATTATATTCAAGATTCTGGCACAAATTCTTATATGACATTGGAGTTGTTCCAACAAAAGAACCTTATGCAAAACGTACATCACATGGTATGATTTTAGGTTCAAATGGAGAAAAAATGTCTAAATCAAAAGGAAACGTTATAAATCCTGAAGATATTATAAATGAGTTTGGTGCAGATGCATTTAGAGTTTATGAAATGTTTATGGGACCATTTGATCAAACAGCAAGCTGGTCTATGGATAGTATTAGAGGTTGCTTCAAATTTCTTGATAGAGTTTGGAACTTACAATATGTTTTAGTTGATGGTGACACATATTCAAAAGAAACTGAAAAAATGATGAATAAAGCCATCAAAAAAGTTTCACAAGATATCGAAGAAATGAAATTTAATACATGTGTTTCTACATTCATGACAATGATGAATGAATTTACAAAATTAAAGAAAATTAATAAAGCTGAATTTAAAACATTTTTAATATTATTAAATCCTTTTGCTCCTCATATAACTGAGGAACTAAATGAAATTGCTGGATTTGATAAACCAATTTCATCTTGTGAATGGCCAGAATATGATGAAAATAAAACAATTGATGATAAAAAAGAAATTCCTGTTCAAGTTAATGGTAAATTAAAGACAACTATTACAATTAATTTAGATGAAGATGAATCTTCTGTTAAAGAAAAAGTTCATTCTGCTTTAGAAGGAAAACTTGATGGAAAATCTATTGTTAAAGAAATTTATGTAAAAAATAAAATTTACAATGTTGTTGTTAAATAGTAAAAAAGATTGGCATAATGCCAATCTTTTTTTATGCTTCTCTCTTCCAATAAAACAAATATTGTTGTGCAATACCAGCTAAATTCCCAAATTTCTCATGTGCAAGTTTCTCTAGTTCTTTTTTGTTAACTTTTGTTTCATCTTCATTTTTTATATATAGTTCATTCATAACTCTTCTAACCCATACATCAATTGGAAAGACTTCAAATCTTTTTAATGTTGAAAATAATAAAATACAATCTGCCACTTTAGGCCCAACTCCTGATAACGTTAATAATTGTTCTCTAACTTCCATTGTATTTGGATTATTTTGCATTTGTTCTAAATCTACTTTTTTATCTAATATCATATGTACAGTCTCATATAATCTTATATCTCTAAAACCTGTCCCAAGATTTCTATAATCTTCTACTGTTACATCTTTCAATTCTTCTACTGTAGGAAAAGTATAATATTTTTCTCCACTCCATTCTACTTCTTTTCCATATGCTTTAGATAGTCTTTCAATTATTCCTTTTATTCTTGGGATATTATTATTTGCTGAAATAATATAAGATATTATCATCTCCCATAAATCTTGATTTAAAATTCTAATTCCTTGTCCATATTGTATACTTGTTTTTACATTATCATCTATTTGTGATAAAGTTTCTTTTATTTCTTCATAATTACGATTTAAATCAAAATAATCTTGTACAATTTCTTTTATATCTCCATTACATATTCCTTTAAAAATTACTGTATCTCCGTTTTTCTGGACATTCATTACATTTTCTTTAAATACTCCTATATAGCTTCCATCAGGTTGTTTATTCCATCTAAAACATTGACCACAGTCAAATATATCTGCTAATTCAAATGATTTTATATTTTCTATTTTATATTCTTGTTCTTGCATATCTTCCTCCACTTTTATATTTTAATTCATTTGAATTAATTTTTCAATATTTTGCACAAAATCAAGAATAATATATTTTTTGTCATTATATAATAAATAAGGAATCTATTCTCATAGACCCCCTTATTTATTAAAACTAATTTTTTATTTAATTATTTCTCACAAATTTTAGCATATTTTTTCAATTTTTCATAAGCTAAATAATTTACTGTACCTGCTGGGAATTTTCCCTCTTTATCTTTCTTTCCTGCTGGAACACCTGTTAAAACTTCAATACCTTCATCTATTGTAGAAACAGCATATATATGGAATAAATTATTTTTTACTGCTTCAACAACATCATCATTTAATTGTAAGTTCTCAACATTTTGAACTGGTATCATAACACCATGTGAACCATCTAATCCACGCATTTTACAAATTTGGAAATATCCTTCTATTTTTTCATTAACACCACCAATTGGTTGAATTTGTCCTTTTTGATTTACTGAACCTGTAACAGCAATTGATTGCTTAATTGGTATTTCAGATAAACTTGATAATAATCCATAAAGTTCTGTACTTGATGCACTATCACCATCAACTCCATTATATAATTGTTCAAAACATATACTTGCTGTTAAACATAATGGAATATCTTGTGCAAATAGTTCTCCTAAATATCCTGATAAAATATATACACCTTTTGAATGTGTTGATCCTGATAAATCAACTTCTCTTTCTATGTTTACAACACCTTGTTTTCCTGTATATGTGTTTACTGTTATTTTGGCTGGCTTACCAAATGTATAATCACCAATTGTCATAACTGTTAGTCCATTAATTTCTCCAACTAATGAACCTGTTGTATTTATTAGTAATGTATTTTCTTTTATCATTTCTAAATATTTTTCATCATATTTTTTAATTCTTTCAACTCTCTCTGCTAATGCCTTTTTTACAAATTCAGATGTAACAACTTTAGCTTTAGCTAGTTTTGCCCATGTTCCTGCTTCCCCTACAACTTGTGCTAATTCTGTAAATCTTGTTGATATTTTATTATTATCTCCTGCAACTCTTGATGCATATTCAACAACACTTGCCATAGCAGATCTATCTAGTGGTGGTAGCTCTTCTTGTTCACAGAATGAATGAACAAATTGTGCTAATTTATTTACATTTTCTTCTGTAATTGGTGCAGTTTCTTCAAATTCTACTTTTATTTTAAATAATCTTCTAAAATCACTATCCATTGAAAGTAATGTATGATAAATTGCTGCATTACCTACTAATATAACTTTTAAATCTATTGGAATTGGTTCTGGTTTTAATGAAATTAATGTCATAGATGTTCTTTGTTCTAGAGAATTATCTATTGATACTTCTTTAACTCTTAAAACTCTTTTTAATTCTTCATAACATATTCCATTTGTTAATAAATCTTTAGCCTGGAATATAATGTATCCTCCATTTGCTTTTTGCAATAAACCAGGTTTTAACATTGTAAAATCTGTTTTAAATGAACCATAATAATTTTCATATTCTAATTTTCCAAATAAATTATTAAATGAATAATTTGAATCCATTATTACAGGTGCACCTTGTGTTTCACTATTGTCAATAAATAAGTTTACTCTATAGTTTAAACATGGATCTGTTTTCTTTTGCATTGGCCCTTGTTGTGTTTGATTATTTTGAACTTGCTTATCTTCTTCTAAAAAATATGAAACATTTTTTAATACATCTTGTTTTACATCTGTTAAGAATTTATTTATTTTCTTGTTTCTCTTATATTTTGCTTTTATAAAATTAATATGAGCATTTACTGTTAATAGTGCAATATTTGATTGCCATTCAGATACCTTTTTATCAGCTTCTCTTTCTATTTGCTTTATGTGTCCTATTGCATCCATTATTTGTTGTTGTACAATTGATGATTTTTCTTCATAATGTTTTTTTACTGATTCATCTAGTTTTTCAAACTCTTCTTCTTCTATTACTTTCCCATCTACTATTGGCATCATATAAATTCCATTTTGTGCAGATTTTACTTGAAAGCCTTCTTCAAATGCATCTTGAGTTAGTTTTTGCATTACTATTTCTCTTTGTGCTTCAAATTCTTGTTTTATTAATGCTTTCTCTTTTTCAAAATCATCAGCATTAAATGTTTTCTTTATATCTTTTTTTACTTCTTGGATAAATCCATCCATACTCTCTTTAAATTCTTTTCCTTGACCTGCTGGTAATGATACTGCTATTGGTTCATTTGGATTTTGGAAATTATATATATAACACCAATCATTTGGAACTTTTTTCTTTGGGGCAATACTATCTAAATAGTTTTTTGTATACATTGTTTTTCCAACACCACTTGGTCCTTCAATATATATATTATATCCTTTTACATCAACTTGTAACCCAAATTGTAATGCTTTTATTCCTCTTTCTTGTCCTATTCCGTCATTTACTGATTCTAAATCACCTGTTGTTTCGAAATGAAACATATCTCTATTACATACCATTTTTAAGTCTTTATAACTTAATTCTTTTTTGTTATTCATTTTTTCCTCCGTATCTTCTCTATTAACTTTTTGCAAAATTTTTATCTTAAAAATCTAGCAAGAAAAATTAATTATATTTTGTCCTATTTTGTCTTTTTTATTTTATACTAGTTATCATTTTTTGTAAAGCAATTTTTTAAAGTTTTTTCTTGAAATTTTTGCCATTTTTTGTCGACATTTGTCGACGTCTTTTTGTTGACAAGTATATTAAACTAGAGTATACTAATTATATACAAATTGTTTTATATTGGAACTTCGGTTTCGATATAAATAGATAAGAAATGCTATAAAAAAACAAACGGAGGAATACATTATGAAAAAAATCGCATCTCTGGCATTAGCTTTCATTTTTGCAATTCTGATGCCTATCTGTTCGTTTGCAGCCTCCCCTGTTATTAAGGAAGTTCCTAACATTTCCACCACGGCTACTAGTTCTGCCGGTACTGTATATGAGTACAGTGGATATGTTCCGTTCCTTGTTAACGACTATTTCACTGTACCGAGCAACAAGAACACTTATCTGTTCTTTGCTTGCACTGAAGCTTGTACTGTTGAGATCTCTTGGGGAGACGTACTGATTTGGAAGAGACATTTCACCTCGAAAACAAGCTCGACTAAGTATCTCATTAAAAGTAATCTGCCTGCTGGCAAATACAGAATTGCTATTAGCGCAGACACTTATGATAGTTGCTTTGTATCAGCAGCCATCATGCCCACTCAGTATACCTAAAACCAAAACCTAACACTTTAGCATAGCATTTCTTATCATGTGATAGGTGGGAATTTCCCATCTATCACTAATATATTATAAAAGGGGGTTTTTTATGAAAAAAACAAAATCAAAAATAATAACAATTATAGCTACAGTTTTATTATTAATCTTAGTAGCAATATTACTTTATCTTTCACAAAAACAAGAAATTAATTATACTGATATCTCTTCTAAAATTCAAAAAAATACTTCACAGAATATAGATATGGAATATTTATATTCAAAAAATGTTGGAATTAATATAAAACAAATTTCTATTTCTGAAAACACATTAAATTTTATATTTAATTTCAAACTTCAAAATAAAAAAATAGTTTCTAATCTATTACACACAAATATAATAATCTATGATGAAGATGGAAAAATTTATGGTAATTTATTTGAGGTAAATGCAAATAACAAAAAATTCTCTAGCTTTTACAACACTGCAAATTTAGAGGAAAAGAATAATCTAAATTCTGCTTTTACTTATTCACCAATATCTACTTCTGATGATGAAGTAACTTATCAATTATTACTATACTCACCAGTACAACCATTCTCTCATGGAAAAAAACTTTATATACATATTTATAATTTTGAATACACTGATGAAAAAGGAAATATAGTAACACTTACACCTGAATGGAATTTCTCAATTGATACTGCTGATTTATATACTCCTGCCAAAAAATATAAATTAAAAGAAAAAGTTGATAATTTTACTTTGCATAATATATATATTTCTGATTCATTAACAAGTGTAATATATGAATCTAATGATATTTCAAATATAGAGCTTGTAGATAGCAATGGAAATTCATTTAAATCTTTTACAAACTCAAATAAATATTTTAAAGAATCTACTTATAAATTTAATACAAATAATATAACTCAACCTTTATATTTAAGAATATCTAATGGAAATTCAACACAAGATATTGAGTTAGAAGAAATAAAATAAATAAAAATACATCTCATTTTGAGATGTATTTTTTAAAAAAATTCATTTATTATATATGCACATCTTTTTGATGCTTTTTCTAAAAACTTATCAAAAGTTATCTCATTTTGCCCATTTGGTTTATCTGAAATACTTCTTATTACTAAAAATGGGATATTATCTAATTTACATACTTGTGCTATTGCTGCTCCTTCCATTTCTATACAGTCTGCATCAAATTTTTCTTTTATTTTTTCTTTCATTTCCAGTTCTGTACAAAAAATATCTCCTGATGCAATTGTTCCAATTTTTATATTAAAGTCCTTATTACTCATTTTTTCTATTGTTTTTTCAATTTTAGTTATTAGTAACTCATCACTTTCCACATATTGTCCAACATTGCTAATATATCCTTTTTCATGTCCAAATGCTGTTATATCAAAATCATGTTGTACTAAATTTTTACCTATCACAATATCTCCTATTTCTAACTCATCATTGCAACTTCCTGCAGAACCAACATTTATTATCCCTTTTACTTTAAAATTGTCAATCAATATTTGTGTAACTCTTGCTGCATTTACTTTTCCAACTCCAGCTTCTACTAATACTATATTTTCTTCATGAATTTTTCCCTTAAAAAAGATTAATTCATATATTTTTATACTTTCTACATTTTGCATTATTTTCTTTATTTCCTGCATCTCTTCTTGCATCGCAGCAATTATTCCATACATATTTTTACCTACCTTTTTTATACAATATTCATCATTAATCTAAATACAGGAATTATTATACTACAAAATTCTTGTATTTTCAATTACTTTAAAATTGTAATTTTATTATCTATAAAAAAATACACCCCCATTTATGAGATGTATTCTTCAATATAAATTATTCAGCTTTTTCTGCTGTTTCAGCAACAGTTTCTGTAGCTTCTACAACTGGTTCTTCTGCTAAATCTTCTTTAACAACGATTTCTTTGTTTTCAATTCTAGCTCCAACCATTTCTTTTGTCTTAGAAGCTTTTCCTGTTCTCTCTCTTAAGTAGTATAATTTAGCTCTTCTAGCTTTACCAACTCTAACTACTTCTACTTTTTCAACTAATGGTGAATGGATTAAGAATGTTTTTTCAACACCTACACCGTAAGAGATTTTTCTTACTGTAAATGTAGCGTTAACTCCTCCACCTTGTTTTTTTATTATAATTCCTTCAAATACTTGGATTCTTTCTTTGTTTCCTTCTTTGATTTTAACATGTACTCTTACTGTATTTCCAACTTTTAAATCTGGAATAGTATTTTTTAATTGTTCATGTTCTATTGATTTTATGATATCCATCGTATTTACCTCCTTCTTTCTTCGTACAAGCGGTGCACTGGAATTGTTTTGCACTTTGTACATAATTATTTTATATCTTTTTTAGATTTTATTTCATCTAAATATTTTTTATCTTTTTCAGATAATTCTACATTTTCTAAAAGCTCTGGTCTTTTATAATATGTATTTTTTAAAGCTTGATATCTTCTCCATTTGTTGATATTTTCGTGATGACCTGATTGTAAAATTTCTGGTACCTTTACACCTTCAAAGGTTTCTGGTCTAGTATATTGTGGATATTCAAGAATTCCTTGTGAAAATGATTCTTCAGATGTTGAACCATTACTTAAAACTCCTTCTACATATCTACTTACAGAATCTATTAATACCATTGCTGGAAGTTCCCCTCCTGTTAGTACATAGTTTCCTATAGATATTTCTTCATCTACTATTTTGTCTAATACTCTCTGATCTACTCCTTCATAATGTCCACAAAGTAGAATAAGATGTTCTTCTTTACTTAATTCTTCTACCTTTTTTTGATTTAAGACTTGTCCTTGTGGTGACATATATATAACTTTAGCATTTGTTTTTTTTATAGATTTATATGCATTATATATAACATCTGCTTGCATTACCATACCTGCACCACCACCATATGGTGTGTCATCAACTTTTTTGTGCTTATTTTCTGAAAAGTCTCTAATATTTATTAAATTAACTTCTATTAGTTTATTTTCTTCTGCTCTTCCTAGAATGCTTTGCTTAACAGGCTCAAACATTTCAGGAAATAGTGTAAGCACATCAAATTTCATACATTCCTCAACTTTCTAAATCAATCCTGGTATTAGATGAACTGTAATTTTTCCACCTTCTAAATCGACATTTTTTATAACATCTTTTATTCCTGGTAGTAAAACTTGTTTTCCTAATTCATCTTTTATTACATATATGTCATTTGCTCCTGTATTATAGATATCCTCAACTTTTCCTAGTAGTTTTCCTTCTTCTGTATAAACTTCCAATCCAATTAAATCTACTATATAATATGTTCCTTCTTCAAGTGGAACAGCATGTTCTCTATCTACTTCAAGATAAGCATTTTTTAGTAAATCTGCTTGTTCTGGTGTATTTATACCTTCAAGCTTTATCAATACCATATTTTTATGATATCTTACTCCTTCTACTTTATAAAGTTTTGATTCTTTTTTAGATTTAACATATACTTCTTCTAAATCGTCAAATCTTGTTATATCATTTGTAAAAGGTGTTACTTTAATTTCTCCTTTTATACCATGTGTATTAACAATTTGACCTATTTCTAGCTTTTTTTGCATTGTTTACCATTCCTTTCATGGTAAATTTATCTATCCAATAAATTCAACATTTACTTTTTTGTCTTTTCTTCCAGCAACTGCTTTCATTACTGTTCTGATAGATTGAGCTATTTTTCCTTGTTTTCCAATTACTTTTCCAAAGTCTTCATCAGCTACTTTTACTTCGAAAACTATTGATTTTTCATTTTCAACTTCTTTTATTTCAACAGCGTCTTTATTGTTTACTAAGTTTTTGATTATAACTTCTAAAACTTCTTTCATAATCTTTCCTCCAACATAATATTTTTTTCAAAAAATTATGCGTTTTTGATTAATGCTTTTACTGTTTCTGTTGGTTGTGCACCATTTTTCATCCATTGTTCTAATTTTTCTTTATTTAATACTATTGTAGATGGTTCTGTCATTGGATCGTATGTTCCAATTTGTTCAATTATTTTTCCATCTCTTGGAGATCTAGAATCAGCTACTACTATATGATAGAATGGAGCTTTTTTCTTTCCTTCTCTTTGTAATCTTATTTTTACCATTTTATTTCACCTCTTTCTGAATTAAAATTTCTGTATTTAGAAATTTTAGATTTTTATATATAAAATATAAAATTAATAACTTATTTAAAATTTGAAGTCTTTGAACTCTTTCATATCATCCATATTCATACTTTTCATCATTTTTCTCATACTGCCTTTATCATTTTTTAATTTTTTCATCATTTTTTGTGTCATTTCAAATGAATTTATGAATTTGTTTACATCTTGTACTTGTGTTCCACTTCCTTTTGCAATACGTAATCTTCTACTTCCATTTAGGATTTTTACATTTCTTTTTTCTTGTTTTGTCATTGAACATATTATTGCTTCAACTTTATCAAATTCTTTATCATCAATGTTTAAGTCTTTTATTTTGTTCATTCCTGGTATCATTTTTAATATTGATGAGAATGAGCCCATTTTCTTTACTTGACGTATTTGTGTTAAATAATCATCTAAATCAAATTCATTTTTACGTAATTGCTTTTCTAGTTTTTCAGCATCTTCTTCTGATATAGCTTCTTCTGCTTTTTCAATTATTGAAAGTACATCTCCCATTCCTAAAATTCTTGATGTCATTCTTTCTGGATTAAATACTTCTATATCATTTAATTTTTCACCTGTTGCTGCAAATTTTATTGGTTTTCCTGTTACTTTTTTTACTGAAAGTGCTGCACCACCACGTGTATCTCCATCTAGTTTTGTTAATACAACTCCATCAATTCCAACATTTTCATTAAATGTTTGTGCAATATTTACTGCATCTTGACCTGTCATTGAGTCAACTACTAATAAGATTTCGTGTGGTTTTATATTTGTTTTTAGATTTTTTAGTTCTTGCATTAACTCTTCATCTATATGTAGACGTCCTGCTGTATCTAATATAACTACATCATTTAGTTTTGACATTGCAACACTCATTGCTTGTTTTGCAATATGTACAACATCTTTTGATTGTTCATTTGCATATACTGGTATATTTAATTGTGCTCCAACAACTTGTAATTGTTTTATAGCTGCTGGTCTATAAATATCACATGCAACTAGCAATGGTTTCTTACCTTGTTTTCTTAATAGATTTGCTAACTTTCCTGCTGTAGTTGTTTTACCAGAACCTTGAAGTCCAACTAGCATTATTATTGTTGGTGGGTTTGGTGTAAAATTGATCTTACTTTCTGTTCCACCTAATAGTTCTATCATTTCATCTTTAACAATTTTTATTACTTGTTGACCTGGTGTTAATGATTTCATAACATCTTGTCCTAAAGCTTTTTCTTGAATGTTTGCTATAAATTCTTTTACTATTTTATAGTTTACATCAGCTTCTAGCAATGCTAATTTTACTTCTCTTAGCATTTCTTTTAAGTCAGATTCTGTTATTCTGGCTTTTCCTCTTAGTTTTCTTGTTATTTCCTGAAATCTTGATGATAGTCCTTCAAATGCCATATTTGCCTCCTAATTCTTTTGTTTATACTAAACAATTTAATTCTTTTTTTACTTCTTCTAATATATTATTAACTTTTTCGTCTGATGAATCTTCATGTATTTTATTAAGTTGTGCTAATATATTTTCGATTTGTTTTTCTTGCTTCATTGTCTTCTTCATAAACAATAGCTTTTCTTCATATTCGAAAAGTTTCTTTTCCCCCTTTTTTATGATATCTCTTACTCCTTGTCTTGTTATTCCATCATTTTGTGCTATTTCTGCTAATGACAAGTCTTCATTGTAGTAGTAGTCTATGTATTCTCTTTGCTTTTCTGTTAATAGTTCTCCATATATTTGCCATAACATACTTATTTCAATTTTTTTATCCATTTTCTACCACTCCTGTTTTTCTAAAGTGATACCTTATAATATTAAATAAGGTGTAATGCTAATATACTTTACACCTTTTTTGCTAATTTGTCAAGGGTTTTAAGGAATTTTTTCCATTTTTATTGCTATAAAACCCAAAAAAGGAAACAACTCATTAAAGTTGCTCCCTTACATATTTTCTTTTTTTTGATTGTAATACCTCTGGAGGTATTATTGGATTAAATCCTTCGCCATCAAATACATCTAATTCTATTGTTCTAGTTAGTAGGTCAGTATATGTATATGATGCGGTTCTATTGTTTTCCTCATATTTAACAACAAAAAGGTTGCTATATACTTTTTCTATTGTTCCTTCTTTTTCAAATTCCTTGCTTCTGCCCAATGAGCCTTTCACAATAATTTTTTGACCAATTTTGTCTGTAATGTCTGTTTTTAAACTTGAAATATCAGTTCTACAAATCATTAGATTCACCTACTTTGCTTAAGATGAGCCAAGTATATCATCTGAAAGACCATTTGTCAAAGACTGTAAATTTATGCCATTGTCTTATATTCTTAGAATTTCAAAGGTTTTACGTTTTGTTACATAAATATTACTTTTATGTTACAATTATATTACAAAGATACATTTTATATAATTATTATACTTTTTTTGCCTCTTGCACCAATTCCATCTACTCCTTTTTTCCCATCTCTTAATTCATTTGCAAAATCATCTATTGTTATATATTTTCTATTATCAGTTACTGCGACATTTTTCGCAACTATCAATGGATCTAAAAAATCTATCAAAATTCTTGCTGGTGATGAGGCAAAATTTGCTCCAGCTGATATTAGTGCTTCAAAATAACTTTGACAAGCTCCTGCAAATATTACTAAATTTTTTTTACTTATTTTTTCAAATTCTCTTGCTTGTTTTACTGTTTCTATAAAATGTCTTGAGTTTCTATAATTAAATATATCATTTGTAGCATTATTTTTTATCATTCCATCATGTCCTGTAATAACTAATATATCAGGATTATATAACATTAATAATCGTTTTATTACTTTTGTTTGTTTATTTTCGGCTATGTTTTTTACTACTGCATTTAATCCCATTTTTTTATAATACATTATAGATTTTCCAGCATATTTTTTGTCACCATCTAAATGTAGTATTTTTCCTGTTTTTATTATTCCTTTAATTCTCTCATCATCATTATTATTAATGTTTTTAAACTTTTTCTCAAATTCCGCTTCAGAATCCTGCTTTTCTTGTCTACTCACTAATTTTAAATCTTGAATTTGAGCATCTGCTACTATTCTAATATCTATTCCTTTCAATATTGCCACTTTTACATTGTTTGATGTTTTTATTATTTTATCAACCTTAAATATTATGTCATTATTATATGAGTTTCTTGTTACATTATCTCCTTTTTTTATTTCTTTCATTTTATTTTGCTAATTACTAGCATTTCTCCTTATAACATAATATAGTGAAGAGTTTTAGTTCTCTTCACTATATTTTATGTTTTTTATAAGTATTTGTGTTTAATTTTATTTATTCTTCTAAAAATTCTATAACAGAATGTAATTTTGTATCATCTTCGCTCTTTATACAAATAACATGTGTATTATTTAAAAAAGAATATTTACATTTTACTGTTTCACCTAATTTAATTTCTTTCTTATAAGAAATTTTAAAATTATTAAACTCTTTCTCATTATCATATACATCATCTGGTAAAGCTTCATTTGCTAAGTCTAGATAGTTTATATTATGCATATGATGATTTACATCAATATCTGCTCTTTTTACAGTATATTCTGATTCTCGCTCATAATTATCTAATTCTTTAATCTTATCAAATGTTTCATTTTCAAATACACATTTATTAGATTCTGGTTGATATTTTGACAATATTTCATCAGTAATTCTTTCCATCTTTCCTGTTTCAATATTAACTAAGACCCATCTTGAAATCGCTTTTACTATCACATTTCCTTGTTCATCAACAACTTCAAAATCACGATAAGCATAATATTTTAACCCATCTTTTGACCATGTTCTTGCTAATATTTTTTCTGCATAATTAGGTCTTCTTATAACTTGTACTTTCCAATCTAACAAAATCCAAGTTAGATGTGTTTTATCCATTGTTGGAATTCCATATCCTGCAATGTTAGAATGTACTCCTCCAATATCTTCTAAAATACCTAGTAATGCTTTATTTGTTATTTTGTTTTCTTTTCCTATTTCTGACAATTTAACATAATATTCTCTTTCTACTATCATCTTGCTCCTTCTTTCTTATAAAAAGGTACTATTTAAGCACCTTTTCATGGCATATTTTAATATCCTGGCTTTTCCAAAAGCCTAAACATATTTTTCTTGTATTTTTCAACACCTGGCTGATTAAATGGATTTACTCCTAATAACATTCCAGACATTGCACATGCTTTCTCAAAAAAGTATATTAAATGTCCTATTGTTTCTTCTGATAATTTTGGCAATTCTAATACTATATTTGGAACATCTCCTGCTGTATGTGCTTCTATTGTTCCTTCCATTGCTTTTTTATTTACATAGTCTAATGTTTTTCCTGCTAAATAATTTAATCCATCTAAATTGTCTTCTTCTTCTTTTAAATCTATATCAGATTCTGATTTTTCAATTCTTATTACTGTTTCAAATAAATTTCTTCTACCTTCTTGAATATATTGTCCCATAGAGTGTAAATCTGTTGTAAAGTCAACACCTGCAGGAAATATTCCTAATTGGTCTTTTCCTTCACTTTCTCCAAATAATTGTTTCCACCATTCTGTAAAATAGTGCATTTTAGGTTCATAATTTACCAATATTTCTGTATTTTTATATAATTTATATAAAATATTTCTAACAACTGCATATTGATAACATGCATTATATTTTAAATTTGAATCTTCATATTTTAATTGTGCTGTACGAGCTCCGTCCATTAATTTGTCTATATCTATTCCAGCAACAGCTATAGGTAATAATCCAACTGCTGTTAATACAGAATATCTTCCTCCAACATTATCTGGAATTACAAATTTTTCATATCCTTCTTCATCTGCTAATGTTTTTAATGCTCCTCTTTCTTTATCTGTTGTTACATATATTCTACTTCTTGCTTCATCTATTCCATATCTATTTTCAAGAATTTCTCTAAAAATTCTGAATGCAATAGCTGGTTCTGTTGTTGTTCCAGATTTTGAAATTACGTTTATTGAAAAATCTTTTGTTCCTAATACTTCAATTAAATCATTTACATAGTTTGGACTTAAATTATTTCCAACATATAATATTTGTGGAAATTTTCTTTTCTTTTCTGGTAGCATATTATAAAATGTATTTGTTAAACTTTCAATAACTGCTCTTGCACCTAAATATGATCCACCAATTCCTATTACTATTAAGACTTCTGAATCTTTTTGTATTTTTTGTGCTGATTTTTTTATTCTTTCAAATTCTTCTTTATCATAATTTGTTGGTAAATTTAACCATCCTACAAAATCTTTTTGGTCATTCGCTCTTGCTTGTAAATCTTGATGTATCTGTTCTACTTTTTCTTTATATTTCATTATTGATTTTTGTTCTATTCCTGAATATTTTAAATTTAGTCTCAAATTTAACATATCATTTCCTTCTTTCTTTTGATTTTTATTTATTTCATTAGTAAATTATTCTTGTTTTAGTTCATCTATGATTACTTTATAATCTGCTGCTTTTAATATTGCTGTTCCTGCAACCAATATATTTGCTCCTGCCTTTTTTACTCTTTCTGCTGTTTTTAGATTAATTCCTCCATCTGCTTCTATATCTATTTCTAAACTGTTTTTTTCTGCATATGTTTTTAATTCATCTATTTTAGCAATCATATCTGTTATTAAAGTTTGTCCACCTTTTCCTGGCTCAACAGTCATTACTAAACACATATGTATATATGGTAAATATTCATATATTTTTTCTATTGGTGTTTCTGGTTTTATTGCAATTCCAACTCTTGAACCTTTTTCTTTTATCAAATTAATATTTTTCATAACTTCTTCTTTACTTTTACAAGCTTCTAAATGAAATGTTATTATATTAGGTTCATCTGCTGAAAATACTTCTATTCCTGTTTCTACATCTTCTACCATTAAATGTATATCTAATGGTAAATTTGAGATTCTTTTTATATAATTACTATATTCTATCATTTTGTGATATGTATCTTGACTTACAAATTTTCCGTCCATTACATCTATATGAAAATAATCTGTTTTAGATTTTTCTAATAACATAAATGTTTCTGCTTCATTACCTTTTTCTACTGATAATATTGATGTTGATACTTCTATCATTTTTATTTTTCCTTTCTTTATCATCACTTTTTATTTATCAATTATATATTAAAAGTATATCAATATCAACCAAAAAATGCAATACTTTTTCCTTTACTTCCATAAAATTCCGTGGTATAATATTGACGATAAATCTAACTTAAGGAGGCAATTTATGGAACAACAAAATAAAGAGTTAGCAGAAGATAAAGTTTTAATTTTATATTTATTAAATAAAATATTTGATGGAATTAAAAATGATAATTTATATAAAATAGTTTCTAGCTCAAAAGATATAAACTATTTTTATTTTCAAGAACTTATTGCAGATTTAATGTCAGCAAATCTAATTTGTTCTTTCGAACAAGATGAAGAATCTTTTATAAAAATAACAACTGAGGGAAAAAATGCACTTGATCTTACAAAATCACTTTTACCTGGATTATTAAAATTAAAAGCAGATACTATATTTAAAAAAGAAAATTCTGATATTGTTGAAGAATCTTCTGTTGTTACAGAATTTATACCAAAAGATGAAAACAATTATACAATTACTTGCAAAATCGTTGAACAAAATGAAACAATTTTTGAAGTCTCTGTATATGCAGCATCACGAGAAAAAGCAAAACAAATATCTGATAATTGGAAATCAAATGCAACAACACTTTATCCACAAATATTAGAACTACTTTCTAATAATAGGGATGGTGCTAATATCAATGAATAAATCTGAAGTAATAGATTTTGTAAATATCTTAAAACAAACATATCCAGACGCAAAATGTAGTTTGGATTTTGAAACACCATTTCAACTTGCCATTGCTGTTATGCTTTCAGCACAGTGTACAGACGAAAGAGTAAATAAAACTACACCAACACTTTTTGAAAGATGTAAAACCATTGAAGATTTCGAAAATATAGATATTAATGAACTTGAAGATATTATACACCCTTGTGGATTTTATAAAAACAAAGCAAAAAATATTAAACTTTGTGCAAAACAAGTTATAGAAAATTTTAATGGTGAACTTCCACATACCATGAACGAACTTTTAACATTAGCTGGTATTGGTAGAAAAAGTGCTAATGTTATTATGCTAGAGGCTTTTGGTATTGCAGAAGGTATTGCTGTTGATACACATGCTAAAAGAATTTCTAATAGAATAGGTCTTTCAAATGAATCTGAACCAGAAAAAATTGAACAAGATTTAATTAAAATTTTTCCAAAAGAAACTTTAAAAGATATAAATCACCTTTTTATGTGGCTTGGAAGAAATACTTGCGAAGCAAGAAATCCACATTGTGATTCTTGTTCTGTAAAACAATTTTGTAATTTTTATAAGAAAAATAGTTAAAATTATACATAAATGAACTTTGCCTTCATATATTAAATATATGGAGGCTTTTTATGTGTGGAATTGTTGGTTTTGTAAATTATAAACAAGATATTTCTCGTTTAAAAAATATTTTAATTAATATGAATAACACTCTTTCTAGAAGAGGTCCTGATGAAGAAGGATATTACATAAAAAAACATATAGCATTAGCTCACAAAAGATTAATTGTTATTGACCCAGAAGGTGGAAAACAACCTATGATTGCATCATATAATAAATCAATACCTTTGCAAAAAGAAAATTCAAATATGATAATTAGTTATCAATCAAATTTTATAATTTCATATAACGGTCAAATTTATAATACAAAAGAACTCAGAAAGACTTTAGAAGAAAATGGTTTTACTTTTGATGGACATTGTGATACTGAAGTATTATTAAAAAGTTATATCTTTTATGGAAAAGAAGTTGTAAAACATTTAAATGGTATTTATGCTTTTGCTATTTGGGATAGTCAAAAAGAAGAATTATTTATGGCAAGAGATCATTTTGGTGTAAAACCTTTATTTTACACTATGCAAAATAATTCATTTATATTTGCATCTGAAATAAAAGCAATTTTTCAATATCCAGGTGTTGAAAAAATATTAGATTCTCAAGGAATATCAGAATTATTTGGCATTGGTCCTGCACATACTCCTGGAACAACAATTTTTAATAATATATTTGAATTAAAACCTGCTCATTACGCGATTTTTAATAGAAATGGATTACATATAGAAAAATATTGGAGTTTAAAAAGTTTACCACATGAAGAAAATTTTAATCAAACTTGTGACCATTTAGAACATCTTTTAAAAGATTCAATTACAAGACAATTAGTCTCTGATGTTCCTCTATGTACATTTTTATCTGGTGGTTTAGATTCAAGTATAATTACAAAATTTGCATCAGATTATTGTAAAAATAATAATTTACCATCTTTAGATACTTATTCAATTGATTATGTGGATAATGATAAAAATTTTGTTAAAAGCGATTTTCAGCCAAATTCTGATAACTATTATATAAATTTAATGGTATCTACTTTACACACAAATCATCATCCTATCATTCTTGATACTCCTGAATTAGCAGATAGTTTATATGATGCGATGATTGCTCGTGATATGCCTGGTATGGCTGATGTTGATTCATCTTTACTACTATTTTGCAAAAATGTAAAACCAACTGCAACAGTTTCTTTAACTGGCGAATGTGCAGATGAAATTTTTGGAGGATATCCGTGGTTTTTTAGAGATGATGCTTTAAATAGTGGAACATTTCCTTGGTCAATAGCAATAAACGAACGTCAAACTTTATTAAATCCTTCTATTTCAAAAAAAGTTAACTTAAAAGAATATATTGATTTTAGATACAATGAATCTTTATCAAATGTTGAAATTTTAGATACTGATTCCCATGAAACAGCCGAAAAAAGAAAAATATCTTATCTTACATTAAATTGGTTTATGCAAACACTACTTGATAGATCTGATAGAATGGCTATGTATAATGGTTTTGAACTTCGTGTTCCTTTTTGTGATTATCGTTTAGCTCAGTATGTTTGGAATATTCCTTGGGAAATGAAAGCTTTAAATGGCAGAGAAAAAGGTCTTTTAAGATATATTTCTCGCAAATTTTTACCTACTGAAATTGTTGATAGAAAAAAGAGTCCTTATCCTAAGACTCATAATCCTACTTATCTTGCAAAAGTAAAATCTATACTTACAGATATTATGGCTAATCCAAAAGCTCCTATTAATTATTTATTAAATAGAGAATATATTTTGAATATTTTAGAAACTGATGGAAAAGCTTTTTCTCGTCCTTGGTTTGGTCAATTAATGACTGGACCTCAACTTATGGCTTATTTGTGTCAGGTTAATATGTGGCTTGAAAAATATCAACCAAAAATAAAATTATAAAATATTTTAGAGGTTGTAAACTACAACCTCTAATTCTTATCTTTTCTTTCCAAATCTATATCAAAATAAAATTCAACACCATTTGGCTTATTCTCTACACCAAAATCATTTCCATAATTATTCATAATTGCCCTAACAATAGAAAGACCTATTCCGCTTCCACCATCTTCTCTATTTCTTGATTCATCTACTTTAAAGAATCTATTCCAAATACGAGATAAATTTTCTTCTTCAATATTTCTACCTGTATTAAATACAGTAATTCTAACTTTATCATTAATAATAGTATTAGTTATTTTTATAATTTTTTCTCCATCAACTTCCTCAACATGTTTAATTGCATTTGTTAAATAATTTGTAATACATTGACTTATATAGAAGTCATCTGCATATACATTTATAACATCATCAGTTTCGAATTTTACATTTGCTCCTTTTTCTTCAATCATAACTTTAGAACTTCTACATATTTCTTTTTCTAATTCTACTATATTAAAGTTTCTATTATTAAATTCCCTATTCTCATATTCTAGTTTTGTAAGTTCTATTAATTGTCTAACCATTTTGTCCATTTTTGTAGCTTCATCTAATATAACTTCTGCATAGAATTTTCTATTTTCTGCATCTGTATTAACATTTTCTAAAAGTCCTTCACTATATCCTTGTATTAATGCAATTGGTGTTTTTAATTCATGTGATACATCTGATATGAAACTTTTTCTCATTTCATCAATTTTTGATTTTCTCTCAATATCTCTTTCAAGTTCTATATTAGTATTTCTAAGTTGATTTATTGTTCCTTCCAGCTTTTCTGACATTATATTAATATTTTTTCCAAGTTCATTTATCTCATCATCATCTTTTACTACATATTTTTGACTAAAGTCTAAATTTGCCATTTTTTTAGCTATTGCGCTTATTTCTGAAATTGGACTACTAAATTGTTTTGATATATATATAATTACAATTCCACCAACAATAATAACAACACATGCTATTAAATATAAAAATTTATTAGATATTTGAACACTTTCAGTTATTGATGACATTGGAAGTCTTATATATACTACAAATCCATTATCTAATGTTCCTTTTAATAACATATATGTCATCTTTGTTTCTGTATCAACAATTCTTTTTATTTCTATGTTATCTTCTTTTTCAATTATTGTAGCTTCTTGTTTTTTGTCCATTCCCCAGAAATTTATAACTTTTCTTATACTTGATAAAAAGTCTTTATTAGACATATATATTGCAACATTTTCATTATCTTTTACTATTATGTCAAAATTATTACTTATTGATATTTTGTCTAATTCATCACTTATATTATCAACATTTATTTGTCCTGTATAATAAGAATTAATTAATGCATATGTACTTTTTAAATTATTGCTTTTCGTATATTGATAATATTTTTCTAATACAAAACTATTTACTATTATTAAGAATGCAATAATTGATAATACAACAAGACATAGAATAAGAAATAATTTTACTCGTACAGATTTTACTTTTTTTGTTATTCTTTCCATTTTCTATCCTCATTTCTTTATTTCAAACTTATACCCAATTCCTCTTACAGTTTCTATATATTTTCCTTTTTTACCTAATTTATGTCTTATCTTTTTTATATGACTATCTATTGTTCGTGAATCTCCATAATAATCATAATTCCATACATTATTTAGAATTTTATCTCTTGAGAGCGCAATATTTTCATTATCTAATAAATATTTTAATAATTCATATTCTCTTAGACTTAAATCGATTGGCTTTCCATCTACTTTTACAGTACGTCCTTCTTGATCTATTACAATTCCATCATAATCTTTTAGTTGCTTTGTATCTCCATATACCCTTTTTAATATCGCTTCAACTCTTGCTACTAATATTTTTGGACTAAATGGTTTTGAAATATATTCATCAACTCCAAGTTCAAATCCAAATAGTTCATCTTGTTCTTCTCCTCTTGCTGTTAACATTATTACTGGCAAATTTGATTCTTGTCTTATTTTTCTTAATACAGACCAACCATCAAGTTTTGGCATCATTACATCTAATAAAATTAGTTTTACTTTATTTCTGTTTTCTTCAAATACTTCTATTGCTTTTTCTCCATCTTCTGCTTCAAGTATTTGATATCCTTTTGCTGTTAAAAAATCTCTCAATAATTTTCTCATTCTTGATTCATCATCTACTACTAATATGTATGTTCCATCCATATTTATTTTTCCTTTCTTTCCCCATAGATATATAGTTACATAATTTGTTTTTTATTATAACTTATATGTATGTCTTTTTCGTGAAAAAATTTAAAAATTTTAATGTATTAAAAAAGTGCCACACTCTTTGTGTAACACTTCTTTTGTAATAATTTTATAAATATTTTTTTATTTCTTTCCAAATATCTTCATGTATATCATCAATGCTTCTTACTTTTTCATTTTCTACACATTTTATTTCTTTCCAATTATATTTTTTTACTAATTTTAATGCTTCATTATAACTGTCTCTTAAATGTGTTTCATCTTTCTCATGTATGTCTTTTTTCTGAGTGTGTGAAAATTTATTTTCTCTATTAGCTATTAATTTTATTGCATATTCTGTTGGCATATTTAAGAAAAATGTTTCTGTTGGAATTGGTATTTTATATAAGTTAAATTCAAAATCCCATAACCAATTTAAAAATTTTTCTCTTTCTACATCATCTTTTATTTTTCCAGCTTGATGTATCATATTACTTGTTGTATATCTATCTGCTAAGATTATTCCACCATTATTATAAAATTCTTCTATATCTTTTTTATATGTTGCATATCTATCTGCTGCATAAAATGTTGATGCAATATATGGGCTTATTTCTTTTGCATTTTGTCCAAATTCTCCTGATAAATACATTTTTACTAGTGATGATGATGGACTTTCATAATTAGGAAAACTTACATTCTTATATTCTATATTTTCTTCGTCAAGTCTTTTCCTTAATCTTTCTAATTGTGTTTGTTTTCCACTTCCATCTGTTCCATCTATTACAAATAATTTTCCTTTTTTCATTTTTCTTTTTTCCTTTGATTTTTTTATTTTTTAAATATTCCTTTTATTAGATTAAATATTTTCTTTATAAATCCTTCTTTATAAACTGTTAATCCCATTTCTTGAACATTGTCTGTTTTTTTCTTTGATTTCCTACTATCAAATACATTTTCTATATCATATTTTTGTTTTATACCTTCTTCAACTTTTTTAATAGCTTCTGTGTCTTTTAATTGTAACTCTTCTCTTTCTTCAGGATCAGCCAAAAAGTCTCTGTATATCAAACCTAGTATAACAATAGTCTCTTCTTTTAAATCTTTTTCATCAAATGATTCTTCTAATTGAAATCTATATTCTTTATCTCTATTTTCTTCTATAATCTTTCGAAATTTTGTTGGAATCTTACTCGTTAATTCAATTGGTGTAACTTTTAATATTTCATATACTTCTGTAAATGCTTTTGATAAATCTTGTTCCACTTCTTTTGTTCTCCTTTCATTATTTGCATAAAATTAAATTTCAACTTCAGCAAATAATTCTTTACTATTCATTTCGTTAGTTTTTGGTTTTGTGATGTTTGTTATTTCTTGAGTAATATTTCTTCTTTTATTAAAATCTTCTTCTCTCCAGCATCCTTTAAATCTTTTTTTCCATAATTGAACTTTTTCTGTAGATATATTCAAAGACACATTTAATCCCGCAAAACTTCCCCTTTTATATTCAACTGCTCTTTGAATATCATCTTTTTCTAATTGTTGCATTAGCATACTAGCTCTTTTTTGACATCTTTGTGCTTTTGATATTTTACCTGTTTTTAATGCTTGTACTTCTGCATCAATTGCTCCTCTATATGCTTCTAATCTATCTTTTACAAAATTTTGTCCTTCTTCAGCTTCTATATTTGGTTCATTTTCTATATCATATCTTTCAGATATTGTTGTACTTAATTGCTCTGCTAATTTTTGTAAACCATTTTCTCTTGCAACAGTATTCATACTACTTTCTAATTGTTCTAGTTTTTGTCTATCTTCTTCTGATATTCCACCAAGTTTCAAATAATTATTTATTTTTATTTTTTCTATTACTTTAGCTATTTGTTTAACTTTTTGGCATGCTTCTTCCCTATTTGCTAATTCAGTTGTATTTTCATATTCCATATTACATGGTCTCCTTTGTTTTTAATTGTTCTTCAGTTTTTGCTCTTTTTATACAAATTTATTATAGCAAATCAAGCTTTTTTTGTAAATATTTTTTAATCATATTTTTATAGTTTTTAGTCCATTAATTGCTGGCTCATAAATATTTTTTCCCATATAATCAAACCTACTTCCATGACATGGACAATCCCATGTTTTATCAGTATTATTCCATTTTAATAAACACCCTAAATGTGCACACATTGGCTTTACTGCATATACTTTTCCTATTGTATCTTTATAAACACCAATTATATCTCCGTCTTTTTCGATTATTGCTCCATTATCATTTGCTATTTGTTCTATACTATATGGTTCTATTCTAAATTTATCAAAAACTAAATTATTTGCCGTGTTTACGACCATATTTTTTACTTCCCATCTATTTTTTATTGGTTTAATTCTTTTTGAATTAAATATTTCTTTATATTCGTTTTCTTTTTCTAAAATCTCATCAACAATTATATTTGCAGAAACATTTGAAAATGCCATTCCCCATTTTTTAAATCCTGTTCCTACATATACTCCTTTCATAAAACTAGAGAATTCTCCTATATATGGAATTTTATCTAGACTAATACAATCTCTTGTATTCCATTTAAATAATATTTTACAATCTGGATAATATTTTTTTGCTAAATCTTCTAATTCTTTATATTTTTCATTTGTTGCAATTGCTTCTCCTGTTTTATGATCAGAACCACATATCAATAATATGTCTTTTCCTTGATATTTAGCCGTTCTAAATGAATATATTGGCTCTTTTGCACTTATAAACATACCATCCGGTAATTTTTGATTTGTTTCTATTGCAATTACATATGATGTTGATTGATACATTTTTGTAAAATAAAATCCTGGCATATTTAATATTGGATAATGTGTTGCAATTACAATTTTCTCTGTTTCTATATCTCCTTTATCTGTATGAATAATGTAATTATTCCCGCTTCTTTCTACTTCTATGGCTGTTGTATTTTCATATATTTTGTTTTTGGTTAATATAGATTTACACAAACCTAACATATATTTTCTTGGATGATATTGTGCCTGATTTTCAAATTTTATTGCTCCTTTTATTTTAAGCGGAAAATTTCTTATTTCATTTACAAATTCTGCTTTTTTACCTATTTTATTTACTGCATTTACTTCTTTTTCTATATCTAAAACTTCATCTTCTTTCTGTGCAAATACATATGACGATTTAATTTCAAAGTCACAATCTATTTGTTCTTCTTTTATAATTTTCTGTATATTTATAATCGCCTTTTCATTTGCTTCTAAATATTTTCTTGCAAATCCTTCTCCATAATCATTAATTAAATAATTATAAAATAATTCATGTTGACTTGTAATTTTTCCTGTTGTATTTCCACTTACCTTCTCTCCAATCTTATCTTTATCTATTACAATAACTTTTTTCCCATATTTGCTTAAATAATATGCTGTTGTTAATCCAAACAAACCTGCTCCTATAATACATATTTCTGTTTTCTCATCACCATTTAATGAATTTAATTGTATTTCATCTTTTGTAGTTTCTATCCATAATGAGCTCATATTTCATCATTCCTTCCTTTTTATCATTATAGACATTGTATTCAAATTTTAATCAATTTCATATAATATAATGATTTATTATAGCCTAGAAATATAAACTTTTTATTCCATTCCTCGGCTTATTGCGAAATTTAAGAAATTCTAATTTATTTTATGGCACCCTTCCACTGAAGTGAACTCTTTCCATAAAATTGCAAAGAATTTCTAAAATTTTTCCATGCGCATTCGTCATTTCATTCAAAGTTTATATTTCTAGGCTGTACAAAAATAATTACAAGTAATACTTTTTTGTATATTTTTTCTAATTTTATGGAAAAATATTTTTTAAAGTGATATACTAACTTTGATAAAAATACTCAAAAGAAAGGATGAAAAAGATGGAAGAAAATTCAAAAGAATTAAAAGAAAAGTTATTTAACAAAAAAGAACTTGGATGGAATTCAATTAATGACAGAGAAAAAGAAGCTATTTATACTTTTTCAAATGGATATATGAATTTCTTAAACAAAGCAAAAATAGAAAGAGAATTTGTTATTGCCGCAAAAGAAATGGCTGAGCAAAATGGTTTTAGAGATGTTACAAAATGTGAATTTTTAAAACCTGGTGATAAAGTTTATTATATAAATAGAGATAAAAGTATGTATTTAGCAGTAATTGGTACAGAAAAATTAGAAAAAGGTCTTCAAATTGTTGGAGCACATATTGATTCACCAAGACTTGACTTAAAACCAAATCCACTTTATGAAGATACAGGTTTTGCATATTTTAAAACACACTATTATGGTGGAATAAAAAAATATCAATGGACAACAATTCCATTAAGTATTCATGGTGTTATTGCTAAAGCAAATGGTGAAAAAATATTAGTAAATATTGGTGAAGATGAAAATGATCCTATATTTGTAATTACTGATTTATTACCACATTTAGCTCAAGACCAAATGGAGAAAAAATTAAAAAATGGAATTGATGGTGAAGATTTAAATTTATTATTAGGAAATATTCCTTATGGAAATAAATCTGAAGCAGAAGCTGTAAAATTAAATATTTTAAATATATTAAATCAAAAATATGATATTACAGAAGCTGATTTATTAAGTTCTGAACTTGAAGTTGTTCCTGCATTTAAAGCTCGTTCATTAGGTTTTGATGGTAGCATGGTTGCAGCATATGGTCAAGATGATAAAGTTTGTGCTTACACATCTTTAAAAGCTATGATGTCTCTTGAAAATGTAAAAACAACAGCTATTTGTATTTTATCTGATAAAGAAGAAATTGGAAGTATGGGAAATACAGGTATGGAATCACATGTATTTGATTATTTTATTTCTGAATTATTAAATAAAACAGGTGAAAATAGAACAAATCTATTAGATAAAGTATTTTGTTTCTCAAAAATGCTTTCTGCAGATGTTGATGCAGGTTTTGATCCATTATATGCTAGTGTTTCAGACAGACATAATGCTGGATATTTAGGAAAAGGTATTAGTTTAAATAAATATACTGGTGCTCGTGGAAAATCTGGTGCTTCTGATGCTAATGCAGAATATGTTGCATGGGTAAGAAATGTTTTAGAGAAAAATGATATTAAATATCAAGTTGCTGAACTTGGAAAAGTTGATGTTGGTGGCGGTGGTACAATCGCTTATATATTAGCTAATAAAGGTGTAGATGTAATAGATTGTGGTATTCCTCTACTTTCAATGCATTCTCCTTATGAAGTTACAAGTAAATTTGATATATATTCTGCTTATAGAACATATAAATCTTTCTGGGAAGAATAAATTATTATATATAAAAAAGCACTAATTAAATTAGTGCTTTTTTCATTAATCTTCTTTTATTGAAATATGTACATCATCTAATTGTTGTTTTGTAACAACTGATGGTGCTCTCATTAATAGATCTCTTGCTTTCTTATTTTTAGGAAATGCTATAACTTCTCTTATATTTGTTGAATCTGCTATAAGCATTACCATTCTATCTACACCAGGTGCAGCTCCAGCATGTGGAGGTGTACCATATTGGAATGCATTATATAATGCTCCAAATCTATTTTTTACATCTTCTTCTGTATATCCTGCAATTTCAAATGCTTTAACCATTATTTCTGGATCATGGTTTCTTACTGCTCCTGACATTGTTTCATATCCATTACATACTAAATCAAATTGATATGCTAATATATCTAATGGATCTTTTGATTCTAATGCTTCTAATCCACCTTGTGGCATTGAGAATGGGTTATGGCAGAAATCTATTGTTCCTTCATCTGATAATTCATACATTGGGAAGTCTACTATAAAACAGAATCTATATGTATCTTTCTCTAATAAGTCTAATCTCTTTCCAAGCTCAATTCTTACAAGACCTGCAATTTTTTGTGCTTTATGGAATTCATCTGCTATAAAGAATATACTGTCTCCCGCTTTTACTCCATATTCATTTTCTAATTTAGCTTTTGCTTCATCTGTTATAAATTTAGCAATTCCACCTTGTACTGTTCCATCTTTCTCAAATTTAGTCCAAGCTAATCCTTTAGCTCCAACTTCATCTGTTGTAGCAAATTCTGTCATCTTATCAAAGAATTTTCTTCCTTGCTCAGCACCATTTGGTACAACTATAGCTTTTACTGTTTTATCTTTAAATGCATTAAATTCTATATTTTCAAATACTTTTGTTACATCTTGAATAATTAATGGATTTCTTAAGTCTGGCTTATCTATTCCGTATTTTTCCATTGCTTCTCTATATGGAATACGTATAAATGGACCTTCATCAACTTTCCAATTTGTAAATTTTTTAAATGTATATGGTATAACATCTTCAACTACTTTAAATACATCTTCTTGTGTTGCAAAACTCATTTCAAAATCTAATTGATAGAATTCTCCTGGTGCTCTATCAGCACGTGGATCCTCATCTCTAAAACATGGTGCTATTTGAAAATATTTATCAAAACCACTTACCATTAATAATTGTTTAAATTGTTGTGGTGCTTGTGGTAATGCGTAAAATTCACCTGGATGTAATCTACTTGGTACTAAAAAGTCTCTTGCTCCTTCTGGTGATGAATTTGCAAGTATTGGTGTTTGTATTTCTGCAAATCCTAATTCATCCATTTTATCTCTTAATGTTTTTAGGATTTTTGATCTTAATAAAATTATATTGTGTAATTTTTCATTTCTTAAATCTAAAAATCTATATTCAAGTCTTAAATCTTCTCTTACTTCTTGGTCTGTATTTATTTCAAATGGCAATACATTTTTACATTTTCCTAATATCTCGAATTTATTTGCTACAACTTCTATATCTCCTGTTGGCATTTTAGGATTTTTACTACTTCTTTCCACAACTTTACCACATATGTGAATACAACTTTCTGTTGGAACATTTTTTACTTGTTCTTGCATTTTTTCGTCATTTATTACTATTTGTGTTATTCCAAATTGATCTCTTAAATCTATAAATATCATTCCACCTAAATTACGTATTTTTTGTACCCATCCAGATAGTTCTACTTCTTGATTTACATTTTCTATTCTAAGTTCTCCTAAATTATGTGTTCTGTACATTTAAATTACCTCTCTTTTTATTGGTTATATTTAGTTTATTATTATTTATAAAATGTCGTTTCTATTTTACTACAAAATAAAGAAAATAGCAAGTTTTACTTGCTATTTTCTTTACTTCACATTATAACTATTTAGCTAGCAGGTTGATATGTTACAACATAATTAAGTACTACTTGTTGCTTAGATTCGCCTTTAACTATAAAACTATTTGTTCCGTTCATATCAGTTCCAAAATTATACTGAAGAACATAATCAGTATGTCCCCTTACCCTCCAATAATCTGACAATGTTATTGTTCTTCCATTTGCAGCAAGCGCAAAAATATAATAAGTTCCTTCTGGAATATTATTATAACTAACAGTTGCACTATTAGAGTTTTCAAACTTTATCTCTTTACTATAATCTTCAAATGCTGGTACAGTACCATTTTCATCTAGGAAAATTCCAATATTAAATTTTTGATATTCAGATATATTTAAGTCCATATCCGATAAATTTACATTAATTTCAATAGATCCGTTTAAATCATTTATAGTTTTAATATCAACTTCACTATCTTTTCCAATTGTATAGTATTTATTATCACCAGTATCAATTCCTTTAGCATAATAAATTCTATGACTTTGTTCATTTACTATATATAAATCTGTCATACTTTCATCAATATTACTTGCATTTTGATTTATTCTATAAAAATCTTTTCCAAAGTTTAACGTAACTCCTGATATAGAATTTAAATCTATTATATAATAATTATCGTTATCATTACTTTGTTTTTGACTTAAATAATAAGTTGGACCCTCATATTCTACTGGAACATCATTTATATTTAAGACTGGAAGTTGTTCATTTTTTAAATAGTACATATCAATCTTATTTTGTAATACTTCCAAATCATTTGCAAGTTTTTTATATTCTCTTATTTCTATATTGTTTTTGGCATTATATACAACAATTGATGTAACTATTGATAGTACTAATATAGTTACTGTTAATGCTATTAATGATATTCCTTTTTGATTTCTTATTAAATTATAATATATTTTCTTCATTAGTTCCCACTCTTTCTATAAAATTCTTATAATATCATTATAAGTTACAATTAATGAAAGTGCAAGTAAAATTGAAAATCCTATCATTTGAATTTTGGCTTCTGTTTCAACCTTCATTTGTTTTCTTCTAATTATTTCTATAATTAATATTAAAATTTTACCACCATCTAATGCAGGTATTGGTAATAAGTTAGTTATTCCTAATGATATTGAAATTAAAGTCATTAAATTTATATAATTAGCAATTCCTGCTGTTTTAACAACTATTTCAGAAATACCAACAATTCCAACCATTTGATCAACAGAAGCTCCTCCTGTAAATAATGTCTTTATACT
>CAKPCK010000007.1 GCA_934141555.1 uncultured Clostridia bacterium | reverse complement strand
AGGAGATTTTTGTATACTCATCGCTAAAGCTTTCTCGAACCCCCAGACTATCTGGGGGTTTTCTAAAAACAAAAAAGCCATCGGCAAATTAGCCGATAGCTTTATAATTCTTAGCTTAATTTATTAACATTAACTAAAAATATAATATCTTCAATAGCATCAATAATTGCATAAATTAATATGCTTATACCAATTGAAACAACAACTAAATTAGATACAAATATTGTATATAATCCACAAATAAACATACAAATAGCTAGTATTATACTATATATCCATACATTTGAACTTATAGTTTTTAATTTTAATGCTAAACTAAATCTCATTATACTGCTATAAACAATCCATATTCCTATAATAATTCTAAATATTGAACTTATTTGTTCACTATATGCAATTGTTGCAATTCCTAATATAACTGCTATAATTCCATAAGCTATATCATAATTCATGATATCATATTTTCCTTTGTTTTGATAATAACTTATTATTTTATATGCTCCTGCAAGTATAAACATAATTCCCAATATTGCAGAAACAAATTTTACTGTTCCTTCTGGATTTGTAATTAATATAATTCCTAATATTGCAAAAACTATTGATGATAACAAAGATGTCCATCCTGTTTTTTTCATAATTTTTTCAAAATATTCCATATAAATCACTCCTTCATTTTCTTTATATCATACTATAATAATTATTTCAACAATTTCATTAAATTATTATTTTATTATTTTCTTTTTCAATAGGAAGTTTTATAGTAAATGTTGTTCCTGAATTTTCCTTACTTTCTACTTCAATTTTTCCATCAGATAAATCTATAATACTTTTTACAATAGATAATCCTAATCCGCTTCCCTCTTGTGAATGTGACTTGTCTATTTGATAAAATCTCGTAAATATTCTTTCTTGCTCTTCTTTGCTCATTCCTATTCCATTATCTTTAATTTTTACTACAATTTCATCAATTTCTTCTTTCACATCTATTGTAATTTTTCCATTTGTATTTGAAAATTTTATAGCATTATCTATTAAATTCATCCAAACTTGAAATGTAAGTTCTTCATCACCATCATAATATATATCTTTAGTAGATATATTAAATGTTAAACTTTTCTTATTCCATTTATTTTCAAGTACTGCAATTGCTTTTCTTAATTGTTCTGTTATATTAATATGGTCTTTTTTTACTATTTTTCCTTGATTTTGAATTTTTGAAAGTCTTAATATATTTGTTGATAAATTAAGTAATCTATTTGATTCTTCAATTATTATTTCTGCATATTCTTTTCTTTCAGCTTCTGGTAAATTTTCATCTTCTAATAATTTTGCAAATCCTTGTATTGAACTTATTGGTGTTTTTATTTCATGTGATACATTATTTATAAAGTCTTTTTGAATTACTTCAACTTTTCCTAGTTCTTTTACCATTTGATTAAAATTTTGAGTTAGTTCACCAATTTCATCTTCTCTTTGTGATTCAAGTTTTACATTAAAATCTCCAGAAGCAACTTTCTTTGTTGCTTCTGTCATTTTTTTTATTGGTTGTAGTATTTTCTTACTTGTTATTCTCATTACTATTGTACTTATTAATATTGTATTTATTATCAATAAAACTACACTTCTTCTTGTTATTCCTAATATTTCTTTTATTTGTTCTTTATTTTCAAAATTAACTTGTATCAAACTATTAAGTGTTTCTTTATTTACAAATATATAAAATCCAACTAATGAAATAAACATTACAATTATTATACATATTATCAAATCTATTACTAAATTTCTTTGTAATGATTTTCTTTTTCCAAAAATTCTTTCAAACATTTTTAACCCTTCTCATGTATTATAGCTTTATATCCTATTCCTCTAATTGTTACAATTTCAAACTCATCTACATCTTTCATTTTTTCTCTTATTCTTTTTATGTGTACATCTACTGTTCTATAATCTGAGTCACTTTCTAGCCCCCATACTTCTTCTATTAATTCTTGTCTTGTGAATATTGTATTTGGCGTACTTAACAGTTTATATAATAGGTAAAATTCTTTTTGTGCTAAATTATAGACTTTATCTTTTTTTATAACACTTAATTGATTATAATTTAATAACAAATCACCTATTTGTATCTTTTTTTCACTTGCACTTTTGCTTCTTCGTAATAATACTTGTATTCTTAAAAGCATTTCTTCTATATCTATAGGTTTTACCATATAATCATCTGCTCCAAGTAAAAATCCTTCTTTTTTATCTTCAATTTCACTTTTAGCAGTAATTATCAATATCGGAACATCATATTTAGCTTCTCTTAATGATTTTATTAATTCATATCCATCCATTTTAGGCATCATTATATCACTTACAATTAAGTCAATATAACTTTGATCTAACACATTTAATGCTTCTTCTCCATTTGTTGCTTCATAAGTGTTATATTTATTTCTTTGTAAATATGTTGTTATTAATTTTCTTAAATTTTTATCATCTTCTACTACTAATATATTAAACATGTTATCACCTCTTTAATTATATAATATCTTTTTTATAAATGCAATAAATGTCTTGAAATATAAGTTTTAAATGTAATGACGAATGCGCATGAAGAAATTTTAGAAATTCTATGAAATTTTATGGAAAGAGTTCACTTTAGTGGAAGGGTGCCATAAAATAAATTAGAATTTCTTAAATTTCGTAATAAGCCGAGGAATGTAATGAAAAACTTATATTCAAAGATTTTAATTTTGTTTATTATTATCTTCAACTATATATTCTTGTTTTGAAGTTGCTTCTTGTTTTTTTACAGCATCTATAATCATAACAAATTTTGAATTTGATTCAACACCATCTTCAACCATTGTAAAACTATTATAAGATTTTGCTAAATCTGTTAACTTTTCAGCTCTTGTTGTTAAATCTTTTAAATCTCCATTTACAAAATTACAGATTTTTTTAATTCCTTCTTCATTAAATGTTGCAATTCCATCAGCTAATGTTGTTGCACCATCATTTATTGTTTGTGCACCTTCTGTTAATTGTGTATTTGCTTGTAATAATTGTGCTGAACTATTATCTAATGTGCTTAATCCATCTTTCATTTGACTAGAACCATCTTTTAATGTACTTGTTGCTTGTGCTAATTTTGTTGTTCCTTGATATATTGTATTAGCACCTTGACTTAATTCACCTGTTTTTTCTGCAAGTAACGCTGTTCCACCTTTTATTTGTGTAACTCCACTTGTTAATGAATCTGTTCCTGCACTTAATTTTGTTAATCCTGTTTTTACTTGTGTCAATCCTGCTTTTAATTCATTTATTGCAGATAAATCTGTTGCTTTTAATGTTGCAATTGTTTGTTCTTGTGCTTGTGTATTTACTGTTAATAATTGAATCATTTGCTTATTAAAATCGATTTGTGTTTTTACTTGAGTTTTTGATTGTTCATCTTTTAATGCTTCATATTGTTTTGTTAATAAAGTTGTTGCACTTGTTAATTTTTCAATAGTTGCTTTATTTGCATTAACTAATTGTGTTAATTCTGTAATTTTTTCTGTATTATCAGATACATCTATTCCATTTAATTTTGTTAATATTGTATCAATTCCAGCAACAAGTTCTGTTTCACCAGATTTTAAGCTTTGTGTTCCTGCAAGTACTTCTCCTAATTTTTCATTTATTGTATTTAAATTTGTTTCAATTTGAGAAACACCATCAGCAACTTGTTTTGAACCACTATTTAATGTTCCTGTACTACTATTTAATGTTTTTATCCCATCATTAATTTTTGTATAATTTGAATTAGCACTTGCCATTCCACTTTGAATCATTCCCATTGCATTTTCAAATTCTTGCATTTTCTCTGTATAAGTATCTGTTCCTTCTTTTAATGTGTTTGCACCATCTTGAATTTGATTCATTGAATTTTGTAATGTTTCAACTTGTGAATATAATTCATCTAATCCGTCAAATGACTCTATATCTTCATCTTCTAATAATTTTGGTGTAACATAATTCATAATACTTCCCATCTCAAAATCTGTTGCATCCATTGTAATTTCTATTGAACTTGGTATATCTAATTTATCTTTAGATATATTTAAGCTTTCTTGTAATCCTGGTAAAGCAACACCTAAAACTATAGTTCTTGTTCCATCATCAATTACTTTTCCATTTGAAACTTCAATGTTTCTATTATTTTTATTATTTATCATTGTTCCTGCAACAACAACAAATGGTGTATATAATTTTTGTGTTTTTCCATTAATATTTACCAAATTTTCTGATTTATTTTCATAAGTTATTGTAACTTTTACTTTTCCACTTTTTCCTGCAATATCTTTAGCAGAAATTTCTTCACCATCTAATTCATATTTTACTGAACATGAAATTGGTAATTCACTTTCACTTTCTCCTTGATAATAAATATCATGTTTTTGAGCATCCCATATTAAAGAATTTCCATTTTGACTAAATTTTTCGTCTCCATTAGTATTTTTTATATTTGTTAGATTTGTTAAATCATTAAGTGTATTTTCACTATCTGTATTTTTTAAATGTGTACTAACTATTGTTTTATAACTATTTCCTTCTGAATTTAATTTAGAATAAACAGTTTCATCTTTTGAATATGCAAATACTGGTGTTGCATATAAACTCATTGTTACTAATAACATACCTGCAGATACTTTTTTACATAATTCGTTTTTATCCATTTTTTTAACTTCCTTTCTTTTTAATTACGACATTTTTGATTAATTTTTTGTTTTTTTGGTTGGGAAAGAATTAAATTTTGGCAAGAAGAATTTTATTTAAAAGGCAAAGGCGCATACGCAGTGTATGTAACTGCGTTTTAAATGAAATTCGCCACAGCCAAAATTGTAATTATTTTTCAACCGATTTCATTCCTATTGTTGTTTTACAAACAAGTCTATCAAATATCATTAAGAATGCTGGTAATACTGTAATAACTACTATAACACTTATAATAGCTCCTCTTGACATCAATGTGCATAAGCTTCCTATCATTTCTATTTTTGAATATGCTCCAACTCCGAATGTTGCTCCAAAGAAACATAATCCACTAACTATAATTGAATTTATTGATGTTCCTAAAGCTTCTGATACAGCTTGTTTTTTGTCTTTTCCATCTTTTCTATTTTGAATATATTTTGTTGTTATTAAAATTGCATAATCTATTGTTGCACCTAATTGAATTGTTCCTATTACTATTGATGCTATAAATGGTATCGTTGTATTTGTATAATATGGAATACCCATATTTATAAATATTGCAAATTCTATTGCTATAACTAATAAAACTGGTAATGATATTGATTTTAATACAAACATCATTATTACAAATATAATTCCTATTGATACTGTGTTTACACTATTAAAATCATGATCACTTATTTCTACTAAGTCTTTCATTAATGGTCCTTCACCAACTACTTTAGCATCTGAATCATATTGTTTTACTATTTCATTTATTTTAGCTATTTGATTATTTAATTCACCTGTTGCAATTTCATATTCTGAATTTATTAATATCATTTGATATTTATCACTTTGGAAGATACTCAATAAATCTTCTGGTAACATTTCTTCTGGAATACCTAATTCAGATAATTTTGAATAACTTAATGTAAAATCTACTCCATCTAATTCTTCTATTTTATCCAACATTTCATTAATTTCATCATTTGGTGTATCTTTATTTATTAAAATCATTTCTTGTGATACTAATCCAAATTTATCTTTTAATGTGTTATTTGCTGAAATACTATCTAGTGTTTCAGGTAATGAACTATCTAATTTATAATATACTTTTGTATTGTTATATCCATATAATGCTATTGGTAATGCAATTATAAATATTACAATTATTGCTTTATAATGTTTTATATTAAATTCACTTATTGTTGTGAATTTTGGTAATAATTCTTTATGTTTTGTTTTTTGAATTGCTTTATCAAACATAAGTATTAAACTTGGTAATATTGTTACAACACTTATTACACCAAATAATACACCTTTTGCCATAACAATTCCTATGTCTTTTCCTAATGTTAAATTCATACTACATAATGCTAAGAATCCAGCAATTGTTGTTAATGAACTTCCTAATACTGATATAAATGTTTTTGATATTGCAATACTCATTGCTTGATTTCTATCTGTTGTATTTTTTAGTTCTGCTTGATAACTATGATATAAGAATATTGCAAAATCCATTGTTACACCTAATTGTAATACTGCACTTATTGCCTTTGTTATATATGATATCTCTCCTAAAAAGATATTTGTTCCCATATTGTATAATATTGCTATTCCTATATTTGCTAACAATAATATTGGTGCTACATAAGAGTCTAATGCTATTTCTAGTACGATTAAACATAATATAACTGCTATTATTACATATATTGCAACTTCTGAATTTGACAAGTCTCTTGTATCTAGTAATGTTGCTGTCATACCACTTATCTTACAATGTTTGTCTGTAATATCTCTTAAATGTTGTACTGTATTCATTGTTGCATCTGATGATATTGCTTCTTTAAATGTTACTAACATTACTGTTGTGTTATCTTTATATAACTCATCTTTTACTTCATCTGGTAACATCTCTACTGGAATACTTGTTCCCAATACATCTGCTCCTGATATTACTTTTGCTACATTATCTACTTGTTTTATTTCATCTTCTAATTTTAATATATCTTTTGTTTCCATATCTTCTAACAAGATAATTGAAAAAGCTCCCATATTAAAATCTTCTGATAATATATTTTCTCCTTGTATTGTTTCTATGTCATCTGGTAAGTAGACTAATATGTCATAATTAATTCTTGTAGCTTTCATTCCAATTATTGATGGAATTAATAAAATTAACATGATTATTAGTATTATTCTTTTGTGTTTACATACAAATTCTCCAAATTTTTGCATTTGCATTTGCTCCTTTCAAATTTATAATTTATTTTAAACGTGGTAATACAACGGATTTTCCATCTTTTTCCGTTTCAACATGATGTATTATAGCAAATTAATATGAACTAATTATGAACAATAAATCTTATACAATTGTAAAATAAAAATATATACCTAATAATTTTAATTGACTTTTTCATACAATTTTGTTATTATATATAAATGTAATAATATTATTTTTTAGGAGGACTTATAAATGTCAAAATTATCAAAAATATTTTTTATTATAGGAATATTATTAATAAGTTTTTGTTGTCATTCATATGCAGCTACTGCTAGTACAACTACTACCTCTTCTACAGCACAAACTACTAATACACAAAGTACATCAAATGAAAAATCTTCTTCAAACACTAATACAACAAAATTGACTTCTTCACAATATTCAACTGCTGTTACTGCTTCAAATTTTGATTTACAATTAACAAATATTTTAAGTATTTGCCTTATCGTTGTTGGAGTTTTACTTATTTTATTAGCTATAGCAATTTTAATTAGGTTAAGAAGTTAAAATTATTTTTAGTTATCATGCAAAAAGAATAGTCAAATAAAATTTGACTATTCTTTTTTATTACATATTATTTTTTAATTCTTTTTTATATTCTTTAAATTCTTTTATATTTTCTTGAGTATAACCTTTTAGTGAATCATTTGGTAATTTTTCACAAATTTTGTCAAATGCTTTTTCAAACTCATCTGAAAGTTTTCCCTTAGTATCTAAACATTGAAATTGTGTTTTTCCGTCTTTTAGTATCATTATAATATTATTTGAAATTGAAACTAATCCATAATATTTTAATCTATGGGTATATACCCATTTTATATCTGAGAATTTAACTGCTACAAAAGTTCCATCTGTTGTATCTACAACAAAGTCTTTAGTTATAATCAATTTCTCATTGAAAAATGTTTCCTCAACATTATCTTCTAATTGTTTTTCAAGTTCTTTTTCATAATTATTTTTTTCTAAATATTTAAATATTTTTACTCTTACTACCTTATTACATATTTGAACAATAATTGTAACAAACAATGTTATTGCTGAGATTAATATTAAAATTAATTCTAATGAAACATCAACTGGATCTTTAGTTGCATTTAACATTACACTTCCAAAATAATTTTCAAATTCATCTACTGTAATTTTTTCATTATCATCAAGTCCTTGATTATAAAAATCTACTGCAATTTGTTTAAGTTCATTTGGTACTTCTTCAGTAATTCCATAAATAGTTACTGATGCTGGTCTATTTTCAATTCTCCCATATGTATATGCTTGAATATTTTTTAACTCTTCTATATCTGAACTTCCTAAACTAACAATATACCAATCATAACCATTTATTGCAATATAATATTTTTCATTTTCAGTTTCTGTATCTGTTGCTATTACATCACTTAATCCATCTATCTGTAAATATACATATTTTCCTGTTTCTGTTCCTATTGCCCCATTTTGACTAAAATCTGTTGCATTAGGTTTCTCATTTTCAATTCTTTCACTCATTATAAATGCAGATAAAACAATTATTAAAATACATATAATTTCAATTATAAAAAATTTTCTTGAAGTATGTTTCCCTTGTCTAAATGACTCTTTTATTTTCATTATATTTCCCCCTTAAATTTTTAAATCCATCTATATATAAATAATGCAATTACCATCCCAATAATACTTGCCATATTAATATTAACTACAAATCCAAATGTTATTTTTAAAACACTTAAGTCTAATACTAATGGTTGTGATAATCCAAATTCCTGTCCAAATGAAAGCCAATTTAACCATTCAACTTGTGCTGAAAGTTGCCCTATTAATCCTCCTATTACAAGTCCTGCACATATAAATATTATTAATATCCATGTATTTTTATTTTTTACTGCCATTTCTTTTTTTAAATGTTATTTATAACATTTTTCTCCTTTCTTCATTTGTTTTTATTATTCACTAACTCCCATTGATGCAAAAAATTCTTCAATATCTCTTGTTATTTCACTAGTTCCACCATATGTCATATAATATGTATTTTTTCCAGTTGCAGCATCTGTTTTTAGATATACTGAGTTTAGAGAAGCACCTATTCTTATCGCTCCTTTTCTATTAACTAAATTGTAACCATTTGAATCTGTTTGTACAACAACTAAATTTAAACTTGGAATTTCTACAACAGGATATGAATTTGTTACCCTTGTTTCTTGACAACCAATATCTGTAAATATAAAGTCTGTAACTCTTTCTCCTTTTACATTATAAAATCCCCACATTCCATTATATTTTACAGGTATTAATTCTTTTACCAATATATACTGATTATCTATTCTATTTTGTTCAAATGCTCCTCCATTAATTCCTATATTTTGAAATCTAGAAGGTAATACTATTTTTCCGTCTGAATCTACCATACCATATAATGAATTTTCTTTTACAAGATATAATTTGTTTTTATTATCTGCTATTTGAATTTCATCATATGAAACTTTTAATTTTACTTTTCCGTCTTTATCTGTTATTCCATATTTTCCATTACTTTCTATTAAAAATTGTGATGTATATGGTAAATATGAAATGTAATCATATTTAGGTTCAAAAAGATATTTTCCACTTGTTACATTTATAACCCCATAATTAGTAGCATTATATTCATCTCCATGCACAATTAATAGTCCCTCTCTAATAGCTTTTTCATCATTAATTAATGTCGAATAAGTTTTTTCTCCTAAATTATATTTATTTGCATAAAATTCTACTAAATAATCTAAAGTGTAAATATTAATGGTGTTTTTTGTTGAATCATAATTAAAAATAATATTAAAAGATTTTTCTAGTCCATCTATTGTTGTATATAATTCATTTCCTTTTTCAAAAATCTTTTCATCTATCGTAATTTCCTCATTTTGAAATCCACTTCTTGACAATATTATTACATTAGAATTTAATGTAAATAAAGCAATTTCTTCATTATTATCTACATAGCATTTGGTGCTATCTTCTGATTTTGTCGTATAATCTCCTGCATAATCTGAATATCCAAAATATTTTGCTACTTTTCTGATCGGAAAATACATTTGTTTTTCTCCAGATTCAGTTATGATACTTTCAACTAATTTTCCAAATTCATTTTGTGAAACATCATTTATCTTAACTTTTAATACTGTCGTTTTTATATACATAATTGCATAAACAATTGCAATTGTTAAAAGTATTAATATTACTATAAATACCCCTATAAAAATAGGTGCCTTTGATTTTTTCTTTGTTTTTTCTTCTTCTTCATAATACAATTCCATCAAAATCTGCCTCCTTTTCTTTAGTTTTCATATCCATATTTTTTATAAAATTCTGTTTTAAAATCTCCCAAGCAATCATTTTCAATTGCATTTCTAATATTTTCCATTAATCTAGTTAAAAATCTTAAATTATGTATTGAAAGTAATCTTACTCCTAATATTTCATTTGCTTTCACTAAATGTCTTATATATGCTCTTGTATAATTTTTACATGTATAACAATCACATTCAGGATCTAATGGTGTCCAATCTCTTTCATATGTTGCATTTCTTACAACAACTTTTCCATGTGATGTTAATGCTGTTCCATTTCTTGCAATTCTTGTTGGTAATACACAATCGCACATATCTATTCCTGCTAATGCTGCTTCTATTAAATAATCTGGTGTTCCAACTCCCATTAAATATCTTGGTTTATCTTTTGGCATTAATGGTGTTGTATAATATAACATTTTTAAGAATTCTTCTTTTGGTTCACCAACACTTATTCCACCAATTGCATATCCTGGTAAATCTAATGCAATTAAATCTTCTGCTGATTTCTTTCTTAAGTCTTCGAAAAATCCACCTTGTATAATTCCAAATAATGCTTGATTTTCTGTTGTATGTGCTTCTTTGCATCTCTTTGCCCATCTAGTAGTTCTTTCCATTGAATTTTTTGTATATTCATATGTTGATGGATATGGACAACATTCATCAAATGCCATTATTATATCAGCACCTAAATCTTCTTCTGTTTTCATTACACTTTCTGGTGTAAATAAATGTTTACTCCCATCTAAATGTGAATGAAAAGCAACTCCTTCTTCTGTTATTTTTCTTAATGAACTTAAACTAAATACTTGAAATCCTCCACTATCTGTTAATATTGGTCTATCCCATTTCATGAAATTATGAAGTCCACCTGCTTCTTTTACAATTTCTTGTCCTGGTCTTAAATATAAATGATATGTATTTGATAATATTATTTGTGCTTTTACTTCTTCTTTTAATTCTTCTGGAGTCATTGATTTGACTGTAGCTTGTGTTCCTACTGGCATGAATATAGGTGTTTGAATATCACCATGTGGTGTATGTATAACTCCTCTTCGTGCTCCTGTTTGTTTACATTCATGTAATAATTCATAAGTTACTGCTGGCTTCATTTTCTCATCCTTTCTTTTAATGTTCTATTCCTTCATCTTTTCTTGTTGGTCTTGTTTTATATTTTCCTGAATTGCTTCACCTTTTTCTTTTGATTGTACCTGAGTTTGTTCTATTTCATCTCCTATGTACACTTCTTTTCTGTATTCTTTACTACTATCTGTATTTTCTCTTTCAACTCTATTTGCAAATGATTCTTTGCTTTCCTTATATTTTTGGTATATTTCTTCAAAATCAAGTGGTTTGTCTGTAAGTTTAAATGAATAATGATAAATTTTTTTTTATATCTATCTTCTTTTTTTAATACTGATCTCATTGCTGTCATTGCACTTTTAACTTCTCCAAATCCTAATCTTTCTATTATTAGTCTACTATTCTTTAAAAACTTTTTTTCTTGTTTTTGGATATATCCTAATTCATTAAGTGCATCAAGTAATTCTATATTAGTTGAATGTGTTTCTATACTAATAACTCTAGGATATGTTTTTATTTCTTTTTCTATTTTTTCATTATCAGAATACTGTTGTTGCATTTTTTTCAACATTAACATTAATTCAACTCCCATTACTGCACTTTTTTCACTTTTGCTAAATCTGGTACTATCATTGGTAAGTTTTCTTTACTTATCTGTATTCTCCTGTTATTTTATAAACATTGCATCCCCAAAGCTAAAGAATTTATATTCTTCTTTTACAGCTTCATTATATGCTTTTAATATATATTCTCTTCCAGCTAATGCTGATACTAACATTACTAATGTTGATTCTGGTAAATGGAAGTTTGTTATTAACCCATCTATACATTTAAATTTATATCCTGGATATATAAAAATATTTGTATCTCCTTCTGTTACATGTACCATACCTGTTTCTTCATCCGCAATTGTTTCTAATACTCTGCATGATGTTGTTCCAACAGCTATAACTCTTCCACCATTTTTCTTTGTTTCATTTATTTTATCAACATCTTCTTGTTTTATATAATAATGTTCTGTATGCATATCATGGTCTTCTATGTTTTCTTCTTTTACTGGTCTAAATGTTCCTATTCCTACATGTAATGTTACATTCGCAATTTTTACACCTTTTTCTTCAATTTTCTTTAATAGTTCATCTGTAAAGTGTAATCCTGCTGTTGGTGCTGCTGCAGATCCTTCATATTTTGCATATACTGTTTGATATCTATCATTTTCTTTTAATTCCTCATGTATATATGGAGGTAATGGCATTAAACCAATTTTATCTAATATTTCATTAAATATTCCTTTATATGTAAATTGAACTTTTCTTGTTCCTCCTGGCATTGTATCTAATACTTCAGCATTTAATAATCCATCTCCAAAACTAACTTTTGCCCCTACATGTAATTTATTTCCTGGTCTTACTATACATTCCCAAATATCTCCTTCTATCCTATTTAATAATAGAAATTCAACATGTGCTCCTGTTTCTTTTTTTCCATATAAACGTGCTGGTAAAACTTTTGTATTGTTTCTTACAAGACAATCACCTGGTTGTAAATAATCTATAATATCTTTAAATACTTTGTGTTCTATTGTTTGTTTTTCTCTATCTAATACCATTAATCTTGATTCGTCTCTTTTTTCTATTGGTACTTGTGCTATTAATCTTTCTGGTAATTCATAATTAAAGTCTGTTAATTTCACTTTTTCCTCTTCCTTTCATTCTTTTATATTGTACTATTTTTTGATTTTTTTTTCAAGTATTTTTGTCTTTTTGTTGACATTTTCTATTATACTAAAGAGCAGTGCTAATGCACTGCTCTCCTTTATTATTTCTTTCCTTTTTTCAAATTTACTACAACTGCATTTTCATTATCAAATTGAAAACCTGAATCTGTTGTATCTGTTTGAATTGGATCTATTTCATTTCTATCATCTACAAAATTAATATGTTTTGGATCAAATTTATTTTTTGTTTTACTATCATCTGATTCATCTACAACACCAGCTGTAAATCTGGCAAAGTCATATGTTTTTATTGGTTGTTCTTCTTTATATTTCGCTCCAATAAAATTTAATCTACCATCATTTATATTAAATCCACCGCCATCATTTTTTAATTTTATTGCTGCAACTTTTAATTTCATTGAACCTAATTTATTAGCTGGCCAATTTGTTTCCCAGTCATATTTTACAGAACCTACCTTTGAGTCATATTGTAATTTATTCATATCCATACTATTTCCCCATTTCCAAGTTCTTCTTTGTCCAAGCTCTTTTTCCCACCATTCTAATTCACTAAATTCTGCATTTCCTAAGAAAATTTTATTTGCACAGTTTGAAATAATTGTTTCTCTATATTTCATATCTGGTGCATTTGCTTCTAATTGTGATAAGTTTTGAGCTGTTATTGTTGTTGCAACTTTATATTTTCTATATAATGTAAATATTGCTTCTGTATCTTTACATATAAAGTCTGGGAATTCATCTATATATAAGAAATGTGGTATTCTGCTATTTTCATTTCCTGGTCTTCTTAATACTGCATTTTGCATTGATAATAAGAAAAATAGTCCAAATGCTTTATGACTTACTCTTCCTAAGTCTCCTCTACGAGTACATACAAATGTTACTTCTCCATTTGCTAATGCTTTGTCAAAATCTATATTATTATGTCTATTACATAATATTGTTTTTACCCCTGGTAATCGTAGTAAATTATCAAGTTGTGATACAGCTAAATATAGATATTGTTCTGTTAATGTTTTCCCTGGTGCGTTTTCGTAAAAATTTCTCTTAAAATATGTTATTTGACTTGCATATTTTTCAGCAAGCTCTGGCTCTTTGCTCATTATTTCACACATTTTTTCTACTATACTATAATTTGTAAGCATTTTTAACATATCTTCTAAATTTGGTAAATTTCCACCATTCAAACGAGGATACATTTCTTTTAACATAATTGCTAAATTTTCAACTGCTTGTATTATATATTCTTCTCTATATGTATCTTCTATTTCAGGATGTGCATTTACATACATTGCTTTTAATGCTGCTGAAATTGTTATTGCTATTTTATTTGGATCATCATATACAAATGGGTTTAATCCAATTGACCCTCTATTTGCTGGATCTACAATATTATATTTTATATGAAAGTTTTTACATACATTGATCATTTTTTCTGTTGATTCATAATCTGGTGATAATGCTGTAATTCCTAAGTTTCTATATGAATAACTACTTCCTAATGATGCTAATATCATTTTATTCATATATGATTTATATATTGATTCTTTTCCTTCTACAGGTGTTATCATATTTAATGAAAAATTTTGATTTAAATATTCATTATCATATGGTTTATTTAATACTGCTATTCCTGTTTTTAACGCTGTATATCCCATTTCTTTTGCATTTGCAAAATAAAATGCTTTTTTCTCTATATCTTTTGCTACAAATGGTTCAATTATTAAAGATGTCTTTCCTGTTCCTGAACCTCCAACTACTAATAATGATTGATATCTTGCTTTTTCAACAAATTGTACTTTTTTTCCTGTCTCAAAATCATTGCAAACATATAAGTCACATGTAAATGGTCCATGACCTTGTTTTGTATCACTTAAGCTTATTCCTTTATAATCCCAAATAGATCTTGTCCAGTCTTTACTATCTCCTACACCTAATCTAATAAATTTAAATACACCATAAAATGTTGTTAATGGTAAATATATTGCTAATGCTGTTAATGCTGGTTTTATTAATTCTGAATAGTCTGTTACTAGTTCTGTATAGCCTGGTAATGATATTAACATTAACCATGCTCCTCTATTAATCCATTGTACAAACATTGATAATGCTATGATATATAATCCTACAACATATGTATAAAATAATGTTACCTTAGTATTTTTAGATGATGCGAATTCTGAAGAACCAGAAAATAGAAATGCAAATACAGGACATGCTAAAGCAAATGTATACATAAATGGACCCCAATATGATACAGACACTCCAGTAAATATCATAAATAGCATTTCAACAAGTCTATCTATTGCCAAATAAAATGAAATTAATGTTAATATATATGTAACAAATGTATTTCTACTTGTATTTAACTTTTTTAAAAATTTATCTATTAATTTCATGTTTGTTTCCTTTCATTTTCAATTTTATTCTCACATACTTATATTATCCTACAAAAAGCTTAAAATTTCAAGTAATTTTTCCAATTTAAATTATAATTTCTAGAATAAGTCCTGAAACTACTCCTATTACATATAATAACCCTGCAATCTTCAGATTTTCTTTCTTATTTTTATTTGTTTTAAATAATACTAGTAATCCTACACCAGCATTTACACATAATCCAGAAATTAATATTGGCATTGATATAACTTTTTCTACAAATAGTTCTGTTAATACTACAGATGATGCACAATTAGGTATTAATCCTATTATTCCAGCAATAACAGGTCCTAGTATTACATTTTTACTAACTATATTTGCAATGTTTTCTTGGCCTATTATTCCTATTATTACATTTATTATAAGTGTTATAAAAAATATAAATAGAAATATATTTAATGTGTGTTTTAATGCTGATAATGCTATATTTTTTTCACAGTGACAATGTTCATGTTCACATATTTCTTCTATTTTGTTTTCTTCTTTTTCTTTATGCATTTTTCTTGCTACAAAATCTATTATAAATCCTGCTATTATTCCTATTAATAATTTTATTCCTAAAATCGTTAATATTGTTGAAATTGGCATTGTTTCTGAAATTAATATTGGTAACATCTCGTCAGATGTTGTTAAATATACTGAAATAAGTGTTCCAAGTGTTATAACTCTTGCTGAATATAAATTTGTTGCAGATACTGAAAATCCACATTGTGGTACTATTCCAACTATTCCTCCAAGTAATGGACCAAGCTTTCCAGATTTCTGAATAACTTTTTTTACTTGACTACTTGTCTTATGTTCTATATATTCCATTATTAAATATGTTATAAATAAAAATGGTAATAATTTTATACTATCTATTGTTGTATCTTTTAATATATCAATTAATATTTCTTGCATATTTAATTCATTCCTTTCTATTAGTCATACTATACTATTTTACATTAAAACACAAAAAATAGCAAGTATTTTACATATATAAAATAGTAAAAAGCCTCATTTTTGAGGCTTTTTGTTTACAAATGTAAAACTCTTGATTTAATTTCTTTTGTTTTTCCTACATTCCAGAAATTCTCTCCCAAATATCCACATGTACGACGAACAACATTCATTTTATTATGGTCTTTATTTCCACATTGTGGACATTCCCATTCATTTTGATCATTTATAATCATTTCTCCATCATATCCACAAACTTGGCAATAGTCTGATTTTGTGTTAAATTCAGCATATTGGATATTATCATATATAAATTTAACAACTTCTTCTAATGCTTCAAGATTATTTTTCATGTTTGGAACTTCAACATAAGATATTGCTCCACCTGATGATAATGGTTGGAATTCACTTTCAAATTTCAATTTGCTAAATGCGTCAATTTTTTCTCTAACATCAACATGGTATGAATTTGTATAATATCCTTTATCTGTAACATCTGGAATACTTCCAAATTTTTCTTTATCAATACGGGCAAATCTATAACATAAGCTTTCTGCTGGTGTTCCATATAATGAAAATCCTAATCCAGATTCATTTCTCCATTTTGTTGTTCTATCTTTTAAATAATTCATTATTCTTATTGCAAATTCATGTCCTTCTGGAGTTGTTTGTGATACACCTTTCATTAATTTTGTTGTTTCATATATTCCTATATATCCTAATGATAATGTTGAATATCCATCTTTTAAGTATTTATCAATTTTTTCACCCTTCTTTAAACGTGCTATTGCACCATTTTGCCAATGTATTGGTGATATATCTGATGATGTTCCTAATAATGAATAATGTCTACACATTAATGCTTCTTTACATAATTCAAGTCTTTCGTCTAATAATTTCCAGAACTTTTCTTCATCACCTTGTGCAAGTATTCCTATTTGTGGTAAATTGATACTTACAACACCTTGATTAAATCTTCCTTCAAATTTATATTGTCCATTTTCATCTTTCCAAGGAATTAAGAAACTTCTGCATCCCATTGGACTAAATACATTTCCTTCATAGTTTTCTTTCATTTTTTTAGCTGAAATATAATCTGGATACATTCTCTTTGCAGAACATTTTACAGCTAATTTTGTTAAATAGTCATATTTTCCACCTTTTAAACAGTTATGTTCATCTAAAACATATACTAGTTTTGGAAATGCTGGTGTTACATAAACTCCGACTTCATTTTTTATACCTTGTATTCTTTGTTTTAAAATTTCTTCTATTATCATTGCATTTTCATTAATATATTCATCATCTGGCTCTAAGTGTAAGAATAATGTTACAAATGGAGATTGACCATTTGTTGTCATTAAAGTATTTATTTGATATTGTATTGTTTGAATTCCTGCTGCTAATTCTTCTTTTACTCTATCATTTACCATATCTTCGATTATATTTTTATGTAATTTTCCACCATATTTTTCTGTTAATCTTTTCTTTATTTTGTCATGACTTCTTCTTAAATATTTTCCTAAATGTTTAATATCAACTGATTGTCCACCATATTGATTACTTGCAACTGCTGCAATTATTTGTGTTGTTACTGTACATGCTACTTGGAAACTCTTTGGTGTTTCAATCATTTTTCCATTCATTACAGTACCATTATCTAACATGTCTCCTATATTTATTAAACAACAGTTGAATATTGGTTGTACAAAATAGTCTGCATCATGGAAATGTAATATTCCGTCTTCATGTGCTTTTGAAATTTTTTCTGGTAATAAAATTCTTCTTGTTAAATCTCTTGAAACTTCTCCTGCTATATAATCTCTTTGTGTTGATGCTAACATTGTATTTTTATTTGAGTTTTCTTCTGCTAATTCTTTATTTTCATTACGGATTAATCCTAATATTGATTCATCTGTTGTGTTTGATTTTCTTACTAATGCTCTTGTATATCTATATACTATATATTTTTTGGCTAATTCATATTTATCTAATTCCATTAATTTTTCTTCAATTACATCTTGAATGTCTTCAACTAACATTCTTTTCTTTCCAAGGTCTTCGATATATGATATTATTTCATCAATTTCCTCTTTTGTTGCTTTTTCTTTTCCTCTTACTTCTTTATTTGCTTTTTCAATAGCTGTTTGAATTTTTGCACGATCAAAGTCTATTGTTCTTCCGTCTCTTTTAATAACTTTCATCTTTGTTTACTTCCTTCCCCATAAATATGCAAACACTACAAAATCCTAGATTTTTAATTAATTTTTGTTTTTATTTGTAAGTATTTTTATACTTGTTTTTTCTTCAAGTACAAACTAATTATACATTTAATTTTATAAAAATCTGTTGCAAAAGCAACAAAAATATAATATAATTCTTTTGATTTTTTCATAATTTGATGTATAATTTTTATGTCGAATTTTGAAAGTTTTGATATTTAAGAAAAAGCTAATTTTAGGAGTAATGTTATGGATACTAATTTTGATAAAAAAATTTTTATAAAAAATTTTCGAGAAAATTGTAATAAAATTCAAATAAAAAAAATAAATAAAGGTGAAACTGTTACATCATATATTGAAAAACGTAATCAAATATGTATAATCATTAGTGGAGAAGTTGATTTAATCAGATATGATGTTAATGGAAATAAAACTATAATTGGTCGTTTTAATGAAGATGATGTTTTTGGTGAAGTTTTTTATCCTGCAAATACTAATAATGAACTTTTTGCTGTTGCAAAAAAGAATTCTGAAATATTATATTTTACTTATGATACTTTATTTGATAAATGTGAATGTAATTGTTCTTTTCATCAAGAATTAATTAGTAATTTAAGCGAATTATTTTTAGATGAAATTATTAGACTAAATTTGCGTGTTGAACTCTTAACCAAAAGAAATACTCGTGATAAATTACTTTCTTATTTTGATATATTATCAAAAGGATCTATGAGAAAAACTTTTAATCTGCCATACAATTATACAGATTTAGCAGATTTCCTTAGTGTTGATAGAAGTGCTATGATGAGGGAACTTAAACTTTTAATTGATGAAGGTTTTGTTGAAAAAAATGGTTCTAAAATTACATTATTATATTAAAACGGAAGGTGCCCAAAGCTCCTTCCATTTTATTTTATTATACTATAAAAATTATCAAATTCAAATCCTCGATTTCTAAAATAAGAAATTATAGTAGGTAATGCTTCTGCTGTAGCCTTTTTTCCACCAGCATCATGCATAAGAACAACAACACTATTATGTTTTGGAACTGTTTTATCTAATTCTGCTATGAATTCTTCTGTAGTTTTGGCCCCTGCCGCATCAGAAGTTAAAGCATTCCAATCAATATGTGCTATATTATTTTCATTAAGCAATGTTAATGCCTCTGTTTTTATGCTTGCATACTTTCCTCCCCAATATCCACCAGGAAATCTAAATAAATGAGGATTATAATCTGGCATTCCAATTGCATTTCTAATTGCTGTTATACAATTATTATATTCATCTAAAACACTTTGAGGAGAGGCATATATTTGTGAATAAACATGTGAATATCCATGACTTGCTAAATAATGCCCTTCATCAAATTCTCTTTTTACCATTTCTGGATTAAGTTCTACTCTACTTCCAAGCAAAAAGAATGTGGCTTTTATATTCTCAGCTTTTAGAGTATCTAACACCATTGGTGTTACATTTGAAGATGGACCATCATCAAATGTCAAAAAAACTCTTTTTGTATCTGATTTATATATATTTGCCATATTAGTTTTTCCTTCTTCTGTAAGTTGAGGTGATTTTTTTCTTCTTTCTTCCTCTTCCTTTGCTTTTTGTTCTTCTGCTATTCTTTCCTGTTCTTTTGCTTCATTTTCAGCATTTTGAACTTGTTCCAAATAAGATAAATATAGTTTTTTAGCGCGTCTATTATTTACAACTTCTATTGTTGTAATTATTAATGTAACACATATTAGTAAAATACAAACTATAAAAATTAAGTTTCTCCTATTATTATATGTTCTTCTTATTGATATCAAATCCATTACTCCACCTTTTATTGAATTTAGAGGTCTTAATTATGTGCTAAACCTCCATTCAGCTTCTAATTTCTTAAATATTCTAGTTCTTCTTCAACATTTTTTCTCATGAATATAGGTTCACCTTTTTCAATGACTTTTATTCCATGTAATTTATCATATTCATATAAACTATTCCATGTTCTTAAATCTTCTGGCATACCTATTTGTCTTAATATATCTTTTGATGTGTTTTCCATAAATGGTAATAAAGATATTGCAATTTTTCTTATATTTTCTATTAAATGATACATACTTGATTTTAATTTATCTGTTTCTTCATTTTTAGCTAATTCCCATGGACGAGTTTCATCAATATATTTATTTGTTCTTGATATTATTGTCCATAATTCTTGTAAAGCATTTGACATTTGATATTTTTCAATCAATTCTTCTACATCCTTTAACTTATTAGTTGTAAATTCTTCAAATTCTTTATCAACTTCATTTAATGTTCCAACATATTCTGGTATATTACCTTCAAAATATTTATTTACCATTGATACTGTTCTATTTACTAAGTTTCCCAAGTCATTACATAATTCTGAATTATACCTTTCTACAAAATCTTCTGGAGTATATACACCATCTTGCGAAATAGGTACTATTTTTAATATATAATATCTTGTTGCATCTAATCCATATCTATCTATTAATTTTTCTGGATATACTGTATTTCCTTTTGATTTTGACATTTTACCATCTTTCATCATAATCCAGTTGTGAACAACAAATTTCTTTGGAATTGGTAAATCTAATGCCATTAAGAAAATTGGCCAATATATTAAATGAAATCTTGCAATATCTTTTCCAACAATTTGAACATCTGCTGGCCAATATTTTTTAAATAATGTGTCATCATCTTGCATATATCCTAAGGCTGTTAAATAGTTTGTTAATGCATCTAGCCATACATATATTACATGTTTTGGATCATTTGGAACTTGTATTCCCCAATTAAATGATGTTCTTGTTACACATAAATCTTCTAATCCTGGTTTTATGAAATTGTTTATCATTTCTGTTTTTCTATATGCTGGTTCAACAAAATCTGGATTTTCATCATAGAATTTTAAAAGTTTGTCTGCATATTTTTTCATATTAAAGAAATATGCTTCTTCTTTTAATAATTTTACTTCTCTACCACAATCTGGACATTTTCCATCAACTAATTGTGTTTTTGTAAAATATGTTTCACAAGGCATACAATACCAACCTTCATATTCACCTTTATAAATATCACCTTTTTCTAAAAAATATTCAAATATTTTTTGTACTGCTTTTACATGGCGTTCTTCTGTTGTTCTTATAAAATAATCATATTTTATATCCATTTTTTGCCATAAATCTTTTGCCATTTGTGCCATTTCATCAACATGTTCTTGTGGTGTTTTTCCAGCTTTTTCAGCAACTGTTTGAATCTTTTGACCATGTTCATCTGTTCCTGTTAGCATAAATACATCATAACCTCTTAATTGTTTATATCTTTTTATTGTATCTGCTAATACTTCTGTATATGCTGTTCCTATATGAAACTTTCCACTTGGGTAATATATTGGTGTTGTTAAATAAAATTTTTCTTTCATTATTGCGTCCCCCATTCTTAAATAATTATGTCTCTTTTTAATAATTCATTTTTTATTGTTCCGATTCCAATAAATTTATCATCCTGATAAATTCTATATATTCCATCTGCTAAATGATATGTTAATTGTACACCATTTAAAAATAATTTCAATCCTTTTTCTGTTAAATTTATAAATTCTTCATCTTTAAAAAATTGCTCTATTGTGATTATTTGATATTGTGATTGTTCTAGTTGTTCTATTGTTATAGAATTTTCTATATAAAAATCTCCAACACGAATCCTATTAAGTTCTTTCATATATCCTACTGTTCCTAATCTCTCAGCTATTTCTTCACATAATGTCCTTATATATGTTCCTTTTGAACATTCTACTTTAAAGTGTATTGTTTTATTTATATTATCTACATTTAATAATTCTAATGAATATATTTCTATTTGTCTAGGCTCTATTTTTACATTTTCACCATTTCTAGCATATTCATATAGTTTTTTTCCATTTACTTTTAATGCAGAATAAATTGGAGGAATTTGTTCTTGCTTCCCAATTAATGTTTTAAATACAGAATTTATATTTTCTGTATTTAAAGATTTTTCTGTTACATCTTTTTGTTCTGTAATTTTCCCTTCTACATCTCCAGTATCTCTTTTTTCTCCCAATTGTAAAATAGCTTCATATGTTTTATCATGATTTATTAAATATTTTGAAAGTTCTGTTCCTCTACCTATTAAAAGTGGTAAAACACCAGTTGCATTAGGGTCTAATGTTCCTGTATGTCCTACCTTTTCATTCAATATTTTTTTTGCTTTTCTTACTATATCATGAGATGTTTGTTGTTTTGGCTTATTTATTATTACTATTCCATCCACTACTTTTTCCTCATTATTTATTTATTTGTTGTTTTATTGTATTTATTACTTTTGTTTTGGCTTGTGATACATCTCCTGTTACAAAACATCCAGCAGCTCTTGGGTGTCCTCCACCTCCAAGTAATAAACAAATATCTGATACATTTACATTATCTTTTGAACGCATAGATATTTTAAATCCACCATTTTCTTTTTCTTTTAACAAAACTGCTACTTCTACACCTTCAATATCTCTAATTGATTCTACTAAACCTTCGTCATCACCCATATCATTACTATATTCTGCATAATCCTTTAAAGTTAAATATGTAATTGCAACTTTTCCATTTTCAATAAATTCTAATCTTTCATATATTAATTTTTCAAGTTGGCAATGAGCTTTTGTTTTAGTTCTTAATACTTCTTGACAGATTTTTGAAATATTTACACCTTTTCTTAAAAGTTGTGCTGCAAATTCAAATGTGTCTGATGTAACTGATGAATATTGAAATCCACCTGTATCTGTAATAATTCCTGTTAATAAACATGTTCCTAGTTCTTTGTCTATATCTATTCCAAAATATTCAAACATTCCTATTAATACTTGACAACAAGCTGGTGCTACAGGATCTACATAGTTAAAGTCTGCAAACATTGAATTTACAGAATGATGGTCTATTTCTATTGTTCTTTTTGCTGTTTCGAAATATTCTTTTCCTCCAACAAGTCTTTTTAAATCTGAACAATCCACAGATATTGCTAAGTCATATTTATTTGTTCTTCCTTTTTGTAATATTTTATCTGCTCCTGGTAAAAAATCAAATACTTTTGAATATTCTGGTATTATAACATCTGCTTCTCTTCCTAATTTTGCTACTGCATGCATTACAGATAGAGAGCTGGCTACAGCATCTCCATCTGGTGATTCATGACATAATACTACTATTGTTTCTGCTTTTTTTATTTCTTCTAATATGTTGTCTAGAGTCATTTTCTTTTCTCCTTTTATGATTATACACTATAAAGTTTGGAAAGAATTAAATTTTGGCGAGCACTGAGGCTGTTAAAGCTTGCTTGTTACAGCCTCAGTATGTGTTAACTGAAAATTTTATTTAAAAGGCAAGGGCGCATACGTGGTGTATGTAACCGCGTTTTAAATGAAATTTAACACAGCCAAAATTGTAATTATTTTCAAACCCTATTTATTATCTTTTTTCAAATCATTTATAATCTTATCAATTCTTGCTCCATATTCTAGTGATTCATCTAATTCAAACACTAATTCTGGAGTATTTCTTAAATTAATTCTTTTTGCAAGTTCTGATCTTAAAAATCCTGATGATTTTTTTAATCCTGCAAGTGTTTCTTTTACATTTTTTGAATTTAAAATACTTACAGAAACTTTAGCATATTTTAAATCTGGTGTTACTTTAACTTTTGTTACACTAACCATTCCTGTAACACTAGGTTCTTTTAGTTCAAAGCTTATTAATTGACTTAATTCTTTTCTAAATTCTTCGTCAATTCTTCCTTGTCTATTATTATTCTTTGGCATTTTGCTCTCCTTTCAAAAGTTATATTAACTTTTAAATCCTATCTTTTTATCTCTTCTAAAATGTATGCTTCAAGAATGTCTCCCTCTTTAATATCATTAAATTTCTCAATTTGAATACCACATTCAAATCCTTTAGAAACTTCTTTTGCATCATCTTTAAATCTCTTAAGTGAAGCAAGCTTTCCTTCATGTATAACAACATTATCTCTTAATACTCTTACTCCTGCATTTCTTTCAAGTTTTCCATCTAATACATATGCTCCACCAATTGTACCAACATTTGAAATTTTAAATGTTTGTCTTATTTCAGCATTTCCTATAACTTTTTCTTGATATTTTGGTGCTAACATTCCTTTCATTGCTGCTTGAACATCATCTATTGCTTGATATATTATAGAATATTGTTTTATTTCAACTTCTTCTTTCTCTGCCATATCTTTTGCTGTTGGCATTGGTCTTACATTAAATGCTATTATTATTGCATTAGATACTTTTGCAAGTGTAACATCTGTTTCAGTAACGGCTCCTGCTGCTGCATGGATAACTTTTACTCTTACTTCTTCATTTGATAATTTTTCCATAGATTGTTTTATTGCTTCAACAGATCCTTGAACATCTGCTTTAACTATTAAGTTTAATACTTTTAAATTTCCTTCTTCCATTTGGCTAAATAAATTATCTAATGTTACTTTTGTTCCAGCATTTATTGCATTTTCTCTTTCTTGACGTTTTCTCTTTTCAATTAAATGTTTTGCTGTTTTCTCGTCTTTTACTTCATAGAATGTATCTCCAGCTTGTGGAACTTCTGTTAATCCCATTATTTCAACTGGTGTAGATGGTCCGGCTTTTTTTACTTTTTTGCCTTTTTCATCTGTCATACTTCTTATTCTACCAATTGAAGATCCTACAACAATTGTATCTCCAACATCAAGTGTTCCTCTTTGTACAAGCATTGAAGCAATTGCACCTTTATTCTTATCAAGTCTTGCTTCTATTACAACACCTTTTGCTTGTTTGTTTGGATTTGCTTTTAAGTCTAATACATCTGCTTCTAACAATACCATTTCTAATAATTGATCAATGTTTGTATGATTTTTTGCTGAGATTGGAACATATATTGTATCTCCACCCCATTCTTCTGGTACTAATTCATATGCCATTAATTCTTGTTTTACTCTATCAATATTAGCATCTGGTAAATCTATTTTATTTATTGCTACAATTATTGGAATTCCAGCAGATTTAGCATGATTTATAGCTTCTACTGTTTGTGGCATTACACCATCATTTGCTGCAACTACTAATATTGCTATATCTGTTATTTGTGCACCTCTTGCTCTCATTGCTGTAAATGCTTCATGTCCTGGTGTATCTAAAAATGTTATTTCTCTATCATTTACTTTTACTTTATATGCACCTATATGTTGTGTAATTCCTCCAGCTTCTCCTTCTATAACATTTGTTTTCTTAACTGCATCTAATAATGATGTTTTTCCATGATCTACGTGTCCCATTACAACAACTACTGGTGGACGTGTTACTAAGTCTTCTTCTTTATCTTCAGACTCATCAAATAAGATATCTTCTTCTGTTATAGTTTCCTTCTTATTTACTTTTACGCCAAATTCATCTGCTATTAATGATGCTGTATCAAAATCTATTTCATTGTTTATTGTAGCCATTACTCCATATCCAAGCAATTTTTTGATAACTTCTGCTGTTGTTTTCTTTAATTCTGCTGCAAAATCTTTTACTGTTATATTTTCTGGAATAGTGATTTCTTCTAGTTTAAATATTTTTTGTTTATTTCTTCCTTCTAATTCTTTTGGTTGTTTTTTCTTTCCTTTTTTGCCTCTTTGTGTTGTTAAATCATAATAATCTAACATTCCACCATCAGATTCTTCGAACATATTTGATAGACTATCTGCTCTTTTTAAGCCTTTTAATTTATGTTCATTAATTTCACCATCTTGACCATTTTTTCTAGATTTGCTTGATTTTTTATTTGTTTTTACTTCATTAAATCTATTATTTTCTTTTTGTTTGTCTATTGCTTTATTGTATTCTCTAGCTGGCTCTTTTTCAATTGTTTCAACAGCCATAATATCTTTAATGTTTTTCTCGATACTTCTTTCATCCATTGGTCTTCTATTACCATTATTTCCAAATCTGCTATTATTATCAAATTTGTTATTTCCTTGATGATTTCTATTGTCAAATCTGTTTCCATTATTTTGATTATTATTTCTGTTTCCAAATCTTTGACCATTATTATTTTTGTCATACTGTGGTCTTTGACTATTGTTATTATTTCTCTCAAATGGTCTATTTCCATTTCTATCAAAGTTTCTATTATTTCTGTCTTGATTTCTATCATTATTATTGAATCTATTTTTATTGGCAAATCTATCATTATTTCTATTATCACTATTATATTGATTTCTATTATTGAAGTCTCTATTTCCTTGATTTTTATTTCCTTGTTCTCTATTATTATAAGAATTACTTGAAAAGTTTCTATTATCTTTTTTCACTTCTTCTTTACTTTCAACTTTGTTTTCTACTTTTTCTTCAATAATTTCTGGCTTTTTAATTTGCTCTTGTTTTGCATTTTTCATTTCTGTTTCTACTTTCATTTCAGCATCCTTTTTTTCTTCTATTTTCAAATTTTCTTCAACCTTTTCTTGAACCTTTGGTTGTTCTTCTACTTTTTTCTCTTCTTTCTTATCTTCCTTTTTCTTTCCAAATAGTTCATCAAATGTCATTGGTTTTGAAGGTTTATTTCTATAAACAATATTAAAATCTTTATTTTTTCTTTCTACAAATCCAACATTATTTGATTTTTTATCTTCTTTTTTCTCTGGTATAGCTGATTTCTTTGTTGTATCTTCAACAATTACTTCTCTTCTTATTATTACTGGTGTAGCTCCCTTGTTATCTGCTACTTTTTTATTATCTTTTTTTACACTACTTGTTTTTGGTTGTTTATTCGCATTTTTGGCTTCTTTTCTAATTTTTTCTGCATCTTCATCACTTACTGAGCTTAAATGACTTTTTGCATTTATATTTAATTTCATAGCTATTGCTAATATATCTTTACTAGACATATCAAATTCTTTAGCTATGTCATAAAGTTTTATCTTACCCAATAACATCACCCCCACTTTGTTTTTTTATAATATTTTCGATTTGAGAATATATTTCTTCGCTTATTGGTATTTCTAAACTTTTTTCAATCTTCTTACTCTTCTTTGCTTTTTCTAAACAATCTAAATTATAGCAAATATAAGCTCCTCTTCCAGATACTTTTCCTCTTTCATCTACTTTTACTATATTATCTTTATTTTTAACTATTCTTAATAACTCATTTTTATTTTTCTGTGCTCTACATATAACACAGCTTCTTTGTGGTAAATTTGTCAATTTAATCCTCCTAAGATTTTATTCTTCTACATTTTCTTGAACTTCTTCTGATTCATTTTCTTCTTTTTCTGGTTCTTCTGCTTTTTGAGCAAGTAATTCTCTAAATTGTGTTTCTGTTTTTATATCTATTTTCCAACCAGTTAATTTTGCTGCAAGTCTTACATTTTGACCAGCTTTTCCTATTGCTAATGATAATTGATCATCTTGAACTATTACTTGTGCAAACTTTTCTTCTTCTTTTATATCTACTGCCATTATTTGAGCAGGTAATAATGCTGATGCTAAAAATGTACTTGGCTCTGGACTCCATTCTATAACATCTATTTTTTCACCATTTAATTCATTTATTACATTTTGTATACGTATTCCTTTTTGACCAACACATGATCCTACTGGATCTATATTCTCATTTTGTGAATATACTGCAACTTTACATCTTTGTCCTGGATCTCTTGCGACACTCTTTATTTCAATTAATCCTTCATATATTTCTGGTATTTCAAATTCTAATAATTTTCTTACAAAGTCTGGATGTGTTCTTGATACAATTGCTTGTGGTGCTCCTTTTTCTCCTCTTTCTACATCTACAACATATGCTTTTATTTTGTCATTTACTTTATAATGTTCTGTTGGTATTTGATCTTTTGATAACATTATTCCTTCTAGTCTTCCTAAATCTAATACTACAATATGATTATCAGCTTTTTGTACTAATCCTGTTACTATTTCTCCTTTTCTTTCATTATATTCATTAAATATCATGTTTCTTTCTGTTTCTCTTAGTTTTTGGATTATTACTTGTTTTGCTGTTTGGGCTGCAATTCTTCCAAAGTCTCTTGGAACAATTTCAACTTCTACACTATCTCCTAAGTTTAGTTCTTTATTAATTTTTCTTGCATCTTCTAAACTTATTTCTAATGCATCATCATTTGCTCTTTCCATTACTTCTTTTATTGCATATACATGTGTTGCTCCTGTTTGTTCATCCATTTTTACATCAACATTTTCTAATGCATCAAAATTTCTTTTATATGCTGTGATTAATGCTGTTCTTATTGATTCTAAAAGTTCCTCCTTTTTGATTCCTTTTTCTTTTTCTAATTCTTCTAAAGCTATTATTAATTCTTTATTATCTATCGCTTTCATTTTTCTTTATCATCCTTTCCTTTTTATTTACCATTCATATATTGTTTTTATTTGTGCTATATTTTTTCTTTCTATTGTAATTTCTTTATCAGCTTCTATTATTATTTCTTCTTGATTAAATGCTTTTAGCTTTCCTGTATATTCTTTTTTTCCATTGTTATCTTTCTTAAATAATTTTATTTCTACATTTTTTGAAATGTTTTGTTCTAAGTGTTTATCTTTTCTTAATCTTCTTTCTATTCCTGGTGATGATACTTCTAAATAGTATTGTTCTTTTATGTAATCTGCTTTATCTAATATTTCATTTATCTCATTGCTTACTTTTTCACAATCATTTAAGTCTATTCCAGATTCTTTATCTATATATATTCTTAAATAATATTCTGGTCCTTCTTTTACATATTCTACGTCATATAAGCTATATCCTAATTTTTCGATTGGATCTTTTACTAGTTGCTCGACTTTTTCTTCTATTTTTGCCATAAGCCCTCCTTTTATTTTTATGAACTTTTGGTACAAGTAAAGAGTAGGATTTGTTCCTACTCTTCTCCGTTCTTTTTAGTACTTTATTATTATACCCTATTTTTCCAAATAATGCAAGGGTTTTGAGTAATTTTTTTACCATATAGTAACATTTTTTCATACTTTACATACAGTATTTCAGGAGAATATTATGAATTCATGTGAACTAGTTACTTTAGTATCTTTTTTATCTTGCTTAATTGCTGATAATTACAAAGATGAAGAATTAGCAGTCTTAGCCGCTATTTTTACTCAATTAGGTGACTCTTTAGCAACAATATTAGCTAATAAGGATTTACTAAATAAATGTTAAAAAGAAAATACAGAACAAACATATTCTGCATTTTCTTTATTTATATTTTTACAATTCCATTTATACCATATAATTCTTTTATCTTAATATTATTTTTTTGTATCTTTTTTCTTATATTTTTAAATGTATCTCTAACATATAATTCTGCTTCAATCAAATCTCTTTGTCTATATTTTTCAATTCCTTCTCTCCAAATAAATTCTTTTCTTCCAATTTCAATCTCATAGTCATTTATAACAATACCATTAAAACGAATTGCGTCTATTTTTATGTTTTCTTCTGCATTTATTATAATTGCTTCTTCATATATTTTATATTGATTAATTAACTCTTGATTAAAATCCATATTTATAATAACTTGTGATTTCAAAAGGCTTTTATTTTTATTATTTGATAAAACTATTAATATGCCTTCTTTTTCTTTAATTTCTTTTTCTATTTTTCTTAATTTTTCTATATGATTTGTAACAATAATTAATTTTTTATATTGCTTTGATAATATTTTTATCATTTCAATCAATAAATCTGTGATTTCATTTGCAGTTATTGCAATTTCTATTTCAGCTTTTATTATCTGTTTTCTAGTTATAATATATTCTAAAATATCTAAAATTAAATATTTTTCAAGCCATTTTCCATCAAATATCTTTATATCATTTGATTTTAATAAATTTATCAATTTTTCACATGTTATAAGTTCTTTATCAATCACAACATTATTTGTTTCATTTAATAATAATCTTTTCACTAATTTTCGTGCATTTTTTCCTTTTTCTAAATCAATATATATTTTGATATTATCATTTTCAAATTGTATTTTTCTGCCTATTATTTTGTGCTTATCCATTTTTTCTATATAATATGTTTTTATTACAATCACCTCAATTGATTTTATGATAAAAACTCTTGAATATTACATACTTTTTCACAAAATTCAAATGAAATTTTTTATAAGTTAATAATCTTTTCTATAATTTCTACATCTTCAATTTTATTTATTCCAAAACACTTTTTTCCTAAATCTTTTATTGATGCTCCTAAATGATACATTTCTCCATTGTCTATGACTATAAATCTATCATGAAATTTATTAGTCTTTGCAACCTTTAATATTAGGTATTCTTTATTAAATTTTTGAATATCAATTTGTTGAATATTGCTTTTATCTGAAGTCAATATCACAACTTCTACATTGTTATTTTTCTTAGCAAGCATTTTTAAAATACTGTCATCTATATAATTGTCTATTATTAAAATCTTTTTATTTGCTTTTTTTATAATATCAATTATCAGACTATATGCATCATATATTTGTCCTTCAAAAAATATTTTTTGTTTTATATTTTCTTCTAATTGGAGCTGATTGAACACCTCATTAAATTTTTTATCATGTTCTAATAGTTTGTACTCCACTTTCGTTAATCTTTCAAATATTTGTCCATTATCCATTAAAAATTTTCGCATTTCAATAAATGCTTTCATAATATTTATACTAACCTTTACTGCAATATCACTTTTCAACAAAGCAGATAACATAGCAATTCCCTGCTCTGTAAAAACATATGGTAAATACTTTCTATGTTGTCCTCTTCCATTTTCGTTTAAGGTGACAAATTGGCACCTTAAAACTTTAAACTCTTCTTCATTTAATTGAAAACAGAATTCTTCTGGAAATCTTTCTATATTTCTTTTTACTACACGATTCACATATTTCGTCTCACAACAATACATATCAGCAACATCACTATCTAACATAACTTGTTTTCCTCTTATTGTATATATTAAATTTTTAATATCTTCAATAGACAATTCCCTTTGTATTATTATTTTATTTTCTTCCATAATTTCACATCCTTATTTTCAAGTTGTATCTATTTTAAAACATTTGTTCGAAAATGTCAAGCTTTTTTTCTTAAAACTATAATAATATTCCTTGAATTTTCTTACCATTTGTGGCATAATAAATATATTGAATTTGAAAAGAGGATTTAGTTAGAAATGAACAACAATTTAAAGAAACTAGAATATGACAAAATATTAGAAAAAATAGCACATTTTTGCAAAACATATTTAGGAAAAAAATATGCTTTTAATTTACGTCCATCACAAGATGTGCAAGAAGTGCAAAAAAGCTTAAACGAAACAAGTCAAGGTGTTGTATTAATTCAAAGAAATAGTACTCCCCCAATTGGCGAAATAGCAGATATTACTATATATCTAAAAACATTAGATGGTTGTGGTTCTTTAAGCATAAAAGCATTAATCGAATTACAAAATATTTTACAAATGGCTGAAGATTTAAAAGAATATTTTTCAAAAGATTTTTTATCAACATCAGATTTTTCTGCATTAGAACCTTATTTTAATGATTTATATGTAAATCAAAGTATAGTTTCAACATTCGCAAAATCAATTATAGATGAAGATAATATAGCAGATACAGCATCAGCAAAGTTACAAGACATCAGAAGAAAAGAAAGAAGAATTGAGCAAGATATTAGGGCAAAATTAAATGTTATTCTACACTCTTCAACATATTCAAAATATATGAGAGAAAATCTTGTTACAATTCGTAGTGGTAGATATGTAATCCCTGTAAAAGAGGAATATCGTTCTTCTATAAAAGGATTTGTTCATGATGTATCAAGTAGTGGCTCAACAGTCTTTATAGAACCACTTGTTGTGTTTGATTTAAATAATGAACTTTCAAACCTTCACATTGAAGAAGAACAAGAAATTGAAAGAATTTTACAAAATCTAAGTGGATTACTTTTTCCATATACGAAAGAATTACAAAATAATGCTGAACTTATTGGAAAATTAGATTTTATTTTTGGAAAAGCACGTTATTCTATTGATTTAAATTGTTCTACTCCTGAAATTAATAAGCAAAAACAAATAAATTTAATAAATGCTCGTCATCCATTAATCGACCAAGAAAAGGTTGTTCCATCTTCAATAGAATTAGGAAAAGATTTTAATGTTCTAATTATAACAGGTCCTAATACTGGTGGAAAAACAGTTACTTTAAAAACAATAGGTCTTTTATCTGCGATGGCTTGTAGTGGATTAAATATCCCAGCTGATGAACATTCAAGTATTTATGTATTTGATCAAATATTTGCAGATATTGGAGACGAACAAAGTATTAGTGAATCTTTAAGTACTTTCTCATCACACATGAGTAATATAGTAAAAATAACCTCACAAGCAACAGAAAATAGCTTGATTTTGGTTGATGAATTAGGTTCTGGTACAGACCCTTTAGAAGGTGCAAATTTAGCAATAAGTATTTTACAATATTTTTCTGAATTAGGTGCAATTGTTGTTTCAACATCACATTATCAAGAATTAAAAAAATATGCTTTGGTTACACCTAATTTCAAAAATGCAAGTGTTGAATTTGATATAGAAAACCTTCGCCCTACTTATAAATTATTAGTTGGTATTCCTGGAAAAAGTAATGCTTTTGCTATTAGTAGAAAATTAGGTTTAGACGAAAAAATTATAAATAGAGCTTCTTCTATGATTGATAAAGAAACTATTAATTTAGAAGATTTACTAAAAAATATTTATGATTCAAAATCTGAAATTGAAAAAGAAAAAGAACTTACTTCTCAAGCTTTACAAGAGGCTAAAGAATTAAAAGAATCTTTAAAACATCAAAATACTGATGTTATTAATAAAGAAAAAGAATTAATTGCAAATGCAAAACTAGAAGCAAAACAAATATTATTAGATGCAAAAGAAACTGCTGATTCTATTATAAAAGATATAAACTCTAGCAAATCTGCATCACAAGCAAATAAATTAAGAAATGAACTAAATGAAAAAATTTCTAATACAAAAATTGATAAAAAGGAAATTGAAGTTAAACATCCTATTCAAAGAGATCTAATAAAGCCCGGATTAAATGTATATGTTACAAATTATAATTCTGATGGAATTGTAATGTCAAACATTTCTAAAGATGATAAAGTACAAGTCCAAATAGGTGCAATGAAACTTAAAGTTGATATTAAATATTTACAAGAAAAAGTTTCTTCATCAAAAAACACAAATAATTATTCATACACTAGTAGAAATAATTTAAAATCACAATCTGTAAGTCCTGAGATTAACTTACTTGGTTTAACAGTTGATGAAGCTATCCCTCTTGTTGATAAATATTTAGATGATTGTTTTATGGCAAAACTTTCTCCTGTTCGTATCGTTCACGGAAAAGGTACTGGAGCATTAAGAAATGGTATTCATAAATATTTAAAAACAAATAAATATGTTGATTCTTACAGAATGGGAACATTTGGTGAAGGCGAAATGGGTGTTACAATAGTAACTTTAAAAATAAAATAGAAAAAGAATACTATATTGGAGTTATCCATTTATAGTATTCTTTTTCTATTTTATTTTTTAGTCATGATATGTATATTTTCAACTTTTGCATTCATTTCTCTTGAAATAATATTTTGAATTTGAGCAATCTCCTCGCTTTTCAAATTATCATCTTCAACCACAACACTCACACTATCAGTATTTACAAAAATTACACAATTAGAAAATCCTTTTGTTGTTATTAAATTTTCACAAACCATTATTGCATTTTTCTCTTTATTTACATTTGCAATTTCTTGTGTTATTATTGCTTTTTGTTCTTCAGATACATTTGAATTATTAAGCATTTCTTTATATGTTTCTAATGTTTGTGAATACATTGTATCTCTTTGTAATTTTGATTCTTCATAATAATCATTAGAATTATTGGTACTTTCAGTTTTGGCTATTTCAGTACTTGTTTCTGTACTTTGTGTTGATTTGGTATCTAATGTCACATCATTACTACTAACAAATTGTGCATCTCCTAAATTCTCATCTTCAGAATTTTCAGTTTGAGTTTCTGCTACTGTTTGAATATTATTTGATTCTGTTGAGACATAATTCCAATATCCTAATCCAACCAACATTAATGCAAGTACATATATTGCTGCTGTACCTGTTTTAAATTTAATTTTTTTCAAATCCATATTATTCCTCCTTTTTCATTAAAAAGTTTCACTTAATTTTTCATCTCAAATACTTGTATTTTATGTATTGCTAGACCTGTAACCGCTTCTACTGCACTAACTATTGATGACTTTATATTTGCATTTGAAGCTCCTTGTGCTGTAATTATAGCTCCTTCAATTACTGGCATTATTACTTTTTCTGTTATTGGTTTACTAGTTCCATTTTCATCTGTATATACAATTTCTCTTTTTGTTTCAGTTTCTGTACTATTTTTAGTTCCTCCATCTCCGTCATTTTCTTCAGTTTTATTTTCTGAATTTGTTTCATTATACATTGCTACAACTTGACTACTTTCAGAATATTTTAATAAAACTTTTACTTTTCCTACTCCATTAATTGTTTCTAAAATATTTTCTAATCTCATTTCTAAATCATCTGTATTTTCACTAGTTGACACTTGGTTTTCAACATTTCCAGCTAATACTTTTCCTGTGGTATTTGTATTTTTCTTTTCATCTTTTGACCACATATTATTTATTATTAATACTGTTATAATTAATATTATTATAAATGCCACAATATTCTCTATTTTTTTCTTTTGATCTGTCTGTTCTTCTCTTTTCTTAAATAATTCCTTTAGCATAAGCATTCTCCTTTTAAAATTATTTTATAATAATTTTGATTTTATCCTCACTTATCTCATATTCTTCAATTATCTCTTGTTTAAGTTTTAAAACTTTCTGTTCATCATCAACATTTTTTACTTTTACATCTATTGAATGTATTCCTGCATTCTTCTTGGTTGTATCTAGTTCTGCATCTATAGTACATTTTATTATTTCTATTCCTGCATTTTTGAATTTTGATTTTATATTATTTTCTAATTCATCTAAATATATTTTTTCTAATCTTGCATCCATTGATGATTGTTCTACTTTTGTTGATGTTGTAATATATTTATCTAAATCGATTTCACTAAATACTAGTTTTTCTTTATTTTTTATAATTGGTGATATTATATTAAATAATACATAAACACCAATTACCATTTGAACATATTTTTTATTTTTACTATTTGGTAAAATAAGTTCTAAAATTGTAGCAATTATGACTGCTAATATAACTTGTTCTGCCCATGAACTCAAAAAATTTATCATCTATACATCATCCCACTATTCGAAATTTTTATAACTAATGTTATTCCAACTATTAACATTACAGATAATGAACATAATATTCCTAATAATAGTTTAAATACTCCTCCCATTTCGTCTAATACTTTTACTATTTTATCATCTGCTATTGGTTGGACTACTGCTGATGCTAAACTATACATTATGCACATTGTTGCAATTTTTATAATAGGTGTTATACATATTCCTATTACTATAATTACACCTATTAGTCCTATTGCATTTTTTAATATAATTCCACATCCTAATACACTATCTACAACATCACCTAAAACTTTCCCAACAACTGGTATTATTGTTGAAACTGCAGATTTTGCTGTTTTGGCAGTTATTCCATCAACACTACTACTTAGTGTTCCCTCTAATGATACAACACCAACAAATATTGTTAATACTATTCCTAATACCCATACAACACTTGATTTTAGAAATTTTGATAATTTTTCAATTTGCATTTTTTCTGAAATTTTTGAGATTATTGAAAATACTACTATTATTAAAACAATTGGAATTAATATATTTTTTATTAAATTTGCAATAAAATTTATAGCAAATAATATAATTGGTTCTAATAATGATGTTGTTGCTATGCTTCCCGTATACATCATTAATGTTAATAATAGTGGCATTAATACATTTATAAATCCAACTAAATCATCTGCTGTGTTTTTAACAATTTTTATTATTTCTGTAAAATTTGACATTATAAGCGTTACAATTAATATGTATTGAACAAAATAAATTATTTGAGATATATTTTTATTTTCTAGATTATCTGTTACTGATTTTAAAATTCCATGAATTACAATTATTACTAATATACTGATTAATGTTTTTAAGCTTACTGTTATTTCTTTTCCAAACATTTTAAATATTTTTTGATATAATGTTTTATTATCTACTTTTCCTTGTATTGCTTGATTTAGCATATCCCCTAAATTTACATCTTCAAGGAAGTCTCCTGTATATTTGTCTGCTTCTTTTATAAAGTTGTTTATATTAAATTTTTCTTGTGTACTATTCATTATTTCATTTTCTGTATCTGCAAATACTTTAGTTGGTATAATTATACTTATGAATATAATCATTATTATTATATATTTTTTTAATTTTCTAAAATTATATTTTTTTCTATAACATCTAAAAGTTAATATTGATTCATTCATTTTTTTCTCCTGTATATTTATGGTAAAATTTCTATAACCAGCTCCAATAAACTCGTTATAATTGGTATTGACATTGCAATAATTATTACTTTACTTCCTATTTCTATTTTACTTGCTATTGCTTTTTCTCCTGCATCTGAACAAATACTTACAGCAAATTCTGTTATAAATGCTATTCCTGTAATTTTTAGTAAAATACTTAGAAAACTTTTATTTATATATGTTTTATTTGCCAATGATTGTAATAAATTAATAATTCCTGTTAGTTTTTGAATTGCTAATACTAATATTAATACTCCTGCTATCATTGATACATATATTGCAAATTCTGGCTTATATTGTTTTAGAATTACAATTATTATTAGTGCAAGTAAACCTATCCCTATTATTTTAATTACATCTGCCATATTTCCATCTTATTCCCTTCTATTTGGAATTGCTTATAAATCAAATAATGTTCTAACTGTATTAAATAACGAACTTATTTGTTGAATAACCATTGATAATACAATTACAAGTCCAGCAAGTGTTGTCATCATTGCTTGATCTTCTCTTCCTGCTCTTACTAATACTTGATGCAATACTGCTACTAAAATTCCGACTGCAGCAATCTTAAATAATAAGTTTATATCCATAAAAAACATCCTTTCTTTTTTCCCTAAAGGCAATACACATTTCAATTAAATCAATATAATCACAAAAACTAGTCCTACAACTACCCCTAATGTTTTATACATTTTTTGATTTTTCTTTCTTGCTTCTTCAGCTTTTTCTATTTGTATATTTAAAAAGCTTTCAGTTACTTCAATCTCATTTACTTGACTATCTGCATCAGTTTGTCCTAAGACTTTTCCTAATTCTTTTAAAATATCTTTGTCTTCTTGTGTTATACTTATATCTGCTTCTTGAATTGCGTCCATCCAAGAATATTTTACATTTTCAAATGCTAATTTATATGTCATATTTTCAAATATCTCTTCGATTTTACTTGATTTTTCTTGTGATATTTGATTAAAAATTTCTGCCAATGGCTCATATGTAAATTTTATTTTTGTTTTTATTATGTTTAAAATATTTTTAAATTGTCTTAATTCTTTTACTCTATTTTCATACATTTTTGAGATTAAAATTCCAATTCCTGTCGATAATGAAAATATCGCAAATAATAATATTGTTTTTACGCAATAATACATTTCGAATCTCCTTTCTGTTTAGAATTTAATTGAATTATTCTTTCAAATATATGATTATTTATTAATTGTGCCATCCACGGATTTTTACATACATCTTCTATATCATTTCCATGTGCTGTGAAAATTCCTTTAACTCCTGAACACATTACATAATTTATTGCTTCAATGTCTTCTTTACTTCCTATCTCATCACATGCTATAATTTGTGGTGCCATAGAGCGTACTAGTATTCTCATTGCTTCTGGCTTTGGAACATTGTCTATTACATCTGTTCTTATTCCTATATCATTTTGAGGAATTCCTTTATATATTGCTGCAATTTCTCCTCTTTCATCAACTACTCCTATTGTCTGTCCTTTAAATCTTCCAAATCCATTACTTAAATTTCTTATTATATCTCTTAATAATGTTGTTTTTCCACATCCGTGGTGGTGATATTATTAATGTGTTATATATTGTGTTTGTTTCAGAATTTATTATATTTGACATTACTTTTTGACTACATCCAATTTGTTGTCTTGCTATTCTAATATTTAAACTTGATATATAATTTATATTTATAATTTGTCCATTTTCTATTACTCCGCTTCCTACTATTCCTACTCTGTTTCCTCCTCTTATTGTTATAAAGCCTTCACATATTTGTCTTCTATAAGAATATATTGAGTTTTCACAGATTTTTTCAAATGTTTGTAATAGTTCTTGCTGACTTACTATGTATTCTGTTAACATTGTTTCTTGTCCAATTTTTAGACATAATCTTTTATTACTTCTTAATCGTATTTCTTCTATCTTGTCTTCTTCTGTTCCTATATTTGATATTATTTCTTTTCTTAATGTTATTGGTAAATATTCTAATACTATTTCTAATTCTGACACTTTTTCCTCCTTTTTTATAAATATTTTTCTACACAACAAAAAAGAACATATATTATATATATATGCTCTTTCTTTATATTTTAGAACTAATTATTAATTTTTTTACATATCCCAATTATGATATACATCCATTACATCATCTAATTCTTCAAGTCTTTCAATTAATCTTTCCATTTTTTCAGCTCCATCATCATCTAATGCAACTGTTGTTGTTGGAACCATTTGAACATCTGCTTCTAAGAATGTTAATCCTGCTTGTTCAAGTTTTTCTCTAACTTCTGAGAAATTTGATGGGTCTGTAGTAATTTCATATACATCATCAGATGATGTGAAATCTTCTGCTCCAGCATCTAATGCTAACATCATTAATTCTTCTTCATCCATATCTGTTGATTCTTTTTCAATTACTATTACACCTTTTTTGTTGAACATATATGATACACATCCTGATGTTCCTAAGTTTCCACCAGCTTTATCAAATACATGTCTTACATCTGAAGCTGTTCTATTTCTGTTATCTGTGTTTGCATTTACTATTACTGCAACTCCACATGGTCCATATCCTTCATATGTTATTTCTTCATACACAGCTGTGCTTCCTTCTCCTGATGCTTTTTTGATTGCATTGTTTATTGTATCATTTGGCATATTTGCTGCTTTGCATTTTGCTATAACATCTTTTAGTTTTGAATTTCCTGCTGGATCTGGTCCTCCTGCTTTTACTGCTATTAATAATTCTCTTCCTAATTTTGTGAATACTTTTCCTCTTGCTGCATCTGCTTTTCCTTTTTTGGCTTGTATATTATGCCATTTGCTATGTCCTGACATCTCTAATTCCTCCTATTTGTAACTTAATGCAATCATTATAACACATTATTTTGTTTTTGTGTAGATGTTTTTGTTATTTTTTATATTTATTGTATTTTTCTGTTCGCTTCAAGCAATTTTTACAATAAAAATAACAACACATTCCTCTATGCCAATATTGCGAATGTGTTGTTATACTTTTATGTAGTGGTAACCACATTCACTGCGTTTATTCATTTCCTGTACTTATTATACACAGATATAAAGAAGTCAAATAGTAAAAAATAATTTATTTAAAAAGAAAGTAATCTACATATAAATTATATAGGTTACTTTCTTTGCAAAAGAATTTCTCTATTTATTGAAATAAGAATTTTATACTATATTTTCACCTTTATCAATTTATTCTTCACCATTATACTTAAAATAAAAATCTTCTTCCTGTTAAATATGGATATTTTCCTTCACGTTCTTCAGCAAGTTTATAGCAAAGTTCCTGAGAATAATTTGCCATATTTAATCCATGTTCTGGGAAATATAAATAAAAATAAATTCTAAGTTCATTAGGCAAAAACTTCCATTCTCTTAACTCTTTTTCCGAAAAAAACCTCTTTTCCAATTCTGGGATATATTCATTAAAAAATTCCCGAATCCACTTAAGTTGTTCTTCCAAATCTGTAAAAGTTAATTCATCAAATTCTTTCCGTTTTTTAGCTAACTCACATTTCACTTTTTCAATATCTTTTTGAGTAATTTCTTTCATCAAAAATACCTCCTAACAATTGTTTTTAGAGATTTGCTGATTAAATATTTTGGTTACTATTCGTATAACTACAAAGAATTATAACATTATTCCCGTAACTATTCAACACTTAATAACAATTTCTATAATGTTATTTAATTGTTTAAACTTTATTCTCTCCTTAAAATAAATTAGAGCAAGGTTTGCAATCTGCATTCCCTTGCTCTTTTATCCCCTATTTTAGGCTAAGGATTTCCTCTTTTTTATCTCTTATTATTCAATAATTTTAATACTATATATCCTCTAAATAACTACATACTCCTTATTTGACTTAGTTAATGCTTCGCAACCACCTTTAGTAATTAAAACTGTATCTTCAATTCTAACACCAAATTGCCCTGCAATATAAATTCCAGGCTCATCTGTTACAACCATATTTTCTTTTAGTGTATTTTCAGATCTTGTACTAATAATTGGTGATTCATGAATATCTAATCCAACTCCATGCCCTAAAGCATGTATTAAATCATAATCATTTAATCTAAAATCATTATCTACCATTTTAGCCAACATTTTAGTACTATATCCTTCTCTCATATCATTTAATGTTTGAACTTGATTTTTTAGTACTAAATCATATACTTTTTTCATTTCTTCTGGTACTTCTCCCACAAAAAATGTTCTTGTCATATCTGAACAATATCCATCAATTTTACACCCCATGTCTATTGTTATAATATCTTTTTCTTGTATTTTTCTATCTGTTGGAACTGCATGTGGTTTTGAAGAATTTTCACCAGATGCAACTATCGTGTCAAATGATGTTCCTTCTGCATTTTTATAATAGTAATCATCAATTTCTCTTGCAATTTGCTTTTCTGTCATACCAGGCTTTATATATCCTAATATATATTCAAAACATTCATCTGTTACTTTACATGCTTTTTGTATAGATTCAATTTCTTCTTCATCTTTTATCATTCTTTGTTTTTCTATCATATTTTCTGTTTCTACAAAATTATTTATTTTAAATCTATGCATATATTCTTTGTATTTTGCATATGTTACATAATTTTCTTCAAATCCTACATTTTCACAGAACATAAAGAAGTTCTCATAGTCATCTATTGATAATCCTCTCATATCATATACAACTATTTCATCAAATAATGTTAATGTATTGTGAACATCTTCAATATATCTTGAATCTGTTAAAAATATATTTTCTTTTCTTGTTACTAATAATATTCCTTCTGCTTTTATATTAGTTAAATATCTTATATTTACTGGATTTGATACTATCATGCCTTGCAAATCCATACTCAATAGTTTGTTTCTCAACCATTGCATTTTTCTATTCATTCAAATTCAATTCCTTTCAAATACATTTATACTGCTTTATATGTTCCTAATGTGAATATTACTAAAAGTATTTTTAATAATATATCAAATGGTACAAATATACTTATAAATGTTGCTATTACTATAAATGGTCCAAATGGTATATATTCATCTGATTTTTTTATTTTGGTAACTATTAATATTATTCCTAATATTGCACCTATTAGAAATGACATTGCTGTTATTGCTAAAATATTTGATACCCCAAAATATAATCCTAATGCTCCCATTAATTTTACATCACCAAATCCTAATGCTTCTTTTCCATATATTAAACTTCCTATTAATGTTATTGCTAAAAATATTCCTCCACCAACTAACATTCCAAGTAACATATCTACTGTTATTGCTACATTTGACATTCCATATAAAAATGCTATTATTAATCCTATTTCAAACATTGTTAAATTTAATCTATTTGGTATAATTTGTTGTCTATAATCTATTACAAATGCTGATAATAGCATTGGTGTTAAAATTAAATATTTTATTAAGTTTAAATTTTCTATCAGTGTTTTCTGTACGCCATACCTATATAATATTGCACAATATAATATAGCTGTAATTAACATTAACATATAATTGGGTTTAAAGTTTATTTTATATTCTTGAAACATTTCTTTTGAGAAAACTTTTTTGTATTCTGGTAATCTTTTATTCATCCAATCTACAAACTGGCCTACTAATAAGCCTAATATAAATATTCCTATAAAAAATCCTATGTGTGTGTCATTTATATACATTTCTTATTGTATGGATAGATCAAACTATTCCATATCTCCTCCTTTGTTTATTTTCTTAAAATATTTTTTCTTTATAAATATCTCTATTGGTCTTTTTACTTTTGTTAGCCATATATCTTTTTCAGCTATTGGTTCTATCAAGATTGTAAACATTTTGCATCTATTTCCCCCTAATACATCTGTAAAGATTTGGTCTCCTACTACTGCAACATTTTCTGGCTTTTCTTGTAATTCCTTTTGTGCTTTTAATAGTCCTGTTTTTAATGGTTTTTTTGCAAAATAATTATATTTTATTTTTAGTTTTTGTGATACTTGTTCAACTTTATCTTTTTTATTTGTGTTTGATACAATGTAAAATTTTATTCCATCATATTTTAGTTGTTCTACCCATTCTACAATTCCATCTGGCATGTTTCTATCATAATCTATGAGTGTATTGTCTACATCTAATATTAATGCTTTTATATTATTCTTTTTTAAAAATTCTATTGATATTTCTTTTACATTGTTAAAATATGCTTTTGGATATAGTATCAATTTTTTTCTCCTTGTACTTTTTTTCAAATTATATAACAATATTCAAAAACTTTCAATAGAAAATTTAAAATAAGAAAAAAATGAGATGATTTAGCTCATCCCATTCTATTTTCTATTCTTGAATTTCTGTATTTTTTTCTGATTTTAATTGTAAAACATCATCATAAAAACATACTTTTGATGTTTGTACATATGCTCCTAAACCTAATATTGCAAGTACCGTGCATATTCCAAAAATAATTGCTGCAGGTATTATTAATATAGTTGCATATGCTAACATTAATGGAACATAACATAATATTGCCCATCCTAAAAATGATAAAACTAATACAAATAAATCTCCTCTATGTCCAACCATTAATTCAGCACTTTTTTCAACTATGTCTTTAGCTGTCATATCTTGATTATCATAAGCTATATATGTAGCTAATGCATATTTTAGTCCAATAATTACTGCATATGCTATTGCTGCAACATATATTGCAATAGCTAATATAATTATTCCTAATGCTTGTTGTCCAGCACCCATTGCTATTCCAGTAACTCCTCCAACAGCAAACATTATTCCAACTAATATTAATGCTACAATAATGCAAATTATTGGTAATATCATTTTTATTAATGTTCTAAAACATATTGCCCAAGATCTGCTAAAATTTTCAAAACCAATTTTTATAAAATCAAAATAATTTACTTCTTCATTTCTTTTTAATTTTATAAATGCATATACCAACCCAAATGCTAATGGAACTTGTATAACAACTTCTAAAATTGAAATTATTGGCTTTATTATAGAATTGTCTTTTAATGCTCCTTCAATTCCACTAATTATTCCAATTATTATTGCTTCAATAAAAAGCATTGCAATTGCTTTACCCCATTTTCCTTTTAATGATTCTCTTGCTTCTTTTCTTATGTTTGTTGCTACCATTTTTATTCCTCCCTTCTTTTGTAATTATATATTATAAATAATACCATTATTATTATATAAATCTCAATAAATTTTTGCAAGTATTTTGTAAAATTTTGTTACTTTTTATCGCTTTAACCTATGTTGACAAATTATGTAAAATATATTATAATATATTTATCGTATATTTTTTTTGGGTTTCTTATAGGAGGAAACTATCATGACCAAGAATAACACCAAGTCCGCCGCCAACAAGAAGGCTTTTCAGAGTGCTCTGATGAAGAAAGCTGCCACCAAGGTTGCTTCCTGCTCCACCACTTCTGAAAACAACGCAGCTATCGAAGCTGCCCCTTCCGAAGTTGTTGCATCTCCCAAGACCAATGCAGAGTCCTTTAAGAAGGCTCTGGATCTGCTCCTCTCCGCTCATCCAGCTGATGGCCGGAACAAGCGAGCTGATTTCAGTGCTGTGCTCAGCCTGCTGCTGAAGATGAATGTGGACACCAAGTCCGCCAAGGAGATCTCTTCCGAAACGGAAAAGTCTCTGAACATTCTGGGCTTCACTGCCGCCAAGGCAGAAGGCAAGGAAAGCATCTGCAAGTATGAAATCCCCGAGCTGGTTATCTACTTGTTCGACGGTTACCAGAAGGAACATCCCCAGTTCTGTGCAATTGATGCAGACATCCTGCACAACTGCCCCACCGAACTGGATAATATTTCCAAGAAAATCTGGCACCCCATCGTCCGGTATATCGCCTGTCAGACCGCGTCTTACATGACGGAAGAAGATGCTAAGCATCTCCTGAGCGGTAAGCCTGCCGAAATCTCTGATGTTCTCAAGAACGTCAAATGTGCAGACCAGACCCGTGCCGTCCTGGTAACCATCGCGCCTGAACTTGGCAAGCTCATCCGCACCCTGAAGGCCTCCTCTCCCATTCCGGAAGTCATTCCCAGTGGCAACTGTCCATTCAAAGGACTCAACCCGAACGACTTCCCCAAATATGAGGAACAGCCCACGCCCACCGAGACCGACCCCTGTGAAGAAGTCTCTTCCTCTGACAGTGCTTCTTCTGAAGAACCTGCCACCGAAGAGGTCGCTGTGGAAAAGGAATCCACCCCTGAGGCAAACACCTCCGAGGAAGAAGATTCCACCAGCATCGCTTCCAAACAGGAAAACAACGTCGCTGCACTCACCCACACTGTTGAGGTGCTGAACAAGTATGGCGACATGCTCCGTGCTCTCGAGGCTAAAGGGTTCACTGTCGAGGATGCAAAGTCCCTGGTAGAAGCAGAATCTATCGGCTTCTCTATCAAGGAGATGCTCCACAACCATAAGATGGTTGAGACCCTCTCTTCCATCGTCAATGCTCTGAAGTAATACTTTGGAGCAAGCCACTAGCAAACCCAAAACAGCCAGCTGAAATTTTTCGGCTGGCTGTGTTTTTATTATTATTAATATTCTTTTTATTTTTAACAAATAATTTCTACTACTATTTCTCCACTATTTTTTACTTTATTCTTCATCTTTTTTAAATCTTTGTCTTTCCTAAATAATTTAAAAAATATATTTTTTATACTTCTTTTAAATTTTTCAAAACCTGTTTCTCTTCTTACAATAACCCATTTACTTTGTTCCATTTATTTTTTCCTTTCATCTCACATTAAAAAGTTTCTCTAAAACTATAATAAACATCGCATGTGACCAGCCTAATCCAATAACCCAATTTGGTTTTAATGTTGAATTATCAATTTGCTCTCCTAATAAACTATGCTTTCCAACTGTTTTTAATACAAAGTCAAATGTTTCTTTAGCTTTCTTCTTTTCTCCTATTTCTAAATAATACAATGTCATCCATAAATTAGCAATTATCCATGGAGATCCATTTCTATATCCATCATTTTCATATCTTTGATATCCTCCAGTATATGTTCTAAGTGTTAAATTTATATTCTCTATTGTGTTTAAAATCTTCTTCTCTTTTGGTGAAAAAACATTAAATGGATAAACTGCTCCAAGTAAACTTATATCAATTCTTCTATCTTTTGTATTTCTTACATATGATTTTCTATTTTCATCATATAAATTTTGTTCAATATATTCTTTTACTTTTAACATTAATTCATCTATTTCTTTAATATTTTTGTTTATTTTTTCTTCTTTTAATCTATTGTTTTCAAAATCTGAAACATTTTTTCCTAATGCTTTATATATTTTTTTCATAGTATCAAATGATGAAAAAATACTTGCCAAAGAATACATATGTATTCCTTTATCATTCTCTTCCCAAATATCATAACTTACATGATATTTTTTCGTATCTTCTAATACATCATATACATATTTTTTCAAAAATGTAATTGCTAGTTCACACATATGTAAATTTTCTTTCAAAAATTCTTCATTTTTTGTATATTCATAATGATTATACACTCCATATACGACACTTGCAGTTTCATCAACTTGATATCCCCAACAAGGTGCTAATCTTCCATCTGTGTAAAATCTTTGTTCCCACATTCCATTTTTACTTTGTGTCATCCTACAAAATTTATTATAAAATTTATCTGCTTCACTACTCATATTTAAAATATCTAAAGCTTGTGTTATAAATACTGCATCTCTTGGCCAACAATATCCATATCTTCCACATTGAGATAATTCTTCATCAACTTCTGGTGATGCAATAATCCCACCTGTTTCTTCATTTATTAATAATGGAAATAATAATATACTTCTTTTATATATATTTAATATTTTTTCTTCATAACTATTCTGTGTTTCTTTTATTTTTAATCCATCATGTTCTTTTACATATTTTTTCCAATATGCTTTTGTATCATTTAATTCTTTATTAAAATCTATTTTTCTTATTCTTTCAACCTCATCAATAAAATCATGCATAGTCTTTTGTTTTTCATCAATATATATACATATTTCAATATCTTTTCTATGTCCTGCTTTAAGCTTTCCAATATCAAAACTTATACTTGAATCTTTTGACATTCCTACATAATCTTTTCCACCTATAATTCCGCTTCCTATATTATTTGATGTTCCATTTACCTGACATGATAATATTTTCTCTGATTTTGCAAATGTTGCCATTGAAAAATCATGGGCAAATTGAATCATTCCATTATCTAATTCCATACCACTTACAAAATTATTTTGGTCTGATAATAATTCTGAATGAATTAAAAATTTTATATCTTGTTCTATATTACTATCATTTATAAATGAATATTTCTTTACTAATACATCTTCTTTTATAGTTACAAAATCTGTTTGAACTATTTTTAAATTAAAATATGTATTTGTTATTTCTGTATTTAAAATATTTGTATCTTTATCATAATATTGTATATATGTATTGTTTATATCATCATGCAAATATATTATATTTGAGTCATTTACTTTTACTCCTGTATGAAAATATTTCAAATATTGCCTATTATCATGATTTGGATATGATAATCTTAGCATTTCTCCTTTGCTTGAAAATGTTGCAAGCATTTTTCTATTTCCTATTATTGCATCATTTAAATATTTTTCCATTGTATTTTGATTAGATGCCAGATTAATTTCTGGCACCCTTCCTTTCTCCTTATTTTATCCTTCAACTACATTTAGAATTTGTTTTTCTAAATCTTTGATTTTTTCATTTATTCTAAATATGTCTTCATCTCGTAATTCATCATCTGTCATATCTTCTTTTACCATAACTTCCATATCTGCAAGTTCATCTTTTAATTTTTCTAGTCTTTCTAGAACTTCATTCTTTAATGTTAATGTTTTCTTTATCTTGATTCTATTTACAATTCTTAATTCATCATCTAATTGATATGTTTCACCATATTCAGGTATTGTTACCCCAATTCCTGTATTTTCTAATATCTTGTTTCTTAATACTTCTTGTGATTCTTCTTCACCATGTACTAAAAATATATGTTTTGGTTTATTATAGAATGAGTATACAAAATTCATAAGCCATTCTTGGTCAGCATGACCAGAATATCCTTCAATATATTCAATTCTTGCATTCACTGCAAATTCTTCTCCAAATATTGTAACCTTTTTAGCTCCATTTACAATTTCATATCCTAATGTTCCCGGTGCTTGATATCCTACAAATAATATTGTACTTTTTGGATTCCAGATATTATGTTTTAAATGGTGTTTTATTCTTCCTACATCACACATACCACTTGCTGAAATAATTATTGCTGGTTCATCACTTTCATTTAATGCTTTTGATTCATCTGCTGTTTGAGTAAATTTTAAACCTGGAAATTCTAATGGATTATTTCCTCTTTCCATTTCTTCTTTTACTTCATCTTCAAATAAGTCCATATTTTCTTTAAATACTTGTGTTGCTGATATTGCAAGTGGACTATCAACATATACTGGCACTTTCATTAATGTTCTATATTCTCTTAAAAATTCTTCATCATGCCTATTTTCTTTTATTTTATTAATTTCATATAAAATTTCTTGTGTTCTTCCTACTGCAAATGATGGGATTACTACTGTTCCTCCATTATCAATAGTTTCAGAGACTATTTTTAAGAATAATTCTGCTTTTTGATCATTTCTTACATGTAATCTACTTCCATATGTTGATTCCATTACTAAATAATCACAATTATCTATCATTGTTGGTTCTGATAAAAGTGGAATATCATTATTTCCTAAATCTCCTGAGAATACTGCTTTTGTTTCTTTTCCATCTTCTTTTGCCCATATTTCTATTGTACTTGAGCCTAACATATGTCCGGCATCATTAAATCTAACATATATATTTTCAGATACTTGTATTATTTCGTCATATTTTACAGGTATAAATATTTCCATACATTTTAATGCATCTTCTGCTGTATAAAGTGGGCCTCTTGTTGGTTGACCTTTTCTTAATCTTTTTTTATTTTTCCACTCTGCTTCCATTTCTTGAATATGCCCACTATCTGGTAACATTATTTGGCATAAATCACATGTTGCTTTATGTGCATATATTGGCCCTTTAAATCCATCATTATACAATTTAGGTATTCTTCCAGAATGGTCTATATGTGCATGTGTTAATAACATAAAATCTATTTCTGCAGGATTATAATCAAAATCTCTATAATTTTGTTCTTCTAACTCTGCTTTTCCTTGATATAGTCCACAATCAACTAAAAACTTCTTTCCTGCAGCTTCAACTAAAAAATTTGAACCTGTTACTATTTTTGTAGCTCCTAAAAAAGTTATTTTCATTTATTATTCCTCCGTTTTTTAATTGAAGATTTTTATCTTCTTATTTATCTTATTCTTTTCAATATTGTTTATTATAAATTTTTCTTCTGAAATATTGTCATCAAATAATTGAAAATACTTTTTATCATATTCAGTAAAAATTTTATAATATAATTCTTCTAAATCAATTATTCTTGTTTCAAATATATGTGTCCATACTTCAAATGGAACTTCTTTTGATATTATTTTTTCCCTTTTTCCAATTTTCATAAATTCTTTTTCAATCTCAATTATTTCCTCTTTTAATTCTGGGACATCTTTTATTGAATTTTGAGTATTAAATGGTATTAACATATAATATCTAAATTTATATATTAAATTTAACAATATATCTTTATTTGATTGTTTTATTTCTTGTTTAAAACATTCTAAAAAAGTATTTATAAATCTTAAGTAAACTTCTTTTTGTTCTTCTTCTGTATAATATATTGTTTCTAATAATTTTTTCTTTTGAGTTATTTTCTCTTTACTTTCTATATAATTATATGGTAATAATTTAAAATTTATATTTTCTATATTCTTTAAATTCTCTTGTTTTTTTGAAACTAATTGTTGTCTTAATACCCTTACACTAAAGACTTTTTTTTCTATTGGAACACCTTCATTTACTTTTTGATATTGATTTTTAAGTTCTTTTTCCGAACTTAATATTTTCTGAATTACTGCTATTTCCTTTTCTGATTTCTTTTTTTCCTCTGTCAATTCATTAATATATAATTCTACATTTGTTCTTTTTTTCATATCAATATCAATTTCATTTAATTGTTGTATTTTTTCAACTTTAAAATCTATATCTTGCTCAATTTCATTCATTATAGCAATTCTTTCTATTGTTTCATAAAGTTTTTGCGAAATTTCCGTTCCATATTTATCAGATATTTTTTGTTTAAACATATTATAATAATCTATTATTCCATCTGTATCCAAACTCCAATTATCTAAAAATTCTTCTCCTATCAATATTTGAAGAACTTGATATACAAGATTTGAAGTAATACTTTCTATTTCTGTTTTTATTGTTGTCCATGACCATCCATTAAAATCTCTTAATACTTCTACTCTATCTAAACTTTTACCTGTCATTATTAAGTCTGATAATGGTTTTGATATAATTTCATATTTGCTATTTACTATTTTATTGTTATTTATGCTTTTTTCTATTGCATATAATATTTTTTCTTCAATTGGATATGTTATTATTTGATTTTCATCAATATAAAATTTGTTTTTTTCTAAGCTTTTTCTTATTTTTTCGTTTTCGATTTTTTCATTGAAACTTACTGTTACAATTTTATTACATTTTCTTTTTATATTTTTGTTGATTTCATCTACATATTCTTTTTTGTTTCGTTGAATTACTTTTGCTTTTTGATAATCTTTATATGATACATCTATTTTATATAAAATTCCCTGGAGAAGATTTTTAGTTCTTTCATCTACATCTTTTTGATCTAATACAGATTCTAATATCTCATTACGATCTTTTTTTATAAATCTTTCAAACATATCTTCTCCTCCTTTCTTTTGTATCTATTCTTGATTACCTTCAGGTGGTGTTCCCATTTTTAATTCTTCCCATCTTTCTTTTGACATTAATACTTGACGTGGTTTGCTTCCTTGATATCCTGAAATAATTCCTCTTTCTTCCATTTGATCTATTATTCTTCCTGCTCTTGCATACCCTACATTAAATTTTCTTTGTATAAATGATGTTGATGCTTGACCTGTTTCAACAACTAAGTCTATTGCTTCCATTAAATGTTCATCTGTATTATCATCTGGATCTTTTGAATTTGCATCTTGAATTTCTTTGTCTGTTTTACCACTTTTTTCTATTGAATCTAATATATCTTCATTATATGTTGCCTCTCCATTTGTTTTTACAAATGATACTATTTTTTCTACTTCTTCATCAGATACAAATGCTCCTTGTATTCTTGTTGGTTTTGCTGCACCTGTTGGATAAAACAACATATCACCTTTTCCTAATAATTTCTCTGCTCCAACTTGATCTAATATTGTTCTTGAGTCTACTTGTGAAGATACTGCAAATGCTATTCTTGATGGTATATTGGCTTTAATTATACCTGTGATTACATCAACAGATGGTCTTTGTGTTGCTATTATTAAGTGCATTCCTGCAGCTCTTGCTTTTTGAGCTAGACGACAAATTGAATCTTCTACTTCTTTTGCTGCAACCATCATTAAGTCTGCTAACTCATCAATTATAATTAATATTTGTGGTAATTTTCCTACTCCTTCTTCTTTTTCTATTAATGCATTATATCCTTTTAAATCTCTTACACCTTTTTGTGCAAATAAATTATATCTATTATCCATTTCTTGTACAGCCCATGCTAATGCACCTGCTGCTTTTTTAGGGTCTGTTACTACTGGTATTAATAAATGTGGTATTCCATTATATACTGATAATTCAACTACTTTTGGGTCTACCATTACAAGTTTTACTTCACTTGGTTTTGCTTTATATATTATGCTTGTTATTATTGTATTTATACAAACACTCTTTCCTGAACCTGTTGAACCTGCAATTAATGTGTGTGGCATTTTTGCCATATCAGCAATTGTTACTTTTCCTGCAACATCTTTTCCTAAGGCTACACTCATCTTTGATTTACTTTCAGCAAATTCGTCTGATTCTAATACTTCTCTTAAATGTACCATTTCTTTTTCTTGATTTGGTACTTCTATTCCTACTGCTTGCTTTCCTGGAATTGGTGCTTCTATTCTTATTGTCTCTGCAGCTAAATTTAATGCTATATCATCTGCTAAATTTGCAATTTTACTAACTCTTACTCCTTCAGCTGGTTTTAATTCATATCTTGTTATTGCTGGTCCTACTGTTACATTTTCTACTTTTGCTTGTACTCCAAAACTATATAATGTTTTTTGTAATCTTGTTGCAACATCTGTTAATGCCTTTGCTCCACCTTTTATAGCCTTTTTTTCGCCTTTACTTAATATCTCAATTGGAGGATATTGATAATTTTCGTCTTCGACTATCATTGCATGTTCAAGTTGTAAAACTTGTTTTGTTTTATCTTCTTTTTGTTCTTCTTCTTTTTTAAATAAATCATTTTCAATATAGTCTGGATCTATATTTTCTTTTTCTCCAATTGAACTTGCTACATTTGTAATATTTGCTTTTTTCTTTTCTTTTGTCAATGGAATTAAATCATGTTTTCCATGTTTAAATTTAGTACGACCATTTTCATCTATTTCTTCTATTGCTCTTCCATTTAAATTTATTTTTATTTGTCCTTCACTGTCTTCTTCTGTATTTTCTAGATATGCTTTTCTATTTTCTTCTCTTAGTTTGGCTTTCATTTCTTTTTTGCTTAATTTTTCTGTTCCTTCTTGTTCTTTCATCATTGCTATTTTTTCTAATTTTTCTTGATGTCTAGCTTCTTTTTCTTCTATTTTTAATTCATGTTTTGTTTTACTATTTTCTACTCCTGATTGTATTATTGCTCTTATTATTTCAGCAACATCAATTCCAAATGTTGTAGCAAATAGAATTACTGCTACTCCTATGCTTACTATAATTGTACCAATTTTTCCAAATAACTTAAATAATGGAACTGCTACAATTGTTCCTAATGCTCCTCCACCAATATTGTTTTCTCCTAACTGATAAGCATCTTTTACTATTTCTGATATGTCTTGTTCTATATTTATTTCTCCATTATATATTTGATAAACACTTAATATTACAGCAATAAATATTAACAATAATACATATTGACCTATTTTTGATGATATATATCCATCATCATCTATACATGCCATTTTTATTGCAACAGCAAACGCTCCTAATGGTAATATATATTTTAATATTCCTATCATTCCACCAAAGAAATCACTTAAGGCAATTCCAATTGCTCCTGATTGTGCATATATTAATACTGTTAATAATACACTTAAAATAATTACTACTATTAGTGATATATCTTGTTTTTTCTGTTGTTTCTTTTTTTTACTACTTTTTCTTTTTGCCATTTTTCTACCCCTTCCAGCATTTTACTTTCCTTTAAACTTTGATGAGGACACACCTTATGTGAATAAACATAAGGGTGTCCCCATCTTTTTAATTTCTATATTTATACTATGGGGACGGGTCTATAAAACCTATCCTTTTTAGATTATTGTAATTCTTTTTTGCTGTCTTGAATTGTCTTAATTGTACCTTCTAATGACATTTGCATTATGTTTGCTGCTTCACTTATATCTTTTTCTAATTTTGCTAATGTATCTGTTAAAACTTTTTCTGTTGAATTTAATAAATTATTTGCATATTCTTTTGTTCCTTGTGAAATTTCTCTTGACATCTCATTAGCTGTTTCTATTATTTCTGCCTTTTGTTCATATGCCTTTCTTGTTATTTCATGTTCATCAATCATTGCAATTATTCTATTTTCAGCTTCTTTAACTATACCATCAGCTTCTTTTTGAGCTTCAGCTAATATTCTTTGTCTTTCTTCTTTTACCCATTTAGCTTGTTTCAATTCATCTGGTAATTTTATTCTTATTTCTTTTATTATTTCTAATAGTTCTTCTTTATCAACCATTGTTTTATTGGTAAAAGGTAGCCCCTTGCTATTTTCTAATATATCTTCTAAAGTTTCTAATAATGTGAATATTTCCATTTTTTACCCCTTTCTAGGTATTTGTGTTTTAATATATTTTAAGAATATTATTGTTGCTCTTCCATATTTTCTTTTATCTGTAATTTCAACATCCATTTTTTCTATTTGTTTTAATATTCTTTTTTCATCATCTGTTTCTACTATAATTTTAGTATTTTCATTAACCAATTTATATTCGATAATTTTTTCAATTGATATTTTTATGAAATCTGTGGCATAAGGTGGATCTATATATATAATATCAAATTTCTGATTTTGTAATCTTTCAATTAATTTTGTAAATTCAATATTATATATTTCTGCAATTTCTTCAAAATGAGTTTTTTGTACATTTTGTTTTATGATTTTTATAGCATCTTTTGAATTATCACATAAAACAGCTCTCTTAGCTCCTCTACTTAAAAATTCTAGTCCTATTGCTCCACTTCCTGAAAATAAATCTAATACAGTGGAATCTTCAATATCATTTTGTATTATATTAAATAGTGATTCTTTTACTCTGTCTAATGTTGGTCTTGTTGCTATTCCCTCTAATGTATATAATTTTGTTCCTCTTGCTTTTCCACTTATTATTCTCATATTTATAATGTTACCTTTCATTCATATATTACTATTTTATCCTTTTTTTGTATAATGTCAATAGTCTTAATAAAATTGTAACATACATTTAATACTTTTGTAACATTTGCAACACTTAAAGTTATTCAATTTCTCCTTTAGAATTTACTACATATGTTATTCCACTTGGATATGCTGTAAAAGTATATTTTTTTTGTGTTTCGTCATAATAGAAATTATAAACTTCCACTAGATGTTCTCTCAAAATTCTTTCAAAATTTTCAGCATCTAATTCTCCCTTATCATTCAATAACATTGTTTCTTGTATAGCTATTTTAATAGCATCACTCTCTTCTTTATTGTTCACAGCATTTCTTACGTCATTTGCCTTATTTATTGTACTATCGTTTCCAGATATTGTCCCTATAGATATTCCTGCAATAATTAAAATTACTATAATTGTTACCGCAAGTGCAATTAATGTTATACCTTTTTCTTGATGAACTTTATTCATATTTCATTCTCCTTTTGTTTTCCTATTATATAAAATAAAAAATAGCAAGAAAATCCTCGCTATTTATTCTTCTTCTTTGTTTATCTCTTTAATTAACTCTTCTTGAGAAATTAATAATGATTCCATTTTTGCTTTATAAACGTCAAATTGTTCTTTTACTTCTTCAAACCTTTTTTCCTTAATAGCAATTTGTTTCTCAATTTCATCTAATCTTTTTAAAGATGATTCATTACCATCTCTTTGAATTTCATCAGCTCTAGTTTTGGCATCATTAATTATCTGATCTGCTTGTTGTTTGGCAGCTACTTTGACTTCTTCTGCTGTTGTTTGTGCCATAACTAAAGTATTTTGCAATGTTTTTTCTAAATTTTTATACTGTTCTAATTCATTTGTTAATTTATCAATCTTTTCATTTGCTTCTGCTAATTCTTTATAATTTTTTTCATAATCTATAACTAATTCATCTAAAAAGTCATCTACATCTTCTACATTATATCCATTCATCATTTGTTTGCTAAACTTTTTATTTTCTATATCTAATGGTGTAATCATATTAGAATCCTCCATTTCTATGAATTTAATTTATATTGTTATTTTTTAACCAAGAAACAGATAATTTATTTTTTATTTCTTCTCTTGCCATTTCATTTGTAATTTCATAATTCATTGGTGCAATTAAGAATATTGAATTTGATATTTTTTGAATGTGACCATCTAATGCATATACTCCACCACTAATAAAATCTACAATTCTTCTTGCAACTTCTTTGCTAACATATTCTAAATTTACTATAACTGATTTTTTTTCTTTTAATAGACTACATATTTCTTCTGATTGTTCAAATGTAGTTGGTTGTGATATAACCATTTTTATAGCTTGTGATTGTTGTGTCATTGGAACAACTTTACTTTTTCTTCCAAAAAACTTTTTGTCTTCTTCCTCTTCTTCATAATTATTATCATATGTATCTACATCATATTCTTCATCATCCATATCTTCTGCTTCTGATTGATTATTATTCATTCCAATAACTCCCCAGATTTTGTCCATTATAGCTCCTGCCATTTTTTAACCTCCTAATATTTTACACTTTTTTTGAAATTAGTTAAATTTTCTCCACTTCATTAACCTGCATATAGTATCTAACTTTTTTAGGCTTTTGTCAATACTTTATCATAGTGTTACAAAAATTTAATATTTTTGTAACACTATTGTAACATTTAATGTGTCTTCAAAATTATTTCATCATAATTAGATATTTTTTTATAATTCTTAATATCATTTTCATCAATTCCTAGTTCTTGTAATTCCTTTATCTCATAAGATGAAATTATAGAAAATGTCTCATTTTGTTTTTCAACTTTTACATAACACTTATTTTCTATTCCAGATTTATTTATCAATACATAATTTATATCTTTATCATTTATATTTTCAGTATATATAGCTTGATTTGGCACTTTAAATCCTGTCTTTTTCCACCAAATTACATCAACTGACAATTTTCTATGATTTATAACTGTTGAACTCATTCTATTAATTTCAAAAATTATTGTTCTTTTTCCGCTTCCTTCATTTATTTGAACAACTTTTGCATTTTCTTCTTCTGCTCCTGATATTTTTAATGTTACATTATCTCCAACTTTAGCTTTATTACTAAGTTCTGTATTTATTATAACTGCTATATAATATTTAAAATTATCTATAATTTTTCCAGATTCATTACTTGTAGATATTATTTGTCCTGTTTTTAAATCCAAATTTTCTAAAAACGTATCTGTAATTTCTGCTAAATTATCTGCTCTTAATTTTTCTTCTAATCCATCTACTCTATAAGAAACAATACCACTTGTTGTAGATTTTTTATACAATACTCCATTTGTTAATTGTTTCTCATATTCATTTCTTTCTTTTACTAATTGTTTTATTTCCTTATTATCAGTAATTTCTCCAATATATTTTATTTTTTTAGCAATTAGATTATCTATATTATCTTTATATTCTTTCATTTCTTGATAATTTGATAAACTATTTAATGAAACTAATTTTTCTTCAATTTGATTTTCTATAACCTTAATATCTGCTGATGATGGAGTTGTTTTATCTTTTTCTAGTTCTTCTTGAATTTGGTAATCTATTTGTTTTATATTATCTGTTATTTCTTTTTCACTATCTTTATAATATCTAAAAATAATTTCATCTTTAGCTACTTTCTGTCCTTCTGTAGCTATTGCATATATTCCATTTGAATTAGTATCATCTTTTATTATTGTTTCATTTCTTATAATATACCCAACTGTTTCATCTTCTTCTATTATCTCACCTTTTGTTAATACATATATATCTGTTGGATTCATTATAAGTAAAATCACTGCATATAAAAAATATATTATTAAACATATACAAACTATTATTGCCAATATTTTCTTAAGTTTTTTCGTTTCCATCATCTCCTATCATTTTAGATATTACTTACTTATTTCTTTTTCTATAATTGAAACATTGTATTCTATATTTTTAAGTCCGTCTATCCAAATGGTTTGTTTATTTTTTCTAAACCAAGTCAATTGCCTTTTAGCATATCTTCTACTTTCTTGCTTGATTTTTTCTATCATTTCATCTTTTGTAATTTCATTTTGCAAATATTCAACAACTTCTTTATACCCTAAGCCCTGCATCGCTGTTGGAAAATGGTTATATTGTTTTTGTAAATTTTCAACTTCTTCAATTAAACCATTTTCTATCATCTTATCAACTCTTAAATTAATTCTTTGATATAGTTTTTCTCTGTCCATATTAATTGCAAATATTTTATAATCATATTTTACTTCTTTTTTTCTAGATTCTACTTCTTGCTCTGTTTTTGTTTTTCCTGTTGCATGATATATTTCTAAGACTCGCATTATTCTTTTTTTATCATTAATACTAATTTTTTGCACAGCTTGCTCATCAATTTTTTTTGCAACATCATATAAATATTTTAATCCTTTTTCTTCAACTTCTTTTTCTAATTTTTGTCTATAATCTTCATCAAGATTTATTTTTGGATATTCTATATTATATATTAGTGAATCAACATATAGTCCTGTTCCTCCAACAATTATTGGTATCTTTCCTTTATTAGTAATAATTTCAATTATTTTTTCTGCATCATTTTTGTAATCTGCTACACTATATCTCTCATCTGGAGAAACAAAATCAATCATATAATGTTTAATTCCTTGCATTTCTTCTTCTGTAACTTTTGCAGTTCCTATGTTCATATCCTTATATATCTGCATAGAATCACATGATATAATCTCTCCATTTATTTTTTTTGCTAATTCTATTGATAATGCTGTTTTTCCAGATGCTGTTGGTCCACATATCACAATTACTTTAGTTTTATGCATTTCGTCTCCATTCTGCAATTATTTTTGCATATTATAATTATTTAAAATACCTATTTGAGTATTCTTTAAATAAACAAATTCTATTATAACTAACAATATAAATACTATTAATGATTTCTTCAATCTTTTCTTACATTCTTCTTTATTTATTTCACCATTTTGGCTTTCATTTATTATTCTTGTAATATTAGGTAATAATATTATACCATTTATAGGAGTAAATATTGCAACTAATGTTCTCATTGCTATTCCTTTATTTTTACTGTTTAAATACTCTATTCCTATTGAAGAAAGGTTAAATAATATTGTCGTAAATACAAAACACACAATGATTTCTATAAAAAATATTATAATTTTCTTTTTTTGATTCATTCCATTTAGTCCATTATAAATAATTATACTTAATACTAAAAATAGTATTATTGATATTACAGTAATTATTGTATTCATTAATATACCCTTCCTTATTTTCTAGAGAACTTTCTTTCAATATCATATTTTGACATTTTTATTGCTATTGGGTTTCCTTTTGAATTTTCAAATGGATCTGTTAGTGATAATAATTTTTCTATTATATTTTGAGTCTCTTCTTTTGTATTATTATTTTTTTCATTTTCAACAACTTTTTTGGCAATTGTCTGTAAAAATTTTTCTTCTATTTCTTTTTTCTCTGTTCTTGCAACAGAATTTATTTCTTTTAAAATTTCCATAAATAATTCTTTTGTTTCCATCTCAACACATATTTCTGGAACTTCTGTTAATTTTATTGTATCATCTCCAAATGGTTCAAATATAAATCCAGCTTTATTTAACATTTCTATATTATCTCTAGCTATTTCCATATCTTTTTTGGATAGTGTTATAACATCTGGTAATAATAATAATTGTGATTGATTTTGTTTTTCATTATAATAATTGTTTTTTAGTGCTTCATACAAAATTCTTTCCCTTGCTTTTCTTTGATTTAATATATACATATCTTGATTTATTTCTAATATAGCATAATTTTCAAATGCAATACCTATAAATTTATAATTTACTTTTTGGTTTTCAGGGAATTTATCAAATATAGATATATTATCAACTTGTGTTGTTATGTCTTCAACACTATCTTCTTCTTTTTCTATTTTATTTTGTTCTTCTAGTGGTCTTGTTCCAAATGTTTTCATATACATTTCTTCAAACTCTGGTGAAAATCTTGTTTTCTTTTTTGTTTCATTTTCTTTTTCTATTTTTTCTTCTTGACCTGAAACCTCATCTTTAATTGGTTTTTCTTGAATTTTTTCTATATCAATTTCTTTTGGTTGTTCATATTCATATTTATTTACATCTAAATTTTCACTTATCTTATATTCTTGTACATTTGATGTTGAAAAGTCATCATTTAATACTTTTTGCTTTAATTCTTGTAATTTCCTTAATACTTCTTGATTCTTGTCATATACCGCGTTTCCAACAAATTCTGAACTTTCATCATCTCTAATATCTTGTTTTATTTCTTCTACTTTAGATTCTTCTACTTTTGGAATTTCAGTTTTAATTATTGTCTCATTATTATTTTCTATTTTTTCTTTTGGTTGTTCTTCAATCAATCCCATTTCTTGAAGTTTTCTTTGATTATATATTTGTTCTACAATAGTTTCTTTTCTTGGTTGAAATTCATTTTTTTCTTCTGCATTATTATTTTCATCAGACAATAGTTTTTCTTTTATTGAATTATATACTGCTTTAAATATTGTATTTTCATTTTCAAATCTTACTTCTAATTTTGCTGGATGAACATTTACATCAACTTTTCTTGGATTCATATCTATATTTAATACTGCAAATGCAAATTTTCCAGATGGTATGTAATCTTTATATGCTCTTTCTGTTGCTGATGATAATACCTTATCTTTTACATATCTTTTGTTTACAAAAAATATTTGATTTGCTCTATTTGATCTTGCTATTTCTGGTTTTCCTATAACTCCATATATATGTATATCTTCTAATTCATAATCTACGTCAATTATAGAATTTGCAACTGTTTTTCCGTATAAACTATATATTACTGTTTTTAAATCTCCATTTCCATTTGTTTGTATTACTGTTCTTCCTGTATTTATTAGTTTTAAAGCTATTTCTGGATGTGCTAGTGCAATTCTTGATATTGCATCTTCTATATATCCTGCTTCTGTAAAATCTTTTCTTAGAAATTTGTATCTTACTGGTGTATTATAAAATAAATTTGTTACAGTTATTGTTGTTCCAACTCCTGCTCCAATTTCAGATTTTTCTATTATATTTCCACCTTCTACAACTATTTTTTGACCATTTGCTTGTGTGGCTGTTTTTGAAACTAATTCTACCCTTGAAATTGCAGCAATACTTGCCAATGCTTCTCCACGGAACCCCATAGATTTTACTGTGCTTAAATCTTCTGCTGATCTTATTTTACTTGTTGCATGTCTTTCAAATGCTATTTCTAAATCATCTTCTGCAATTCCTTTTCCGTTATCTGTTATTCTTATATATGATATTCCACCATTTTTTATTTCTACTGTTATATTTGTTGCTCCTGCATCTATTGAGTTCTCTACCATTTCTTTTATTGCTGATGCTGGTCTTTCTATTACTTCTCCAGCCGCTATTTTGTTTATTGTTAAATCATCTAATAATACTATGTTTCCCATATTATTCCTTGCCTTATGTAATTTTATTTAGGTTTATTTTGCTACCTATAAACATGGTTATATTCTATAATAAAAAAATAAAAATAGCAAGTTATCCTTGCTATTTTTTATGATATTTTATGCAAATATTTGTCTTTTTTTAAAAGGTAATATATTAGTTGTTTCTTTTTCTGTTGATATATTTTTTCTTTCAATTCTGGCTTTTTCCTGTGCTATTTGCTTTTTTTGTCTTTCTGCCATTGTTTCACATATTGCCTTTTGATATGTAAAGTGTGTATCTTGTGCTATTTTTTGCCAATTATAATTTTCTTTTACTTTTATTTTAGCATTTTTTACAATATTATCACATAATTCAGGATTAAATAATAATTCTAATATTGAGTCTGCAATTGAATTTGGATTTCCACAATAACTCTTCATTCCAGTTACTCTATGTTCAACTATTTCTCCCAATCCACCAGCATCAGATACTACTATTGGTCTTTCTGCCAACATTCCTTCTAATGCTACTATTCCAAATGGTTCATATGTACTTGGAAATACTGATATATCTGCTGCTTTATACATTTTCTCTACATCATTTCCATTCATATATCCTGCAAAATATACTTTATTTGAAATTCCTAAATAATCTGCTTGTGCTTTTAGTTCATCTAACATTCCGCCTTTTCCTGCTATTACTAATTTAGCATCATGATATGAAGCTAATACTTTTGGCATTGCTGCAATTAAGTTTTGTACACCTTTTTCATATACAAGTCTTCCCATAAATAGTATAATTTTTTCATTATCCATTGCATATTTTCTTCTAAATGAATAATCTCTGTCCATACCAGTAAATTTATTTAAATTTACACCATTTGGAACAACATTTATTTTTTCAAATGGTAATCCAAACAATCTTTGTACTTCACTTTTCATATAATTACTATTTACTATTACTTCATTTGCTTCATATGTAAGCATCCATTCTGTATCATTTATGTATTTTTGATTTGGTTCTCTTATTCCACTATTTCTTCCTGCTTCTGTTGCATGTATTGTTGCTACTATTGGGATATCAAATGAGTGTTTTAATGTTTTTGCAGCATTGGCAACTAGCCAATCATGTGCATGTATTACATCAAATTTTCCTTGTTCTGCAATTATTTGGCTTGCTTTTTCTACCATATTAAAGTTAAGTTGTAATATCCAGTCTATAAAGTTATTTGGCTGAATCATATAATTATCTACTCTATAAACTTTTACTCCTTTATCATCTTCATAATATGGAACTTCCCCATCTCTGTATGTTACTACAGTTACTTCATGACCATCTTTTATTAATCTATGTGATAGGTCATATACTACTCTTGATATTCCGCCAACTACTCTTGGTGGATATTCCCATGTAAGCATCAATATTTTCATTGATTTTACCCCTTTCTTAAGTTCAGTTTTCTTCTGTTTCAATTATACTTTGTATATTTTATACATAATTTTCAGTTTTGTCTATATTTTTTACAAATTTTTTATATATTTTACTTTTTATCTAATTATTTTTTATATATGTTATAAAATCATATGTTAAATCATTATCTTCATCTTTTAGTCCTTCATCTCTTGAAACTTCTTTCCAAACCTCTTCATTAATTCTTGGGAATACTGCATCACCTTCAAAATCTTTATCTATTTCAGTCACATATAGTTTTGTTACATATTGCATAAGTAGTCTATATATCATAGCACCACCTATTACATAATTTTCATTTTTATCTTCTATATATTGTTGAATCTCAAGCATTGAGTGAACAACTTTTGCATTTGGTGTACTTACTCTAAAATCTGGGTTATTTGAAAATACTATTACATTTCTTTCTCTTAAATATTTTCCTAATATATCATATGTTTTTCTTCCCATTATAACATTTTTTCCTTCTGTTAATTCTCTGAATTTTTTTGATTCTGCTGGTAATTTCATTATTAATTCATTATTTTTTCCTATTACATTATTCTTTGCTTTTGCTACTATTATACTTAACATTATTTTTTTCCTCCACTATAACTCTTTCTACTTTTTAGAACATAGCCTAATATTCCCATGTTGGTACATATTCTTCTTCATGTTCTCCTAATTCTTGTATATATCCATTTTCTAAATCTAATTCATATAAATAATTTTCTACTTTTTCATATTCTTCTTTAGTTATTTTTCGTGCAAGTTCTGGTATTTCTTTCGCTTTATATGTTGGGAAATATTGTGCCATTATACTTACATATACATTTGAGTCTATATTTTCTTTAATCCATTTCAAAACCTTTTTGCTATTTTGTACTTCATTTGGTAATATTAAATGTCTTATCATTAATCCTTTTTTCATAACTCCATTTTCATCAAGTACTGGTACTCCAACTTGTCTATACATTTCTTGAATTGCTTTTGTAGCTATCTCAAAATAATTATCTATTTTTGAATATTTCTTTGCTAAATCATTATAATAATATTTCAAATCTGGTAAATATATGTCTACATATCCTTCAAGTAGTTTTAACGTTTCTATACTCTCATAACCATTTGTATTATATACAATTGGAATTTTTAAACCTTTTTTTCTTGCAATTTTGATTGCTTCTATTATATGTAATGTATATGATGTTGGAGTTACTAAATTAATATTTTGTACATTTCTGTCTTGTTGTTTTATCATTATATCTGCAAGTTCTTCTATTGTTATTTCTTTTCCTCTTCCAAGTTGACTTATTTCATAATTTTGACAAAATACACAATTCATATTGCAATTTGAGAAAAAGATTGTTCCAGATCCTTTCTCACCACTTATACATGGTTCCTCAAAGTTATGAATTGAATATAATGCTATTTTTATTTTATCTGTTGATTTACATCTTCCTGGATTTTTTGTTCTATCAATTTTGCAATTATGTGGACATATTGTACAATATTCTAATCTTGCTCCTATTTTTTCATTCATTTCTAGTTACATTCCTTTTCTACAATTCAGTTTTTGTAAAAATATTTTATCATTACATGTGCTCTGTTTCCAATTATTTAAAAAATCCCAACTATATCTCCATTTTTTGAAATATCTATATTTTCTGCTGAAGGTACCTGTGGCAACCCTGGCATTGTCATTATTTTTCCTGTATAAACAACAATAAAACCTGCACCTGCTTTTAGTTCTATATCTTTAATATTTATATCAAATTTTTCTTTACATTCTATATTTTTTGCATCATCTGAAAACGAATATTGTGTTTTTGCAATACAAATTGGTAAATCTCCATAGCCTAATTTCTTTATTTTTTCTACTTTTTTTATTGCTTCATCACAAAATATTACATTTTTTGCGCCATAGATGTTTTGAGCTACTTTCTTTATTTTTTCTACTATACTATCATTTAAATCATAACAATACTTAATTTCTTGCTTTTCTGGTATATTAACTATTTTTTGTGCAATATCTATCGCCCCATCTCCACCTTTAGCCCAACTTTCTACAATACCTACTTGAATACTTCTTTGTGTTAATTCTTTTTCTACATATCTTATTTCAACATCTGTATCTGTATTAAATTTATTTATTGCAACTATTACATTTAATCCAAAAACATTTTTTAAATTATCAATATGTTTATATAAATTATTCATTCCTTTTTTTAATGCTTCAATATTTTCATTTAAAATCTCTTCTTTAGGAACTCCTCCATGATATTTTAATGCTTTTATTGTTGCAACACATATTACAACATCTGGTTTTATCTTAGCTTTTCTACATTTAATATCAATAAATTTTTCTGCTCCTAAATCTGATCCAAATCCAGCTTCTGTTATTGTATATTCAGCAAGTCCCATCCCTAGTTTTGTCGCTATTATTGAATTACATCCATGTGCAATATTAGCAAATGGACCTCCATGTATAAGAGCTGGCGTATGTTCTAGTGTTTGTACCAAATTTGGCTTTATTGCATCTTTTAATAATACTGCCATTGCTCCTTCTGCCTTTAAATCTTTAGCAAATATTGGTTTTTCGTCTTTATTATATCCTATTATTATATTTCCAAGTCTTTGTTTTAATTCTTCAATATCTTCAGATAAACATACTATTGCCATTATCTCTGAAGCAACTGATATATCAAATCCATCTTCTCTTGGAACTATTTTACTTTCTCCTGATAGTCCTGTTTGGATTTTTCTCAATTGTCTATCATTTAAATCTATACATCTTTTCCATACTACTTTTTCTATTTGTAACTTATTTCCATAATATATATGATTATCTATCATTGCTGATAATAAATTATTTGCAGATGTTATTGCATGTATATCACCTGTGAAATGTAAATTTATATCTTCCATTGGAGCAACTTGAGCATGACCTCCACCTGTTGCTCCACCTTTCATTCCAAATACTGGCCCTAATGATGGTTCTCTTAATGCTAATATTGATTTTTTGCCGATTTTTCTTAATCCATCTGCAATTGCTATTGATATCGTTGTTTTTCCTTCTCCTAAAGGTGTTGGACTCATTGCAGTTACTAATACTAATTTTCCTTTTGAATTTTTACTATATTTTTCAAAATTTGATATTTTTGCCTTGTATTTTCCATACAATTCTACATCATTTTCATCTATATTTGTTTTTTTGGCTATGTCTAATATATTTTCAAGATTTACTTGTTTTGCAATTTCTATATCTGTCATTTTTTCTCATCCTTTCTCATTAATATTATGTAAATAAGCCAACAATAATTCCAAGAAAAGCTCCTACAAATACTTGGATTGGTGTATGTCCTAGTACTTCTACAAGTTTTTCTTGGACTTGAACATTAGTAAGACCTGGTGTTTCAATTATTTTATTTAGTAATTTTGCTTGTTTTCCAGCTGCTCTTCTTACTCCTGCTGCATCATACATAACAACTAATGCAAAAATTAGTGCAAGTGCAAATATGTTAGAATCAAATCCCTCTGCTTTTCCTATCATTGTAGCTATACACATTGCTACTGCTGAATGTGAGCTTGGCATTCCTCCTGCTCCTACTATTCTCTTAAAATTAAATTTTTTTGTTTTTATTAGTTCATATATTACTTTAAATGTTTGTATACAAAACCATAATATTAATGGTATATACAAATATTTATTTGTAATCATTTTTTGAAAATTATTCATTATGCTTTTATCTCCTATTATTCATTGTTTACATCAAAAGAATTTTCTTCTAGATCACCATTTTTTTCTAGTAAAATTGTTATTTTCTTTTCTGCATCTTCTAAAATATTATTACATTTTTGAGCTATTTTCATTCCTTCTTCAAATTTTTTCACAGATTCATCCAAATTCAACTCACCATTTTCTAATTCTGTTACTATTTTTTCTAAACTTTCCATTGATTTTTCAAAATTATTTTCTTCCATTTAAATTTTTCCTTTCTAAAGTATTTAATCTTGATATATTTTAGTTATTAATTTCAGTGTTTCTGTTGATGAATCTTCAGGATAACTAACACTTACTTCTACCTCTTTATTTTTTAAATTTTTTACAACATTTATTTTAACACTATATCCATTAGGAATATTAGTTAAGCTTCCACTCACATCATTTATACTTCCTATATCTATATCTCCTACTTGAATAGAATCATATTGCAACATTTTTATTGATTCTATTGTTTGAACAGCAATATTTGTGGCTGTTGCTTTTCTAGAAATTTTTTTAGATACATTTGCAATATTTCCAAATAAACTTGCAACTAATGGAACAAAAACTACTAATATAATAACTGCAATTGTAGCATCAATTCCAGTTATTCCTTTTTCTTCTTTAAATTTTTTATATAACCTTTTCTTCATGTAATTTTACTCAATTTCCTTTCCAATCATTTGTATTACTAATATATAATATATCAATAATCATTAATAAAATCAATAGAAAATAAAAAAACAGTTAGAAAAAAATTTTCCAACTGCTTCTATATAACAATTATTTATTTACTGTTTCTTTTAATGCTTTACCAGCTTTGAATACTGGAGCTTTTGATGCAGGTATTTTTATCTCTTCTTTAGTTTGAGGATTTCTACCTTTTCTTGCAGCTCTTTTTCTAACTTCGAATGATCCAAATCCAACTAATTGAATTTTGTCTCCTCCTTTTAATGCTTCAGAAACAACTTCAACAAATGCGTTTAATGTTTCTTCTGTTACTTTCTTTGATTCTCCTGTTTTTGCAGACATTGCTGCTACTAATTCAGCTTTGTTCATTATGAATTACCTCCTATATATTTTTGTAATAATAATATGTACTTATATTGCAGTATTTAAGCAATATCTGTACTTTTCTGTTTATTTATTCTCCAAAATATTATAAAATCCCTCTTTTTTTTTAATAAATTTTCATTTTTGTTAAAATATTTAAAAGTTTATCACCTTTTGGAAGCATTTTTATGTCTTCTTTACTATAAATCTTTAGTGCAACTACTGCCATCAAATATACTATAACAGCAAATATTATTGAAATTATTGTTGCCTTATTTCCATGTAAAAATGTATTGTTTAATAAAGTATAAATTGTATATGAACATACTCCCATTATACCTGCTGCAATTCCTGGTTTAACAACAAATTTCTTAAATGGTAAATCTAATTTTATATATTTTTGTAATACTATAAATACTATTGTAAATGCTGTTGCATGACATGCAATTGTTGCAATTGCTGCACCGTATACATTTAATGATGGTATTCTTAATAAAATCAAATTTAATATTAATTTAACTACACATCCAGCTCCTAATGCAAATGCTGGAACCATTACTTTTCCGAATCCTTGTAATGCTCCACTTATTGTTTGATTTAATATTGAGAATATTACACCAATTGCAACAAGTTTTAACAATAGTGCTCCTTCATTTGCCCTTGGATATAATAAATTTAAAATTGGTTGTGCAAATACAACTAATCCAATTACACATGGAAGTCCAATTAACATTGATGTCATCAATGAGAATGATACTCTTTTTGTTGCTGTTTCATGATCATTTTTAGCTTTTGCTGCTGATATTGCTGGTACTAAAGCTGTTGAAAATGCAATATTTATTGCAAGTGGCAAATTTGTTATTGTATCAACTTTCCCACCTAATATCCCATATAATTTTTTGGCTACATCTGATGATAGATATGTATTCAATATTCTTTTTACTGTAAATGAATCTATATTTTTATTAAATGATGTCATTATTGAGCTTAATGTTAGCGGAATTGATACCATTAAAATTTTCTTTACAATTGTTTTTACATCTTCATATTTATAATTTACTGTTTGAGCAATTTCATTTCCAATTTCTTTTCTTTTTGTTCTATAATATATAAACATATATGCAAAACTTGAAAATGTTGCTATTGTTGTTGCCACATTTGCTCCTGCAGCCATCATTTCTGTTGAAGTTGATGTTACATATGCAACAATCTCTACTATTACTATAGTCAATACTGTTTTAAATATTTGTTCTAATGTCTGGGCTCTTGCTGTAATTTTTAATGTTCTTCTACCATTAAAATATCCTCTAAATACAGATGATATTGATACGAAAAATATTGCTGGTGATAGTGCAATTAATGTTAGTTCTGCTTCTGGAATTTGAATCCAATTATATGCAATCGTATGTGCTCCAAAAAATAATAACATTGTTCCAATTGCACCAATTATTCCAAAAGTTGCTAATGCTACTTTAAATATTCTATTAGCACCTTTATTATCTCCTAATGCTAATCTTTCTGAAACTAATTTAGATATTGCATTTGGTACACCTATTGATGAAATTGTAAGTAATAATGCATATATTTGATATCCACTAATATATATTGCATTTCCTGCATCTCCAAAACCATCTCTATTTGTTAAATATAATGTATATATTAATCCCAAAACTTTTATCAAAATTTGAGAAAACATTATAGTCATTACACCTTGCATAAAACTTTCTTTTTTTACTTTTGTTTTTTCTTCAGTCATTTTGTCCTCCTAACTATCAATTCAATCTTGTAAATTATATACATAAAAACCAAAAATATCAATAACTTTAATAAAATTCATTGACAAAAATCACATTTTGTATTAAAATATTTGAGTGAATATTGAAATATGATTTAAATTTGAACTTCTCCCCGGTAGTTTAAAATTTAAATTTCATATAAATAAAATTAAAATTTTAAATAGGAGGATTAGTACTACCATGAACAATGTTACATATAGTGCAAAAAAATCAGAAGTTGAAAGAAAATGGTATATAATCGATGCTACAGACAAGCCACTTGGTAGAGTTGCTACTGAAGCTGCTAGATTACTTAGAGGAAAACATAAACCAACTTTCACACCAAATATTGATACAGGTGATAATGTTATCATCATTAATTGCAAAGACGCAAAATTAACAGGAAATAAAATGAATTCAAAAATTTACAGACATCATTCAGGATATATTGGAGGAATGAAAGAAACTCCAGCTGCTGTAATGATGGCAAAAAATCCAGAAAAAGCTATGATGTTAGCTGTTAAAGGAATGTTGCCACATACTTCTTTAGGAAGACAAATGGCAACAAAATTAAGAACATTTGCTGGAAGCGAACACAATCTTCAAGCACAAAAACCAGAAATTTGGAATTTTTAATTTAAGGAGGAACAATAATGGCTAAGTCAAATAAAATAACATACTTAGGTACAGGTAGAAGAAAAAGTTCAGTAGCTAGAGTTAGATTAGTTGAAGGAACTGGAAAAATAACAATAAATGGAAAAGATATCGAAGAATATTTCGATTTAGATACTTTAAAAGTTATTGTTAGACAACCATTAACAGTTACAAATACATTAACAAAATATGATGTTGTTTGTTCTGTTTATGGTGGAGGTGTTACTGGTCAAGCTGGTGCAGTTAGACATGGTATCGCTAGAGCTTTAAATGAAGCTAATGCTGAATATAGACCTGCTTTAAAATCAAACGGATTCTTAACAAGAGATTCTCGTATGAAAGAAAGAAAGAAATATGGTCTAAAAAAAGCAAGAAAAGCACCTCAATTCTCAAAGAGATAGAAAATACAAAACTCGGAATTTTATTTCCGAGTTTTTTTAGTAAGAAAAAATAAATAATGAGGAATTTTTCTATTCCCCATTACTTTTAACTTTTTAATTTTATACACCTGTTCCTTCAAACATAAATCCACCCATATAAACTTGGATAACAGGAACTAATACTACACATACGAAGAAAATTAAGAAAGCACCAACAAATGAATAAACAACTTGTGGTAATATTGCTGTAATTTTATCTATTGCATTTTTTATATCCATAGTCATATACTCATTAAGTTTTCTCAACATTTCTGGTAAATCTGTTTGCATACCTATTTTTAACATTTCAGTATGCATTGCAGAACACAATCCAGAATCTTCAAATGGTTGTATCCATGAATTACCAGTAAGCATATTATTCATAGATGTTTCTATTATTGCTAACATTACTTGATTGTTAGTAATATTTTTACTAACATCTAATGCCTCTTGAATTCTCATACCATTTGATATATTTAATTCAAGCGCCTGAATGAATCTTGAAAAATCTAATAAGAATATTAAATTTCCAAAAATCGGCATTGTATATTTAAAATAATGAAAATTATATCTTCCTCTTGGAGTATTAATATAAAATATTATTACACCTGCTATTCCAGCTATTATAGCTGTTGGAATAGGCCAATATATGAAAAATTTATCAAGAAAATTCTTAAACCAAATTGTTAATTTAGGTAATTGAGCACTTGATCCCATCTCATCAAACAAGTTTTGGATTTGTGGTACAGCTATCAATGTTCCAGCTACTAATAAGACTAATATTCCAACAAATTGTAAAATATTAGGTATTAATATCTTCTTGATTTTCTTTGTTAATTCTGTAGATTCTTCTAGATATCTTACAGCTTGATCTAAAGAATTCATTAAAGAACCTGATAACTCACCTACTTTTACCATATTAGTATATATATATGGAAATACATCTGAATAATACTCCATTGTGGTATACATATATTCCCCTGATTCTAGTCCTGCTAAAATATCTTCTAATATTCCTTTAAATGATGGATTTTCAGTTGTTTGGATAATAGTTGATAATGCATGTATATTGTTAAAATTAGCTTTTTTCAACAAATATAAATCTTGCGTAAATATTACAATATCTCTTGTTGTTATTTTTTTTGTTACTTCAAAATATCTACTCATTCTTTCTGAAATTTCTGATTTGGTTTTTGATTTACTATTTTGAGTTGAAACTTGTGCAACACTTACTTCTTTAAATATTTCTTTGCTCTGAGCCATATTTCTTCTAGGTTTTTTCTTATTTAATGTCAAACCTCTTTGTAATATTTCAATGGGGGTTATTCCATTTTCTTTTAATTGTAATATTACTTTTTGTTTGCTCTCTGCTTCAATTGTATTACTTACAACTAATCCCTTATCTGTAATTCCTTTATATTTATATACTGGCATTTTCTCCTCCTTCTAGTTGTTTTTATTCATGTACATCATCCCATTTTTACCTTGTTTAATTTTTAATTGCATAATTGTTCTATTTAATATTTCAATATTTTTTTCTTCTATTTGTCCTTTAGCTTGTTCTAATGTAATTTTATCATCTATAAATAATTGTGCAAGTGAAGTAATTAAACTTACACTACCTTTATCAGTTGCACTCTGTATAGCATCTTCTATTTCAGAAACGCTTATCTTATCTCTTCTTATAACACCTGATACAACATTATCAACCACCATTACTTCTGGAATTAATACCATTTTTTCATTTTTTCCTTGTAATAACCTTTGAGAAACAACCAATTTTAATAATGATGATAGTAAATATTTTATTTGTGCCTGATCTCTAACCTCATAGAAGTTTATCATTCTATCTATTGTTTCTGCACAAGATTTTGTATGTAATGTTCCTATTACTAAATGTCCTGATTCTGCCATTTCAATTGCAGCTTCCATTGTTATCTTATCTCTAATTTCTCCTATTACTAATATATCACAATCCTCTCTTAAAGCATTTTTTACACCATCATGATATGTTAAGCAATCACGTCCACTTCCTACTTCTTTTTGAATTATTAATGAGTTCTTAGATTTATGCATATATTCTATCGGACTTTCTAGTGTTAATATTTTCTTATTTTGTGTTTCATTTATATGTGCAATTAATGCACTAAGTGTTGTTGATTTACCAGAGTTTGTTTTACCTGTAACTAATATCAACCCTTGTGGTTGATATGTCATTCTTCTTACAACATCAGGTACTCCTAAAGCTTCAAAAGGAGGTAATTCATTTTTTATAATTCTCATTGTAAATACTGGAATTTCATTAGCATATGAAGCATTTACCCTTAGACGTATTCCATCACACACATAAGAAGTATCTAGTTTTCTCGTTTCATCATACATTTTAGCCTTATCTATATTTCCATTTATCATAAAATCAGATATTTCAAACATATCTTCTTCTTTTAATTCTGGAACTTCTTCATAATTAATTAGTGCTTTTGATACTCTAAATATAGGATGTTGACCAGATACTAAATGAATATCTGACGCTCCTTTTTTTATAGCAGCTCTAATAATTTTATCTACATCTATCATATTTTCCTCTCCCTGTTAATCAAATTTAAAAAACTTTTAATTTTCTATTTAATTCTTCTAAAGTAGTTATTCCATTAACAACTTTTCTTATTCCATCAACTATAAGTGGTCTATAAGTTCTTTGTAAAGCATTCTTTCTTATTTCAATACTTGATGCCCCATTCATTACTAATTCTTTTACTTCATCATCTAAATTAAGAATTTCAAAAACTGCAATTCTTCCTACATATCCAGAATTATTACACTTTGAACAACCTACAGCATCATATGTTTTTGCTTTATCTAAATCAAATTTCACATTATATTTTTCAGCAACAGAATTTATAATCTTTTTCTCTTGATCGTTAAATTTTCTTTCTTTTCTACAATTTGGGCATACTCTTCTTACTAGTCTTTGAGAAATTGCTGTTGCTAATGTACTTGCAATATCATAATCAGATATTCCTATTTTCCTTAATCTAGTTATAACTTCAATTGCATCTATTGTATGTATTGTTGATAATACATAATGACCTGTTTGTCCAGCTTGCATAGCAATTTCTGCTGTTTCTTTATCTCTGATCTCTCCAACAAGTATAATATCAGGGTCTTGTCTTAAGATTGTTCTCAAATTATCTGAAAATGTTGATTTTGCATCTACTTCTATTTGGTTTAATCCTGGTATACGAATTTCTACTGGGTCTTCAATTGTTGTAACATTTATATTTGGTTTATTTAAATAATCTAACATACTATATAATGATGTTGTTTTTCCTTCTCCAGTTGGTGCAGCTATTACTGTAATACTATTTCTTTTATCAATGCTTTTGTCTAATTCCTCTGGTGTCCCTGGATAACCTAAATCAAATATGCTTTGAATTGAGTTATTTTTCTTTAACAATCTTAATACAAATTTTTCACCACAAACATTTCTTTGTGAAGAAACACGTATATTATAATCATCATATAACAAAATTCTACCATCTTGTGATTCTTGTTTTTCTTGATGCATATTTGAGATTGCTTTTAATCTTCCAACTATTTGTGGTAATTTATCTTTAGAAATTTTTGTTGCTAAAAATAATTCACCATCTATTCTGTATCTTACTCTAATCTCATCTTTTTGTGGTTCAATATGTATATCACTTGCTCTTTTTTTCATACCAGTTTTTATAATAGAATCAACTAATTCTGTTATATTTTCTTCTTGTCCTATTTGAGCCATATTTTTTTCATTTGTTTCTCCACCAATATTGCTTAATATATTATCTATTAGTGATATATAAGTAATATATGGATCAATAAGTAATCCTCTATTTAACATTAACATTTTTATTGCATCATAATTTCTTTTATTTGTTGTATCAGAAAAACAAACTTTAACTTTGCCATTTTCAACTTCAAATGGTACAACATGATACTTTTTAGCCATTTCTAGTGATATAAAATCTAAAATATTAACTTTAACTGATTCTGGTGTTAAAATTACTCCTTTAACTCCTAAAATTTCACCTATTGATTGAATTAATACTCTAGGATCACATATATCCATTTCTTTAATTATTTCTCCAAGTTTTTTATTTGGATTTTTCTTTTGCTCTAATAAAGCTCTTTGTACATCTTCCTCTGTAATTATTCCCCTTTTAACAAGTTCAACCCCAATTGGTTGACGTTTTCCAAATGCCATTTTACTTTTGTACCTGTTAGGATTTACTAACATTTTATCCTTTCTATTAATTTATTTTATAACAATTTGTAAACCTTGTTCCGTTTTCCATAGTTAAATATACTATTACAACATCACCATTTATATCAAATTTGGAGTCATTAGTATTTATCTTTGAACAAATCTTGACTTTATTTATATAGAGAGCCCCATTTTCGAATGTATATTGATTTTTGGTTTTATTAAATATAATATATTTTCCATTATCTCCTATATCATTAACTCTATTATCTTGTATATTTATTTCTTTAGTAATAAATGCATTGAATTTTACAAGCTGTTCATTTTGCTCCAAATTAGAATCTGTAGAACTTACATTTTTATAGAAATATGTTGAAATCCTTGCAATAATAGTAACAACTATAGTCATAACTATTAAATATATAATTAATGATACTAGTGATATACCTTTCTCAGATTTCATTATTTCCTCCTAAACTCAAATTAAATTTAATATACACATAACCAATATTGTAATTATATTACTAACACCTAAAAAATATCCAAATGGAATTTGTTCAATTTTAATTGGTACATTACCATTTCTAGCCTTTTTCTTATTTTTTAGAAAAATATATAACAATATTTCAAAACCAAATATGATTAATGTTATAAGTGAAATCAATCCTTCCATAAACATCATCATTATCATAAAATACATTAATAAGTCAATTAAATATTCATCTTTTGCAAATCTTCTTAATATAAATGTATTTATAATTAATAAAATTATATATATTGCCAAATATATGGCATATCTATATATACTAATTGGTTCTATTACATATAGATATATCATATATAAAAGAGATATAATTATTCCATATGCAAGAACTTTTTTATTAATATTTCTATATTCCTTATCTATTGCTGATATTAAAACAATTGCAGTAAAATATAATACCATAAATATAAAAGGTATTATAGATTTAAATGTTATTGTATAAACATTTACTTTCAATACTAAAGCCAATAATACAAATGCAATTCCACTTAATACTTCTAAAATCAAATATCTAGGCCTTATTTTTTGTTTACAATATCTACATTTACCTCCTAGGAATATATAACTTAATATTGGTAGTAAATCAAAAAATCCTAATTTGTGATTACAATTTGGACAATATGAATGTTTTTTTACTATATCAATATTTTTTGGAATTCTATATACTGCTAATGTATAAAAACTTCCAAACATTGTACCACATATAAAAATTATTGCATATAAAAATATGTTCATTTCTCTTTTGGTTAGTTAAAAACTAACTTTCTCCTCTCTGCTATTTTTCTATTGTATTTCTCATTATATTAGTTCAGGCATATACAAATGTATATGCCTGATGTTTTAATTATTTTCCATTACTATATAGCATTTGTATAAGGCCCATCTAATGATACTGAGTTTGTTTCAAATAAGATTTTTGCTCTTAACATTGGATATTCATTTTTGTTTGTTGCTTTTGTTTTTGTTGCTGAAGTTGTATTAGCTGTTAAACAAAATGTATTATCAATATAATCTATATAAATATAACTTTTACTATCTTTTTTTACTACATATACAGTATATTTTCCTTTATTAGAAGCTAAATCACTTATTGATTTTCCTTCTGTAAGAGTTGTTGCAGTATCAATTACTACATCTTTTCCGATTTGGTCTGCTGCTATTTGCAAATATTCACTAATATGATCTTCTGCACTATATGCTGCACTTACTGCTCTTTCTGTTTGTACTTCCATTGATACAGATGTAAAAGCTGCACTCATATTTTCTTTTACAGTTCCTTCTGTACTTGCTGCTGCAGTTCTTCTTGATTGTGTTATTATTCCTGTATCTCCTGTTAGAGTAGCCATTGTTACTCCTGCTAATATTAACATTACTATAATTGTAACAGCTAATGCAATAAGTGTTACACCATTTTGATTCTTTTTCATAATTTTTTCTTCCTTTCAATTTTTAAAAATTTTATTTTACACTTTTTACTGGCTCTAAATAATATGCAACATCATCATTTGACAATCTTATTTGAGCCACAAGTACTGGATAAGTATCATTGGTTTTATCTATAACTAAATTATTTTCAGTATCATAATGTGCCATTCCATGCTCAAATACTGAATCTTTATAAACAATTGTTATAAATTTTTCATTTTCCTCTTCTCCATTACTTAAATATACATGATATCCATCACTAAGTTCAACAACTTGTCCTTCATCTTTTATAAACATATCTAAACTAAAATGATCTATCACGTTATCTTTTGATTCATCTACTGTATTTTCTCCTAAACTAGAAATTATCATATTTTTTAAATCAAAAGCTGTTCCTGTTTCAACACCTTCATCATTTGTATGTGTTTCTACTGGTTGGTATCCTTCAATAGTAGCCTCATTAATTATAAATTTTTCTCTAATAGTATCAAATGCACTTCTAATATTTTGTATTATTTCATCTTCTCTTTTAGAATTTTCTGATAAATTTTTATTGTTTTCTGAACTATTATTGTTTATTTTTCTATAAAGTTGAGGAACAAGTAATACTACTATAAGAATAGCAACAATTATCAAAAGCACTTTTGTTGCTGAAATACCAATTGTTTTCTTCAAAAACTCCCCCTCCTTTCTCTTTCGTCCAAAGATTTATATTAAAATTTTAATAACTATTTTGTACCAGCTGGCTCAAATAATGAACCACCATTATTGCTTGTATTATTTGAACTACCTCCATTAGAACTTCCACTTGAATTTGTTCCATCTGAATCTGTTGTATTATCTTCAGTACTTTCTTGTGATATTGGTGCAAATGGATTTTTTTTGCCAGGATTATATTCATTATTCTTTTGATATTGTTCCAAATCACTTGCTGTTATTTCATATGTTTTAATAATCTTATCAGAACTATTATCAACTTCGGAATTAAGTTCTTTTTTTATTTCATCACTAGCTTTATATTCTATTTTTTCTGGTATAACTTTATTATTTGGAATAAAATTATAAAATAAGAAACTTAGTCCAATTAGAACCAATAAACAAACTAATAATGAAATTATTAATTCTTTAATCCAATTCATAATAATCCTTCCTTTCTAATATTATTTAATTTTAGTTTGTTTGTGTTGTACTTTGAGTAGTTGATGATGTTGTTGCCTGAGTTGTTGATTGAGTAGTTGTTTGTGAACTTCCATCTGTATTGCTATCATCAGTTGATGTATTTTCTACAATATTAAGTTTTATATCTTTACATACAAATGTTGCAGTTAAACTTTCAGAATTATCTGCATCAGCTGAATTATTTTCTCCTCCAGCTACTAATTTAAAATTTTCAATTTTAAATATAAGAGTATTATCTCCCTGTAGATCTCGTAAAAAATCTTCTATACTGCTATAAGTTCCAACAACTGTAAAATTCAAGTCATATGTACCAGATACAGAATTATTTACAGTAATATCCATTTTAGTATCAACGCCTTCTTTTTTGGCATAATTTCCTATATCTATCCATATTTTTTCTATTTCATATTCTTGAATTTTACTTAATGGAACTCCATTTGAGTCAACACCTATTTCTAATAATTGTTGATAGCTTTCTTTGTTTGACTCTAATAATTTATAAGCTGAATTTAATCCTTCTTTTCGTTTATTATAAACACTTTCTTTTTGATTGTTAGCCTCAGATATTAAATTATTTAATTTTTTGTTTTCTTCTGATATGGCTGAATAACTATTTACTTGTATTCCTCCCAAGCTCACTCCTTTACATACCATTAGTACTGCTACGACTACTAAAGCTATTGAAACTATATATATTAATATTTTTCTCATGGTAAATCACCTTCTATCGTTACTGTAATTACATCTCCTTGTTTTATTCCTCCTCCTGCTACAACATTCTGTAATATATTACTCTTGTCTAATTTTGTTTTAAAATATCCTAAACCTGGATATTCATTAGATTGTGCTTCTATTACTATATGTTTATCATATGGATTTGAAATTGATGTTATTTGAACAGTATTATCAATAGACCTTGCTATTTGTGCCAATAAATTTGGTATCAAGTACTTATTTTCTGCAACTGCACTTATTTTTTGATTTATTTCATTTAATTGATCTATTAATGTTGAATATTTTGTTGCTTTACCATTTAATGTTGCAGTATCAGCAACTATTTTATTAATTTCACTTTTTATCGATGACGTTACACTTGTTACCTCTTCTTGTTTTTGTTTTATTTGTTTAACTAAAACTTGAGAAAATATAACATATGATATTATAAAAATAATACTTGCCATTGAAAGTCTCACAAGCCACGTTTCATCTTTAGTCATTTTTCCACTAAAACTATAAAACTCTTTTTTATCTTTTTTTGATTTTTTTGGTAATTTTAAAGTTTTTGAACTAAATATATCTTTCAAATCCATTTTGAAAATATCTTTTTTGAAATTTATTCCTTTTATTCCTTTACCTAATCCTTGAAGAGCTAATGAAATAGCAGAATTAACTTCTATATATTCTTTAATATTTTCATCTTTATAATTGTTTTTTATAATTGATGGTTTTAATATTTCACATCTTGTATTTTCACCAAAATATTCTTGGAAATATAAATCTATATTATTTATATTAGCTAATGTTCCAGTAAGATATATCTTTTCAATCCTTTCCACACTTTGGCTAGCAATTTCTTGTACTTTTGAAATAATTGAATATAAACTTGGTAGTATATCTTCCAAGTATTTCATCTGTTCATTGTTTTCTTCTAAATCTTGTGTTTCTAAATTACTTGTATATATTGTAGTATTTTTCAACATTTCATATGATTTAGCAAGTGAATTTTCTTTTTTTGATATATTTTCTAATATTGTGGCACTTCCCTCTTCCATTGTTTGAATATCGAAAATATATTTACCATGTATTGTTGTTATTGTTGTATTTTGTTCTAAATTAACAATTATTACATTTTCTTTTCCATTTAATTCAACAATATTAGGTAATACCATAGGAAGTGGCAAAATTGATTCTAACTTTTTATCTCCTAAATTTTCATTAATTTTATTTAATTCTGTTAAACTTTCACTAATATTTATTACTCTTATTCTTTCCGTAGTATCTGTATCATCTACACATGCATATCTAGTTTCCATTAGATTTGCATTATATCCTTTTTCTGTGCAGTAAGACTCAAATTCCATTCTTATAGCTTTATCAAGATCATTTTTATTAAGTTGAGCAAACATACTAAAATATTGATAATTTTCATTAACTAAATTAACACTTATTGGTATTTTTAAACTATTAGTTTCTTGCACAATTTGTTCTATTGCATCATCTATATTAGAATAAAATTTAATTCCAAAAGAATCTATTTTATAGTTGTCTTTTTCTTTTGTTACTCTGGCATATTTTATTAAATTATTCTCAATGTATAAACCTAAACAACTAGCCATTACTTCCTCCTTCATACCTACACTTATATTTATTTTAATCTTTTTACGATAAAAGTCAATATATTTCGATAAACTGTAATATAGTTGTCTTATTTGTAATATATTTGTAATATATTTGTAATATATTTTCTTGGAATATTTTTTCATTTTCTGTAAATACTACAAATATATTTATTTTACTCACATTATAGGAGGTATTTTATGAAACCATTAGATTCCAAAAAAGAATATCAAAACTATGTTAACAAAAAATCCCCTAACTCTCCAATCATAAAAAATTGTTTTAATGCCTTTTGGGTTGGAGGATTAATCTGTTCAATAGGTCAAATTATATTAAATATCTGTAAATCTCGAGGTTTTTCGCAAGAAATTTCTGGCACAATTGTTTCAATTATACTAATTGGAATTAGCGCTTTTTTGACAGGATTAAACATTTTTAACAAAATAGGAAAATTTGCTGGTGCTGGTTCTTTAATTCCAATTACTGGTTTTGCAAATTCAATTGTTTCACCTGCAATGGAATATAAATCTGAAGGATATGTTATGGGTGTTGGAGGAAAAATGTTTACTGTTGCAGGTCCAGTATTAGTTTTTGGTATTTCTACATCTATTCTTGTAGGAATCGTATATCTAATTTTCAATACACAAGCAATTACTCTTGTTTAATTTTTATTGAAAGGATTTGATTTTATATGAAAAAATTAGGAAAACAAACTATAAAATTTGACACCCCACCATCTATTATAAGTGTTGGTTCAATCGTTGGACCTAAAGAGGCCAATGGCCCTTTAGCACAATATTTTGATCAATGTTTAGAAGATGAATTTTGGGGAGAAAAAACTTGGGAAAAATCTGAAAGTAAAATTATAAAAGAAACTGTAAATATGGCAATTTCAAAATCTGGAATCGCTTCATCTGATATAGAATATTGTTTTGCAGGTGATTTACTTAACCAATGTATTTCTTCTAGTTTTGGCTTAAGAGAATTAAATATTCCATTTATAGGAATTTTTGGTGCATGTTCAACATTTGTTGAAGGTTTAAGCCTTGGTGCAGTTTTTATTGAAAGTTGTGCCCAAAATGTAATTTGTGCTGCTTCAAGTCATTTTTGTAGTGCTGAAAAACAATTCAGATTTCCACTTGAATTAGGTAATCAAAGGCCACCAACATCTCAATGGACTGTTACAGGTGCTGGTGCAGCTGTATTATCTCAAAATGGAAATGGTCCTTATATCACACATATTACAAGCGGAAAAATAGTTGATATGGGAATTAAAGATGCTAATAATATGGGAGCTGCAATGGCTCCAGCCGCATTAGATACATTAATATGTCATTTTAATGATACTGGCCGTTCTCCAAATTATTATGATGCAATTATCACTGGTGATTTAGGTCATATTGGAAAAGATATTTTATTAGAGCTATCTGCTGATAAAGGTTATAATATAAAAAATAATTATAATGATTGTGGTGTTATGATTTTTGACAAAGAAAAACAAGATACACATTCTGGCGGAAGTGGTTGTGGATGTTGTGCAAGTGTTTTTTCAGGATATTTTTACAAACAACTTAAAGAACAAAAAATTAAAAGATTATTATTAATTGCTACTGGTGCTTTAACAAATTCAACTTCTTCTCAACAAGGAGAATCTATTCCAGGAATTGCTCATGCTGTTAGCATTGAAATATAAAAAGAAAGGATTGTGTTTTTATGGAGTGGTTACAAAACATGGACTGGCTACAATTATTAAGATGTTTTTGTACAGGTGGAATTATTTGCGTTATTGGTCAGATACTAATTGACAAAACAAAACTTACACCTGCTCGTATTTTAGTTGCATTTGTAACTATAGGATGTATTTTAGGTGGACTTGGCATTTATCAATATTTAGTTGATTTTGCAGGGGCAGGTGCTACTGTTCCTCTTACTGGTTTTGGATATAATTTAGCAAAAGGTGCTATTAAAGGTGTTAAAGAATATGGATTAATAGGCGCTTTCACTGGTGGTGTTACTGCTTCTGCTGGTGGAATAGCAGCTGCTGTATTTTTCGGATATATTGCTTCTTTAATATCTAAACCTAAAATAAAAAAAGAATAGCTTAATACTATTTTGTATTAAGCTTTCTTATTATATCATATATATGATACCAACTATATGCTGTTATTATATTATCGCCTTTTATTTCTCTATTATATTGGCAATCAAATCTTATAACTTTTATTTTTTGTGATATATTTTCTATATTTACAGGACTGTCTTCAATCATAATATCAATATTATTTTCAATACAATTTTCTAATTTATCTTGATCATTTGTAAATATTATCTTTTCATATTTTATATTATTATCTGTCAGCCATTTCTTAGTAAATTCTTGCATTTTTCCTTCATACTCTAATGGCATTCCACTTTCATTTCTTGCTGTTATTACAAATATCTTATTTCCCTCTTCTTGAAGTTTTTGTAAAATCTGTGGTGCAAATTTTCTTGGTGTACTTTCTACTACATATGGAACAAGATTTTTTTTCCAAAATAACTCTTCTTGTTCTTTAGTCCAGTTATATTTATCAATCTCCCAATATCGTTCAATATTTAAATTTATTGGAATATTTTCCTCAACACACATTTTCGTTCCATAGTCTAATGCCATTCTTTCTAAATCAGTTAAAACTCCGTCTATATCTACTCCTATGTTCATATGTATCTCCTTATTATTTATTTCAAATAAAAAAGGCGCTTAATATCTAATATTTCAAGATAAAGCTCCTTCCTTTTTCTTAATTAAGCATTTTTTGCTATTGTAGCAATTTCTGTAAATGCTTTTGGATCATTTATAGCGATTTCTGATAACATTTTTCTATTTACTGTTACATTAGCTTTCTTTAATCCAGCTATTAATTTGCTATATGTTGTTCC
>CAKPCK010000006.1 GCA_934141555.1 uncultured Clostridia bacterium | reverse complement strand
GCTACATTAATATTAGAATTACATTGTTCTATTTGTTTTTGACTCTCAAATCCGATATTTTGCATTTCTTCGATTTTAGTTGTTATTTCATCAATTTCATCTTTTAATTCTTCTTTAAGAATTTTTATTTTTTCAAGTTTTCCTTCTTCTTGATTTAATGTTGATTTCATTATATCTTCATCTTGAACAAGTACTTCTAAATCTTTTTTATATTTATCAATATTATATAAAAATAGTCCAATTTCTATATTTTTTAATTCTTCTTTTAAATTCAAGTATTTTTTTGCCTTATCTGATTGAAATTGTAATGGTTCTAAATTTCCTTCTATTTCTATTATAATATCATTTATTCTTAATAAATTAAGCTTTGTTTGCTCTAACTTTTTCTCTGTTTCTTCTTTTCTTGACCTATATTTTACTATTCCTGCTGCTTCTTCAAATATATGTCTTCTATCTTCTGATTTATTGCTTAATATTTCATCAACTTTTCCTTGACCAATTATCGAATATCCATCTCTCCCTATTCCTGTATCCATAAATAATTCAATAACATCTTTTAATCTACATGGTGCTTTATTTATATAATATCCTGTTTCTCCACTTCTATAGATTTTTCTTGTAATTGTTACTTCTGAAAATTCAATTGGTAATGTTCCATCAGTATTGTCAAATACTAATGATGCTTCTGCAAATCCCAATGATTTTCTATTTTGTGTTCCAGCAAATATTATATCTTGTGTTTTATTTCCTCTTAATGATTTCATACTTTGCTCACCAAGTATCCATCTTATTGCATCAGATATATTACTTTTTCCAGATCCGTTTGGTCCTATTACTCCTGTTATTCCAGGTTTAAATTCTAATATTGTTTTATCTGCAAATGATTTAAATCCTTGCATTTCTAGTCTTTTTAAATACATGTTTTTTTCACCTTTGTTTTTTCGTTTTTCTGTTTGTATTTTATCGTAATTTTTCCTAAATTTCAATAGTTTTATTTATTTAATTTTTGTTTTTTATGTAAAGCTATTGATTTATTTATTTTTTTGTTATATAATATCTATATCAAATTTTTAGGAGGGGATCCATATGATGAATCTGACCGTTCTTGTCCACTTCGAACCTACTGACAGCTGTAATGGCAATTTCATTGTCTATGACATGCGGACTGGGGAGAAAAAAATCATCCGTGCTCCCTTGTTGTTCGGAACCACATTCAAAATGAAGTCTGACTTTAATTCGACATTCAGAAATGCATTTCCGGGAAAAAAGAGAGTTGTCTACACAGAAAGTGCCGAGCAAGAGGTAAATATCCTCGTGGAATTCAATAGAGTTGATTCTTAACTCTTTGAAACTCCTCCAAAACGAGGGAGATAGTTTAAACACTATTCTCCCTCGTTTCTTTTTTATTGTAAAAAAATTTCTACCCTACTAGTTCGTTTTCCATAAACATTCTTATTTTTATTTCATTATTTCTTGTAAGAACTATCCCCTTCTTTTTTGCAACTTTAATCAAATAATCAAGTTTGGACTGGTTTGCCTTTATCTGATAAATATAGTAATCAATCATATCATCTTCTGCATATTCAAAATTACTTCTAGCATTTTTTAATTTTTCTCTTGTTTCAATAATATTTCTCAATAATTCTATCTCCTTCTCTTGTTCTGTTTTACCTTTTAACATTTTACTCATTAAATATTCTTCTTGCATATTCTCCTCCTCCAAACATTATATTGGCTCATTTTTCTTATTATGCACAATTTATGTAATTTTTATTGAATTTTCCATAATTTTATTGTATAATATGCAAAGTATAACCTCTAATTGAGGTATTAAAAAAGGAAAGGGATATACGTTATGATAGATATTAAATTAATAAGAGAAAATCCAGAATTAGTAAAAGAAAATATAAAAAAGAAGTTTCAAGACCATAAACTTGTTCTAGTTGATGAAGTTATAGAACTAGATAAAAAAAATAGAGAAGCAAAATTAAATGGAGATAATCTTCGTTCAGAAAGAAAAAGATTAAGTGATGAAATCGGTAAACTTATGAAAGCTGGCAAAAAAGAAGAAGCTGGTAAAATTCGTCAAGAAGTTCAAAGTGTAAACTCTGCAATTGAAGAAAACGAAGAACTTGAGAAAAAATACACAGATGAAATCAAAAATAGAATGATGAAAATACCTAATATAATTGATGATTCTGTTCCAATAGGAAAAGATGATAGTGAAAATGTTGAAGTTCAAAGATTTGGTGAACCAATAGTTCCAAATTATGAAATCCCTCATCATGCTGATATAATAGCAAAATTTGATGGATTAGATAAAGAAAGTGCTGGACGTACAAGTGGTGTTGGTTTTTATTATTTAATTGGTGATATAGCACGTTTACATGAAGCAATGCTTGCATATGCTCGTGACTTTATGATTAATCATGGTTTCACATATTGTATTCCACCATTTATGATTAGAAGTAGTGTTGTTAATGGTGTTATGTCTTTTGATGAAATGGAAGCTATGATGTACAAAATTGAAGGTGAAGATTTATATTTAATTGGTACATCAGAACATAGTATGATTGGAAGATTTAAGGAACAAATTGTTGATGAATCTCAATTACCTCTTACTTTAACTTCTTATTCCCCATGTTTTAGAAAAGAAATTGGATCACACGGTCTTGAAGAAAGAGGATTATATAGAGTTCATCAATTCGAAAAACAAGAAATGATTGTTCTTTGTAAACCAGAAGAATCTATGGATTGGTATAATAAAATGTGGAAAATGTCTGTTGAATTATTTAGAAGCTTAGATATTCCAGTAAGACAACTTGATTGTTGTAGTGGTGATATGGCAGATTTAAAAGTAAAATCTTGTGATATAGAAGCTTGGAGCCCACGTCAACAAAAATATTTTGAAGTTTGTTCTTGTTCTACTTTAGGAGATGCACAAGCTAGACGTCTAAATATTAGATATAAAACAAAAGATGGCAATAAATTTGTTCATACTTTAAATAATACTGTTTTAGCTACACCAAGAGCCTTAATCGCTTTAATTGAATGTAACTATAATAAAGATGGAAGTATTACTGTTCCTAAAGTTTTACAACCATATATGGGCGGAAAAGAGAAATTAATTCCTACAAAATAAACATAAAAAAAGAAACTTGATAATAATAAATCTAGTTTCTTTTTTTATTCATACCACTTTTTCATATTTTAATTGTAATACTGCAATATTCTCAACGTGATGAGTAAAAGGAAACATATCCACAGGTTGTACAACCTTAATATCATAATATTTTTCGAATGATACTAAATTATCCGCCAAAGTATCAGGATTACAACTAATATAAACAAGCTTTTTTGGTTTTACTTTAAGAATTGTCTTAATTGTTTTACCATCTAATCCACTTCTAGGTGGATCAACAAAAACCACATCAGCCTTTTCTTTATTACACAATTTTGGTAATAATTCTTCAACTTTTCCATCCATAAAAGAAGCATTTGTAATATTATTCATTCTAGCATTTGCTCTTGCATCAATTACTGCATCTTTTACAATTTCTATTCCATAAACCTTTTTGGCTTTCTTTGCTACACTTAAAGAAATTGTGCCAATTCCAGAATATAAGTCATAAACAACTTCATTCCCTGTAAGTTTAGCAAAATCAATTGCTATATCATACAACTTTTTCATTTGAATAGGATTTACTTGATAAAAAGATAGTGGTGAAATTTTTATTTTTAAATCTCCAAGCTTGTCCATTATAAAATCTGTTCCATACATTTTAAAATTTTTGTTTCCTAATATTGCATTAGTTTCTTTTACATTAATATTTTGAATAACAGATTTTATCTCTTTAAATTTTGTTGTTAAATCTTTTATGATATCTTGTTTTTTATACATTTTTCCATCTGTAGTAACAAAGATAACCATTATTTCATCTGTAAAAAATCCATATCTAATTACTACATGTCTTAAAAATCCTTTTCCTGTATCTTCATTATAAATACTAATATGATATTTTTTTACAAGTTCAAATATATAATCTGCAACTTGATTTATTTTTTCATTTTGTATTGCACATTTTGCATATACAATTTTATGAGTTCCTTCTTCAAAGAATCCCATTTTTCCGTTTTTAAAAGCATACTTTCCTTTATTCCTGTAATTATATGGATTTTCCATTCCTATACAATAATTTACTTTCACATTTTGCTTTAACTTTTTTAATTGTTTTTCTACATATTCTGTTTTATCTTTTAATTGTTGTGCATATTGCTTTTTTCCATATGCACAACCTCCACATTTTTCTTGAATTTCGCAATTCATTTTCTCACATCCTATATATGTTGTTTATTTCTTCTCTTTATTTCTTTTATCTTGAATTATAGCCATTTCCTTTTCTGTAATTAATGTTACATTATTTTCTTTTGCCCATGCAACACAACCCTTTAATACAGTGTTTAAAAATACTCTTGGAACTTTTATTAATTTCGCACATGCTTCATCTGTAAATTTTATTTCTGGATCAATTCTTGACGCTGCATATTTTACTGTATCTAAACTAATTCCTTTACTTGCTGGAATTGGCTCTGATATAGGTCTTTTAAATCTTGTATACCAGAAGTTTTTATTATCACGATATCCATAATCTACTGGAACTTGTGGAAATACATTTGCATTAACTCCATTTATTATTGCATCATAATATTTTGGTTTCATTAAGATATTATCAATTTTTAATATGAAATGTGCTCCAAATTGGCTTGTTATTCCATTAAATTGATGATATGGTGGTAAATATTCATCTTGTACTTTATCATTTTCTGCTCCATCTAATTCTCTAACCCATGTACATTCAAATACTTGAAATGCTTCTTGGATTATTTTTGGATATTGTTCATTTGGATTTTCTCTTGCTCTTTTTCCATCAACTAAATTAAAAATACAATCTTTCATTTTTTCTTCAGTTGTTTCTCCTGGATATCCTAGTCTTACTGCTTCTTTAAAATATTTTCTTTTATCTGTTATAAAATTAATTGTGCATTTTCCTGTTCTTAATATATTTTTAGCTGTATTTGAACTATTTCTACAACAAAGTAACATTGCATAATAGTCCTTTCCTGCTATGTAATATGGGAAACATAGTGAATATGACCCCAAATTTGTTTGACCTGATTCACTTAATGTTCCTATTTCTGTTGTTGGCATTGGAAAAAAGCTTGATGTTTGATAAAAATTATCAACTATTCTCAAATCTTTAAATCCATTTAATTCTTCAATTTTCTTTTCCATTGTATTTCTTCCTTTCTTTTTTCTAATCTTATGTCTGTACCATTATATTATTATAAAAATTAAAAATTGTCAAAATCTAAATATGCATATTTTTGTGTTTTAAATTCAACTGCCTTTTGAATTTCTTCTTTTGCAATTTCAGATATTTTACTTACTCTTTTTCCATTTACTAATGGATTTATATATCTTATTTTTGCATTTATATTTACACAATATTTACCTTTAACTTCTTTATCACTTTCTTTTATTTCACAAGCATTTTTCCAGAAATCAAATTTTTTAGTGATATCGTTATAAGTACAATTTTCAATTTTTTCTATTACTTCTTTTTCAGATAATTCATATAAATCTTTTTTGGTTATTAAATTTTTATAAGACATATTTTTTATTATATCTGCCAAAAATTGCATTGATAACTTTGTTTTATTATCTATATATGAATTTGATAATATTCTCATTCCTTTCACAAATTTTTCTGCAATTTGTTTGTCTTTAAAACCTAGTTCATCAATTCCTTGCTCATTTTTTTGTACTTCTATATTATCATAAATTTCTTTTATATCATTTAAGTTCCAAACTTTTTTACGAACTCCTAATCCATTTGATAATGTATATTCCAATCTATCTGCTGATAACATTGGTGTATCGTTATCTGCTATTGGATATATATGATAATCATTAACTTCTTCTACTTTTATTCCATCTCTTTTTAATAATTCCATTATCTCTTTTGATTCACTTATTATTCTAGTTGTAAGTTCTTCTGTTGATTCCTGTTTTTCATAATCTCCATTCATAAAATCTATACTATGTTTAAATACTGGTGTTGCTATATCATGAAATAATCCTGCAAGTGTTTGCTTTCTGTCTTTTGTAAAATTCCACACAATTAAGCTTACAGCTATACTATGGTCTAAACTTGAATACCATATCATTTTATCAAATAATTTAGTATAATATGTGCCACATGACACACTTATTCCTGCTTGTTTTTGCATTTCTTTTGTATTTATATATTCATTTAAAAAACCAGGAATTTCATTTGATAATATTTTAAAATATTCTTTTATTTCACTATCTAATGTTTCGAAATAATTATTCATTTATGTCATCCCTTTCTTCTATGTTTTTATTCTAGCACAACCATTTTAAGTTTACAAGCAATTAACTTGCACTTTTAAATTTTCAATGTTATAATATCCACATATTATGTATAAGAAAGGAATTTAATTATGATAATAAAAAATCCACGTTTTGAGGTTTCTGCTGTAAAAGAAAGTCAATATCCACAAAATGGTCTACCAGAAGTTGTTTTAGTTGGAAAGTCTAATGTTGGAAAATCTAGTTTTGTTAATACAATGATTAATAGAAGAAAGCTTGCACGTACAAGTAGTGAACCTGGTAAAACTCGTCAACTAAATTTTTATAATATGGATGACAAATTTTATTTTGTTGATTTACCTGGTTATGGTTATAGCAAAATGTCAAAACAAGAACAAGTAAAAGTTGGAGAATTTATTGAAAGTTATTTAAAACATCGTAAAGAAATTTGTTTAATTATATTTTTAGTTGATATTAGACATGACCCTACTTCAAATGATTTTTTAATGTATGATTATGTTATTAGAAGTGGTCTTCCTTGTATGATTCTTACAAATAAAGCTGATAAAATTGCTAAAACTAAGGTTCTTGATGCTTCTAAAAATATTCAAAATCAATTGAACCCTATTGGTGATATTACTACACTACCATTCTCTTCTGAAAAAAAAATTTATTGTGAAGATGTTTGGAATATTATTGAACAATATATTTAAATGTCAAATTTATATTTTTTATAAAATATTTTGTCGAATTATAAAAGAAAAAAGAGCTTGATTTATAGCTCTTTTTCTGTTTTCAATTTGACATTTTCTGTAAATTTTGTTATAATAAAAGATAGGTCATATGTTGAAAGCTTCGTTTTTCAGCAAGAAAACACAACAATAAGCGGGCAACTGCCCACGGAGGAAAAGCATTATGGACAATATTTGGATTGAAAACCCGAAAAATTTCAGAAAACCAATTCCACTCACCAGCATCTTTGGTGAGGATTCTGAAAAGCTCTATAAGGAATGCAGATGTGTAATGAGGGATTGGTTATACCCTTATGAAGTCTGTTCTTCGCCTGATAGTCCCAAAACATTCAATTTTGGTGCAAGGAATATTCGTGGTAACCATATTTCACAGGAATGTAAGCCGATTAACCAAGAATGGCTTTGGAAAGTTCCTGAAGAAAAAGTTTCCATTTCTCGCGCAAACTGGAGAATCTTGAAGAATAGCCATTTTAAAACCATCTTTGACATCGCACACAAGCACAATGTCAATATGAAATGGTGCGGAAATGATTCCAACCCCTGTGGTGATCAGTGGATTATCTCCAAGGGGTCTGAAGAAATTGGGATTCTTCGGGTTTGAGACTAAAAAAGCTCTCGTCGCAATGACGAGGGCTTTTTCTATTCTACTTTTTTCTCTAATTTAGTTATTGCCTTTAAAGCTTTAGGTCTTTCAAGAACAACAATATGACCACAACCTAGGCATTTTAATTTAAAATCAACACCAACTCTGGTTATCTCCCAAAGTTTACTTCCACATGGATGTGTTTTTTTGGTTCTAACTATATCTCCTATGTTATAATCCATATTGTTCCTCCTATCTTTCAACTTCTTCAAAAACTTTTTTTCTTCCAAATCTTCTGATAATTTCTTCTATATCTTTTTCTTGAAGTCCTTTTCCTATTCCTCTTGAATTTGTATCATCCATTTTTATTAAATGGCTTAATAACTCATCATCAAAATCTGGAAATATAACATCATCTAACAAAATATAATCTTCAATATCTTTATGTTCAGCTAAATATTGTTTTATTTCTTTTCCTCTTTCATTATCTATAAAAGGTGTTTTATCAAACATAATTCCATTTTGTAATAACATTTCTTGAACTTTTAAAAATGATTGTGTATATCTAAAAGATGTATCCATTACAATTTTCGCACCTGTTTCTTCAATTGCTCTTTTTAATAATAAAACAGTTTTTATATCAATATCTTGTTTTCCTTTTACACTATCTATAAAATCATCTGAATTTAAAACTCCGTCAACATCAACAAAAATTACTTTCACTTATTTTAAGTTCTCCTTAGCAACTTCTAAACGCTTTGCAATTCTATTTTTTCCTAATACTTGCATAATTTCATACATATCTGGTGTATTTGTTCTAGCAGTTAAAGCAACTCTTAATACTGTACTTACATCTCCAACATGTGCTTTATACATTCCTGGATTTGCTTTAAATTCTTTAACTTCACCTGCATATCCCATCTCTACTGCCAATTCTTTAATTTTATCAAACCATGTTTGTTTATCATCTGATTCATTATAATATTTTGAAATATATAAATCTAATATTTTCGCAATATCTTCTTTATCAGAAATAACTTGATATGGATATTCATTAACTTTTCCATAAAATTCATCATCATACATATATCCAATATTATACATTACATCAGACCATTTTGAAATATCTTTTCTTGGCTTCTTATTTCCTCTTTCAATTCCAAATACTTTTAAAGCATATTCTTTATCTTCTAACATTTTAGCTAATTCTTCATCATATTCTTTTGCCCAAATTAATGAATAATTATATACTTCTTCAGCTGTCATTTTTGATATTACTGTTTTTCCAATATCAAGTAATTTTATCATATCAAATAATGCTCCACTTACACTCATTTTATTTAATTGGAAATCAAATTCATCTATTGATTTATCTGGATTTGCTTTTCTCCAATTTTCAAATGTTGAGTTTGCAATATTTAATAAATATTCTTTAACTGCTTCTGAAGGAATTCCTTCTTTTTTATAATATTCAACAGCTGCTTCTGGATCTTTTCTTTTACTTAATTTTCTCTTTCCACCATTATCATTTTTCATAATTGGTGAAATATGTGCATATTTTGGTGCTTTAAATCCTAATTCATGGAATAATTGTAAATGCAATGGTACTGATGATAACCATTCATCACTTCTTATTACATGTGTTGTATGCATTAAATGATCATCGACTGCATGTGCAAAGTGATATGTTGGAAGCCCATCTGCTTTTATAATTACTATATCTAAATCATTTTCTGGGAAATCTACATTTCCTTTTATTACATCTTTATGTTTAATTTTTCTATCTTCTCTTCCTGGTGATTTGAATCTTATTATATATGGTTCTCCATTTTTTATTTTTTCAGCTGATTCTTCAACTGTTAAATTTCTGCATTTTGCCCAAACTCCATAATATCCAGGTCTTATTTTTGCTGATTCTTGTTTTTGCCTAATTTCATCTAATTCTTCTTGTGTACAGAAACAAGGATATGCTTTTCCTTGTGCTATTAAATATTTAGCATATGCTTGATATATTTCTTTTCTTAATGATTGCTTATATGGTCCATAATTTCCAATTTCTTCTGTATCTGAAATCATTCCTTCATCTGGTGCCATATCAAAATCTTTTAATGAATTAACTATTCCAGTTACTCCATTTTCTACTTCTCTTTTTTGGTCTGTATCTTCAACTCTTAAGAAAAATACTCCTCCTGTTTTCTTTGCAACTGTTCTTGCTACTAATGCTTGATATAATCCTCCTATATGTACAAATCCTGTAGGACTTGGTGCAAATCTTGTTACAACAGCTCCTTCTGGTAGATTTCTTTCAGGATATTTTTCCTCATAATATGATATGTCTTTCGCATCTGGAAAGATTAATTCTGCTAAATCTTTATAATCCATAATTTCAACATTCCTTGCTATTTTATATTTAGGTTTTCTGGATTTACCTATAAACCTTTTAAAATCCAATCTATTATACTATATAAATGCTTATTTTTCAAGTTTTTTAATTATATATGTTTTCTTTTTTTACCCATATAGACACACTTCCACCATTACAATAAAATATTCCATTTCCATCTTGGTCAACATATACTGTTTCTTGTACATTTCCTAACCAATCATAAAATATTGTATTGGCTAATCTTTTTCCTACATTAATTGTTTTTGAGCCACCAGGTCCATCACTCAAAATTACAACCATTCCAGAGTCTGTATGTTCATCATCACCTGTTCTTACCCATGAAATAATATCATGATGATCCAAATAATCTATTTGTTCTCCATAAGCAAAGTATTTTCTTGCTTTTATTATCTTTTCTAGTTTTTCTCCCATTGGCTTTATATTCTGTGATGGAATTCCGTAAAAATCTCCATAAAATACACATGGTAATCCATCTTTTCTTAATAAAATTAATGAATATGCTAAAGGCTTAAACCATTCTTGGATCCATGAAAACAATGCTTGTCCTGGTTCTGTATCATGGTTATCTACAAATGTTACTGCTAATTGTGGCATCTCTTTTACTAATGTATTATCAAATATTCTAGCCATATCATAATTTCCATTACTATTTGAAGCATCAAATAAATTATAATGTAATGGTACATCAAACAATGGAATGCTTGAGTTTGTTTTGGTTATATAATTTTCTAATGATTGTAAATTTCTATTCCAATATTCTCCAACACAATCAAGTTTTTTTATTTTTCTCATTTCATGAATAAATTCAGCCATAAATCCAGATTTTATATGTTTTACAGCATCTAATCTTAATCCATCAATATTTGTTGTTTCTATATACCACTTTCCCCATTTCTTTATTTCTTCAACAACTTCTGGATTATTATAATCTATATCTGCTCCCATTAAATAATCATAATTTCCATTTTCTGTATCTACATTTTGATCCCATTTTTTGCCACTAAAACGAAACACTCCGTTTTTTCTTCCACTTTCATCCCAATCAGTTCCGTTAAAATGATTGTAATTCCATTTAAAATCTGAATATTTGTTATTTCTTCCTTTAAAATTATATACCGTCCATGCTGTTATTTTTTTAGGAAGTGATGTATCTATATTTCTATTTGTTTGTTCTTCTTCACTAGCATAAACTGTTTCTGACTCATCTGCTCCTATTTTATGGTTTAACACAATGTCTGCATATACTCTTATTCCATTTTCATGTAATTTTTTTATTGCATTTATATATTCATCTTTCGTTCCATATTTTGTTTCTATACTACCCTTTTGGTCAAATTCTCCTAAATCATATAAATCATATGCAGAATAACCAACATCATATTTACCTCCTGCACCTTTATATGCTGGTGGGAACCATATATCTGTTATCCCTATCGCAGATAAATATTGTGCATTTACTATTGCTTTATTCCACAATTTATTTTCTGGTCTTAAATACCATTCAAAATATTGCATTAATATTTTATTTTCTTTCATTTGTATCTTCCTTTTTATTATTTTCTATACCATTACTATATAATATTTTTGTAAAAAAATCAATTAATATAGTAATGTTTTACATTACAAAAAGAGTCAAAATATTTTGACTCTTTACATTTTTTATTATTTAATTGCATTTTGAATTAATTTATCTAATAGTTCAGAATACTGCATTCCTAGACTTTCAAAAAGTTTTGGATACATACTTATTTCTGTAAATCCAGGCATTGTGTTTATTTCATTTATGTATATTTTATTCGTATCTTTTTCTATAAAAAAATCAACCCTTGCTATTCCAGTTCCATCTATTGCTTTAAATGCTTTAATTGCAAGTTTTTTTACTTCTTCAATTTTTTCTTTATCTATATTAGCTGGAATAATTGTTTTTGACTCTGGAATATTATATTTTGCATCAAAACTATAAAATTCTTCCGCTGACCTAATTTCTCCTATTGTTGAAGCTTTTATTTCTCCATCATCTAAAATTCCACATTCTACTTCTATTCCATCAATTCCTTCTTCTACAATAATTTTTCTATCATATTGGCTCGCATTTTCTATTGCTAATTTTAATTCTCCTATATCTTTAGCTTTTTTTACACCAACTGATGAACCTGAATTTGATGGTTTTACAAACATAGGAAATTTTAGTTTTCCAGTTATATGCTCTATTTTTAATTGTTCTTCTTCCATATCTTCTTTTTGTATATAATATTTATCTTCTTTTTTATAAACACTAATATACTTAGTTTGTGGGATTTGAGCCTTTTCAAATATGATTTTTGTATATACTTTATCCATTCCAACAGCAGAAGATAATACACCACATCCAACATATGGTACTTTCAACAATTCTAACATTCCTTGTATTGTTCCATCTTCACCTCCGATACCATGTAAAACTGGAAACACTACATCTAATTCTTTTATTGTCCATATTAAATTATATATTTCTTCATTTTCTTCATTTTTTACTTCAAACCATTTTCCATACTTATTTATATATATTTCATGTACTTCATATTTATCTTTATTTAAATTTTTTATTATTGATTTTGCAGACATTATAGAAACATCATGTTCTGTTGAAATTCCACCATATATAATTCCTAATTTAATCATTTTTTTCTCCCTTTCCTTTATAATTATATTACATATCATATTATTTATAACAATATTTTTAATTTAAGTCAATTTATAATAAAAATCCAGAGCTAGTAATTTACTAACTCTGGAAAGGAAAATATATTTTAGAATTGTCTCAAGCAAAAACCATTTTCTTCAATTTCTGTAAGATAACCATAGGTTTTGTCACCGATAGAATATTCAGTTCCTCTTATAACATGAATAATTCCTCTTTGACCAGGAGTTACCTCGCAAAAATAAGCATAATAGCCTATTTCTCCTGTAATCATGACAGGTATCAACTCTCCCAGTGTTGGTTTGATATCACACCCTGCCATCTTTCTTGAACCATAGAGCTTCCATACTCCATTTTCATATCTTTTTTCAATTATTTTTAAATTGACAATATCACCTTTCATAAAGCACTTCTGTAATTCGTCTATTCTTGAGCGTGAAACCTCTGTACAATGTACAAAAACAGTTATTCCACCTTTTATTTTCACAAAAATTCCCCATGGTGCAATAGCTGTAATCGGTCCTTGATAAACTTGACCGACTTTTATCTCATTTATAGTCCTAACATTATATGATTTTCTTGACAAATAATAAATCATTATTGATTTATTTGTATTATCAATTTTTGAAAAAGTTACAATCGCTTTAAATGGAAAATCAAATAATGCCAATATCTCATAAGGCATATTTCTAACATCAAATCCAAGTTCTTCAAAAGGAATTATTCCCCTTTGATTATACCCTATCCAAAAAACCACTTCTCTTTTTTCACTATCAATATCTATAGTGTTTTTATTTAATACTTTAATTGTTACTTCGTCTCCAGTATGATACCGTTTCATCATTTTTTCATCTCCATTATTTTGTGTAAAATTCGGACCTCTAAAAAATTCTCCTTTCTTACTTTTAGCTTTTTGCCAACATTATTTATTATACATCTTTTTTTATGTTAAGTCAATAAGTATAACCTCTAATAATTATTCTATCTTATTTCTGGATTATCATTTAAAATTTTCTCAACAATATCGTTTTGTTCATTAAACATAGTAACATATCCTCTTAAAGATTTTGCTTTTTGTTTTAAAATTTCAACACTTGAATTAACATATATTTTTGCTTTCCCTTTTCCATTTTTGGCTTCTTGAACTAAATTTGAAACTGGTGAATTTCCATCAAAAGCAATTACTATAGATTTTCTTCTTTCAAAAATTTCATAATTAAAACTTTTATATATACCAAGTTCTTCCACTTCTGGTGAAATACAAATTTTCAATTTTTCCTCACTTAATAACTTACTCTTGGTATTTTCATTAATTCTTTTGGGAACAATTGCATATATCTCAACTTTTTTATTTAATTCTTTTAAAATCTCACATACTACTTTTTCATACCCTTGTAATTTATGACCAATTACAAAATAAACATTATTACTATTTACATTTTTTATAAGTTTTCTTAATATATTTATTCCATTTTGTGTAACTTCTGTTTCTCTTCCTTTTGTATTAAAACTTCCACCAGCTATTATTATTGGCATTTTATCTTCTGGAAAATTTTTCACTTTAAATGATAATTCTTTTTCGACATCTAAATTTGCATTAATTCTTAATTCATCATCATTCTCCGTCTCTTTCATATATTTTTCTTCTTCTTTTAATACTGCTTCACGAATTGTTCTACCTGAAAGAAATTTTTTGAATTTCTTATCTTTTTGAGCAAAATATAGATCATTTTCTGCTATTATTTCATCTTCAACATTCCTCATTTTAAGAAAATCATCATCTGAAAGTCCTAATAAATTTTGAAGCGCTAATTGTTCATCAAATGTATCTGAACCATACATTCCACATCCATCTGTACCTTGAACACATTTCACTCCATTTTTCAAAAACCTTTTTATTGGATGATTATTTAAATCACTTAAATTATTAAGTCTTACATTTGAAGTTAATTGAAACTCTATTACAACACCAGTCTCTTTCATCAACTTCATAAGTTCTCTCCCTGCTTCTGTGTTTAGCTTTTCGCAATATAACCCATGACCAATTCTACATCTTGGCATTTTTTGTCCTTCTTCTAATGCATCTTTTACACACATAATAGATTTTCTAACATTATCTCTTAAACTATCATTTTCGCCAGCATGTATTCTTATAGTAAACTTCTTATCTTCTTTATTAACATATTTTACAATTTCTCTTATTGCTGGTTGTAAATCAGATATATCATTTATTTCTTCTCCTATAAAGTCACTTCCAACTACATATGGACTTTTTGAAACTGCCCTTAAAACATTAATATTTTCCTTTAAATATGTGTTACTTGTTTTTTGATCTTTTATAATTGTCAATGGTATTCTTCTAATCCCTATCAAAAATCTAATTTTAACTCCTGTTTCTTCTTCTATTGATGGCATAATAGAATGTAATTCTTCTAACATTTTTATAGCTGGTTCTCCAGTTTTTCCTAAATCAGTATCTGTTATCTCAACATATTTTATTCCTTGTTTTTGATATTCTCTTGCTATCCACAATAATTTATCTTGTCTTAATGTATTATCCTTGTATATACTTTTTACTTCTTTATCTTTTAACATTTTATATACATAGTCTCTTATCTCTAATTCAGGAATTTTATTTATTAATTCATTTGTTAATACAATTTTTTCTTGTGATTCTGTTCCCTTTGCAAATACATATCTATATATATAACATTTTTCCAAATTGGTAAATACTGCTTGCCCATCTTTCATAATAGCAAGACTATTTCTTATTTTTTCCAAATTATATTCTGCATTTTCTAAATTATTTAATATAAAATCTGCAAAATTTATAAATGTATTATCATCTATTTTCCTTATCTTATATTTTCCTTGTAGTGGGCTATCCAAAAATTCTTTTTCAACTTTTTCTCTTTGAGCATATATCTTTTTTTCTTGTTCACTACTCATTTTCAAATTTAATTTTTTTATATAATATAATGGATATCTTATTTGATGAGAAATCCCTAATGCTATTAGACAATCTGGAAACAGATTTGCATTCATGTGTGTATGTAAATCTGTTCTAAATTTAGATTTTTTTAATATATATGTTTTTACTATCGTTTTTTCAATTGGCAAATCATACTTTTTAGTTTGAGACATAAGTGTTTTGGTTATTGCTGGTATTTTTGCTTTTATTTCTATTCTATCTTCATATATATTAGCTATTTTTATTCCACCTAATCTAAATATATATACTTCCTCATTATTACTATTAATACTTGTTGGTATTTTTCCAGTTATTATCTTCATATTATTTTCATTCTTTATTGTTTTTAATCTGCAAATTTTAGCAAGATTTGTTATTAAATTTCCTGTATTATGGTTTGGAGTTTCCAATATATATGTAATCTCATCATCATTTGTTTTGCTTAAGTTCACAACTATATCTTTTTCTTTGTCTAAATAAAACTTTTTTATCATATTGCATTCCTTTCTTTTTTATTATTAAAAAATATTAAAAAAAATTATATCATATTTTATTTACTCTTGCAACAATTATGTAAATGTTTATTTATTATATATATTATAAAAAAATAAGAAAAGAACTCTAAATAGAAATTCTTTTCTTATTTTTCTTATCCTTAATATCCGGATGTTACATGATATTCAACCTTTCCCGTTTTTACTTCTATTTTTAAAAAATTAAAAATTTTATTAAATGGAGCTTTATCAGTTAATTTTATCTTTTCTTCATATTCGACAATAATATATTCTTTTTCTTCAGAGCCCTCATCTTCTTCAAATACAAATGTTGTCATTGGTGACATTTCAAATTCTTCACCAGTATAGTAAACTTTAGTACTTTCCAGTTCGTATTTTCTCCAAGAATCTGGTCCATCAAAAAAAACTATATTATAAACCCAATATTCTATTAATAAATTAATACATACAATAAAAATTATGTTTTTTATTCTATCTTTTACTTCAACTCCAAGGATTTTATTAGTAAAATTCTTTTTCTCATCCCAGCTCATTCTAGAATGACTAACACAAAAACAAATCACTAATAAAATTAATACATCAATTACTGAAACTATTAGTCCAATTACTAAAGCTGTTAACATTGTTTACCTCCAGTTCTTGATTGTGAATGTCGAACATCAATTCCAAAACAGAATTGCTATATTATTATACACTTCTAATTTACTCCTGTCAAATAATAAATGCATAGAATATATATCTATGCATTTTCAATATTACATTTTTTTCTAACATTTATTATTCTCTCATTAATTTCTTCTATATTAATACCGTCAAGGTTTTGATTATCAGAAATATTATATTTTTTCTTTATTTTTATAATTCTGTTAACACTTCTATCAATTCTATTTTCTTTTATTTTTCCTAACTTTACTAATTGAAAAATATTATCTAATACTCGTTGTTCTTCATCTTTATTAAACCTAAATACAACAATATCATTTCCCGCTTCAAATGCTTTTCTTACAGCTAAATCTGGTCCATAAAACAATTTTATAGCTCTCATTTTTAAATCATCTGTAATTATTAATCCATTATATCTAAATTTTTTTCTTATATATTTACAAATAAATTTTCTTGATAATGATGCTGGATATATTCCTGTTACTTTTGGAATTAATAAATGACCTACTAATATTGCATCTGCCCCATTTTGTATTGCTTTTGAAAATGGATACATATCTTCATCCTCAATTTTCTTCATAGGAATATTTATTACTGGTAAAAAATAATGTGAATCTTGTTTAGTTGCACCATGACCTGGAAAATGTTTTATAACAGGTACAATACTATTTTTTTGTAATGCTTTCATCATTTCAATACCACTTTTAGCCACTTTTTCTTTATCATCCCCAAAGCTTCTATCTCCAATAACTGTTTGTTTCTCATACCTTCTTAAATCTAATACTGGTGCAAAATTCAAATTAAATCCAGATTTGTATAATAACTCTCCTGTTATTTCTGAGGCTTCTTTTACTAATTCTTCTCCACCAACATTTGCAATCACATTAGCAGAAGGTAAATTTTTTAACTCCTTTGGCATTCTATTTACTCTTCCACCTTCTTGATCTATTGCTATAAATAATGGTATTTGATTATTTTTATTTAATTCTTTTAATTCTCTAATTAATTTTAACATATCTGAATATGTAGAAAAATTTTTTCTATATAAAATTACTCCACCAATTTTATAATTTATTATCATATTTTTAATTCGATCTGTTATGTAATTAGTATCCATACCAATCATAACCATTTGTCCTATTTTTTCTTTTAATGATAGTTCTTTTACTTTCATATTTATAACCCTTCCATTAATGCAAATTATTTTCTTGAAAAATAAATATCTGCACTTGGATTAGCTAGTTTTATTCTCTTATCTTCAAGAAGTTTCATAATTGTTAAATTAAGTTTTGTACTAAATGTTAAGAATTTATCATAATCAACAATACTTGTATATAAAAATACTTTTATTATAATTGCTTCTGCTCCTATTTCTGTTACATTTATTTGAATTGTATTTCTATTGATTTCTTGCATACTTTCTAAAACATTTCTTATTGATTTCATTAATTCTTCTGTTTTTTCTGAACTTGTGTCTAATGGTAATCTTAGAGTCATTTCTATTCTTCTTGCATTTATTGTTGCACTATTTATTATTGCTTCTGATAATATTTTTGTATTTTGAATTGTAACTGTTGTATTTTCTACTGTTTTTATTTTTATACTTCTAAATTTAATATCAACAATCGTACCAGATATATCTCCAATAGTTACCCAGTCTCCTATTTCAAATGGTTTTTCTGAAGCAATTGCCATTCCACTTAATAGATTGCTTACTAGTTCTTGAGCAGCTAATGCAATTACAACACTTCCTAAACCAAGACCTGTAATTATACCATTTAAATTATATCCAAATTCAGATATAATCATAAATCCTGCAACAATATAAATTAATACTTTTAAAATTTTCGTTCCTGTTTGTATTAATCTCTGATTTTCTTGTAATCTTTCATTCCCTTTTATTTTTTGCATTAATTTTGATGTTGGTGATATCATTCCAACTAATATTTTAGCAATACTTAATATAATTACAACTCTAATTAATTTTATACAAAATGCCATCGCAGTTGCTGGCAATGCTAATATTATTAATGCTAAATATATTCCAAAACATAAAAATATACTTCTTAATCCTTTGTATATATCATTTTCTTTTAATGCTTTTTTATCTTTTTCATTTACTTTCCAAACTTTTAATAACAATTTTGGAAGCCATATACTTAATATAAAAAATATTCCCAAAATAGCTATTGCTATAAATATGTCTGCTACATCTTTTGCTTTTATGCTTTCAATAAATGTCTTTATTTTTTCCATTTATTCCTCCATTCTATTTAAGGAACTTGTCAAAGTTCCTTAAATATTGCCAAATTTATATTATTTTCTAAGTTCCGCACCACATTTTTTAGATACCGCATCAATTATTTTGTCCATTAATCCATTAATCTCTTCATCTGTTAATGTTTTTTTCATATCTGAAAATGTTAAAGAATATGCTATTGATTTTTTATCAATTCCAACTCCAACACCAGTATAAACATCAAATACTTCAATATTTGTAAGCAAGCTTCCTCCTGCTGATTTAATTACTTTTTCAATATCTTTTGATACTGCTTTTTTATCAACAACAAGTGCTATATCCTTATTAATACTTGGAAATTTTGAAAATTCTTTATATTTCATCTTTCCTACTTTTTTTGTAAACAATTCATCTAAATTAATTTCAAGAACATATACATCATCTTTTGTTACACTTGGATGTATTTTTCCTATCATACCTATATTTGAACCATTTACATTTATCATTGCACTTTGACCTGGATGCATTTCTTTTGGCATCTCTTGTTTCATAAAGCTATATCTTCCTGCATATCCAAGATAATCAAGTATTTCTTCTGCAATTCCTTTTATTACATAAAAATCTACATTTTTATTATTATTTAATCCTGTTGAGTATTTTCCAGACATTAATACACATAATTTTGTATCTTCTCCATATACTTCACCTTTTTTATAGAATCCTTTTCCAATCTCAAATATTGATATATCCTTTTGTTCCCTTGCTTTGTTATATTCATATACTTTATACAATGATGGTATCATACTATATCTTAATGTATTTCTATCTTCTGTTATTGGATCTAATAATTTTAATGGTTCAAATTTATCTAATGTATATCCATTTACTTCTTTATCATTTATTAAAACATAAGTTAATGTTTCTTTTAATCCTAATGCTATCATTTTATTTCTGATTTCTCTTTGTGTTTTATCATAGCTTCCTTTTCTCATTGGAACAATTGGCAATTTTCCTTCTATATTGTCAACTCCATATATACGACTTACTTCTTCAATCAAGTCTTCTTTTATTGATATATCTAATCTTCTTGTTGGAACTATTACTTTAATTTTTTCTCCATTTACTTTGTAAGTAAATCCTAATTTTCTAAATACATTTAATATTTCTTCATTAGGTATAACTGTTCCTAATACATCATTTATATTTTTAAATGTTATTTCAATTTCTTTCTCTTTATTATTTGTTTTGTCATATTCTACAGTTCCTGTTACAACTGTTCCACCAGCATATTCTTCTAATAGTTTACAAGCTCTTTCAATTGCCATTGTTGTTCTTTCTGGGTCTAATCCTTTTTCAAATCTGTTGCTTGCTTCACTTCTTACTATTTTCTTTGATGTTTTTCTTACTTTTACTGAATCAAAGATTGCTGATTCTATTATGATATTTTTTGTATCTGACTCTACTTCTGTTTCAAGTCCTCCCATAACTCCTGCAAGACCAACACCATGTGTAACATCTGCAATTACTATATCTTCACTTGTTAATGTCCTTTCAACATTATCTAATGTTGTTAATTTTTCTCCATCTTCTGCCATTCTTACTACTAGTTTATTTCCTAATTTATCAGCATCATAGAAATGTAATGGTTGACCTAATTCTAACATTACATAATTACTAATATCTACAACATTGTTTATTGGTCTTATTCCAGATGCAATTAATCTATTTTTTATGAATATTGGACTTTCTTCTATTTTTACATTTTCTACTTTCTTTACTAATAATTTTGAACAATTTTCTGTTTTTACTTCTGTTTTAAATGTTTTGTTTATATCTTCTCCTGATTCTTTGTGTTTTAAATCAACATCTTTTACTTTTTTATCATAAATTGCTCCTACTTCATAAGCCATTCCTAAAATGCTTAATAAATCTCCTCTATTTGCTGTTAATTCAAAATCGATTACTCCATCATCCATTTGAAGATATTTTATTGGATCTCCACCAATTTCTGCATCTTCTCCTAATTCTGCTATTCCTTCTGAATCTTCTGGTTTTAAAAATTTATGTTCAAGTCCTAATTCTGCTATTGAACATAACATTCCATTTGATTCTTGACCTCTTATCATTCCTTTTTTTATTGTTTTATCTGGCAATATTGCACCATCTAAAGCTACTATTACTTTTAATCCTGTTCTTGCATTTGGAGCACCACATACTATATCTAATACTTCTGTTCCAATATTTACTTTGCATAAATGTAAATGGTCTGAGTCTGGATGTGGCTCACATTCTATAATTTGTCCTATAACTAATTTTGTTGCATTTATTAAGTTACTTGCTGAATCATATTCATTTCCAACTCTTGTCATATCTTCTGCTAATTGTTTTACATCTACATCTATATCTATATAGTCTTTTAAAAAGTTTGTACTTAGTTTCATTTTTATCCTCCTTTACGAATTATTCTTCGTCCTTTCTGTCAAATTGGCTTAGGAATCTAATATCATTTGCATATAAATATCTCATATCTGGTATTCCATATTTAAACATTGCTAATCTTTCTAGTCCTGTTCCAAATGCAAATCCACCATATTCTTCTGGATCATATCCATTCATTTTTAATACATTTGGATGTACTATTCCTGCTCCTAAAACTTCAATCCACCCTGTTTGTTTACATAAACTGCATCCTTTTCCACCACATTTGAAACAACTTACATCTACTTCATAAGATGGTTCTGTAAATGGGAAATAACTTGGTCTAAATCTTAATTCACAATTTTTTCCTATTAATTTCTTTACAAATATTTCAAGTGTTCCTTTTAAGTCTGCAAGTGATACATGTCTTTCTTTTTTATCTATTACAAGTCCTTCTACTTGCCCAAATTGATGTGAATGTGTTGCATCATCTTCTCTACGATATGTTTTTCCAGCACAAATCATTCTTATTGGTGTTTTTTCTGTATTTGCTAACATTGTTCTTGCTTGAACAGCTGATGTTTGTGTTCTTAATAAATATTCATTTGTTATATAAAAACTGTCTTGCATATCTCTTGCAGGATGTCCTTTTGGTAAATTTAATCTTTCAAAACAGAATTCGTCTGTTTCTAATTCTGGTCCTGAAATTACATCATATCCCATTGATACAAATAAATCTTCTATTTCTTCTATTACTCTATTTACTGGATGTTTGCTTCCTCTTTGAATTTTTGTTGCTGGTAATGTTATATCTATTGTTTCTTTTTCTATTTTTTCTTCTAACATTTTTGCTTTTATTTGTTCTTCTGCAATTGATAATTTTTCTTCTATTTCTTTTCTTGCTTCATTTACTAATGCTCCTACTTTTGGTCTTTCTTCTGCTGTTAATGCTCCTAATCCTTTTAATAAATTTGATAATTCACTTTTCTTTCCTAAGAATTGTACTTTTAATTCTTGTAAATCTTGTGAATTTTTTATTTCTGATATTTTTTCTTCTGCTAATTTTTTGATTTCATCAATTTTGCTTTGCATTTTTATTTCCTCCTTTTTATACAAAACGTAAACAGAGCCAATCTTCCTATTTTTTTAGGACGATTGGCTCTTTCGTGGTACCACCTAATTTTATTAATGGCTTACTTATGTGTATAATATTTTCTCTATAAGCTCGCCTAATTAACCTCTTTATAGTTTTAACGGTTCTACCGCTTCTTTCTACTTGCTTTGGGCTTTGAAAAGAAGACCTCAAAAGTGAAATTTCAATATATTTAATATAAATGACTCTCACCTTTGTCATTCTCTCTGTAATATTTTTTGATATATCTACTTTGCTTTTTCTATGGTTTTATTTCTAATCTTTGCATATTATATCATTATTTTTTGAAAATGTAAACTAGTTAAGAATATTTTTATTTTCTTTAGTCTAAAAATTTTTTGAAATTTTTTTGCTTTTTCTATTGACAAATATCTATAATTGTCTTATAATAATCATTGTCGTAAGACATAAGCCAGTTTATAGTTATGCAGATGTGGCGGAACTGGCAGACGCACAGGACTTAAAATCCTGCGGTTGAATAAACCGTGCCGGTTCGATTCCGGCCATCTGCACCATAATAATACCAAGTATGTTCGAAAGATTCAACTTGGTATTATTTTTTGTTTTCTAAAATTTTCAACATATAATAGTTTATTTGTTAAAAATCAATTATTAATAATAAAAAAATAGTAAGGTTATAACAAACTCCTTACTATTTTCGTAATGGTGGCTTCAAGTGGAATCGAACCACTGACACGGGGATTTTCAGTCCCCTGCTCTACCAACTGAGCTATAAAGCCATACCTTTATATATAAAAAAATGGCGACCTGGAACGGGCTCGAACCGTCGACCTCTAGCGTGACAGGCTAGCGTTCTAACCAACTGAACTACCAGGCCGTAAAACATGGTGGTCGCTATAGGGCTCGAACCTATGACCCTCTGCTTGTAAGGCAGATGCTCTCCCAGCTGAGCTAAGCGACCATGTCTTTCGACATTGACTAGTATACTATGTTTTCTAAAAATTGTCAATACATTTTTTAAATTTTTTTATATTTTTTTATTTTATTTTGTTTTTTAATTTATAGTTGTACTTGTCGCTCCTGTTCCTACTACATTTTCTTGTAAAGACCTCCATGTATTACATCCAATAATTCCATCTGCAGTTAACCCTCTTGAAGCTTGATATCTTTTTACAGCATTTAATGTTTGACCACCAAAAACACCATCAAGTCCACCTGTTGTGTATCCAAGTGTATTTAAATCGTCTTGAGCAATACATACATAGTTTCCTCTTGAATTTTGCCTAATCAAAGGAAATCCTCCTGTACTGCATGCTGGTGTCCCAAATCTTTTATCAAAATGGACCCACGTTGGCGATAACGACTCTGGTTCAACGTATGACCATAAATTAGAGTTTCTAGCACTATTTCTTAATATTCTTCTTTGTGAATTCGTCAAAGTTTGCCCAACATCAAATGCCGTTCCAGCATAATGCTGACTTTGACTTCCGATGTCCACCTTCATATGGTCTTTTAAAAGCAAATCCAACATATATTGGAGCACCATATATATATCTTTGACTATTCCATGCTTGCATTGTTCTTTTATCAGTCCATAAAATATTACTTTTACTTGAACCTCTAAATTCTCTTACTTTTAATGTTCCATTAGTATTATATGGCATAGGTTCATTTTCGCCTCTATAATATGTCTCCATTCTATTAGTATCTTGATTATATACTAAAATCTTTGCCAATCAAATCCCTCCATTCTATTTAATGTTCAAAGAACTACTTATTTTTTCAATTTATTCTTAATAAATTCAATTTGTTTTCCTACACAAAAAAATATCTTTTTACCATATAATATGATAAAAAGATATTTTTGTTATTTTTTCTCTTTACATTTTACAATAACTCTTTGTTGACTATCATCTGTACAAGTTATTAATGTAACTTCTTTTCTTCCATTAGTTTTTTGAGTTGTATCATCAGTATTATTAGGTTCTACTGTATGAATATCATATACTTCATAATCAATTGTATTTTCATTTAAGTCTGTTATTTGAACTATATCACCAATTTCTAAAGTTGGTACTTTACTAAAAAATCTTTTATTCCTCCAATTATGTCCTACTAAACACAAATTTCCAATTTCATTTGGATTAGCACCATGAAATTTACATATTGATACTCTCAACAATTCATCTGACCAATGATCTAATATCGCATAATCAACTCCTATTTTAGGAATTACAATTCTTCCAATGTAACTATATTGTTTTCCATCTTTAGCTGTATAAGACTTTATTTGATTAGAACTTGTTTGAGAAGCATTTGAAACTGGTTCTTCTGTAACTTGGTTTTGGTATTCTTGAATATTGTTTGCAACATCTTGTGTAATTTTTACAATTAATGCATTTTCTTCTTGATCAACTATTGTAGAATCAGCAAACATATTTTGTAAAATACTTTTAGATACTTCTGATTCTTTATTTCTATCGACTTCAGCATATATATACATAGTTGATAAACATATCATTGAAAATAATGAAATAATAAACATCAATTTATACATTTTCTTTTTTCTCTTAAGTTCAGGCGTCACATAAATTTTTTCTGTTACTAATATTTGATTCATTATTTATTTTCCTCTCTATATATTATCACTTGGAACAATTACTATTGATTCTATAATTCCTGTTGAACTATTATAATTAATATTTATATTATATTTATCTTCTGAATATATTTTATCTAAAATTCCATTAGCTAAATCTATATTTGAGTTATCTTTTTTTATATTTAACGTTATCTTTTCTTTTATTTTATTATCATATGTATTTTGTGTTTTCAATTGTACTATATCAACACTTTCAAGATTATCTTTTACAACATCTATTAATGTTTTTACTGTTTCTCCAGAAATTTCTGTTCCTGCATAAAACTCAAATTTTGCATTAAATCTATTTATTTCTTCTTTAGTTACTTGCTCATCAGTTGGATTACTAGGTTGATCTGTTCCATTCTCTTCATCAAAGTTTCCTTCACTTAATATACCTTTTAAAGCTGTCATTAAATCCTCTGATTTTAATTTCTTTACTAATAAATTATATCTTTTAACTAATGTATCTGTATATGCAGAATTCATTTTATCAACAACACTTTTCAATAAATCTGCATTCAAATTATTTAACAAAACATTATTAGATGATTCTAATTGAACTTTTTGACTTACTGTATCAGTTATAGTATTTTTTGCACTAATATTTATATTTACTATATCTTTGTAAAAGTTCAATTCAAAATTAATTGTTTTATAATCACTATCCATTGTTGCATCTATTGAATATTTATCTTCACCATCTACAATCTCTATATTAAATACATATTTTTCACTAGAATCTGTTGAGTTCTTTGATATAATTACTTGTTGATTAATTTCTTTTTCATTATTTAATAATTCATGTTGTACTTTTAAAACATATGTACCATCACTAGTAGAAGATTTTTCAATAATTACTGAATTTTCTCCAACACTTATTAGAGTTCTTAATACTTTTTTATTTTGTTCATATATTGTTATTTTCATACCTGGAAATTCTGTATCTTCAGCATTTCTAAGGATATTATTAATATAATCTTCATATTTTTTAGTATCATTTAATAAGTTTCCAACTTTGTCTAATATAATATCATCATTTTTTAATTCATTTAATAATTTTATAACTAAATTTTGTACCTGCAAACTATTTAATTCACAAGAATATGCATTAGTTTTTACTGCTTTTGAATCAATCGTTACAACAGATTTTCCTTGTTTCAAAAATGTTCCATTACTTAATGCATCAACAATTATTTGTAAATATTTTTCTTTTAATGTTTGATAATCCTGTTTAGAAAATAATATTCCATCATAAAAATCTTTATCATCTTCAATTACACTTTTCATTTTAGATAAATCTTTATCTGTTAAATTTAATCCGGCAATATTTTTTCCGTCTTGTAATGTTACAAATTGATTAAATATATTTGTAAATCTAATTCCATATAAGTTTTCAGATTGAATACCTTCAACTTGTACTATACTTTTATCACCAAATAATATTTGTGCATTTTTATAATTGTATTGATTTTCTTTTTGGTTTTTTATATTAATATTTAAATTATTATATCCACTTGAAACTTCTCCACCCTCTGAATACTTAAAATTAACTGTTGTATCTGTTTCGAAACTTTCTTTATTCATTTCATCTTTATATTTTTCTAAAGTTTGAGAATCAGCTATTCCTTCAACTTGTTCAATTGCTTGTTCTGCATACCCAAAAAACAATTGTTTTTTTCCTTTAAATGTATCTGTAGCTAAAAATAAATATGCAAATATTCCACCAATAATGGCTATTATTAAAAATATTATAATAATTATTACTCCTATTTTTTTATCTCTCATACTAATTTTCCTTTCTTATCCTTTGCTTTACAGATTCATAAACTACTATTCCTGTTGAAACTGAAGCATTTAAAGATTGAATTTTTCCTTTCATTGGAATTTTTACTAGAAAATCACAATTTTTCTTAACCTTTTCTCCAATTCCTTTTCCCTCATTTCCAATTACAATTGCTAATGGCCCTGTTAAATCTTGATTATAATAATATTTGTTTGTATCAACAGCTGTTCCACAAACCCATAATCCTGCTTGTTTTAATTCTTCTATTGCATCTGATATATTTGTTACTCTTGCTATTTTCATATGTTCAACAGCTCCTGCTGATGCTTTATTTACTGTACTATTTACTGATGCAGCTCTTCTTTTTGGAATAATTACTCCATGTACTCCTGCTGTTTCTGCTGTTCTTATTATTGAACCTAAATTGTGTGGGTCCTCTATTCCATCTAAAACTATTACAAATGGATCCTCATTTCTCTCCTTCGCAACTTGTAAAATGTCTGAGATTTCTACATATTCAAATGGTGGTACTATCGCAATAACTCCTTGATAATTTTCTTCTTGTGCCATTTCATCCATTTGTTTTTTATCTTTTTCTACAACTATTATTTTTCTTTCTTTTGCAATTCCAAGGATTTTATTTATAGAACCATGTTTTTCTCCTCTTGTAACAAATATTTTATTAACATCTTTTCCACTTTCTAATAATTCTAAAACTGAATTTCTTCCTTCAATTTGATCATCAAATCTCTTCTCTATTGTAGTATCTTCTTCTCTTCTCGTTTCTCTACGCCTTTCGTCTTTTCTTCTTTCAGGTGTTTCCCTTTTAATGTTTCTTCTATCTGTTAAATTTCTTCTATCTTGTCCGTTTCTTCTTTCATGTTCTCTTCTTTCCATTCTATTTGTTCTCATAAATTTCTCCTTACTTTTTTATAAATTATTCTTCATCTAATTTTAGAACTGATAAAAAGGCTTCTTGTGGCATTTCTACATTTCCTATTTGTCTCATCCTCTTTTTTCCTCTTTTTTGCTTTTCAAGCAATTTTTTCTTTCTTGTAATATCTCCACCATAACATTTTGCCAGTACATCTTTTCTCATTGCAGATATTGTTTCTCTAGCTATTATTGTCCCCCCTACAACTGCTTGTAATGGTATTGCAAATAAATGTCTTGGTATAACTTCTTTTAGTTTTTCTACCATTTTTTTGCCTCTATCATATGCATTGTCTTTAAATACTATAAATGATAATGCATCAACTGGTTCTCCATTTACATATATATCTAATTTTACAAGATTTGATTTTCTATATTCTTTAAATTCATAATCAAATGATGCATATCCTTTCGTTCTTGATTTTAAACTGTCAAAAAAGTCATATATTATTTCATTTAATGGCATTTCATATATTAGTGTTACTCTATTATCATCTAAATATTTCATGTCAATAAATATTCCTCTACGATTTTGGCAAATATCCATTATATTTCCTATATATTCTTTTGGTGTTATTATGTCTGCTGTAACTATTGGTTCTTCCATATATGAGATTTCTATTTGTGGTGGTAAATCTGCCGGATTGTATACATCAAGAATTTCTCCAGTTGTTTTATGAACTTTATATATAACAGATGGTGCTGTTGTTATTAACCCTAAATCAAATTCTCTGTCAAGTCTTTCTTCAATTATTTCTAAATGTAATAATCCTAAAAATCCACATCTAAATCCAAATCCTAATGCAGCTGATGTTTCTGGCTCATATTCTAATGCTGCATCATTTAATTTCAATTTTTCTAATGCTATTTTTAAATTTTCATATTCACTTCCATCTACTGGATATAATCCACAATACACCATTGGTGTTACTTTTTTATATCCTGGTAATGGCTTATCTGCTGGATTATTCTTTAATGTTATTGTATCACCTACATGAATATCTGTTAAACTTTTTATACTTGCTGCAATATATCCTACTTCTCCTGCTTTTATTTCTTGGGTTGGTAAATATTGTCCTGGTGCAAAATATCCTACTTCTGCTATTGTATATGTCGTACCTGTTGCCATTAGCAATATTTCATCACCAACTTTTAAGGTTCCATCCATTACTCTTACATATGCTACTGCACCTTTGTAATTATCATAATATGAGTCAAATATTAAACATTTTGCTTTTGCATTTTCATCACCTTTTGGTGCAGGTAAATCTGTTACAATTCTTTCTAATACTTCTTCTACATTTAGTCCAGATTTGGCTGAAATACATGGCGCATCCATTGCTGGAATTCCTATTATATCTTCTATTTCTTTTTTTACTTCATCTGGCCTTGCATTTGGTAAATCTATTTTATTTATAACTGGTAATATTTCCAAATTATTATCTATTGCTAAATATACATTTGCAAGTGTTTGAGCTTCAACTCCTTGACTAGCATCTACTACAAGTATTGCACCATCACAGGCAGCTAAGCTTCTTGAAACTTCATAATTAAAATCAACATGGCCAGGAGTATCTATTAAATTAAGTGTATATTCTTCTCCATCTTTTGCTTTATATTTCATTCTTACAGCTTGTGATTTAATAGTTATTCCTCTTTCTCTTTCGATATCCATATTATCTAATATTTGATCTTCCATTTCTCTTTGGGATAATACTCCAGTTTTTTCTATTAATCTGTCTGCAAGCGTTGATTTTCCATGATCTATATGCGCAATTATACTAAAATTTCTTATTTTATCTTGGCTCATATTATTCTTGTTAGTAATGAATTCTAACATTCTCCTTTCTCTCATAATACTCGACTATTATATTATAACATGTTTCTCCGATTTTTTCACTATTTTAGGCAAAAAAAGAGAGAATTTTTTATTCTCTCTTTATTCTACAACTGTAACTGGTAGATATCTAACTCCCCATGCCAATGCTTCTGCATGTGAATTCATATATACATCTATTCTATTTCCTTTAATAGCCCCTCCTCTATCTTCGACAGTATATGTGTATCCACCTATATCTAATTGCGTTCCAAATGAAAATTGGCTAGATGTTGCAACTGTTCTTCCTGCTGTTGCTTTTGTTCCAGATGCTGTTATTCCATTTGTTTTTCCACAGCATTTTGCACATGAACAATATGCTGTTACTTTAAATATCCTTGTTTCTCCAACTTTATTTCCTGTTGTTTGCGTTCTTTCATATCCAGATCTTGATGTTGTTACAATATTTTTTTGTACTTGTACAATTCTATCAATAGGCTCTTTTATAATTTCTTCTGAAAGAACTATTTTTTCTATTTGTTCGTCATTTTGGTATTTTGTTTTATATGTTACTTCCTTTAATCCGTCTTGACCTTGTTGAATTACTTTATTTTTTGTATCTGTTGCACCTTGTGAGGCATCTTTTGTAATTGTTTCATATGGTATTATTTCTTGTTCTACTTCTATTTTTTCTACTATTGGTGAATATCCTTTTAATATTTCATCTAATGTTGTTTCAATTCCACTTTCAGAAATCTTTGCGATTTGTACTTCTTGAACAGACTTATTTGTAATAACTATTTTATTGCTTTCATTTATATCATCATCTAAACCTGGACTTACTCTTTCGTCTTCTTCTACAAAAATATTATTATCTTCTAATATTTCGTATACATTTGTTTTTGATGTTATAACAGACATCTTATATCCATTCGCTAAAGTTATTTCAACTGTTCTAATATTTGCTTCCGTAGCTCTTACAGTTACTCCTAGCAAAAATATTATTATTAAACTCACACCAATGATTTTCATAATAGAAACAGATGCTTTATCTTTTTTATCCATAAAAATCATAAAACCTCCTTTTAACGACAAACTTATTATACACATTTTTTGTTTTCTTGTCAAATTTTTTATTTTTTTGTTATAAGTTTCCGTAAGTATTGCCATTACTTGCTAACATTATATTATATGTTGCTTGTACTGAAAAAATTCCAAAAATTTCTTTAGAAAGTTTTAAAGTTTTAGATATTATTTATTTTGTATTGTAAAAAATATTATTATATGATAATATATATTTCATAAGGAGGTATTTTTATGGGATGGATTATTTTAATAGTTGTTATATTAATTATTGCATGGATAATAAGTGTTTATAATGGATTAATTTCATCTAGACAAAAAGTTGAAAATGCTTGGAGTCAAATTGATGTACAACTACAAAGAAGATTTGATTTAATACCTAATTTTGTTGAAACTGTAAAAGGATATATGACTCACGAATCTGAAACATTTGAAAAAATAACAAAATTAAGAACATCTTGGGCAAATACTTCTTCAGTTGGAGAAAAAGCAAAATTAGATGGAGAACTTTCAAGCACATTAAAAACGATTATGGCAGTTTCTGAAAATTATCCTGAATTAAAAGCAAATACAAATTTTGCTGATTTATCTGAAGAATTACGTAACACAGAAAATAAAATTTCTTTTTCTAGACAATTTTATAATGATAGCGTAACAAGATATAATACAAAATTAGAGCTTTTCCCTTCAAACTTAGTTGCTGGAATGTTTAATTTCCAAAAGAAAGAATTATTCGCAACAGAAAGTGATGAAGCAAGAAAAAATGTTAAAGTTGATTTTAGTAACAAATAAGAAAATTGAAAAATTTTCTTTAAAGTTTAAAGGATAGAATTTTTTCTATCCTTTAATATTATAAATTATTAGTAGGAGAAAAATATGTTTGAAGATATAAAGAAAAATAAAATAAAATCATGGTTTATAGTTCTATTATTTTTAGCATTTATTGCTGTAATTGTTTATTACATTTGTATGGCTCTAGATTTAGGTGAACTTTCTATTATAATTGCTATGATTTTTGCAATTGTATCAACATGGGGCTCATATTATTATAGTGATAAAATTGTTTTAAAATTAAATAATGCAAGACCTGCAACAAAAGAGGAAGATTTAAAATTAGTAAATATTTTAGATTCTTTAGTTATTTCAGCAGGTTTACAAGAAAAGCCTCAATTATATGTTATAGAAGATGCTCAACCAAATGCTTTTGCAACTGGTAGGAATCCCAAACATGCTGTAATATGTGTTACAACTGGTTTATTAGAAAAACTTGACTATTATGAACTTGAAGGTGTTTTAGCACATGAAATGTCTCATATAAAAAATTATGACATTCTTTTATCAGCTGTTGTTTCTGTAATGGTAGGATTTGTTGTCATTTTATCTGATTGGTTTACTAGAATTTCTTTTTATGGTGGTAGACGTGGACGCGATAGAGATAATGATAATAATGGTAATGCTATTATTATGTTGATTGGATTAATATTCTTAATCTTAGCTCCAATATTTGGTCAACTTATGCAACTTGCAATTTCAAGAAAAAGAGAATTTTTAGCAGATGCTACTGCTATTGAATTTACTAGAAATCCAGATGGTTTGATTTCTGCCCTTGAAAAAATTTCAGCTGATCCAAATGAATTAAAAGTTGCTAATAAAGCTACTGAAAATATGTATATTGCAAATCCTTTTAGAAATAAGAAAAAATCTTCTGATTTGTGGTCTACACATCCAAGTACAGAAGCAAGAATTGAAGCTTTAAGAAATTTAAAATAGCAAAAAAATCGCCATAATGGCGATTTTTCTTATTTCTTCAATTCTTCTGCAAACATTTTGTTAAGCATTTGAGGATTTGCTTTTCCTTTTGTTTCTTTCATAGCTTGACCAACTAAAAATCCTAATGCTCTATCTTTACCAGCTTTAAAATCTGCAACAGATTGAGGATTTGATTCAATAATCTTTAATACAACTTCTTTGATTGCTCCTTCATCTGAAATCTGTATCCAACCTTTTTCTTTTATAATATCTTCAGGATCTCTTGGATTTTCAAATAATTCTATTAATACTTTTTTACCGATACTTGAACTAATTGTTCCTTTATCTATTAAAGTTACTAATTTAGCTAATTGTTTTGCATCAAATGGTATTTCTTTAGGATCCATTTCTGTTTCATTTAATATTCTTGAAATGTCTGAAATTATCCAGTTATTTACTGCTTTATAATTTCCACATATTTCAGAAGCTTTTTCAAACAAATCTGATAAATATTTTGAAGATGTTATTATTCCAGCATCTTTTTCAGATAATTTATAATCTCTTAAATATCTTTCTTTTCTACTTTCTGGCATTTCTGGTAATGTTTTTCTAATATTTTCAATATATTCTTCTGATAATTTTATTGCAACTAAATCAGGTTCTGGGAAATATCTATAATCTTGTGCATTTTCCTTATCTCTCATTGAAAATGTTTTTCCTGATACTTCATCCCATCTTAATGTCTCTTGATCAACAATTCCACCATTATCTATAACTTCTACTTGTCTACCTATTTCATATTCAAGTGCTCTTGTTATACTTCTAAATGAGTTCATATTTTTCATTTCTGTTCTTGTACCAAGTTTTTCTGATCCAATTGGACGAATTGATGTGTTAACATCTGCTCTGAAAGATCCTTCTTCCATCTTACAGTCTGATACTTCTACATATTCAAGTATTGATTTTAATTTTCTTAAATATGCATCAACTTCTTCTATTGATCTAAAATCTGGTTCTGATACAATTTCTATTAATGGAACTCCAGCTCTATTCAAATCTATAAGTGCTCCTCCAGCTAAATCATCATGATCTAACTTTCCAGCATCATCTTCAATATGAATACGTGTTATTCCTATTTTCTTTTTTCCTTGACTTGTTTCTATTTCTATATATCCATGTTCACATAATGGTTTATCAAATTGTGAAATCTGATATGCTCTTGGTGTATCTGGATAGAAATAGTTTTTTCTATCATTTTTACTATCTCTTGATATTGTACAATGTGTAGCAAGTCCAGCTTTTACTGCATATTCTACTACTTTTTCATTTAATGTTGGTAATGTTCCTGGCATTGCCATACATACTGGACATACTTGTGTATTTGGAGCTGCACCAAATTTTGTTGGACAGCTACAAAATATTTTTGTTTTTGTTGCTAATTCTGCATGGACTTCTAAGCCCATTACTACTTCATAATCATTCCTTGGCATTTTCTCCTCCTTGTTCTTTATCTTGAATTGTTTCATTACTCATATTATTATTTTTTTCATTATCATTTGTTAAATCTTCAGTATTTATTTTTATTCTTTCTTGTAAGCTATATTGACTATAAAAATTTTCTCTTTTTCTTTCTTCTGATGCAAAAAAATCTAATTTTGTTCTCCCATATTCATCACGCATCCTATATAAGCTTTTCTCTAATTGTTTAAACAGTCTCGGCTTTTTAGTTTTTTCTATCCAACATTCTTTTACTTCTCTTAATAATTGTTGTTGAAAATCAGTATTAAAACATCTATCTATAATCTGAGCCAGATTTAAAATTGCATTTAAATGTCTAGGAGCTCCCCTCTCTTTAAACTCTAAATGAGTACTATAATTTTTTACTACTTGTATGCCTCCAGCTTCCATTACCATACTAGTCCAATATGACTCAGATGATAAATGATCTTCAATAAAAATATATATTTTACTCCCATTTTCATCTTGAAGCACATAATCTTTTCTATTTGGTATTCCAAATCTAGTTTCTGATTTAATCATTTCATATATTGGAGTTTTAGGATCTGGTAAATATTCCTTATTTCTTATATTATTTTCTTCTTTATTTCTATCTGCTTCCAATTCTTGTAACATATCTTTTGGAATATATTTTGCTAACCAATCAATTGAAATTTTAGATAAGTCTCTTTCAGTCAGTGGTATTTGTGGCTCTTTTCTAAAAATCGAAAAAATACTTCTATTTTTCACATTAACTACTGAATTATTCTTTGTTTTCACACGAATTAATGATTTACTTTTTGAAAGATTTTCATCTTTTTCTTCAAACCTCTCTCTTTGTGCATAGCTTAATACTTTCCATATTTCACTATTATGTATAGCCTCTGTTCCACCCATAAGTTCATACTTTATTTTTTCAACATAATTTTTTATTTTTGGATTTTTACTTTGTTGCAATCTAGTAATTTCTCTGTTTAAGTATATCATAATCCCTATTTCATCTTCTTGTGAAATATCTATTTTTTCAGGATATTCTTGATTTACTCTTTTTAAAATTAATCTTGCTTGTAATTCATAAATTTTAGCCTCTAAAGAATCTCTTTCTTCTAAACTGTAACCAGAAAAATTTTCTCTATATCTTTGTACTAAACTGTGTACTTCTTTTTCGAACTCTTCTAATGTCAATTGTTCACTTTCATATAATAATTCTTCAACTTGTTCAATTATAATAGAACTTTTATCTTGGAAATTTTTTTCTTTTCCTAATGTTTTTTCATATTGTTCAATTTCTAACTCTAATTCTGTAATTTTATCTAATAATTCTGAGTCACTTGTTTTTTGAAGTAAGATATTATATTTGTTTAGAAAATCAGCTGCTGCATTTGTATCATATAACAATATTTGTGAAATTTTTAATTTTAAAGGTCTTAAATATTTTTCATATATTTGGTTTCTTTGACCTTCAGAATATTTTATTTCATCTCCCATTTTATGCTCCTCTCATTTGTTTATATCTTATTTTTTAAATGTAGGCTTGTATTTTTCTCTAAACTTTGTTTCTTGTTCATAAGCATATGCTGTTTTTATGATTGTTTCTTCATCAAATTTCTTACCAATTATTTGCATACCAATTGGAAGACCATTACTATCTATTCCACAAGGAATTGACATTCCTGGTAATCCTGCAATATTTACAGAAACTGTACATATATCTGCCAAATACATTTCCATTGGATTTGTTGATTTTTCACCTAATTTGAATGCTGTTGTTGGTGATGTTGGTGTTACTATTACATCATATTTTTCAAATGCTTTATTAAATTCATTCATAACAAGTGTTCTAACTTGTTGAGCTTTTTTGTAATATGCATCATAATAACCTGATGATAATACATAAGTTCCAAGTATTATTCTTCTCTTTACTTCTGCTCCAAATCCTTCACTTCTTGATTTTTTATAAATTTCTTTTAGTGTTTTTGCTTCTGGTGATCTATATGTATATCTTATTCCATCAAATCTTCCTAAATTTGAACTTGCTTCGGCACATGCTATTATATAATATGTTGCTAATGCATATTGAGCAATATCTAATGAGAACTCTTCTACTTCTGCTCCCATTTCTTTATATTTTTCAATTGCTTCTTCTAATGATTTTTTTACTTCAGGATTTATTCCTTCTCCATAAAATTCTTTAGGAACTCCTATTTTTAAACCTTTAACATCTTTTGATAATGATTTTGTATAATCTTTTTTACCATTATCTATAGATGTTGAATCTTTTTCATCATATCCAGCAATTACATTTAATAAAATTGCACAATCTTGAACATCTTTTGTAAATACTCCAACTTGATCTAATGATGATGCAAATGCTACTACTCCATATCTTGATACTAATCCATAAGTAGGCTTTAATCCAACAACACCACATAATGAAGCTGGTTGTCTTATACTTCCACCTGTATCTGTTCCTAATGCCCATGGTACCATATTTGCTGAAACTGCAGCTGCAGAACCTCCTGAAGATCCCCCTGGTACTCTTGATAAATCCCATGGATTTCTTGTTTTCTTAAAATATGAATATTCTGTTGAGCCTCCCATTGCAAATTCGTCCATATTTAGTTTTCCTAAATCTATCATATTTTCTGCATTTATTTTTTCCATAACAGTTGCATCATAAGGTGATACAAAGTTTTCTAGCATTTTTGATGCACATGTTGTTTTTATGCCTTTTGTGCATATTATGTCTTTTATTCCTATTGGAATTCCTGCTAAATCTCCTAATTTTTCACCATTATCAATTCTATTTTGTATTTCTTCTGATTGTTTTAATGCTTCATCTTTTAATTCTGTTATAAATGCTTGTACATCTTTTTCTTTCTCATTCATTCTATCTACATAAGCTTTTGTTATTTCTTTTATTGTTAATTCTTTATTTTTTATTTTTTCTTGTAACTCATGTACTGTTAATTCTGTAATGTCCATTTACATTCCTCCTTATAAAATTTTGCTTAATTTAATACTTTTGGAATTTTAAACATATGTCTATCTTGTTCTGGTGCATTTTGTAATAATCCTTCTATGTTATCAAATACCTTAACTTCGTCTTTTCTAAATCTATTTTTTGCTTCATTTGCTCCTATTGTTATATCTAATCCTTCAACAGGCGCATTATTTACTATATTTGCAAAATTTAATATGTCTTGTAAATGTAATATGTATGTGTCTATCTCTTCTTCTTTTAATTCTAATTGTGCTAAGTTTGCTATGTGTAATATTTCTTCTCTACTTACTTTCATAACTGCCTCCTTCTGTTTTTCTTTTTAATGTGCTTATTATATAACTTTTGGCTTAAAATTACAAGGGTTTGAATATAAAAAGTGGGTTGCATTCTATATTTGCAACCCACTTCTTTTAATTACTTGAATAATTCAGTATGCTCGATTAAACGATAATCACTTCCGTCAGGTAACTGAAATTTAAATCTCTTATCAAGAGTTCTATCATATCTTTCAATTTCATATTTGTCTCTCCCTATTCCTGAACTAGAATAGTTGTAAACATAGAGTATAAAATCTTTTATTTTAGATGCTTCCTCTCTGTTAAGAAATTTAATTGTTTGAATTTTAGGTTCTTCATCTCCATATTCCCAAACATCTCTAAAGCCTCTTACTTGTTCTATCTCGGATGGCCACATGTTAATGATTCCTACATGCATACCACTTCCTACAACAGCAAAAACAATAGGATGTTCTTCTCCAGAATAACCATCTTTTTCTTTAAGAGTCCCTGTAGAAAGCTTTTTAGCTTCATTATAACTATAAAAGCCTTTCAACTCACAGTCCATATCAAATATTCTTGGTTTTTCAGATTTTTTAACTTTAAATCTTGAATCATATACATATGCCATCTGGCTTATAGGAGCTACAGCTGCAACTTCCTTGAGTCCACACAAACCATATACAGTATAATTTCCAATATTCTTTGCTTCTTCATCAGTATAAGCTTTGAAATAATATTCGCTCTGTTCAGAGAATGTTCCATATGATTGTACTTTATATTTAAAATAGCCACTTTTCTGTGCACAAACAGGATTAGGCATTCCAATAAAAGCAATTGGTCCAAGCTCTGAACAAAATCCAAAACCTACACTATAGGTAGTTAAATTATTTAACTTCACAACTTCATCATATGAATATGTTCCTTCTAGCAAATAATCATTACAGCCAGTTGTATCATGTGAATGAAGAAAGAATCGACCTCCAATTTTTTCTACACTTATATCCCGTTTAGGATATACTCTTTTGGCCATTTTGTTTAGAATCTTTTCAAGCATTATTTTTCCTCCTAATACTCATTGTGTTGGTCGGAGGATACAGAACTCCGACTAGATAATGTAATAACATCGACAATCTAGTGGATTCCCACTCTGTATCAAATTGATTGACTGTTTGATTTTACCATAAAATATGCTTTTTTGCAAGTAATATACTAAAAAATAAAGAAAGAAGGCCAGCCTAAGCTGACCTCCCTTCTTAAGTAATGATATTATCTTTACTTATTAAAATTACTTATTGATGTCATCCCATTTCTTCTTGAGAAACGGATCAACAATAGCCTCGCCGTTGGAGAAAGGTACAAAGAGTTCACCCTCCTTATATCCAGCCTCACGAAGTTCGTCGATGATCTTGTAGCCCTTGGCCACATAGGTTTTGCCATCGATGTAAACGAAGACCACTTTACCATTGTTCATGTTATAAGTTCCCAGCTTATCGATTGCTACGCAATCCAGAACGGTAGAGTTGATAACCGGATAATAGGTAGTCTTAAAGTAGATATGCTCTACTTCAACACCTTTCTCAGGCATCTTGAAGCATTTTGCCATAGTTTTCTTGCTGATAGCCTTGATGCCCTTGGATGCACAATATTTTTGGCAATCCTCTACAAAGGCATTGCGCCATGCTTCTTCTGCTTCGCTCCGAAGATCTTCCCATTCCTTCTGTTCAAACTTAGGATAATCCCAATTGCTAAAGGGAACATAGAAGTGCTTTTCAGTAAAACCATTGTTTTGAAGAACCTCCATAACCTCTTTCATGTACGGGATTACAAAGGCTTCATCATGGTTCACTACGCATACCGTTGCGTTGTTCACTGCATAGCAGCCATTGAACGTCGGCACAATCCCCATGATTTCAAGACTTTCAGTCTTGTTGGACTGAGGCCAAACTACAAGCATACCATCAATAACTTTAATGGCCTTCTTCTCTAAGTCAGACATGTTGTTGATTTTCTTCATAACTGTTTTCCTCCCAAAATTTTTTGGACTATGTTGTTGTTCGGTATATTTAAACACCTTCTCGGTGGAAAAAAGGAAAATATATGTAAAATAAACGCAATTTACGTTTATACTAATATTTTACTATATTTTTATAATTATGTCAATTATTGGGCTTTAAAAATGAAATTAATGAAAAAATATAATTGGAGCAATTTCGAAACAGGTATGCAAAAAAATGACATACTCTGTTTCGAGCTCTCTTATATAACTTGATTTATTGTGCCACTAGCACTAGATAATCTAAAATAAATAATTTATTGTACCTACTTCAACAATACCTTGTGTTTTACCATTAGTATAATCTTCGCTTAATCTAAATACTTTAAATGCATAATATTCTCCACCAGTTTCTGCAACTAAAACAACTTTACCACATCCTAAAATATCAATAACTTCTGTTTTGGCAATTGTTGCTGACATTTCAAATTCTTTTTTAGTTATTTCACCATTTCTATTTGCTGTTATAACAGCTGTTGCTTCGCCTTTAGTTTCAACTGAATATGTAGCTTCTTTAACCATATCAGCACCACAATTAATTGTACCTAATTTTTTTATTTCACCATTTACTAATTGATAAATATTAACACCATAATATTCCCCACCTGAATTTGCAACTAATGCTACAGAACCAATTGTTGGAAGTACCATTGTTCCTGTATCAGCAATCAAAGCATCCATTTCAATTTCTTTTGTTGTAGTTTTATCATCTTTTGTAGCTTTTATTACAGCAATTACTTCTTCACCATTTTGATTTTTCTTTTTTGAAATTTCATATTTGATATCATCTAAGTTAGATGTAATTGAAGTTGATGCTGTTTTTGAAGAATTTGAATTTGATGATTGAACAGGAGTTGATGAAGAATTAACTGTTTCTGAAATTGTGTTAATTTTTGATTGCAAATTACTAACAGTACTATTTAAACTACTAACTTGTGCCTGTAAATCAGCAGATTTTTTCACTTCAATAGCCTTTTCACTATTTAATTTATAAATAAAAAATCCCATTATAGCAATTATAATTATAGCAATTATCAGTAAAAATGTGGATAAACTAATCTTAGTAACTTTCTTATCTTCCATAGTATTCACCCCCTTTTTTTTGTAAAATAAATTCGATATTTGCATTTTATCACAACAAAAATTTTAAATCAAATAAATTTTGCAACATTAATGTAAATCTTATTTTTCTTGCTTTGTTAAATTTTTTCTATTTTCATTTTCAATCTGTTTTAAACTTTTCATAGATATAGGCAAATCTTCTGACATAGTTCCAACCTGTTTGTTTAATAGCATTTCTAACGATTTTTCCACTTTTATTGTGTATTTTACAAGCTTCTTTTTCTGTAATTTCAGGTAAAAATTTACTAAAATATAACGTATGATTCAATTTTATAGTACATATAAAGATAATGAATTTTCCAAAAAAAATTTAAAAAATGCAATTATAAAGAACTTAAAAGATTTTATATTGAAACTTTTTATATAGTAGGAAAATATAACTTTCCTACTATATAATAAAAACTCACGAACTTTTAAGTCCGTAAGTTAATTTAAAATGGAGCAGGTACCGAGAATCGAACTCGGGTCACCAGGTCGGAAGCATGGGATTCTACCACTAAACTACACCTGCAATTCACATAGACTATTATACCTCACAATTAAAATATTGTCTATATTTTAGAACTATTTAATTTTATAATATATTTAAAGATAAATAAAACATTCTCATTAGTTTTTCTGAAAGAATCTTTTGGTCATTTATTGTGTAAGAATCTTCAATAATGTAATAAATATTCCACCAGGCACTCCCAAAATTCCGTACCACTAATAATGTTGCAATATTAATCCCTATGTGAAATCCCCAATTTGCCCCAATTAAATTTATTATCCAAATCAAAATTCCACCCAAAGCCGAATTTATAAGTAATTTAAATACCCATTTTATTGGTACTATAAATATTCTTCCAATTATAAAAAGAAAACATACACATGATATTATTATTAAAATATTCATACTCTTATCTCCAATTGCTAATATTTATGTTCTAATTGGACAAATATTCATATAATTTTATATTTTTTCATTATATTTTATATAACAATTTTTTACATTTTTCATAATATAAATCAAGGAGGTGCAGTTAAGTATGGCAGACATAAAATTAAGTACTTATTACCATTGTTAATGTTATGTCTTTTACTAAATATATTAAAGTAATTTCATTGTTTCCTTCTAGTATTTCTTTTAGCTCTTCTGATGTTTCTAATGCAACTATTGTACTATCTGTATTTATCATATTAGTACAAAAAAAGAATGAATCTGTTTTAAACAGTATCCATTCTTTCATTTTTAGTTCTTTATTTCTAATAACTTTTCTTTTAATTTGTTTTCAATTTCTTCAAGTTGAACTTCTGCTTCTTGTCTTTTTACTCTTCCATTTTCGTGAATTTCTATAACTTTATCTAATGTATCTATAATATCTTGATTTGTTTTTTGTAATGTTTGAACATCTACAACAGCTTTTTCAGATTCTTCTGCAATTTCAATTGTTCCTTGTTTTAATAATTCACTATTTTTTGTAAGCATATCATTTGTCATTTGTGTAACTTGTTTTTGTGCTCCTAATGCATTTCTTGCATTTGTTATTCCTAATGCTATAACAATTTGATTTTTCCAAAGTGGAATTGTATTTATTAAAGAACTTTGGATTTTTTCAACTAATTCACTATCATTGTTTTGAATTAATCTAATTTGTGGTGCCATTTGAATTGATATAATTCTTGTTGTTTTTAAATCATATATTCTCTTTTCAAATCTATTTATTATTGCTACCATATCATTTACAGCTTGGGCATCTGTTTGTTCTTTTGTTTCTTCTGCTATTCTTTGTAATTCTGGTAATGTAACTGTTTTTAATTCTTCTAATTTCTTTTCACCAGCAATTATATATAATGATAATTCTTTAAAATATTGTAAGTTTTTATCATACATTGTATCAAATATTGCAATATCTTTCATCATTTGAAGTTTATGAGTTTCTAATGATTTTTCTATTTTAGCAATATTATTTTCTACTTTGTCATATTTTGCTATTAATTTTTCAACTTGTTTTTTTGCAGAATTGAATATTCCTAATATTCCTTTTTTCTCTTCAACTGGAACATCTGCATTAAATTCTTTTATTTCTGTTACTAATCCTGATAATAAATCTCCAACTTCTCCAGAATTTTTTGTTCTAACATCATTTAATACACTGTCTGAAAATTTTGATATATTGCTTTGTGCACTTGATCCAAATTGTAATATTTGCGCAGTATTTTTTACATCAACTTTACTAATAAATTCATCTATTGCAGATTTTTCCTCTGGTGTTAAAGCATCATAATTTAATGATTTTTCTACAACAGCTTCATCAACCTTTTTATCTGTTTGTAATGCTAATTCGATATCTTTTGTATCTACATTTTTAGCAACTTCTAATTTTATTTCTTCTTCCATTTTATTTTCTCCCATCTTTTTATAATTATATTTAAATTTTATTAACTATTTATTTCCTAAATATGAAATTAATTGGTCATATACATTCATTTTTAGGCTTGATACTGTACTTATTATGCTTTGTGGTATTCCATTTACATTTACTTGTGTTACATCATAATTTCCACCTGTTACACCAGTTCTAAATCCATATTTTGACCATGCTATTTGTTGTATTTCTTTGTCTTCATAAGCTTCATAATACTCATCTCCCGCTTCATCAAATGATGCTATACAATGTGAGTTCCATATTGTTGGTGTTGGATATAATATTCTCATTTTGTCTTTTACTTGTTCCCATCCATCTGGATTTGAATTTGCAAAATCTATTACACTTTTTTCATAATCAACAATCATTGGCTTTCCTCCAACTCCTGTTTTCAAGTATAATTCAAATAAATCTGCTGGTGTATTATTCATATATCCTGATTTTGTGTAAAATTCTTTCAATTTTGGTAAATTTTCTGCAACTGCTTCATCTGTTATTTCTCCATCACACATAATTGAAAGTAATAATCCATAATATGTTGCACCAGGTGATGATGTAACTGGATCTGTTGAGTCTATATTTATACTTCCATATAACATATCTACTCCAATGTCTTTCCATTTCTTTCCTTCAAGTATATATGATATTAATTTTGGCATATCTGTTATGTAATATACTCCATCTTTTTCTGTTACTATTTTTTGTTCTATTAATGCATCTACAACTGTATCCCAACTATATATTACAATTGGAGTATTTAATGTTAATCCACCTTTTTGAACTGTATATCTTGCTGCTTCTCCCTTTGTTGTATCTGGTGCTAATTTATAATAATCATAAAATCTTTGATCAGAACAGAACATTACATCATATTTTGTTCCATCTTCTCTTACTAATGGATTTTTAATTAGTTTTCCATTACTCCATGAGTCATATATAACATTTAGTCCATATTTCTTTTTCATTATTTTATTAACTTCGTCATCTGCTAAGAAATTTTCTTTTCCTCCACCTGTTGCAACATATACTGTTTTTAAGTTTGATTCTATAATTGATTCTCCATTTGTTGAAAAGAATTTTATTCCTATTATAATTAAGACTAATATTACTAAAATTCCAAGTCCTATCCAGACTTCTTTTCTTCCTTTCATATTTACCTCCTATTTTTTAATATTTATATCTCCTAAAAATCCATCAGATTTTAACATTTCTTCAAATACTTTTAACTCTGCATCTGTATCTATAATTTCTGCTTGATACATATTATTTAATTGTTCATGAAAAGCTTCTTTTATTTTTGCAATCATATCTCTTACAGATTTCATAAATTTTTGGCTTTCTTCTGAATTTAATCTTTGATTTTCAATTTCATCATATCTTTGCAATATTTTTATTGTTACTGGTAAGTAATAATTTATAAAATTATTTACTTGTGTTAGTTTTCCTGGATTTTTTGATAAAGTATCAATTATCTTATTTGATGTATTACAAATATCTTGGACATTTGCAACTAATTCTTTATCTTCTAATTGTTTTGAAATATCAAAAATTTGCGTTGTTTGTGATTTTGCATTTTTTAGTATTTCATATAAATTAGTATTTTTAGTTGAATAATCAATTTTACCTCTATCTTTAAATATTAAGGTTCCAGCTCCATATGCTGCCGCACTTATTGCTAGTGATGGTATTAATTGAACTCCAAGTGCTAAATATGGTACTGCAAAAAATGTTCCTCCTAATATTGCTGAAAAAATATATCCTTTTTTCATTCTGTTTTCCTTTCTTATTAGTTATATCCCCTTACTTGTTTAAATGCCTCTAATAAATTTGTTCTTCCATCAAATACTTTTGCATTTGTTAAATTTGCTATATCTTCTAATTGTGTTTTATCCGCTGCGCCAAACATTATACTAAATATTGGTATATCTTTATTTATTTGTCCATATACTAATTGAAGTTGGTTTAATCTATTATAATTTGATTCCCCATCTGTCATTAATACTATTGATGTATTGTATTTTTCTGAATCCTCTTTATTTAATATATTTAATCCTTCAATTGCTGGTATATATATATCTGTCCCTCCATTTACATCTGTTGACGTTATTTGATTTATTAATTCTTCTGTTTTAGTTCCATCTTCTGTAGAATATTCACCTAATATTGAATGGTTAAATGGAATTATTGTTATTTTATCTTTACTTGAAAATTGTAATAAGTCTTTTGATGCTTTTTCCTCATTTAATATATATTGCATTGCTTCTATTAATTGTTTACTTCCTGTTCCATACATACTTCCAGAATAGTCTAAACAAAATACAATATTTATTGGTTTTCTTAGTTCTGTTTGATATATTCCTAATGCTGTTTTTATTACTGCTGTACTTGGATATTTTACTGGTACAATATATTTTGTTGTATCTATTCCCCAATTTGGATTAAATACTGTTTTATCTGCATTTTCGTTTATTCCACCAAACCAAACTCTTCTTCCTGTTTTTACTAGTTCAGATTGTCCTTCATTACTTAATATGTAATTTTGTAATTTTTTAAATTCCTCTAATTTAGTATCATCTTTATTGTCTATATATGCAAATGGTGAATCTGATATTGAAACTCCATCTTTAGTATATATTGCATATAAAGGTTCTTCTCCTTTTTGCTCTAACTGTTTATTCATATTTATTAATGATGTTTCATATGTTATTAATGCTTCATAATCACCTTTTAAAAACATTTCTTGTAAAAATTCATCATCTCCTGATGATCTTTTTACTCCTGAATATAATTGAATTAACTGATCTTTTAACTCCTCATTTTGTAAGTTTTCTTCTGTTAATATTTCAGGATTTCCTGCAAGTGTTGTTAAAAATCCTAAATATGCTGTTGCTCCTGTATTTGTTTGAGTTGGTGATGACATATTAAATTTTAGTTTTCCTTGATTTATTACCTCTAATATGTCTTTCATATAAACATCTTTTCCTATAAAACCTAATTCTTCAGCTTTTGACTTTTTGATTCCAAATACTACTGGATTTATACTTGTTGATTTTGAATTTGAGGTTTTTATATTGCTATCTAGCATATATAACCATATTGAGTTTGAACACCATACTGCATCATATTTTTCACCATTATTAAGTTTTGACATTATTTCAATTGTACCTGCATAATCTATGCTTACATCTATATTATTCTTTTTTGCATAATTTTGTATAATTTCTTCTATATCTTTGTTTTCTGTACTTGATATTATTTTAAACGTATTATCTGAATTTGTTTTTTCTATATTATTTACTAGTGTTTTTATATTATTTCCTAATCCTTCAAATAAACATACTAAAATAATAAAAATTACGAATATTGAAATCATCGATTTCTTTTGTTTATTTTCCATATTTTCTCCCCTTTCTTTCATATATAACTCTATCATTAATTGATTGATTTTTCAATAGAAAAAAATGAATGAGTGAGCAAAAATTATAAAAATCTTTGCTCACTCATATTAAATTTTATTTTAATCTCTTTTTAAAACCTTTGCAATTTTTCAATTAATCCACATGATTCTTTACCTTCCCCACAATATCTATCTGTTATACATGTTGGTCCAAGACCTTTTCCAATTAATGGTGCTACTTGTTTTACCTGTCTTACCATTTCTTGTGTGATAAATCTAATTTGCCATTGAGCTTTATTACAACAACGCATTCTTGAAACCCATTGTAAATTTCTAGCATTCATTGTTGTTACAACATTTAACATTTGTGCCCCAATATAAAAATATATTAAATCTTCTTCTGCAATTCCTTGTTCTTTAAATTCCTCAAACATTTTTATATTTTCATTAACTGCTTTTTGATATATATCATTTGCATTTTTCTTTATTATTTCTGGTGTTATATAATTTTTCATATCCCATAATGGTACAAATTCTGGTATTAGCAATGGATGCATTCTATGTCTTGTTAAATGTGTTAATATTGATAATGAAATTGGAATTTGAAAACTAAAACTTACTTGTTCTAATTCCCTTTTTTCTTCTTTATGAAGAATATTTTGCATCATTTTTTCTTTTGCATTTTCATCTTTTCCTACTAATTCTTTTAGTATCTTATCAGCCATCTTTTCTGAACATTGATAATGATACATTATATTACTTTTTAGTACAACATCATCTGCATTTGGAGTATAACTTAAAAGTTCTGGCTTTTCTAATATTTTTATTTCTGGTCTTTTAACCATTTTTTCCAAATATTCAAATTGATTTTCACTATTTATTTTTGAGTTCTCTATACATTCTGTTAAATATGGTACTTTTTCTTTTATAATTTCATATAAGATTTTTCCAAATTCATTTAATTCCTGTATTCTACTTAATCTTCCATATATAAAAGATTCAACCATCTTTTCTAATTCTCTTGCATCTAATCCCATTATTATATTACTATGAAAACAATATGGTAATATAAATCTTGCATCTTCTACGTCAATTCCTTTGTCTACTAATTCGCCATATGTATTAAATAAATATTGCATATGTTTTTGGTATTTTTCTTTTAATTGTTCATTTTGTGGATGTATATTCAAATTTGAATCTCTAAATTCTGGTGTATAAAATCCAGCAGTACGAAAATCTACTTCTCTTCTAGATTTTATTGTAAATGAAGTTAATCTATTTCCAATAATTGTTTGTTCAATAATTGGTGTTACATCTGATATGGCAAATACTAAATAATCATGTTCAATAATTGATTTATGCCCCATTGAAATAATTCTTTTTATTAATTTTAAATTTTTTTCATAGTCATTACAATTTTCTAATACTTCGAAAACATTTCCCTTAAATCTTGATAATTTTCCTGCTGCAGCTACTTTTTGAATTCTTTTTTCTAGTTCTTCTTTTTCACAACTACATAATAATTCTACCTTCATTTTATACCTCTTTTTTTATAATATTTTTATCTTTTTTAATATATCATAATGATTTTTTATTTTCAATAATTTTAATTTTTTTAATTTAGGTATTACATTTTTAATTTTTTTATGCTATAATAGCGTCTGCGAGTAGCTAAGATATATAGCGGAAATCCAGCAAATTGGATTTCCGCTTTTATTGTATGCTTAAAAATATTTTATAAAAGGAGGACGTTATGGAAAACGTTAAACAAAACAAAATGGCTGACATGCCAATGAAAAAACTTTTCTGGAAAATGGGATTACCTATGATTATCTCTATGGTTTTACAAGCATTATACAATGTTGTAGATAGCATATTTGTTACAAACATGGGTGAACAAGGTGCTATTGCAAATCAAGCTTTAACATTAGCATTTCCTATTCAAATTTTAATTATTGCTATTGGTGTTGGTACAGGAATTGGGCTAAACACCTTACTTTCTAAAAATCTAGGAGAAAATAATAAGGAGCAGGTAAACAAAGTTGCTGGTAATGGTATCTTTATTAGTATTTGCATTTTTATATTATTCTTTTTATTTGGAATGTTTGGCTCTAAATGGTTTATTTCTTGATTTGCTACTGGTAATGAAGAAATAATTTCTATGGGAACAACATATTTAAAAATTTGCTGTTGTTTTTCATTAGGTTCTATTGCATATACAGCATATGAAAGATTTTTACAGGCAACTGGTAAAACTACTTTATCTGCAATAGCACAAATATCTGGTGCAATTGCAAATATTATATTAGATTATATTTTTATTTTTCCATTAAATATGGGTGTTGCTGGTGCTGCTTGGGCAACAGTAATTGGACAATTTTTATCTTTATTTGTTGCAATGATATTTCATTACACTGTAAATAAAGAAATTGATAAAAATTTAAAATACATAAAACCTGATTTAGGTTTAATAAAAGGAATTTATAGTATAGGTCTTTCTGCTGCAATTATGCAATCATTGCTTTCTGTTATGATGGTTGGAATGAATGCTATACTAGGAACAGCAAAAGCTGATCCAACAATACTAGTAGGATCTTTTGGTATATATTATAAAATTCAAAATATTGCTGTACTTGCATGTTTTGGATTATCTAATACTATTATTACAATATTATCATTTAATTATGGTATGAAAGATAAAAAAAGAGCTGATGATTGTATTAAATATGGAATTATAGATACTGCAATTGTTACTTTAATAATCACTGCATTATTTGAAATTTTTGCTAATCCATTATCAAAATTATTTGGATTATCTGGTGGATCTACAACTCAAATTATTGATGTTTGTTCAATAGCCCTTAGAATTTCAAGTATTGGATTTGTATTTATGGGATTTTCTATTGCTGTTCAAGGTGTTTTACAGGCACTTAGATATGCAGGTAAACCACTTATAATTTCATTATTAAGATTAGTTATATTTGTATTCCCTATCGCATATTTATTTACATTATCTGATAATGTTATAAATTTAGTTTGGTGGACATTCCCTATTTCTGAAATTCTTACTGCTATAATTTCAGCTTTCATATTGAAAAATGCTTACAAACAAAAAATTGCAGTTTTAGAACCTATTGTTTACAAAAATAATCTAGTTATTTCAATATCTCGTGAACATGGTACAAATGGTAAAGAAATTGCAAGAAATGTTGCAAAACAACTTGGAATTGCCTTTTATGGAAAAGAAGAAATTAAAGATTTTGCAATTAAACATTCTTTAGTAGAAAATTATAATGATAATGATGATGATTTAACAGCAAAATCATATATAGAAAAATCTGATAAAGCAAGATCCACTTATTATGAAGTTATCTCAAATCAAATATGGGGTAATAAAAACAATTATGATATTTGTTTAGATTGTCAAATCGGTAATGATGAAATTGTAAAAATAATTTGTAATTATGTAAAAAATAAAAGTAAAAATTAGGAATATTTTTCTGTAAATAATGAATAATATTATAAAGAATTCTTATTTACGGAGGTATTTATGAAAGTTATTGATACAATTGCATTAATTTTAATAATAATTGGTGCTATAAATTGGGGACTTATTGGTATTTTCAATTTTAATTTAGTTGATACTTTATTTGGTACTATGTCAGTCCTTTCCCGTATTATTTATACTCTTGTTGGTATATCTGGATTATGGGGAATTAAATTATTATTTAATAAAGATTAATTAAAAGGAGAATTTTATAAATTCTCTTTTTATTTTGACATAAATACATATTTATGCTAAAATTTACGAGAATTTCTAACTATTATTAATAAAAACATTTAGAAAGAGAGGATTTTTTATGAACTCCAATCCAAACGATTTGATACAAACAATCTTAAATTCAGAAAGTTTTTTAATTTTAACACATATTAGACCTGATGGAGATGCGATTTCTAGTTCTATTTCAATGTACTATTTCCTTCTCAGTCAAGGAAAAGATGAACAAAAAATTGATGTAGTCATTCCTAGTATTAGCAATGATTTGCAATTTCTTGATAGCAACAAAATAATCAAGCAAACTTGTTCACAAGAAAATTATGATGTACTCATTGTAGTTGATTGCTCTAATTCTGTTAGAACAAAAGGTTTTGATTCTTACTCTAATTTAGCAAAAAAAATTGTTGTTATTGATCATCATGAATCATTGTTCCATTTAATTACTTCTGATCATTCTATTATAGATGTAAATGCTTCATCTTGTACATGTATCATCTTCAGAGAATTTTTGAAGTACATTTCTAATAACAATTTAACAACATTTTTGAAATATATTTCTGTTGGCATTTTGTCTGATACTATTGATTTAACTTTAAACGTTACTGATGAGGCAAGAAAAATTTTACACTATTGTGAAAAAAATTCGATAGATATTCAGTCTATTAGAAAACAATTGCAAAGTGTTGACGAAAGAACCAAAATATTAACAGAACTTGCATTAAATAGATTTGTAATCAATCATGATGTTGGCTGTACTTATATTCTTCAATCTGATTTACTTCCTTCTGAAAGAAATTTGGATATGGTAAATCATAAATACATAATTGAACAAATATTACATTTAACTAGTTGTAAATCTTTGATTCTTTTGATTGAAAATGAAAAACATGAATTCAAAGGTTCTATTAGAACTACTTTGCCAAATATTGATTTGAATCAAATATGTTCTGTAATGAGAGAAAAAAAATATTTCTTACAAGGTGGAGGTCATACCAATTCTGCTGGATTTAAAATTGCAATTAATTCTGACTTGAAAACAAGTTTGAATTATACTTTTGATTTATTAATTAATGCTATTTTGAATTCATAATTGTATAAGCCGTAGCACTAATAAATAGGCTACGGCTCTTTTCTAATTATTTTTATCTTTATACATTTTTACAATATCATTAAAACTCATTTTAGTACCATAATTTAAAATCGCATTTGAATAGATTTTTATAGCTATTTTAGCAATTATAATACCTGTTATTAATAATATTACAATTGAAATTATGACATCTGTAGGTTTTGCTAATCCCATCATTACTCTAAATGGCATACAAAATGGTGATGAAATTGGAAACATTGATGCAAAAATATTCAATTCACTTGCAGGATTCATCATTGTAAAATATGATAAATAGAATCCTATTACTGCAAGAATTGCAACTGGTCCATTTGCAGATTGAATATCTTCTGGTTTACTAACTGTTGAACCTGTTAAAGCATATAATAAAGCATATTCAAAATATCCAAATATAAAATAAATAATTGTTATAATTCCTAAATATGGTGTTATTTTTGAGACATCTATTATTGAATCTAATGTACCTGGCTCTAAAAATGTTTTTGCACTAATTAATGCTGTTACTACTAATAATATCATTTGTAATAATCCAACAATTCCTATTCCAAGTGTTTTTCCTAATACAATTGTCTTTGGAGATGTAGATGTTACAAGTGTTTCAATTATTTTTGATGTTTTCTCTGTTGTAATTGAACTTGATACTTGATATGCACAAAAATATATTGCATAGAATAATGCTATTGAAAGTAACATCATTGCAAATACATTTCCACTTGCCTCTTCATCTGTTTGTTCTAATGCAAATTCAAAATTTGGAGTAATAGATTTCAATTGTTCTTCTGTTAATCCTAATTTATTAATTTGAATATTTGTATATAATGTATTTAATGTTGAAATAATATCTTCTGGTACTCCTGACATCATTGTTGCACTTTTTACTATATATCTAATTTTTATATTTTCATCTTGTTTTTCTACTATTATTGCAGAATCAATTTCTTCATTTTCTATTTTTTCCTTTATTTTTTCATAATCTTCATTTGAAATCTGAATTTCATATCCTGCATCTAAATCTTTTAAACTTTCAAGTGTTCCTTCAAATACATTTTCAGAATCAAGTATTACAATTTTATCTCCATCTGAATCTTTGTTTAACATTTTCATAAAATTTGGTATATTAAATCCAATTACTATCATTATTAAAAATATTATTGTTGTTATTATAAATGATTTTCTTTGTAGCATATCTTTCATTGTAAATTTTGTTACTATAAATAAATCTTTCATTTTACTCACCAACCTTTTCTATGAAAATATCATTTAACGTTGGCTTCATTATTTCAAATTTATTTACTGTTATTCCTTTTAAAACCAATTCTTTTAATAATTCATGCGCCTTTTGTTCATTAGATATTTTTATTGTATAACTATAATTCTTCATATTTTCAATTTCAAATCCTAATTTTTTAATATCTGCCTCTATATTTTCATTTGTTTCAATTTGAACTCTGTTTGCTGGATATGTATCTTTTATTTCTTTCAAATTACCTTTTAATACTGTCTTTCCTTTGTTTAAAATCAATATATCTGAACAAAATTCCTCAATTGTAGACATTTGATGTGCTGACATTATTATGTATTTTCCTTCTTTTACTAAATTTATTATAATATTTTTTAGTAATTCTGTATTTACTGGATCTAATCCACTAAATGGTTCATCTAATACTAATAATTCTGGATTATGTATTACTGCTGTCATAAATTGAATTTTTTGTTGATTTCCTTTTGATAATTTTTCTGCTGGTTTATCTAAATATTCTTCCACTTTCAATTTTTGAGACCATTTTTTTATTTCTTCATCTGCTTCTTCTTTTTTCATCCCTTTTAATTCAGCAAAATACATTAATTGATTATATATTTTTGTCTTTGGATATACTCCTCTTTCTTCTGGCAAATACCCAAAGTTAACAGATTTTCTATCTACTGCTTTTCCATTCCAAGTTATTTCACCACTATCTTTTTTTATTATTCCTAATAACATTCTTATTGTTGTTGTTTTTCCAGCTCCATTTGTTCCTAATAATCCAAATACTCCTGGCTTATTTAGTTCAAATGAGATATTGTCTACTGCTTTTTTTCCTACAAATGTTTTAGAAACATCTTTTAAAACTAATCCCATTTTATTTTTTCCTTTCTTTTATTTGATGTTTTTATTATATCATATTTTCAATTTTTTTCTATTGTTTTAGTATAAATGGTCGTTTTTGAATGATAACATGTATAATTTAAAACATTATATTGTCTCCATTTTTTTTCAACCATTTGTCTATTTCTCTATAATTTGGAATATATTTTTCAACCAAATTATAAAAATCATCATTATGATATTTATACTTCATATGACACAATTCATGAACTATAATCGCATCAACTACGTATTCTGGCAACATTATTAATCTTGAGGAAAAATATAAATTTTTCTTACTTGGCATACAGCTTCCATATCTTGTAATTGCATCTCTTATTTTTACTTCATTATAATTAAATCCTGTAATTTTACTCCAATATGGTAATCTTTTAGAAACCAACACTTCTGTATTATTTTTAAATATTTTTTTTATAATTTTATCTACTGACTTTTTTATGATCTCTTGTTCAACATCTTGTGGTACACTTACGAAAAAATTTTCACTTTTTTCATCAATTCTTACATTCACTTCTAATTTTTTTGTATATTCTCTAATAATATTAAAATTTTTTCCCTTATAAAAAATTTTTTCGCCATTTTCCCATTGTTTTATAGACTTTATTTCAGATGATATTATTTTTTTATATTTTTCATATAAATTTTGTTCTTCTGCTTTTAAAATCTCCATCATTTTTTTATTTGGTAATCTTGTTGGCTTAGTTATACTTAAAACATTCCCTTTAAAATATATTTTAATTGATTTTGAAGTTTTGTAATTTTTTATATTTATTGGTATCTCCATATCTTTTATTTTTATATATTTTTGAGTCATCTTTTCTCCTATTCTGTTTCAATTATTCCTCCATAGTCTATTACATCTAATCCTTTAAATTCTATTATTTCTAGATTTCTTTCCTGTATAAAATTTCTTATCTTATTTTGAGAATCTATTTTTGTTAAATCTCCAAAAATAACTATTTTATTATCAATCTTAGATATACATCCTCCAATAAAACCAGTTTTATCACTATATATATTTCCATTTAACAATTTAATATCTAATTTTTCATTTAAATATAATGTTTGAATTCCATGTTTTTGCAGTATTTTATTTAAACCTTTATCTGTTACAATTGCAGATTTTTCGTCAATTACAGCAATTGAACAATTAGTGTATCCTTGTGTTGTATTTATTAATTCAAAATCGTTATCAATTAGTTTCTGTTTTAAAATTTCATCTGTATATTTTAAATTATGTATTGCTTTTTTTCCAATTACACAAACATTATATTTTATATCTGCTGGATATGAAATTAATATTTTTTCTTTTCCATATACCAAATTTGAAATATTTTTTAATTTTTGCGTTGGCTCTACTATAATTTCATTTCCGACTTTACATGCAAAAATATCTACATGTGATGATATTTCAGGATATAAATCTGTATTGGTCTGAACCTCAACAATTTCATATCCCATATCTTTAAATTTTTGTTTTTCTATTATCCTCATCCTATTATCTATAATTATCTTTTTATTTGACATTATTTTAATAATATTCCTCCATTATAATGGCATTTCTAATGTAATGTTTCCAAGTTTCCCACTTCTAAAATCATCTAATATAAGTTTTGATGTTCTTTCATCATCAACTCTTCCACCTAATATTGCTCCTCTTTTTTTACCTATTAATTGCATAATTTCATATATATTCTCATTTTCAGCTTGTTCTTGATTTAAAATTTCATCTATTTGTTCTTCATTTAGAGAATATCTTTGTAATAAATTTAACTTATAATTTTCTAACATAAATTTAGTTAATGTATATGCAACTTCTGTTAGTTCTAATATATCATCTTTTATTGTTCCTGTTATCGCCAAATTCATAGCAACTTTTTCATTTTCAAATTTTGGCCATAATACACCTGGTGTATCTAATAATTCTATTTTATCATTTATTCGTATCCATTGTTTTTGCTTTGTTACACCTGGTTTATTTCCTACCTCTGCTGATGTTTTCTTTGATATTCTATTTATAAATGATGATTTTCCTACATTTGGAATTCCAACAATCATTACTCTTATTTTTCTTCCAATACGTCCCTTATCAGCCATTTTCTGCATATCATCTTCCATTATTTTTTGAATTTGTCTTGTTGTTTCATTTATTCCTTTACCTGTTAATGAATCTGCTAATACTACTTTCTGACCTTTTTTATTAAAATATTCTATCCAAAGTTCAGTTTTATTTTTATCAGCTAAATCATATTTATTTAGTACTATTACTTTTTTCTTATTATCTGTTATTTTTCTTATATCTGGATTTTGACTTGAATTTGGTATACGTGCATCAAGCACCTCTACTACTACATCTATCATTTTTAAATCTTCTGTTATTTGTCTTCTGGTTTTTGCCATGTGGCCTGGGAACCAGTTAATATTTGTTTTATTTTCGTTCATTTTTTTCCTTCTTTCTAATACTAGAAAATTATATCATATATCTTCTTTTTTGAAAATAGTTTATGTAAATAAAAAAAGAATTATTCTCACTAAATATGTGAAAAAAAATTCTTTTTCTTTAATTATTAATAATATTTATACTCATTTTTATCTTCTCTTGAATCTCTTTTTTTCAATTCTTCATCATAATTTTTATTGTTAAAATACCAATCTGTTTTCTTATCTTTAGGATTTGCTTTTCTATTTTTATCTAAAAGAATATCAAATAAACAGAAAAATGCTAATGCAACTGCCATTAAATCACATACTAAATTTGCACTCAAATCCATAGTTAATGTTCCACCATTAATAAGTGAAATTATTGAACTAAATAAATGTTGGCCATAATACATCCCATATATCAAAAAATATGCTAATCCTCCAATAAGATTTCTTTTTATTACCAATAATATACAGATAAAAGTAATAAATGATATTATTATTTCAAATGTTAAATTATATGATACAATTCCAATTAAATCAATAGAAAATTGCATACAAAGTGCAACAATTGCTCTAAATAGCCAAAACATTACCATAAACATTATTATTAATAAAGTTCCAAAACTCATACTTTGATTTTCCTTTCATTTCATATGTTTTATATAAATAAAAAGATGGTATGTAGAAAAATACCTCGTTTTTCCATACCAACTTTTGTTTAGTCCTCATCTACAAAATTAAATTCATCTTTATATTTTTCTTTAAATATTTGAAATACTTTATTTAATATTTCTTCATTTTCAACACCAACATAAGATTCTTCATCTGAATCATCATCAGTATCTTCTAGTTTTAGTATAACTACTTCTCCTCCTTCTTCTTCTCCTTCTTCGGCAACTGGTAATAATACTACATATTCTTCATCGTCTAATTCTACTAAATCTAAAAATTCAAATTTTATTTCTTTTCCTTCCTCATCATTTAATGTTATTATATTGTCCATTTCTTCATTTTCCATAATTTAATCCTTCCTTTCTAAAACATTTTATATATTATAAATTTAATTAACACTTTTATCCATCTTTATTTTATTTAAATATGTTTCTAGAATATATACTGCAGATATAGTATCTACTATATTCCTTTTTTTATACTTATTAACTTCTAGTAAGTTCATTGTTTTATGGGCAGCTACTGTAGTTAATCTTTCATCAATTGTTTCTATTTTTAAATTATTATATTTACATTTTAATTTATGAATAAATTTATCTGTTATTTCTGTCCTTTCAGACTCAGTTCCATTCATATTTATAGGTCTTCCTATAACAAGTGTATCAACTTCATATTTTAAAAATATTTCATCCAATCTCTTCAATATAACTTTATCAGAACCTTTATTATATATTGTTTCTAATCCCTGTGCTGTTATATTTAATGCATCAGTTATTGCAATTCCAGTTCTCGCATCACCATAGTCAATTCCTAAAATTCTTTTCATATAATGCTATATTCCTTCCAAGTTTTTCTATTAATCATCTACTTCAATAAAAGCTCTAACCATTTTTTCAAGTAATTCATCTCTTTCGATAGCTCTTATTTTATTTCTAGCATTATTATGACTAGTAATATATGTTGGATCTCCAGATAATATATATCCAACAATTTGATTGATTGGATTATATCCTTTTTCAACAAGGGCTTCATAAACTTCTTTCAAAGTTTCTTTTGCCTTTTCATTTTTTTCTTTTTCAAAATTAAAACTCATTGTTTTATCAAAATCCATTAACTTTACCTTCCTTTTTAAATAATTTTAAATTGAAGTTATACTATGTTCATTTTTGTCACAACTATCAAGATATTGTTCAAGCTTTTTTAGAACTTCTTCCATTCCAGTTCCTTTATAATATGTAGTAACAACAAAATTTAATTTAGGGCTAACTTGTTGAGGCTTTTCCTTTTTCTTTGCAGTTTTCTTCACACTTTCTTCTAAATTAACTTCTTGGAAATTTTCTACAAGAGAAATTTGCATTTTTTCTGCATTTGTCTGTATATTTGTAATAAAGTCTATTACTGAATCTGTTGAAACACCTGAAAATACAATTACAAATTTTGGTCCCATATATCTAATAAATATATACTCACTTGAAATATTTTTCTTTATAAAATCACTAACATCTATAATAACTTGATTTCCTAATTTTCTTGAATATCTTTCATTTATTTCTTCAATATTAGCAATTCTAAACATACAAACAGCAGATGTAGTATATTTGTCTATACTTTTCTTTCCTTCTCCATATAAATATTCTTCAGAATATAATCCTGTAAATAAATCTTTTCTTACAATTGCTTCTAATGTTCTTTGGTGTACTACTGTTTTTAAAACTGATACAATATTATCTTTTACAACTTCAAATATTGTTGTATCAATATTATCAAAATCATGTGCAACACCACTTTCAATTATCCAATATCCAATATAAACATTGTCCTCATATATTGGGAAAAATATTGCTGATTTTGCTCTAGCAAACTCCATTGTCTGATATGGTAATTTTTCATTTTCATTATTTATTGTTATATATTTAGGAGTTGCAGTTGCTATACTATCTTTAAATATTGGAACATCTTGTAATGTTCTTAATGTTTGCCAATGTTTTTTATCAACATTTGTTGCTTTTATTTGATATTCTGCACCATCAAATACAACAATTGTAGAATACTTTATTTCATATTTTTCAATTAAAATATTATTTATTTTTTGTATTTTTTCATCTACTGATGATGTTTCACCTATTGTACTCAAAAAATCTTGTAAAACTCTCAAATTGTTTGCTTGTCTTTGTAAACTATTAAATTCTTGTATTTTTTTATGAATTTGTACATTATAAATAAGTAATCCCATAACAATTGCCACTAATATTACTATTATTATTATCATTTATTATTTTCCCTCCAATATTAATATCGTTTGCTCATTTGTTCAAGTGTACTATTCATACTTGGTGAAAATGTACTATTTTTTGCTGATGGTGGCACATATTTTCCTGATTGTCCTGAATTAGAATTACTATATACAAGTGTTGCTAATTGTTTTAGACTTTGTAAAAGTTTTTTTGAATATCCTTTTAATGATACATCACAAATAACTAAACCATTTAAATATCTCAAATAAGTTTCAACTTCAAATGGTATTGTAATTCTTTTTACTGTTCTTCTATTAAATAATTCTTTTCTAACTGTCATTCCTGCATCATTATATATTGATATTCCTCCAACTAATATATCTTCATTTAATTCTTTAGTTCTTATATATTTATTTAAAACTACTCTTATTTTGCTTTCTTCAAGATATCCTTTATCACTTAATTTTCTTAAAAATAATGTAAGTGGTTGGATTGTAAGAATATCCATAGATTGTACAATATATATTTCTTGTGAATATTTAAAATATCTATCTGGTGTATTAAAATCACAATCTAACAATATTATGTCATGTTCTTTTAATAAAGTTTCAACTATTGGTTCAACATTTTCAATTTCATCAACATCAAATGCAGATGTATAAACAGTTAAATTTTTGTGTACTTCCACTCCATTTGCAATTCCATTTTTTAATTTTTTTATACAATCATTTGCTTTTACTCTTAAATCTTCTTCATTTTTAGTATAAATATAATATGCATTTCTATTTTGAGTTAAATCTAATATAGCTGTCTTTACATTATTCATTGCTAATATTTCTGCAACATTATTAACTAAAAATGATGTTCCATTTTTACTTGTTCCAACAAATGCAACCATTTTTTGTCCTGAAGACAATATTCTATTCATATCTAATTCTTCATATTCTTGGATTGTATTAATATTATTCAATCCCATAGATATGTTTGCATCATTATTATTAACATTTTTTACTTCTGAAATTACTTCTTCCTTTTTATTTGTGTTTTCAAATGTTGATAAATTTCTTTCTTCTACTTTATCTACATCTTCAAAACCTGGCAAAGTACTTTCATATTTTTCGTCTATTTCTTCATCTTCAAGTCCTGGTAAAGTCTCTTCATCTTCTTCTCCAAATCCTGGTAATACATTTTCATATTTTTCGTCTTCATCTTCAAATCCTGGCAATACATTTTCTTCTTTTTCGTCTATACTTTCAACTCCAGGTAATATATTACTATCAGCTACTTCATTTTTTCTTGGACGTCCTCTTCTTCTTTTTGGAGCTTGTTCTACAGGTTCAGTAACAACTTTCTTTGGTCTTCCTCTTCCTCTTTTTACTGGTTGAACAATTTCTTCTTGATTATCATTTTCTATTTCATGATCATTTTCTTCATTAATTTCTTCATCTTCTTGAATTTCTGTTGGATAATAATTTAAGTCTTGTATATTCTCTTTTTCTGGTTCTGGCTCTATATTATTTTTTACTATTTTCTTTGTATTTGAGCCAATAGCAGATGGAATAACAACTGGTTCTTTTAAATTATTATTTTCCAAATTTCCTAACATTATTTCACTTGTTCCAGATTTTGGATTATCAGTAGATTTTTTTAAAGTTCTAGACTTTCCTATTTTTCTTTGCTCTTTACTATCTACTCTCATCTTGTCTGTTATACTTGAACCATATGCAAAAACACTTAAATATTTTTCTGATTTTTCTTCTAAGACAGCTCTAACATTTAATGGCAAAAATTTGCAAATTATTTTTAATTGTATATTATTATATTGTGATGCTATACTATCAAAACTATCTACAATTTTTTGCTCATCATTTCCAATTTTTTTATAATGTGCTAATATATTTTGAATCTCTAATTCGCTTACATCATTTTCTACATTTTTTTCATAAAGAACATCTTCTGAATCTATTTTATAGTATATTTTAGCCTCTTTTTTTGAACGTGGTCTATTTATTAATCTACATACTTCATTTATGCTTCTATCACTTCCGATTATAGCATTATATATTCCTATACCAAATATCTTAACTAAAATTTCTTCACCTTTTGTTCTTCTTTCTTCACAAATTAAAATAATTGGAATATCCTCTCCTTTTAAATTTGAGGCTTCATCACTTATACTATCTAATCTTCCAAATATAAAATTATCCATCTGTTCATAATCTGAGTTTGTATATTGTTCTAGGTCTTCACTTATAACAACTCTATCATATGATTTATCTCTTTGTAATTCTTTTAAAATTGCATTAAAATAATAAACATTTTTAGATGAAATAATTTCTTTATATTGTTTTTCATATTGTTTTACTATTGCTTCTGACATCTTATCATTGCTAACTGCAAATAAAACTTTCATTTGTTACCCCCTTCCAAATTTCACAACAATAGCAAAGGCTAATGGCAAAATTTGGCATATCACTAAAATCGTTATAAATGATATCATTGTAATTAAGCCTTTTTCTTGTGTATCTAATTTTCTTATTCCTATAACATATTGATAAATTGCACTAATTGCAATTCCTAAAAAGCAAAATGGAATACTATAAATTCTAATTATATTTAAAACATATGCAGTAATTCCATATGCATCTGATCCATACTTTTCTTTATAATCATCTATAGATTTTGATGCATTTTCCTTTATTTTAATTAATTGACTTTCATTCTCTTCATCTATTATATTAGTATTTGTTGTGTCAGCAAAAGCTCTTGTCCATCCAAAAGTTAATAATATTATTAATATCATTACAGTGATTGTTGCAACTTTCTTCATATATATATCCTTTCTAATTTTTGTTATTTTTACTTATATATCATACACTAGAATAAAAAAAATAGCAAGTTATTTCTTGCTATTTTTTATATTTTTTTATATAAATATTCCATATAATTATATACTTTTTCTGCCCAGTTGGAATCACTAGCATATTTTTGATTTACTGCTGTTAAAGTATTTCCATTATAATATGTTCCAATTGCTTTTTCTCCATTATAAATTGAAGTTCCTTTAGGGTTTAAATAATATTTAACTAATACTCTAGCAATAAGATCTATCCCTTCAGCATATGTATCAAATTCACTGGCACTACTATATGGACTAGAATCATATGCTCTATATCCAAAAAGATTTTTTTTATTAATTGCTATTTTAGATTTTCCCCAACCACTTTCATGAATACCGATTGCTGCAATAAAAACTCCATTTATATTATATTCTTTTTCGATATAATAAAAATATTCTGCATTATTTTGAAAAATATTATTTTTATCTTTATCATCTGTCAATATTTTTTGAAATTGTTCTAAACTTAATCCACTTGGTTTATTCAAAGCCATATTAAATTCACATGTTCCTACATTTTGTGTTTTTTCTTCATATGTTGAACTGTCATATATACTAGAAATATTTTCTAATTTTATCCATCCATATTGTTTATTTACTAAAACTTTACACCACTCATCATCAATTTCCAAAACTTTTAATTTTGTATTCCTAAATAAAGTTGTTATTTTTCTGCTCTGTTCATTATTTTCCGCTTTTATTTCAGCACTATCTGAAGTTATAAAAACTTCGCTTCCTTTTGAAATCTTATATGCTTTACGTGATGTTGATGTTCCAATCTCTATAATTTTATTAGCAGGACTTACTATTGTTATAGAACTTAATTCTTGAACCTGTTCAGTTCCATTTTCGTCAAATGTTATTTTTTTTGTTATCTGTTGTTTTCCAGTTCTTCCTTCTTGAATAACCTGCATTGTACCTTTTGGAAGTTTATTGTTATTTTTATATTCAGTTATGTATTCTATGTTTATCTCTTCAGTTACAATTTTTTCTTTATTTGTTTTATTATTTTGCATTATTATATTTTCAATATCAACAGGAGACGCATTAGAAATTTTGACATAATTTGTATCATTATAATTGGCATATACCACTTCAGTATTAAAATATTTACAGATTATATATGCTATTAAAAATATTACTCCGCTAAAAATTATAAATAATATTTTTCTTTTTCTAAAATTCATATTTTTTCGTTAGTATATAACTTTCCCCTTTCAAAAAATAAATAATCTTATTATAATTTTAGTATTTATATTAATTTTTGTCAATTCAATTTTTTGGAATTTATTAATAATATATTGCTTAATTTAATATTTTATATTATTATGATATTTGAGGAGATACATATGAAAAATAAAATAAGACCTTTGGCATTTTTTATTATATTAATTATTTCGATTATTTTATTAATCTATCTTTGTGATCTTGTTTACACTATATTTTTAAATAAGATAAAAGTCGAAAATTATTTTGAACAAAGTAATATTTTTTCAATAAATAAAATTGTATTATTCAGTAGTGCTAATGCTGATTCAACAATAAATACCAATAGCACTACAACAATTCACAATTTAATACAATATACAGATATTGCTATATTTATTGATAATAATTCAAATGAATTTAATTTGGAAAATACTTTAAAATCAGTGTCAATAGAAAACATTACATTTAACACTTTACCAAAATTAGGAAATGCAAATTTATATTATAAAAACTTAAAAAGTTTTTCTACACCAGAATTTTCGAAAGAAAATTTAATACAAAATAGTTTAAATTTTGACATTTCTTCAGAAGATAATGCCGATTTTTCTAAACCTATTCTTTACAATAATTGTGCCAATCCAATCACAATAAGTTATATAAATTCAGATATAATTTCAGATTACACAATAAGTAATAAAAATATAATTTCATATGATGGACTACTTTTAAAAGATTGTAATATTATCTTAAATGATTTAAAATGCAGTTTTAGTTTTTATATCATTATCGAAAATAATCTTGGTCATAAATATAGATGTCCTATTTATATTGAAATACCATTATCAGATGATAATTCTTCAATTTATAATGGTTCTTATATATATACTTTTTATCCAAATTATTCTTTTTATTTATATAACCCTTAAAATTTTCTTTCAATTTTTCACAAATAAAATTCTAGGAATTATACCTAGAATTTTATTTGTAATTTATTTTGCACTTACACATTTTCTATAATATTCTGCTATTAATTCATCAAGTTCAACACTTAGTTTGTATATTATATTGTAATCTTCACCTATAGTAATACTCTCATTTAATTTGTCTCTTAATTTACATATTTCATCATTTAACATACAGCATCACTCCTTTTTTACAATTATTTATCTGTATGCTTATAAATTAACATATTTTTACATTTTAGTCAACGAATTATTTCATTTTTTTCATTAATCATATGACTTAATTTTCTCTATTTATACCAATTTCTACATATTTTTACAATTCTCTACATTATTCAGCAAAATAACTATTACGATTTCATTACTTTTCAATTACATTTTTACTTTTTTATTACAGAAAGAACCATTTTATCTTCATTAAATACTTCTTTTAATATTTGTTCGACATATTGCTTATTTATTACCGTTATTTCTTCTAAATATTCAAAACTATTTATTCCTTTGAAAAAATCTGCCAGAAACATTCTTGCAATATCACCTGGTTCATCATATTCTTTTATAAATGCACCATATAACATTTTTTTAATTCTTTCAAATTCTTCTGTCTTTATTTCATTTTGTTTTAATTCCTTTACCGCATTTTTAAATTCCATATATACTTTTTCTGGTTCTTTAGATTGACCTGTTATTAAAACATGTGCATAATCTCCAGAAAATTCATAGTCCACTCCTGGAGCTACAAACATTATTCCTCTATTGTATAAATCTTGATACAATTTTGAACTTTTTCCAATAATAATATTTAATAAAATTTCTATAGCTAAATGTTTTTTTACCTTTTCTTTTTCTTCTGCAACTTTATCTTTAATTCCTATAGTAAATAATGGTTCACTTACATCCATTTTTTGTTCTATACTAGGTTTTACAATACTTTCTTCTTCATCTGGATAAATTCTTTTTATTTCACCATTTCCATCTTTTTTTATTAATCTCTTTTTTATTTCTTCTAATAATTTTTCTGGTTCAAAGTCTCCACAAACTACCATTGCCATATTTGAAGGATTATAAAATGTATTATAACACTTATATAATATTTCTTTATCAATATGACTTATCGTCTCTATTGTTCCTGTAATATCAAGTTTTACTGGATGTTCATGGTATATTGCTTCTAATGTATTTAGATATACTTTCCATTCTGGATAGTCATCATACATCATTATTTCTTGGCCAATAATTCCTTTTTCCTTTTCTACATTTTCATCTGTAAAATATGGGTGTTGGACATAATCCATTAATTCATCTAATGCAGGATAAAAATTTTCTGTACATTCAAATAAATATGCAGTATGATCATTTGTAGTATATGCATTTGCTTCTACTCCAAGTGCTGTCAATGTATCTAAACTATTTATTCCACTTTCTTGTTCAAACATTTTGTGTTCCAAAAAATGTGCAACTCCTTTTGGAACTTCTGTTATTTTTGATTCACCTGGCACAATAAATTTGCTATCATTTGAACCATAGTTTGTTCCCCATATTACATATTTTTTTTGTATTCCTTTTTTTGGAACAATCATTATTGTTAATCCATTTTCTAATTTTTCTATATATAATTTTTCTTTTACTTTAGAATTTTCAATTATCTGCATATTAAGCCACCTCCTTATTTTTCAAGAAATAAATTGTATTAATTTGAAGTGAATTTGCAATTTTTATAATACCTTCTTTTGTTACTTTTTCTATACTTCTTATATATTCTTCTGTTAAAGTCTTTTCACCTGTCAATTCCTGTCCGAAAAAATAAGTAATTTCTGTGTCTTGCTCATCATCTATACTTCTAATTCCTGATATTATACTCTTCTTAGCATTTTCTATATCTTCACCTGAAAACTTACCATTTCTCATATCTTCTAATTGTTTTCTTATTATTTCTAATGCTTTTTCATAATTCTTTATTTCAATTCCACATTTTATTAAAATGTTTCCTTTATATCTTAAATATGTTGAACCTGCTGAATATGCTAAGCTTGCTTTTTCACGCACTTCTTGAAACATTTTGGAATTTGCTGTTCCACCTAATATAGCATTATATACTATAGCATCATACTTTTGCTCTGCATTTTCTTGCGTTAAATCCATTCCTATTACAATTTTTCCTTGAGTAACATCCATTTGCTCAACAATTTCTTGTTCTTTAACTTTTTCTTTTTTAGGAATTTCGAATTTTACTTGTGATGTTCTTCCTTGAAGTTTCTTAATATTTTCATTTTCTACTAATATCTCTTCTACTTTTGAGTCGATATTTCCAGATACAAATATATCAATTTTACATATTGATATCATCTTTTTATAGTATTCATATAATTTTTTTGCATCTATATCTTTAAGATCTTCTACATATCCATATTTATACAAGCCAAATGGCTCATTTTTATACATTTCTTCAATACATCTTTCTGTAGCATACATTGCTTTATTATCTGTTTTTCCTTCAATTATTCTTTTAATATTTTCTTTTTCTTGCTTTACATATTCTTCATTAAATTTTCCATCTTTTACCAATGGATTAAATACAATTTCTAATAATTTTTCCATACCATTTTTTAATATATTTTCACTATTTTGTGTAATATAATTATCATTTATTGTTTCAATATAGAATTTTAATATTTGATTATCTCCTGTTTTATCAATTCCATTATCAAATGTAGAACCATACATTTCCTCTAATGTTTTACTAATATCAACTGAAGTAGGCATTTTCATACATCCTCTTCTTAGCACTGCTGATATCAATGAATTTTTAGTTACCTCTTCTCTTGTTATTGGCATACTTAGAAAAATTGCTATTAAATTAGTTTTAAATTTTTCTGTTTTTATTGTATGCAATTTTATTCCAGATTTAATTTCTTTTTCTGAATATTTCATTTTCTCTCCTCCATCTCTTCAATTACATTATACTATGCTGTGTATAGTATAATACTTTTAATATGTTTTATTCAAGTGTTTTTTATGAAATTTAAAAAACTCAAATTTTAGAATTAACTAAAATTTGAGTTCTTCTATTAATGATATCCTATTCCAAATTTGTGTCCTGTTGCATTATACTTTTCTTTTGTATACTTATATTTACATTTTGTACACTCTTCAGTTATTCCTCCTGAATTTACACATGTTTGTTTTTGTACTGATTCACTATATGTATGTGCTTCTGTTACAAGTACATTATTATTTTTCTTTTCTTCATTACATCTTGAGCAAACAAATTTATGAGTTTTACCATCACCAGTATCAACTTCTTTATAATCATGTCCATATGGTCCTACAGTATAACTATCCTCATATCCACAGTCTAAACATTCTCTCTCATATCTTATAGATTCTGTACAAGTAGCTTCTCCAGAGCCATCCCATCCATCATTTACATTATGCCAAACTCCTTTTGTATCATAATATCCACCTTTCCATCTTTCATGATCTCCGCTTTCTATTTCTTTACTATAACCACAACCAGAACATTCTCTTAAAACATACCAACATTTATTATAAGATGGATTATCAGTTACCTTTCTATCTGATAAACTATGTGATTCCACATTTTGATGATGTCCTTTTATACATGTTTCATAATGGCTTGAATCATCATGACTAGGCCATGTAGGCCATCCACATTCACTACAAGTTCCTAAGTATTTTTCCTCTTTTCCTCCTATTATATCAACTTTTGTTTTTCCTGTTTTTAATAAAATTATTGCTATCATTAGTATTATTGCAAGAAGAATACTAATAATTAATATATTATTTTTATTTTTTTTCATTTATATCACCTCTCTCTACTTTGGTACAATATTATAAGCCTCTTCATTATCTAGTTGTTCAAGTTGATAATTACTCTTCAAACAAACTACTGGTCTAAATCCAAAATAATCATTATTATTACAATTTCTAGTATTTAAACATCCTACATATAATACATTATTTGCACCAGCAGCTGATGGAGATGCTAACCAATATCCATTATAATCCTGTAAATTGCTTGCCCCTGGGTAATATAGTTGATTTTTATATTCTGAAACTTGTCTTGTTGTATTTTTTTCTGTTTTACTTGCACCTATATAATATCCATATCCATTAGTATTATCACAATACATATTATCAATATCAAATGAATTCCAACTTGCTAAATATAATTCAATAGTAGGGCCTCCTATAGCAAATTCTGCAAATGTGTCATTTCCATATTTTTCTGTCCATTTTTCAGTATCCATTAAATATCCTACATATTTAGTATTATTATTACTAGAATTCATTGAATAACTTAACCAACTTTTTGCAGTTGCATTTATTCCAGATATAAGTCCACTATAATTTTTACTTGCATTACCTAATGATGCTGAATAACTTCCACTAGTTGATAATGTTACTTTTCCTCTTCCAAGCCATCCTCCTTTTTTTACTATTGGAATATTTTTTATGTTTATACAAGTATCTGATATTAAATAAACATTATTCTCATCTTCGTAAAATGCTTTCCATTTTGCTGATGAATCACCTTTGGCAGTATAATTTTTTACATACCATCCATATTGTGTTTTTGCAACAATTACAGTTGCTGTTGCTACAACTGTTTCATCAGAGTTTTTCGCTGTTATTGTTGTTGTTCCTTTTGAAACACCTGTTACGTTTCCTTTTGAATCAACTGTAGCTATATTATTATCTGAACTTATCCATTTGATAGTATCATTATTATGTTCAGGAGATACTTTTGGTGTCAAAGCTTTAGTTTCTTCAAGTCTAACATATAATTTTTTAGGTTCTAGTTCCATTTGTCTAATTTTGGTATTTATATTCATTGTGCAAGAACTTGACCTTCCATTTTGAGTTGTTCCTGTTATAATAACTACTCCATAATCTTTTAATGTTACTTTTCCAGTTTTTGAATTTACTGTAGCAACATTATTATTATTACTGCTCCAAGTAACTTGAGTATTAGCATTTGCTGTATCTGGATATATTTTTGAAGTTAATTGATAATCTTTGTAATCTCCTGTATCTAATGTTACTTCAGCTGGAGATACTGATACACTAGTTGGACTTGTTACTACTGTTACCTTACACACAGCTGTTCTTCCATTAGCTGTTGATGCAGTTATTTCTATTGGATTATCATATGTATTTTCTAATGCTGTTAATGTTACTATATCTTCATCACTTGAAATACTTACTTTTGAAGAATCACTAGTAGACCATGTAACATCTTTATGCATAGCATCTTCAGCTAATACTGTAGCTTTTATTTTTCCAACTGGATAATCAGTAATATCTAATGTTATTTCTGTATTATCTAATATTACTTGTGTTGGATTTGTTTCTACAATAACTTTACATTGAGCTTTTTTCTTGTTTTTGGTTTCTACAGTTACTAATGCTACACCATTACTTATTCCTGTTACTAGTCCTTTTTCATCAACTGTTGCTACATCTGGGTTACTTGATGACCAAGTAAATGTTGTTTTTACATTTCCAGGTTCAACTGTAGCTGTTAATTGTCTTGTTTTTTCTGAAGTACTTAAATCAATTACTAATTCTGTCTCGTCTAATTTTACCTTTTCTACATAATTTGATTCATGATCTGAATATGCTTCTTTTACTGTAACTGTACATAATTCTCTGCTAACTGTTGTTTTATCTCCAGTTTTTATATTTACTATTGCTTCTATATTAACTGTTCCTACTGATTTTCCTGTAATATTAATTTTTTTATTATTACTTGTTGTGTCTTTTACCATAGTCACAATATTTTCATCATAATTTTTCCAATCTACACTTTCTATATTATCATTCTCAATTACTTCTATAGTCTTAGTTTCACCAACTTCTAGTATTATATTATTTTCTTTAAGTAATTTAGGTAATTTATCATTATTTTCTACTTCTTCTTCAGTTAATATTGTTCCATCTTCTAGAACTGTATATGTATTTCCTGATTCATTAAATTTTACTTCGAAAATTGTTCCATAATTTGTATCATCTTTTTGATCTAAGCCAAAATCATCAACATTTTTTTTCAAAGCTTCATCTAAATTACTTTCTGTAATCTTGCCGAGTATTATCTTTTTCTAATGCAGATACTACTGAAAGTTTCAAAATATTCTTTTCTTCTGAAATTAAAGTTTCTTTTTTAGAACTTTCTGTATGTGAGAATATTCCACCATCACCTATTACAGAATTTATAACTATTCCAGCTAATATTAACAAAACTATTATAGTTATTGCTAAAGCGATTACTGTAATTCCACTATTATTCTTTTGTTTCTTCATATTTTTCCTCCTTAATAAACTCTCTAATTTTATTATAACAATAAAAACGACTAAAAACAACAACTTATAAAAATATTTTACAAAAAAATAAAAAGGTTTAATATCATTGATATTCACCTTTTTATATTTTTTATATTATATTTATATTAAACAGCTTCTTGACTTTCTACTTCTTCTTTGTGTTCATTTCCTTCTTCATTTATTACTTCTAAACTACATACAGAAACTTCATATGCAGTTTTTGTTTCAACTGTTCCATCTTCATGTTTCTTTTCATATTGTCTTGATTGAACTCTACCTATAATTTTTACTTGTGTTCCAACTTCTATGTTTTGGCAGAATCTTGCATTTCTTCCCCATGCAATTGTTGGGATATAATCTGATTTATTATATGCTCTGTTTACTGCTAATAATAAATCTGCAATTTCTCTTCCAAATGGTGTTTGTCTATAAATAGGTTTTTTACAAACAAATCCGATAAGTACTACTTCGTTTGTCATTTCTTCTTTTTTTGCTATTTCTCCATCTTCACCTTCAACTTCTTGTTCTTCGTTTTCTGGTAATTCTTGAACATCTTTAGCAAAAACTGTTAAAATTAATTTGTTTCTTTCATTCTCAAAGCTGTTGTATGATCTAAATTGTCCTTTTATTAATAATTTCTTTCCCTCTGTTAATGTCTCATCTGTTATTAGTCTTTCTGAAATTGTTATTGGAATAATATCTGCATTTCCACTTAAACGTGCTATAGATAATGAAAATCTATAAAATTTCTCCCCATAAATTTCATGGCTAAATTCTTTTTCGCCTGTAACCTTTCCTACTAATGTTAAGTAGTTGTTTTCTAAATAATTTGTATCCAATTTTATTTCCTCCCTATCTTTTTTTATTTTATCAATTGTAAATAATCATCTTGCGTTTTTTATTTTAAAATTTTCTACATTTCTTATTATACTACACATTTTTGGTTTTGTCTACATAAAAAGTTAATATTTTGAAATTTTTTTTGAATTTTTAGGCATTTTTAGGCATTTTTGCCAGTCATTTTATAAATTATGGACTATTTTTTAGTTCTTTTATTAAAAAATTTATAATTTCATTATATATTGATGACTTTTTATTTAGTTCTATTTCTATTTTTTTCTCCTGATTTTCTATTATATCACCATTTAATTTTTCTATTTCTCTTTGTACACTAATTATTATATAGTTTTCTTTTACACTTGATATCATTATTGTTGATTTTGAATTAAACCCAAAAGTTATAATTTTTATTAATATATTTTCAGGTATTTTTATTTTTACATCTGAATTTATTAAAATATATTTTGTCTTATTTATTATTTCTCTCATAAATTTGTATTCTTCTTCTGTTAAATTTATGTCTTTATTGTAAATTATCTCATCAAACTTTATATTTTTTAAATTTTTTATACTTTCATTTGTTAATTCAATTAACTCATAATTCTCTCCTAATTTTCTTTTTATATCTTTAATATCCTTCTTTTTAGCAACAATCCCAATTAATGGCATGCATATTCTCCTTTTTTCTATTTATATGCCTATTTTACCCAATTCTAATATTAGTATTCTTATTTTATGTATTTGTACTTATTTGCATTCCATTATTATCAATTACATAATTATCTTTATATATCAATTCTGATACTGTTACTAACTCAAATCCTTGTGATTTAATATTTTTTATTAATCCGTCTAAACTATTAGCAGTATTTTTTGTTCCATTATGACTTAATATTATACTACCATTTGATATTTTGTTTCTTATTCTTTTCCACATCTCATCACCAGTTAATCCTTTATAATCTAATGTATCTAAGTTCCATTGAATTGGATAATATCCGTTATTTTTTGCTGTTCTTATTACTATATCATTATATTCTCCATATGGTGGTCTATATAATTCTACTTTTTTATTTGTTATCTTTTCAATTTTATTTACACTTAATTTTATCTCTTCTAAATTTTTTTCTGCTGATAATTTATTTACATGTGGATGTGTATTACTATGTGTTCCAATTTCATGACCCGCTTCTGCAATCTTTTTTACTGCCTCTGGATATTTATCTACCCACTCTCCTACAATAAAAAATGTAATTTTTACATTATTGTTTTGTAGTGTCTCTAATATTTTATCAATATCATCTGCATTCCAAGCACAATTCATTGTAAATGCAACCTTTTTTTCATTTGTTTGAACATTATAAATTGGCAATTCTTTTTCTTGTGATGATGTTTGAATTGTTTCTATTTTTCCTATATTTGCAATTGTTATTAATACTGCTACTGTTAATACAGATACTATATATGTTTGAATTTTTTCTTTATTAAATACCAAAAACATAATTACCTCCAAATTTTGATATTTAATTCTATTCATCATTTTACTTTTTATTCATAATAAAAAGAACAGTATAAAACTGCTCTACTATATTTAATTTAAAATGTTTATTACATCTGTTTCTTCTCTCATTTCATGATTTTCAAAAATATAATGTTTATTACATAAACTTTTTAATTTTTGTCTATGTGTAACTATCACATATGTTTTATCTTTTAAATATTTTTCAATCATATTCGTTATTTTTTCTTCTGATAACATATCTAAATTTGATGTTGGCTCATCAAAGAAATATAATTCTTTATCAATTAATATTCCTCTAATTAAATTTAGTCTTTGTTTTTGACCTGTTGATAATTTTATTCCTCTTTCTCCTACAATTGTATCTAATCCATTTGGTAATTCATCATACCATCCTTTTAATCCTGCTTCTTCTAGTAATTCAAATATTTTCTTATCTGGAATTTCTTTTCCTAAACATAAATTATCTCTAACACTCAAATCAAATAAATCTACTTCTTGAGATACAAACACTAAATCTAATCTAACATCTTTTATTTCTTTATTATCTATTAGAAGCCTTCCCTTATTTAATGGATATAATCCCGCCAAAATATTCATTATAGTTGTTTTTCCTTGACCAGATTCTCCCATTATACTTATTTTGTCACCTTTTTCCAAATAAAATTCTGGTATTTTTATTTGAGTTGAATCTTTAGTATATGAGAATTTAACATCTTCTAATTTTATATTGTTAAAATTCTTAAGTATCTCTATCTCTTTAATATTTTTAAAATATTCATCTAATTGCTTTTTAGAAGTTTTAAACCTTTCTCCCATATCTAACAGCCTAACCATATTATTTAAACTCCAATACAATTTTCCTAGTGCTGACATATAAAATAACAAATATGGTAGCCCATCTTGCCCATTTTTCACCATTATTATAGTACTTATTAAAACAACTATGTATAATAAATTTATTAACCCTGTAAATACTCCATTAGCATTTGTTCTCTTTCTTACATTAGCTTTTGTTGCATCCAAATATTCTTCTTCATTTTCATTAATTTTTTTATTACAAAAATCTCTTATATTTAATTTTCTGACTGCTATAATATTTTGAATAAAATCTACAAATGTAGCATTATATTTTGACTCTGTTTCATTTGCCTTTTCTTGATATATTTGTTTATTTTTTATCATTTTGTATTTTAACATTACTGCTAATATTGAAACAATAATACATATTATTCCTGTTATTACTGATTGTCTACATACCATTAATAATATTGATATTCCACCAATAATCAATGGTATTACACTAGATTCAAATTGCCATGTCATTTCAAAAAAATAAAATGACAAATTAGTTATTAGCTTATGTATATATCCTGTATGTGTATTAGATATTTGTTCCATTGTCATAGATTGTAATTTATTAAAATAATATTTTTGAATTGTTGTTTGAGTTTTTATATTATTTACATTATCAATATATGAAGCTACTTTTCCTGCTAATAGCATTATTATATCTATAATACAAATCCATATTGTTAATTTGGTTATTTTGTCTAATGTTAATGGGCTTGTTCCAAAATATGATAAAACATAAGCTTCTCCATAATCAGCTAATGAATAAATTGTGTTAAATATTATTGATAATATGAATAACTTTTTAGCTACAACTTTTATTAATTCTTTCATTGCTTTCATCTCCCAAAATATTATACCAAATCTCCTTATAAAACACAACGAAAAAGAACTTTCATACCATTAAAGTATAAAAATTCTTTTTTATAAACTATATTTCAACGTCTATTATCTCACAATTATTCATTGAAATTTCTGCTAAATTTTGACTTTCTGGCATACCATAAAGATGTGCTTTTATAACTTTTGCAATTCCTCCATGTGCTACAATTAAAATAGTTTTGTCATGATATTTTTCTTTTATATCATCAAAAAATTCATCGATTCTTTTTTCAAAATCATGTAAATTTTCTCCATTTGGAATGTTATAATTTAACTTATAATCCCAAATATTATTTTCCATTTCTTCTGTTACATCTCTTCCCTCATAGTCACCTAATTTTCTTTCTCTTATTCTTTCATCTGTAATAATTGGTATATCTCTTCCTTCATTTATTATTTCAGCTGTTTGTTTTGCTCTTTTCATTGGAGAACAAATTACAAGATCATATTTTACATTTTCAAGTTCTTTTTTTGTACTATAAGCCTGGCTTATACCTGTTTCATTTAATTCTTTTTCAGTTCCTCCACCTTGCATTTTTTGTGCTAAATTTAAGTCTGTTTGTCCATGTCTTACATAATAAATTTTCATACCAATCATTCCTCCTATATTAATCATTAATATTATATCCAATTTTATATTTTTTTCAACATTTTCATATTTATAATTATAAAATATTTTTTGAATAATAAAAAAAGTTTGACATATACTAGAAAAAGTAGTATACTATATTTAACAACTCGAGTGACATTGTTGGTCATACGAGGATCATGATATGAACGAGATATGCTGATCACATATCTCTTTTTTTATCTTATTTTCTAAACTTCTAATAAATATTTTCCTTAGAAAATCATATAGTATAGAACAAAGCGACGTAGTCGCCCTTTGTTCTCGCCCGATTTGAGTTTCTGAGCGAAGCGATGAAATCTCAAAGGGCTAGCGATTATAGCTTTTTATATAATAGGAAAGTATAACTTTCCTATTATATAAAAAAGAGCAGCTGATCAGACTGCTCCAAAATAGACTTTGTAATCTATTTCTCATTGTTTTTTTGATTATTTTCACTTGAATTATCTTTTAATATTTCTTGTATTAATAACCAAATTAAGTCATAAGACGTGATGATATGAATTCCTCCTTTCCTAGATTTCCTCTGTAAAAGGATTGGAGCAATTATATCTTAAAAACTAATAAAACACAATATATATTAAAATTTTATTTACTCAATTTTTGTCTTACATATTCATACATAACAACACCTGCTGCAACAGATGCATTAAGGCTCTCAGTTCTACCCAACATTGGAATTTTTGCTTTTTCATCTGCCATATCTTGAATTTCTTTTGAAACTCCATTTGCTTCATTTCCAATAACTATAATCTTTTTATTAAAATCTATATCATAAATACTATTTTTTGTTTGTAAAGATGTTACCATTAATTTAAAATGATGTTTTCTCATTTCTTTTATTTCCTGTACTAGATTTTCAACTTCTATTATTTTTATTCTAAATATAGCTCCCATTGTTGAACGAACAACTTTAGAATTAAAAGCATCTGCAGTTCCTTTTGACACTATAATTTGATTTAATCCAATACTATCAACTGTTCTTAAAATTGTCCCTAAATTGCCTGGATCTTGCACATCATCTAATACAACTATTATATCTTGTGAATAATCTATTTGTGCATCTTGTGCATTTTTCTCTATTATTGCCATTATTCCTTGTGGATTTGTAACTTGTGTTATTATATTAAAAATTTTATTTGAAACAGATATACATTCATATCTTGCAATTTCAAGCATTATATGTGTTGGAATTTCATATGTTCTTGTTGTATCTTCACATACAATTATTTGTTTTATCTTTGCATTTTCTTTTACCGCTTCTTCAACAAGTTTTACACCTTCAACAACATATTCATTACTTTCATCACGATATTTTTTGTCTTTTAATTTTCTAATATGTTTTATTAATTCATTATCTTTACTTGTTATTGTTTGCATTTTTTCTCCTTTCTTCAAAAATTATTTATCTTCTTTTATTTTAAAATCATCTACTGTTTTCAAAAATTCTTCTACTTCTTTTAACATTTTCATTCCTGTTGCATTTTGTAAAACATATGTAATTTGTGGTTTTAAACCTTGTGAAAATTTTATTCTATTTCTATAATTTTTTGCTAATTCATTTACATCTATATTAAATTCGCCTAATTCAAATGTAAATACTGCAAAACTACGTTTTCCTTGAACTTTACTTATATTAAGTTTCTTACATAATATTTTTATTCTTGCAATTTCAATTAAATTTTCTATTTCACTTGGCATATTTCCAAATCTATCAATCATTTCATCAATTACATTTTGTATATCTTCTTCATTCTTACATAATGCAATATCTTGATATATTTCAATTTTTTGACTTGAATCTGATATATATTCATCTGGAATATAACATGTTGCATCTAAATCTATTTGAACATCTATTTCTGGTTTTACTTCTTCTCCTTGCATTTCTTTTACTACTTCATCTAATAAGTTACAATATGTATCATATCCAACTTGTTCTAGATGTCCACTTTGTATTTCTCCAAGTAGACTTCCTGCCCCTCTTATTTCTAAGTCTCTCATTGCAATTTTAAATCCTGAACCAAATTCCGTAAATTCTTTTATTGCTTTTAATCTCTTATCTGCAATTTCTGATAATAATTTATCTCTTTTATATGTTATATAAGCATATCCCTGTCTATCTGATCTTCCTACTCTTCCTCTTATTTGATATAATTGTGCTAATCCCATTCTGTCTGCATTTTCAACAATTATTGTATTTGCATTTGGAATATCTATTCCAGATTCTAATATTGTTGTACATACTAATACATTTGTCTTTCCTTCGATAAATTCTTCCATTATATTCTCAATTTCATGTCCTGTCATTTGCCCATGTGCATATGCAACTTTTGCTTCTGGTACAAGATTTGATATTTCATCTGCTTTTTGGATTATTTTTTCCACATTATTAAATAGATAAAATATTTGACCATTTCTTTCTAGTTCTCTCGTTATAGCTTCTTTTATAACTTCTTGATCATATTCTAATACATATGTTTGAACAGGCTTTCTGTTATATGGTGGCTCATATATTACAGACATATCTCTTACACCAACAATTGACATATGAAGTGTTCTTGGGATTGGTGTTGCAGTCATTGTTAATACATCTATTGTTGCTTTATATTGTTTTATTTTTTCTTTATCTTTTACTCCAAATCTGTGTTCCTCATCTATTATTAATAATCCTAAGTCTTTAAATTCAACATCTTTACTTAATATTCTATGTGTTCCTACTACAATGTCAACTTCTCCTAATTTTAATTTATTAATAATTTCTGTTTGTTGTTTTTTTGTTTTAAATCTATTTAATACTTCTACTCTAATACCAAAATTAGTCATTCTTTCTTTGAATTCTTTATATTGTTGTTCAGCTAATACTGTTGTTGGAGCTAAATATGCAACCTGCTTTCCTCCCATTACTGATTTAAATGCTGCTCTAATTGCAACTTCTGTTTTTCCATATCCAACATCTCCACATAGCAATCTATCCATTGGCTTTGAATTTTCCATATCTTTTTTTACTTCATCTATACAACGCAATTGATCATCTGTTTCTTGATATGGGAAACTATCTTCAAATTGAGTTTGCCATGGTGTATCTGCTGGAAAAGCATAACCTTTTGATTTTTCTCTTTTTGCATATAATTCTATTAACTCTTTTGCAACTTGTCTTAAATTCTTCTTTACTTTTGCTTTAGTATTTAACCATTCTTTTGTTCCAAGTTTATTTACTTTTAATCCGCCTTCATCTCCACCAACATATTTTCTTACACTATCTAATTGGTTTGTTGGAACATATAATACATCATCACCATAATATTTAAGTTTTATATAATCTTTTGTTGTTCCATCTGCAGTAATAGTATTTACACCTATAAAAATTCCTATTCCATAATTTTTATGAACTACATAATCTCCTATTTTTAAATCTGCATATACTACTTTTTCTCCTTCTTTAAATGCTGATGATTTATATGTTTTTCTTTTTTCTCCTTCAATTAGTTCTTGTGATGTTATTACTAATTGATTTGTATCAAAACATTCAAATCCTGATGATAATTTTCCTACACTAACTGTTACAAGGCTTTCTGTATTTTTTACTATTATTGTTTGATTTAAGTTTTCTTCATATTTATTTATTATCTCTTTTTCATTTAGTAATGAGCATATCTTTTTCGCCTTTTCTTTCGTTTCAGCTAAAATGTAAATTCTTTTTTTCTCTTCTTGTGCTTTTAATAATTCTTTAAATAATATTTCAATTTCACTTTTTGAAAAATTTCTTTCTTTATATATCCATTTATATTTTTCTGCTTGTATTTTTACTTCATTATCTAATTTTTCTATATAAATTATTTGTTTATCATTTAATTTATCTTCAAATTGATTAAAATTGCAAATATTTTTTAATGCTTCAGGTACAATTTTTTCTTTATCTATTAATAATTGAATTATATTTTGACTATCTTTGTTTACATTTATTGTTCTTTGCTCTATTTTTGATTGCTCATCTAAAAATACTAAATATTTGTCTGTTATATAATCTAATATTGTATCTTGTTCTGTATAAAATGAATTAAGATATCTATCAATTTTACTTATATAATTGCCAGCTTTTATTAATTCTATATCTTGTTCAATTGTTTCTTGTAATTTTTCGGAATAGATTGTGTTTCTTATATTTGTTATTACATCTTCTATATTTGATTCTAATATATATTCATGTGCTGGATATATTGTTATTTTATCAATATTTTCTGTTGAACGTTGACTTACTACATTAAAATATCTAATTGAGTCTATTTCATCTCCCCAAAATTCAAGTCTAACTCCTTCTTTTTCGTTAACTGAAATATCAACTATTCCACCTCTAACACTAAATTGTCCTCTTCCTTCTATTAAGTCACATCTTACATATCCTAATTCTACTAGTTTTTGTTTTATTGTTTCAAGATTTTCTGAGTCTCCAACCTTAAAATTTAGTGTGTTTTTATATAATGCTTTTTTACTTATCATTTTTTGAAGAACTGCTTCTATTGTTGTTATTACTACTCCTGTTCTCATTTCTTGCATTTTATTTAATGTTTCAATTCTTTCATATGGTAAGTCTTTGCTTTCTGCAACATAATCATATGTTACTATTTCTTTTTTGGGCAAATAATATACTTTATCTGTAAAATATTTTATATCTTTTAATATTTTTTGTGCTTGAATTTCATTATATGTTATTACTAATATTGGTCTTTTTGCAAATTCTCTTGTAGCAGATATCATTTGCGTCATTCCAACGTCTGTTAAGCCCGATATAGCTATCGGGCTTTTTTTACTTTCTATTGTTTTTATGTACTCACAAAATTTAGGATTTTTACCTAATTCTCCTAATATTGTATTCATTTTATTTTCATTCCTTCCTTAAAGTACAAATATGATCGTTTTTTATGTTTTTACAATTAATTTATTGAATTTTGAGTTAATATAATTTACTAGTTTTGTCATAAATTCATCTGGCTTTATTTCTTTTTTGGCAACTAAATCTAAACCTTTTTCCCAACTTGCTGTAAGTTTTGCATTTAACATATCTGGCATAGAGAAATTTACAACATCATATATTGCTTCACCTTTTTGTGTTGGTGTTACTATTTGTGTTTTTGAATTTATATCAATATATTTTATCTTTTCTAGTTTTTTTATTATTTCTCCCCTTGTTGCAGATGTTCCAATTCCTGCTCCTTTTATTTGTTCTCTTAATTCTTCATCTTCAATTAACTTTCCTGCATTTTCCATTGCTAAAATTAATGAACCTGAATTATATCTTGAAGGTGGTGTTGTTTCTGCTTCTTTTATTTCATAATTATTAACAAGTATTTCTTGTCCTTTTTTTAAACTTTTAAATACTTCTAAATTATTTTCAATTCCATCTTCATTTTCTTTTGAATTTTCGCTATTGTTTTCCACATTTTGTGCATTTGATGTGGATTTCTTTGCCTTATTCTGAGGTCTTAAGACTTCTAAATATCCTTGTGCTATACAAACTTTTCCACTTGCTATAAATGTTTCATTTTCTACGTCAACTACAACATTTACTTTATTATATTCTGCTGGTGGATAAAATATTGCAATAAATCTTTTTACAATAGTATTATACACCTTTTTATGCAATTCTGGCAACTTTTCATAATTTTCATATCCTTGTCCTGTTGGAATTATTGCATAGTGGTCTGTTATTTTGCTATCATTTACATATTTTGTTTTTACTAAATTTGTTGAATATTTTTCATCTACCATCTTTTTTAATAAATTTTGTACTTCTTCGTCTTTATATCCTCTCATTAATCCATTCAAATTTTTTGATATTTCTTTTGCAACTGCTGTTGATAAAACTCTGGCATCTGTTCTTGGATATGTAACTAATTTTTTCTCATATAAATTTTGAATTACATCTAGTGTTTCATCTGGTTTTATTTTGAATCTTTTTGTACATTCATTTTGAATTTCTGCTAAATTAAATAATAGTGGTGCATTTTCTTTTTGTTTTGATTTCTTTAATTCTGATATTATTGCTTTTTTTCCTACTAAACTTGCAATAAATTCTTTTGCTTCATTTTCTTTTTTAAATCCACTATCATTGTATAATTTTGGAGATTCAAATAGCTTTGATTTTTCGTTTACTTTCCATTCTGCTTTAAATGATCCATCTGTATTTCCAAATTCACCTATTATTTTATAGTATTTTGTTTTTACAAAGTTTCTTATTTCTCTTTCTCTTGATACTATCATTCCTAATACACATGTCATTACTCTTCCTACTGAAATTGATATTTTTTCTTCATTTATTTTTGATGCTACTCTTCTTCCATATATTATTGTTAATAGTCTTGAGAAATTTATTCCTATCAAATAATCTTCTTTTGCTCTTAAATATGCTGAATCTGCTAAACTATCATATTCACTTTGATCTTTTGCTTCTCTTATTCCTCTTTTTATTTCTTCTTCTGTTTGTGAATCTATCCATACTCTTTTTATTTGTGCTTTTGGATTTGGTTTTGCCATCATATATACTAATCTTTGTATATATTCTCCTTCTCTTCCAGAGTCTCCTGCATTATATATTTCTTCTACATCTTCTCTTTGTAATAATCTTTGTACTATATTAAATTGTTTTTGTACATTTGGTATTATTTCATATTTCCATTCTGTTGGAATAAATGGTAATGTATCTAATCTCCAAAACTTTAATTTTTCATCATATACTTCTGGATAACTCATTGTTACTAAATGACCTACACACCATGTTATTATCCAACCATCTGATTCTATGTATCCATCTTTTCTGTTCATATTTATTTTTAATGCTTTGGCAAATTCCATTGCTACAGATGGCTTTTCTGTTATTAGTAGTTTCATTTAGCATGCTCCTTTTCTCATTAATAATCCTCTTATTGTTATAACAAATTTGCCACTAAGTGTCAAGGCATGCCATTTCTATTTTTTTCTTTCCACAATGTATAAATCTCATGAATTGCAATAAAAATCAAGAATATTCCAAATAATTTTCTTAATATTCCAACTTCAATATTTACTGAAATAATTGAACCAATTATAGCACCTATAATTCCACAAATTGAAATATAAATTGCCAATTTTACATTAATATTTTTATTTCTGTAATTTACTATAATTGCTGAAATTGCTGTTGGAATAAAATATATAAGATTTGTTGCTTGTGCAATATGTTGTTCTAATCCTGCAAATGTTGTAAGTAAAAATATTAAAATTGTACCTCCACCCATTCCTATTCCACTGAATATTCCAGATAACCCACCAATTAAGATTTGTAACATATCTTTCCTCCAATTTTACAAAACAAATAACATTCTATAAGCATAATATAAAATAAAAATTGTAAACAAAATTTTCAAAATATAATCAGGCACTTTTTTTAATATTATTGCACCTATATATCCTCCAAATATTCCTCCTATTGCACATAATAATCCTGAATTCCAATTTATATAATTATTTTTATAATAGAAGAAACTACTTACAATTACCATTGCTAACATACAACAAAGTGATGTTGCTCTTGCTTTTTTTGGTTCAATATCTAACATATAAATAAATGCTGGAACAAGTATCATTCCACCACCAGTTCCAAATAAGCCACATATAATACCTGCTAACCCTCCAATAATAGCAATTTTTATATTCAAAGATTGTTTTTTTATTTTTTCATTCATATTTTTATCCTTAAAAATCAAATTAAAAAGATAGAAAATTCTTCTTTTTTCTATCTTTTCCAAATTCTATTATTTTATTTAATATTTTCATCTTTAATGTAATATTTTGTTCCAACCATTTTATCTGGTAAATATTGTTGTTCAACCCAATGTCCTGGAAAATCATGTGGATATAAATATCCTTCATTATATCCTAATTCTCTCATTTTTTCTATTGGTGCATTTCTAATGTGCATTGGTATTTCACCAGTGTCTGAATTTGCAACATCTTCTAATGCTTTGTTAATTCCTAAATATGTTGCATTTGATTTTTTACAGTTTGCAACATATACGGCTGCTTCTGCAAGTATTATTCTAGCTTCTGGCATTCCTATCATATTAACAGCTTGCATTGCAGATGTTGCAATAACAAGTGCTTGTGGATCTGCTAATCCAACATCTTCTGATGCACAAATTACTATTCTTCTTGCTAAAAATACTGGGTCTTCTCCTCCATTCAGTGCTCTTGCTAAATATAATAATGTTGCGTCAGGATCTGAACCTCTCATTGATTTTATAAAAGCGCTTATATTATCATAATGTGTATCTCCATTTTTATCAAAAATTGCTTTTCTGTTTTGAATACTATTTTTTATAACTTCATCTGTTATATGAATATATCCATCTGAACTCATACTTGTTGTTAATACTGCTATTTCTAAACCATTTAAAGCTGTTCTTACATCTCCATTTGATATATCTGCTATTTTTCGTAATGTACTATCTTCTATTTTTATAGAATATTCTCCAAGCCCATCTTTTCTTTCAAGTGCATTTTTTAAAATTTTATAAATATCATCTTCTGTTAATGGGTTAAGTTTTATTACCATAGATCTTGAAATTAAAGCTTTATTTACTTCAAAATATGGATTTTCTGTTGTTGCTCCTATTAATATTATTGTTCCATTTTCTACATATGGTAAAAGTGCATCTTGTTGTAATTTATTAAATCTATGAATTTCATCTATAAACAAAATACTTTTTCCAGTTGGATTCATCATATAATTTCTTGTTTCTTCTACAACTCTTTTTATATCTGCTACTCCTGCTGTTACTGCATTTATTTTATAAAACTTATATTTAGTTGTTTCACTTATTACTTTTGCTAATGATGTTTTTCCACAACCTGGAGGTCCAAATAATATAATACTTGATAATCTATCTGCTTTTATTGTTCTATATAATAGTTTTCCTGGACCTATTACATGTTCTTGTCCTACATATTCTTCTAATGTTTTTGGTCTCATTCTAAATGCTAATGGTTCTTTTTCATTCATTTTTTATTTTCCTTTTCTCCTATAATCTTTGTAAATTATAAAACTATAGACTAAAAAAGTCAATATTTCGAACATATTTTTGTGCCTCAGTCTTTACATTTTATGTAAATTGTGTTATACTATTAATGTACGAATATTTACAAAGAAGCATTATATCTATTGCTTCACAAACCAAAGGAGACTTCCATGGATTACATTGATGTCATCACTAGCACGAGCTCTATGGCTCGGATCAACGCTCTCGCGTTCATCAAAGGTGGTTTTGTACCTGAAAGCTATTCTTTTAAGTACAACACCTCTGCTGGCCTCCCCCACATTGAATTTCCCTTAAACTATCATTCTGATAAGTACGGGTATGTTGAGGGGGCAATCCCTGATAATATGTTCCCTCTTATCATTGAGGGGCATATGACTGGCCATAAGTGGGCCAAAATTAAACTCCGCGTTTATTCTGTCACTGCTGGCTATGGTGGAGAAGGTCCTCGCGATTTGCGTGACCTTCTGAAGGGGGCTGGTTTCCCGATTGATGAAGAGGCAATCTGCACTCAAAAGTGGGTTGTTGATGACACGATCTCCTTCGAAGGAGATATGACAGGCATGAAGAAAACCAACTTCTAACCTGTCGACAGAAAGAGACTTACTATCTTAGTAAGTCTCTTTTCTGTTATTTACATATTGATTTTATTTCTTTTTTAATATATAATCTCATAATAATTTACATGAAAGGAAAATATAATTATGTTTGCATATATAAAAGGAGCACTTGAATTAAAATCAAATGGATATATTGTTATAGATATTAATGGCTTGGGTTACAAAATTTTTATGTCACAAAATAATATTGACACTATTGGAGAATTACATGATATTATAAAAGTATTTACATATGTAAAAGTTCGAGAAGATGATATAAGTATATATGGTTTTAAAACACAAGAACAATTAAAAATGTTTGAATTACTTATTTCTGTTAGTGGTGTTGGAGCCAAAAGTGCATTAGTGATGCTTTCTTGTATAGAACCTTCTGATTTTGCAATTGCAGTAATCTCTAATGATGTTAAAGTTCTTACAAAAGTTCCTGGAATTGGAAACAAATCTGCTCAAAGAATTATTCTTGAATTAAAGGATAAATTAAAAGAAGAGCAACTTGAAGAAAATTCTTCAAAGAAGACTAAAGATAATAGTGAAAATATTAATGAAGCTATTTCTGGTTTAATGGTTTTAGGATATTCTAAGAAAGATATTGAAAAAGCTTTTGAACATCTTGATATTGATAATTTATCTATTGAAGATTTGATTAAAAAAGGATTAATTTTATTGTCACAAAAATAAGACTTCAAAATGAAGTCTTATTTTCTTATTTAATTATTCACCTGGTTCCATACCATCTACTTGTTGTGTTTGCTCATCTAATCCTTTAGCTCTTATTATAAAATCTGCAAGTTGATCTTTTTCTCCACCTTTTCTTGACATATAGCTATCTGGTGAATTTTGTTGATAATATAATCTTAACTTTTCAGTTTCAAGTAAAATTCCTAGCACTTTACTTATAGAATTATCTTGATTATCTCTTTCATTCCAAGATTCAATTATTTCTCCACTAGCTTTCTCTACTATAACTTCTTCTTTTGTATTTGGATTGGAATCCCAACTTTTCGTATAAATTTTTATATTACCTGCAATCTCTACTCCATTATCTATTTTGTATTGCTCTCTAAAAGTTTTTTTCATATATTTTATTGCATCTTTTTCATTTTTTATATTTTTTATATCATCTCTTATTTGTTGAATCTGAGCCTCTCTTTGAGCAATTATATCATTTTGTTCTTTTATAGCATTTACATTTTGATTTGTAATTTGTACATCTTGTCCATCTTCATTTTGAACAAGTAATACTCCATCATCTCCTAATCCAACAACTTTAAGTCCTTCCTTAAAGTTATTAACATCAACTGTAACTGATTCTGGATTTTCTTGAGTAACTCCTTCTATTTTTCCAGAACCTTCTCCTAACATTTTACCTGCTGAAAATAAAGTAAATCCAGCTAAAGCTAGTGAACCAGTTCTTACTGCCAATCGTGTTTGAAAATCATGTGTAACTCTATGTCTTATTTTAGCTCTTTCTTCTCTAGTTGCTTTTCTTCCCCTTGTAGCTTCAAAAGAACTAATACTATATCTTATCCTTTTTTCTAGTTTTCCTTTAAGCCCCCTTAGCTCATTTTCTTTACCATTATTTTTTTTACCATTAAATACATTAGCCAATACATTAAATACTGTATTTTTTTGTTTTCCTATTCTTTTCTTTACATCTTTTCTTGAATTTTTTTCCATAGTACCTCTCCTTAACTTTTGTTAAATCTATTTATATAATATCTCATTATACATTCAAAGTCAACAATTTTAATAAAATTACATATTTTTACTCTATTTGGATAGACTAGTTCTGTTAAATTTACTGCTATACTCAAATATATTAAATTTAAGAGGTGATTAGAATGTATTTATCAGATGCAATAAGAGAAAGAATTAAATTCTATCAAAAGAAAAATGGAATGAGTCTATGGGCATTATTCAAAGCTTCAGGCGTTCCAATGTCAACACTTGCAGCATTTATGAGTAAAAGAACAGAACTAATAAAGTTAGATACATTACTTCATATATGCGAAGGTTTTGGAATTACTATAACAGAGTTCTTTCAAGACGATATTTTTAAAGAAGTTGAACAAGATAATGATAAAACTGAGTAATAAATTGCTCAGTTTTTTTGTAATATTTTTGTAACATAAATTTAATACTATTGTAATACACATTTACAACAAAATATTGTATAATAAATTTGACGAATTTATTATACAAATGTCAAAATAAAGAACTGGAGGATACAATGAGCATTGAATCTGACTTAAGAAAAGATGGAATAAAAGTAGTCGACATATTAGATACAATGACAGTTAATAGAATAGCTCACAATATTGCAACAAAGCTTTGTGAAACATTTCCAGAACTTTGTTTTAATGAATCAGATCTATTTGCAAAACTTGCAAGATTAACAATGTATCGAGCTGAAATGCCTGAAGGTATGGCAGAAGCAAATTACTTCTACAAAAATACATCTATTTATTTTAATGAAAGAGTTGCTGTTGAGGATTTAGAAGAATTTGCAATTCATGAATGTATACACTATATTCAAGAAATTAAAGATAAGCGAAATAATTTAATTCGTATGGGATTATGCAATTTTGATACATTAAAAATTACAGGTATGGGATTAAATGAAGCTGCTGTACAATATTCTACTTCAAAAGTAATTGGTATTCAAAAAGAAGCTGTAAAATATTTTGGAATTTCTTTTGAAACAATTAGTCCATCATATTACCCACTAGAATGTAACTTAATTGAACAATTAACTTATTTTACTGGTGATGAAATATTATTTGATAGTACATTTACAAGTAATGATAAATTCAAAAATTATTTTATTGAACTTACTTCAAGTAAAACATTTTCAGAAATCGAATCTTGTTGTGATCAAATTTTGGAACTTGAAGAAGAAATCTTAAGATTAAATAATAAATTTTATTCTTATGATGAAAGATGTAACAGAGTTAATAAAATAGTTGCAAAACAAGAGACTCTAAAAGTAAAAATTACAGACACATTTTTAAAGGCTCAAAATACTCTTATAAAAGGATATTTTGATAAAGCTTTTAGAAAAATTTCAAATTTAGAGGAACTTGATAATTACAGAAAAAAATTAGATCATTATGGAAATTTAATTGGAAGAACTGATGATTATACTTTCTTTGATGACTATTATACTGAAAAAATGTCACAATTAGAACATAAATCTAACGTGCTTGAAAATGGTGGCATTGAAACAGCTCTAACAATCAAAAAACCTACAAAAGTTGGTTCTTGGTTTAGAGCACTCCTTAACTTCGTAACAGGAGATAAAATACATAATTAACAAAAGATTTTAATATACAAAAGATATAAAAAAAACAAAAGATAAATTTTATAACTTTTACTAAAGATTTAAAAAATACCAAAGATAAAAGTACCAAAGAATATTAATTTACAAAAGTATTACTTAAGTACATATGATTTTTAAGTTACATATGACTTCACAAAAGATGAAGTTTTACATATGATATTATACTAAAGATAATCAATTTTCTACACAAAAAAGATATCCCTATCTTTTTTGAGAAGGACTAGAATAATCTAGTCCTTTATTTTTATCTTTCTTATATATTCTGTAAATATTCATCAATAGAATTTGCTGCATCTCTTCCAGAACGAGCAGCCCAAGCTACTGTTCCTTTACATCCAGCAATATCTCCTCCTGCAAATATTTTAGCTTTTGAGGTTTTATTTTTTTCATCTATTATAATATAACCATACTTATCTAAAGTAAGCCTTAAATCGTTTGTAAACTCTTCAGGCATTGATCCTAATGCCATTATTACATAATCTATATCAATTAAATAATTTGAATTTTCTATATTTATAGGAACTTTTCTCGTTTCTCCTTCTTTTTGTACTAATTCTGTTTTAATTAATTCTAATTTTTCTACTTTTTGATTTCCTATAATTTTTACAATATTATTTTGGAATAAAAACTTTATTCCCTCTTGTTTAGCTTCTTCTATTTCTTTTACTTCTGCTGGCATTTGTTCTTCTGCTCTTCTATATATAATATCAACTTCTTCTGCACCTAATCTTTTTATTGTTCTAGCACAATCCATTGCTACATTTCCGCCACCTATTACAGCAACTTTCTTTCCTTTATAATTTGGATGTAAATTTTTTTCTAAAAGCTGATTTCCTCCATATACACCTTTTAAATCTTCTCCATCTACTCCCATTTTAGTAGTTATATTAGCACCATATGCTAAAAATATTGCATCAAATTTTTCATCAAGTTCTTGTAATGTTAAATTTTTTCCAAGTTCTTTATTATATTCAACTTGTAATCCTAAATCTAATATTTTCTGAATTGTATCTTTTACAATTTTCTTTGGAAGTCTAAATTCTGGAATTCCATGAACAAGCAAGCCTCCAAGATAATCATATTTTTCAAATATAGTAACAGAATATCCTTTTTTTAATAAGAATGCAGATGCTGTTAAACCAGCAGGACCTCCTCCTACAATTGCAACTTTTTTATTTCTATTTTCATTATTTATTTCTGCAAATTTATATCCTTCTTTTATTGCAATATCTCCTATAAATGCTTCTAGTTCTCCAATACTAACAGGTTGTCCTTTTATTCCTCTTACACATGAGCCCTGACATTGTTTAGTATGTGGGCATATCCTTCCACATACAGATTCTAGTACTGTTGTTTCTGACAATATCTCATATGCTTTTTTATAATTTTCTTCTTTTATTGCTTTTATAAATCCTGGTATATTATTATTTAATGGACAACCTTTATTTGAACAAGGTTTTGTCACACAATTTAAACAATAATTTGCTTTTGATTTTATTTCTTCCATTATAAGTAACTCCATTCAACTAATTTCGTATAAATATTTTATATTTTTACACTATTTCAGTCAATATACCTGACCCTTTATTCAATCTATTGGCATATTTCATTATATCTTTTTATAACTTGTTTTAAATCTTTAATAAAGTCTATTTTTTTATTTTCATCTCTCAATAATGCTGCAGGATGCCATGTTGGCA